>NZ_JAAVSC010000015.1 GCF_012641095.1 Lactobacillus sp. HBUAS51381
GGCTGACGGCTCAAAGCGAGGGAAAAGACAGCACTTTGGCTTTTCCCGATCCTTCCCACAGCGATCCAGACCAAATTTGGCGAACGGTAAGGCGGCCAGTACACGACTATCATAGTTGTTATCCTTGTCATACCAGGAATTCTAGCTGTCTACTATCTTTCATCATACTCCCACCCAAGTTGACTGTTTTGGCACCAATGCGCTTCTGCATTTTATCGCGCATTACCGCGCAGGTGTAGCTTTGCGCAGCACCTCCACGCAGTAATTGGTCTGACCGCAGACCGGACAAGTTAACTTCCGCGTCTTGGGGGTATGCCCGGACCAGAAGGCCTGCTTAAACTGGGGCCGAAACTGACTGTTACAGTTCGAACAAATAAAGTCCACCGCGTTGAAGTACTGACGGACCGCCACGGTAGCAAAGACGATGGCCACCACGAGGGCAGCGCCAAAGACCCACCAGTTGCCCACCACGATACTGTAAATCAACGCGGCTAGTTCAATGGCGTCCATTAAAAGCCCCCAACCTACCAGGTTCAAATGAATCTTCCGTAAACCTTGCTTGTTCGTCATAATGCGTTCCATGTCTTCGATCGATTTAATTGGAACTTCCGCAAAGTCATTTAGGCCTGCCCGCACTTGTCTAACCGTCCGTAATTTTTCTGCATTGGTGGCCTGTTCATCACGCAGCTTCTGTTCCTGTTGATCCAACAGTAACGCCAGCACATGGCTCGATTGGTCGCTGTCTAAAATTTCTTGGATTGCGGTCAACGTAAGCCCCATTCCTTTGAGTAATAGAATCAGCTTCAGCCGTTTCAGATCCGCCGCTGAATAGAGCCGGCGGCCACCCGTGCTCAGCTCGCTGGGTTGTAGTAACCCTTTTTGATCATAGTATTGGAGCGTCCGCACGGAGACGTGCACCTGTTTTGCCAGTTCCCCGGTCGTTAATTTTGACATGGATTTCACCTCCTGACTTAAGTTATACGGGATGACGCCGCGTGATGAGCAAGTGTTAAATCGTATTTTCTGAAATTTCCCAATTATTTCCAGGGAAATATCGGCGCTGCTTGCCGCACGCACAGCTTTTCACGAGTATCGCTGTTATTTTGTACCCTAATCGTCACTCATTTCATTTCCCGGGTTATTTTCATCCATTGTATCGTATTTCCTAACCCTGTGCGTCAAAAAACAAGCCACCTAGACTCAGGCGGCTTGCGCAATATCTGTTTATTCTTTTAAATACGTCACAATCTTGTCCACCGTAACATCCGTCTTCAAGATGCCGGCTTGATAGAAGGCATCCGCAATCTTCTGCTGTTCCTTAGTGATGCTCTTGGTCATGCTGCCAAACGTATAACTCCGGCGCATCACCATCTTCTTGACGACTGCCGACGAAAGCTTCAACGACTTACTCATCATTTTAATCAGCTTCGACTTGTGGGTATTGGCCCACTGCATGTCTTCACCCAGGTACTTCACCAAGTATTTCGACGTCTTGGTATGCGTTTTGGCATAACTCTGCGTAGAAATCAGGAAGTCCCGGTTGTTGCTCAGGCCCACGCCGTTTGTCAGTAGTTTGGCGTTCTGATTAACCTGGGCTTGGGCGGTGTACGGATCCCAAGTGACCCAAGCCGCTACTTTACCCTTGGCAAATGCGACACTGGCCGAAGACTGGTCCATGTTTACCCACGTGACGTCAGAAGCGGACATGCCGGCCTTCTTCAGCGCTTGGAGCAGAAGATACTGCGAGCTCGTACCCTTGGTATAGGCGACCTTCTTACCTTTCAGGTCCTTAATCGAGGAGATGCCGCTACCTTTCTTCACAACGATCCCCGACCCATTAGGCTTGGCCGAACCGGCCCCAATGTAGGTCAACTTGGTCCCGGCCGCCTGCGCCGTGACGGGTGGGGTATCCCCGGTTCTGGCGTAGTCAATGCTCCCCGACTTCAAAGCCTGCAGCAGTGACGTGCCGTCCTGAAACTGTTTATACACCACTTTATAGCCCTTGGCCTTCATCTCCTTGACCAATTCGCCGCGTTGACGGGAAATATCGACCGGGTCGCCCTTCTGATAACCCACCGTCACGGTTGTGAGCCCGCTGGATTGACTGCTGGCATCAGTTTGTCGGTAGCCATAGAAGGCCACGCCGGCCCACAGGATAACGATGAGACCGACTAACCATTTGAGGAAACGCCGCTTGGTTTGACTCATGCGCCCTCACCGATCCCTTGGGCCAGCACCTGTTGCCGAAGTTTTGGCCGAACGACCTTGCCCGTGGCATTGCGCGGATAGTCTTGAACGAACAGGATTCGTTTCGGTTGTTCGTACGGCGCCAGCGTGCGTTGGGCCTGGTCGAGGACCGCCTGACGTTGTGCCTGTTGGTCGCCGGGTTGGGAAATGATGACGGCCGTGACCGCCTCGCCGTACAGGTCATCGGGGGTGCCAATGACGGTGACTTCTTTAATAAAGGACAGTTCACTGAGTTCATTTTCAACGTAGGCTGGGGCGACCTTTTCACCGCCCACGCTGATGATGTCCTTCTTGCGTCCGCTGACGAAGAGGTAGCCATCGGCGTCAAAGTAACCCAGGTCGCCGGTTAGAAACCAGCCGTCCTGAAAGGAATCGGGGTGCGGATCGAGGTACGCGTGAATCACGTGATCGCCCCGCACGGCAATCTCGCCGGTCTCGTGGCTGTTGGGCACAAACTGACCGTTGACCACAATTGCCACATCCGTGCCCACCGGCTTACCGACCGACCCCACCTTGGGCGCGTCGTACGGATTCAAGGTGCACTGGCTGGCCGTTTCGGTCATGCCGTAGCCCTCCATAATCCGGGTATGGTACGTCTCTTGAAATTGCGTGAGCTTTTCAAGGGGCAACGAGAACGAAGAGCAGCGCACAAACCGTAACCGACTGCGGCTCTGATCATACGTCGCACGCGAGCGGTCATTCAACAATAAGATGTTAATGATGGTGGGCACCACGGACACCCACGTCACGCCGTTGTCCTGAACCTGTGGCCAGAAGCGACTGGCACTAAACTTCGGCGTAATCACCACCCGGCCACCAGATAGCCGGGTTGACAGGAGCGACATCACCTGGGCGTTAATGTGAAAGAGCGGCATGACGATCAATGTGGTATCGGCCGCCGTCATGCGGTGGCTGGCGATATCGTGGGCCGCGCCGTTGCGCAACAGTTCGTGCGTTAAGCCCACACGTTTGGGCTGACCAGTGGTTCCCGAGGTGTTCAGAATCAAGGCGAGATCTTCTTCGGTAGGCGTCGCGGCGACGTGCCCGCTGATGGCCTCATCTCGCAAGATCGTGACTACCGGGGCGGTCGTTAACTGTAAGGTTGCCGCCGTGGTCTCGCGATTGACCTGTGCGGCGTCCAGTAATTGGGGACCCACGATGATGGCCGCATAGTCGTGCGCTGCTAGTTCCGTTTGCATTTCAGCAGCCGGTGTCTTGGGGGCGACCGGATGCATCACCGCACCGATCGCCCAGATAGCCTGCGTCAAGACGGGATAGAGCGCCGAATTGGGGAGGCACACGTAGACACGGTCACCGTGCCCCACCCGCAAACCGCGCAGTTGGTCCTCGAGCTGATCCACATCGGCAGCTAATTCGGCCCCGGTGAACCAACGGTCGCGGGCCTCGTCCTTAATGACGGTTTGTTGGGAGGCTTGTTTCAGTTGTTGGGCGAGTTTTAAGGTTATTTTTGACATAAACATGATCTCCTTTCAAGCGATGCCACTGCGGACGTCCGATCAGAACGCCAAACGGTGGCACTCGGTAACAGAACCAAGAAATGGCGAGCGCACCGCCAAAGACGAAGAGGTAGCCAATGGGTAGTAGCGCGAGAATTGCCCAGGCCGGCAGCTTTAAGAGGCTTAGAATGCCACCGAGTGCAAACAACGGCAGGCTTTGCGTCAAGTAAACACCAAACGACACCGTGGAGAAGGCCCGGATGAGGCGATCGAGCCACTGCGGGAGGCCGTGCTGGCGAACCTTGGCGTACTGCAGGCCTAGCCAGAAGACGAAGGCTAGCATGCAGACATCGTACACAAAGATATAGGGCTGATGGACGGAGAAAATGCCGCTCCGGCTCAACTTCAAGACGTCCCGGTCTCCGAAATAAAGGAAGACCGTTCCGACCGCTAAGATGGCCGTCAGCCAGCCAATCAGTCGGTGATGGCGTTCCACCCAGGCCACGCAGGTGTCGTAGTGAATGGCCACGGCGCCACCCGCCAGGAAGTAGAATTGATAAACCAAGACGTTGGTGCCATAACTCCTGAAGAAATACCACCAGTCACTAGTATCCACGTGGGGTAACCAATACTTGATTCCGATGAGCAGTAGCATTTGAATCGCAGCACTGATCCCAATAATCGCTGGATGATTGTCCGGAAACTTCTTGAAGAGCGCCACGATCAACGGGAACAACAGATACAGCTGGAATGTCACCATAATGTAGTACATGTAGTACTCATTCCCATACCTGAGCGCGTTACCCAGATGCGGCCAGTACGTCGACCAGTCGATGCCGCCACTGGCAATCAGGGTGGCCACGACCATGATGATGGCGTTCCAGGCAATGTAAGGAATCCCCGAACCCAGATAGCGTTTCTTCCAGAACCGTAACCAGTGGTGGTCGCGATTGTAGTAATTCAGGACCAAGACCAGACCAGTCATGAACATGAATCCCATCCGTGTAAAATGTAAGGCTAAATGCGTTGCTTCTAAAATCAATTGACTATGCGAGGTATCCACCAGGCGCGCTTCAAATGCCGTCGTGGTGTGATTGAGCAAAACCCCACCGATAAAGATGACGCGCATCAGATCGACCTCGTGTAAATACCGCCGTTTTTTCCGTTCGGCCACGGTCTCACCTCTCTACTTTTAACAAATCACCAGATCTAACAAACAACATGCTCTAGTTATAGCATCCGTGACGGCGCAACGTCCTGACGCTAACTTAAGGATTTTCTGTGATTTTCTTATGTTGCCAAGAGTGTGACAACAGGCGATTAACTGGTGAGCATTAACGCTGATAGGCGGATAATCCGGCCCTTGGATGATTTGGCTATCAGTGTTAAGCGGAATCAGTTGCCTGTTGGCGCACGTTTCGGCTATGTTGCTGCCCACCGCGTTCCCGGTCAAATTCGGCGAACGGTAAGGGTGCTCAGCAATCTGCCTCACTTCACCCCCGTCTAAACCAAACCAGCTAAGACACAAGATCATCACATTTTCTTCTCAAAAGTATCATACCCCGGTAACATAACTGTTTTATAGCAGTGCTATATTGGAGGTGTTACATATGGGGGAGCTAACTTGGTGGTTAGTGCCCCCTTTTTCATATTTGATGAAGGAGATGTCTCATTTGCAATTTAAACACCCCCGGATGGCGGCCCTGGCCGTCGCATCCCTGGCAATCTTGACGGTTGGCCTCGCCGGCTGTTCAACGAGCAAAAGTAGCAATTCCACCTATAAGATTAAGAACAACAAGGTCGCGCTGACCGACGCCCAGATTAAGAAGAATCTGGACACCAAGCTGATTACGACCCGACAGGACGCTCAAAAATCGGCCACTGCCAAGTACAAGGCGGCGGCCGAAAGTAACCAGTACACGCTGAGTAGCCCCTACGTGAAGGTCAACCCCTATGGGACATCCCCCCTTTCCGCGCTGGTAACCTTTAAGTCCAGCACCGCCGAGAAGATTACCTATACGGTGGTCGGCAAGTCCGACAAGACGTCCATCACCAATACGGTCAAGGGCGGCTACACCAAGAGCCATCAAGTTCCCGTCGTTGGCCTGTACGCGGACACGAACAACACGGTCAAGATTACCGCGACGACCAAAAACGGTAAGACCCAGACCAAGACGTTGAGGATGAAGACGGGCGCACTGCCAAAATACGTCAAGAACGCGACGATCACGACCAAGAACGTCAATAAGTCCAAGATGAGTATTGGCAAGAACAAGTTAACCATCATCAATCGGACGACGAAACAGCCATTTGCCATTGATGCGGATGGCGCCGTGCGGTGGTATGATACCAACTACTCCCAACACACCATTGAGCAGTGGTCCAACGGGCACGTCATGATTCTCTCCAAGAAGAATCAGAACTCCGACGTTTACAATGACTTGATTGAAACGGACTACCTCGGTCGCGTTTATCGGGAGTATGGCTTTGCCAACAAGACCAGCAGTACCGATGGCGGTGTCGAAACGACCGTCATTCACCATGACCTGGTGGAACTGCCTAACCACAACTTCCTAGCGACCGTCTCGGATGGGTCCAAATATAAGGAAGATACCCTGATCGAGGTTTCCCACAAGACCGGGAAGATCGTGAAGGTTATCGACCTCAAGAAGATTCTGCCCAAGTCCATGTGGGATAAGTATAAGAAGGGCACCGATGGCAAGATCGACTGGCTGCATAACAACGCCGTGGATTACGATCAGAACGACCATTCCATCGTCCTCTCCAACCGGAATCAAGATCTCATCATGAAGTTAGACTACAAGACGGATCACATCAAGTGGCTCTATAGCGGCAAGAAGAAGTCCAGTTGGCCTAAGGTTTACCAGAAGTATGTCTTAACCCCAACGAAGGGTACCATTATCACCGGTGGACAACACGGGCTCTACCTGTTGAATAACGGCGGCAAGAACTCAGCCAACAGCGAAAACTTCATGTTGTACGACAACAATATCGATGTCACGAACGGTAATAAGAAGACCTCCGGCAAGTATTCGCAAGCCGTCGAATATCACGTCAACGCTAAAAAGATGACGATTTCGTCGACCTGGTCGTACGGGAAGACGTTAGGCGCGGCCAACTTTACCAGCGTCATCGGTTATGCCGAAAAGGAAAGCAACGGTAACGTGCTGATCGACTTTGGGTTCAAGGCCGGTGGCCAACAGAGTAACATCGTTGAAGTGACAAAGAGTGGGCAACAAGTCTTCAACGCCACGATGAAGAACGCGTCCTCCAAGGCCTACGCTTATCGGGCCTACCGGGTGCCGTTCTACAGTTCCGCTTACGTTTTCGATGCGACGAAATAATCATGGGTATTAAAAATGCGGTCCCCGTCAGGGATCGCATTTTTTAGTGTTTCCATTTACGGCGCCGGGTCTGCTGATAAAGCCACGTCAACAACGCCCCCAGCAGCCCAATTGGCAATAGTAGCGCATAGGTTGCCATAACGGCCGTCAAGGCGGCAACGATCATGGCCCCGCCAACGAAGCTCAGGAACAGGGCACCGGTATCCAACGCCTGCGTCCGAGCGTCTCGACTGCGGTGGCGGAGTCCCTCGTAGAGTGAAGCCGCCGTGTGACGGCCAGTTCCCGTCAACATCAGTGGCGTAAACGGCCGCCCTTTAATCTGGCGAAATTCCTGTAACTCGGCGGCCGCCGCTAGCGATAGCAGGGCGACCAGTAGATAACTGGGGAGTTGGTTAAGTAGGAGAACGGCCAGTAAAAGAACGAGCATGTACCCCAGCACAACCATCTGCGAACTGATGCGCGACTTTTCTAGGAAATGCTGTAGTCCTCGGACGATGAGCGTCCCGACCACAAAGGCCAGTAAAGCCGTGAGGTACCGACCAACAGCGCTCAGTTGAAAATGGCCCAAACTAACGCCGAGTAACAGGAGGTTCCCCGTCTGTAAACCGGCAAATACGGCCCCGTGTTCCAAATAGGCATAGGCGTCTAAGGCCCCCGCCACCATCGTTAAGCCACAGCCGAAAAGTAACTGCTCGTGGGCGGGATAAGTTATCTGTCTCAATACAATTCCCCTCTCTGAACGTTTCGCGTTTTAACAGTGTAGCGGAAATTGTTTGAGTTTTGGTTAAATCGACGAAAAAGCCACATCAACAATGGCGCTCGTTGTTGATGTGGCTTGCTTTAATTCGTTAGTTAAAAGTCTTTAAAGAATCCGTAATCAATTGAATAAAGGCCGGTCGGTCAATGTCCAATAAGACATCGGTATTCTTGGGTTTCCCGGTCAGTTCGTAATAATCACAGACCGTTTCACCGCGAACCAGTTCACCCTGGGTTTCGACATCCACGTTCATCAGCTCACTCTTAAACATTTCGGGATGCAACAGCCAAGCGATCGTACATGGATCGTGGAGCGGTGCCCCCTTGAAGCTCCATTTAGGATTCTCGTGGTAGACCTCAAAGAAGTTCAGGAGACCCTCGAAGGCGTGAGCAACCGGATTATCGATGGTGCCAATTGCCTCGATTTCCGGCTTCAAGATCTGGGCCTTGTGGGTGACGTTCAGGGGCGCCATGGTCAGCGGAATCCCCGCGTTGAGCACGATCTTGGCAGCTTCGGGATCAACGTAAATGTTAAATTCGACAGACGGCGTCCAGTTGCCTAAGCCCATGGCACCACCCATGAAGACAATCCGGTCAATCTTGGACTTGAGTTCTGGGTAAACGCGTAAGAACAGTGCAATATTGGTCATTGGACCCGTGACCACCAAGGTGACGGGATCGGCGCTTTCTCGTAAGGTCTTGGCAATCAGTTCGATCGCCGTCATGTCCTGGACGGCGAAGTCGGGCTCGGGAAGTTCGGCCCCGTCTAGTCCGGATTTACCATGCACGTTCCCGGCCGTCTCCAGAGGCTTCATCAATGGCGTCCGATTACCGCCAGCGACGGGAATCTCTTGATGGTGCATCAACGTCAACAGACGCATCGCGTTATTCAACGTCTTCTCGGGGGTCTGGTTGCCCGCAGAAGAAGTCACTGCTAACAAATCAATCTCAGGGCTAGCCAACGCCAGCATCATTGCCAAGGCGTCATCGTGTCCGGGATCACAGTCCATAATTATTTTTTTCATGAGGTCGCGCTCCTATTCTAAAAATTAGTTCGTTGATTTGACAGCTGTTCGATTTAACCGACTGCATGTTTTGAACCAAATTAAGTTAACCACAATTCCAATGAAACTACCGATTGTCGCTAAAATCAAGAGGCCTGTCGATTCTTGTAAATTTGAGATAGCCATGACGATCGAACTAATAAATCCAAACGTATAGACAATAATCACAAATTCCATTAAACCAGCAGCAAATCGACGACCACGAATAAAATTGAGAATACTCCAAGCGTAGAGGATAAACGCAAACAGGATGGTATTTAACAATGGTCGAACAGTGACAGTCTGGCTCGTCAACACAGTTACACCTAGATTGGTGGCAATAAACAACAACCACGAACTAATCATGATTGGTAACAATTTTCTTACCTTAGCTTTCACCATTCAAACCTCCAATTATTTTAGAAATACAGACCAACAATTGTTCCTGTAAGCACTGAAGCCAACGTTGCACCTAACAATAATTTCATCGAGAACTTAGCGACATAACTGCCTTGTTCCGCGCTAATTGACTTGATTGAACCCGTGATAATTCCAACAGTCCCAAAGTTCGCGAAGGATACCAAGTAAGCGGAGATAATCGCGTTTGCTTTGGTACTTAATTCAGCAGCCATGCCATGCAAGGTTCCCATGGCAACGAATTCGTTGGTGATTAATTTCGTGGCCATCAGGCTCCCGACCTTCATTGATTCATCCATAGGCACACCCATCAAGAAAGCCACGGGAGCGAAGACATAACCAATCAAATCGGTAAATGAAATATTAATAATTGCTGTAAAAGAACTATTCAAGAACGTTACCAAAGCCACAAACCCGATCAGCATCGCACCAACGGTAATGGCTAAGTTGAAGCCGTCCGTGATATATGTCCCCAAGACTTGGAAGAATGGTTCTTTATTCCCCTTGGAAATTTGAACCAATTCATCATTGGCCTCTGTTTCATAAGGATTAATAATACATGAAATAATTAGTGCTGATAGGATGTTTAAGAACACCGCGACAACCACATATTTACCTGGTACCATCTTCATGTAAGAAGCCAACATAGCCGCTGAAACGGCACTCATGGCCGATGCACAAATCGTGTAAAGCCGTTGTTCATTCAGCTTGGGGATCTGTTCTTTAACTGTTAAGAAGACTTCCGGTTGGCCTAAAATAGCTGTAGAAACCGCGAAGTAACTTTCCAATTCCCCCATGCCAGCAACTTTATTCAAGGCCCAACCTGTCCATTTGATAATGAATGGCAGCACCTTAATGTAGTTTAGAATCCCTACTAATGCTGAAATGAAGACAATTGGCATTAAAACATTAAGGAAGAATACTGAAGCGCCCGGCTTAAGTGCAAAGCCGCCAAAGACGAAGTCAACCCCGCCTTGCGCTTGTAACATTAACCAACTAAAGAAACCGGAAATATTGGCTAATGTTTTAACTCCACCCGAAGTATGTAGACACAAGAAGGAAATCACAATTTGTAGGCCAAACAGAATTCCCATTCGCTTGTATTTAATATGCTTACGATTGGTACTAACCAACCAACTGATACCAAAGACCAACGCTAAACCGGTTAATAAGAACACAAAATTCATGTTGTTCACCCTTTTCCGTTATTTAGTTAAGTCGTACGCCAAATTCTGATAATAATTCTTTTGCAACAGTCTCATTCATCTCGCCGGGCATATTACTTGCAAATTGCTCTTCTGATACTGCCTTAGCATTAGATGTAATCTCAGCAGCAGAAATGCCATAATCGCTAAATGGATGTAGTCCTAAAACATTGTCCCGAAAGTCCTGATAAGCGCGAATGGCACGGTCAACCCGCTCTTCTTGAGACTCCTCTGCTGTATAAACCTCACCCAGAATCTGACCAATCTCACACACCTTCTGCGGCATCAATGGTGCTACACGTCTTAAGACACCTGGTAAGGCATAGGCTACAGCTTCCCCATGGACAATGTGATATTTGGACCCTAACACGTGCGCAATCGAATGGCCCGCATTAGTACCAGCATTATTTAGCATCCAGCCGGCTAAAGCCGCGGCCACCATGACGCGCTGGCGGGCTTCACGATCTTGCCCGTTTTTAACGGCACGTGGTAAGTAGTTATAAAGTAAGAACATCACCTTTTCGCAAATAGCATCTGTGACCGGACTCGCTAACCGTGACGTGTAGCCCTCTGCGGCATGTGAGAACGCATCAAGGCCCGTGGCGATTGTCATCCGCTGTGGTAATGAGAGTACTAAATCAGGATTTAAGATTGCATATTCACTGACAGCATTGTCCGATAAAATTGCCAACTTTTTCTCACTTTTAACATCCGTGACCACCAACGCATTCGATAACTCGCTACCAGTTCCCGATGTTGTCGGTACAGCAATTAATCCTTCACATCGTTTGATTGGCTTATCGGGATCGGTGTAATCCAAAATATCTCCACCGTTTGTCCGAACGATATTAATGCCTCGTGCAACATCAATCGAACTTCCGCCGCCAATGGCAATAATGCTATCAGCCTGTGCATCCTCAAAGGCGGTAACCCCATCCCGAATAGTTTGTGCCGGTGGGTCCGAAACGACTTTATCAAAGACGGCAAAATCAATCTGGTTGTCTTGTAATAGTTTCTGTGACGCCTGAACGATTGGGACTTTGGCTAAAAAACTGTCCATCACAAACAGAGGCCGTTGATAATTCTCTGTTTGCAAAATTTCTAATAAAGTCTGTGCTAGATTATCTGTGTCAATAACTTTTACACGTTGTAGTAATTTAACATCCATTGTCATTCCCCTTAACTTTTTTCTAAAATCAACGTTTTTCTAAATAGCGAGCTAAGCGCCTGAATCGTTGGGCCAGTTGTCAGGGCGGTCAGAATCGTAATGATTCCAAACTTTCCACCTAATAAAACACCAACTACAATTAATCCTACATCGAATGTAATCTTGCTGCGGCGCATGCTCCAGCCCATTCGATCACGAATTGTCAGCATGAAACCACTGAATGGATCAACGCCAATATCAGCCGCAACGAACAAACTAATTCCTAGATAATATAGTGAAATGCCCGCAAGACCGCCCAATGAACGTCCTACCAATGATGTTGACGTAAATATCAAAGGATAAAGATATGACCCAATCGAAACAAAAACACCATAGGGCAGTAGATACATGACCGTTCCCCAACTTGTATAGTGACGACCAATAAAGAATAGAATCACAATCAGAATAACGTTGAGATAATTAGAAACTAACCCAAGTTGGGCTTGTTCCAAGTTAAATGCCGTTCGCAGGCCATCATAAATGATGCCCACTGGATCATTTCCCAACTGCGTATTATTATTAAAAGCCACACCAATACAGACCAGGAAGATACCGAGAAGGGCTAGAGTAATCGTTTTTGGCGTATAACGTGATGTCTTCATTCCCTACCCCTTCCTTCGAACATTAGAGTCCTAACTTTTCAGCAGCTGCATCGGCATTTTCACAGAACGCCTTGACCTTGGCAATGTCTTTTTCCATATTGCCACCCTCATATTTGATGCTGGTCCGCGTCAGTGAATCCACACCATAAGGCCGAATCTTTTCAATCGCATCGGCCACATTGTCTGGTCCTAAACCGCCAGCTTCAATAACTGGGACAGACACTTCTTGAACAATCTTGGCATCGATATTCCAGTCATGCGTTTCACCACTCGCACCAATTCCTGTATCATGTGCCAATCCTGAATCTAACAGAATATAATCAACAAAGGATTCAAAACTCTTTGCGCGTTCAATTGCAGATTCGTTGTCCACTAAAACGGCCTGCATTAATTCCGTGTGAGGAGCCACTTGCTTCAAGCGTTTGGCAAATTCAGCATCTGCGGCATAGCCATCACCAGCAATGTGTAAAATATCTGGCTGAACTTTTTCAGCAATTGTAATCATTTCTTCTGGATCATTCGTCAACATAATTGCCACAGAAGTCACGCCACGTCGCTTGGCTTCAGCAAAGATTTTATCAACCCGATCTAGCGGTACCCGGTGCGCCGGTACACCACCATTTTGCATCGGTACTAATCCAATATTGTCAGCACCTGCTTCCATTGTTTTTACGGATTCGTCATATTGAATGAGAGAATAGATTTGTTTGATCATTTTTGTCGTACTCCTTTTAATTTAAAATAGTTAACGTTTCTAGCTTACGGCTAACCTGCTCCGGTGTAATGTCTGGAACCGACTTTGTACTTTCCAGAGCGATACTCGAGGCGGCTTGGGCGATCTGACCGGTCTCTCTAATTGGCCGATTGGGAACCAAGAAACGACTCCAAGTGATCGCCGCCATACCACAATCACCCGCACCATTCGCATTTACAATATCGGTCTTAAACACGGGCACGTGTACCATTTCCTCACGGTTGGCACAAAGAATGCCATCTGCTCCCAAAGAGATGAAGACATTGCGTACCCCTTTATCGAGTAACACACCGGCCGCTTGTTCAGCAGTTGCCGCATCTTTAATTTCTACACCGCTCAAAAGGGAAGCTTCTAAAGCATTGGGTTTCAAGGTATCCATTTTATCCAAGACTCTTTCAAAATGATGCGCTTTCGTTACGGATACCGTGTCACCAAACAGAGGGACCGTCACGTTGGCCCCCAGCCAATCGATCGCTTCTTGAGAAATATTAGCATCAATCAAACAAATATCAGCCTGATTGATAAAGTCTAATTTCTTTGCCAAGAACTCTGGGGTAATCTGATCACAAATCGCCATGTCATTAACCCCTAGCAGCATGTCACCATGCTCATCGGTAATGTACATATAAGTTGATGATCTGGAACCTCGTACTTCTTCAGCTTGCTCAAGCGAAATGTGGTTTCGTTCACAAGATTGTTGTAAGAGTGTCCCGTTATAATCATCGCCATAGACCGTGACCAAGTACGTTGGCACTTCTAAATGCGCCAAGTTTTGCGCGATGTTCTGGCCAACCCCACCAACAGCCATGCCAATTTCTCCGATATTCGAATCTCGCTCAATCACCTTTTGATTGGGCATACCGAAGATGTCCATATTCATTCCACCAACAACAACCACGTATCCCGATGTATTTCTCAAGTTGCGGCTATCCATGTTGACTGCCTCCTCTGCGAACATTTTATAAACAAATGTTTATCCGGGTAATCATTTGACAGTTAGAGCATATAATCTCGATTGGTCTTTGTCAATATCTTTAAGTAAGCGTTTTCATTTTTATATTATCTTGCTCAATATTAATCATAGTTGCAATCCCTTACCTCACTCAGGTTATGCGCTGCCCTTTTAGGTCACTTCACAAGCAAACTTTTTTTAAATAATTTTATTACTTAGCAAAAAAGTACCTTATCCCAATTTTTCAATTTCAGAACTTAGCACCAACTAAAAAGACAAGTCTCTTCGGAATACCAAAGATAGCTTGTCTTTCTAGCAAAAATGTTTACTTATTAATTCTCTATTCTGCCAACTCTCGGAAATTCAATCCGCTACAATCCGTTTCTGTACACTCGTTAAAAGTTCGGCATCGATATCCGGATTTACTGCTTCATATGATTCGGTCGTGATATAAGCAGCGGCTACCCCGGCTTTCCCTGATTCCAAAAAGCTCTGGTGCTGCATTCGCGCCCAAGCCAAAGCAGCGGTTGCCGACGCGCCAGCACCATTAGTATTTCGCGGACTTTGTTCGTTATCTGAAAAGAAGTAGGACGCTGTCATACTTTGATACAAAACACCGATACCTTCCATGTACAAAAAGACATTCTTAACGCCCCGTTCCAGCAAACGCTGTCCCCCTTGCCGAGCAGATTGTTCATCGTAAATCTTCATTTTGGTTAAGGCGGCCGCTTCGACCCCATTAATTACCAACGTATCTAGTCTTCCCATGCCATCATATAAGTTCATCATTTTATTGAGACCCACTGCCTTGGCAAAAATGGGAACGTGCACATTATTGTACAGCCACTTAATACTTCTTTTAGGCAAATTTGAATCGAGAATCACCAACTCAGAATTATTAATCGTCTGTTCTTGCCCTCTTAGAAATTCAGGAGAGATGTGTGTATTAATTTCCATATCATCAATTCCCAGCACACGCTCGCCATGAGGCTGATTAACGTAAAGATACATTGAAGTCGATGCCCCACCAACCTGCTGTGAGTGACTGATGTCCACTTGATTATCTAAAGCGTCTTCCTTAAAGATTTCGCCATTACGATCATCCCCATAAGCGGATACCAAGAAAGTTTGAACCCCAATCTTACTCAAATTAACCGCGACGTTGCGGCCAACTCCACCAAGTTTATTATATATTTTCCCAGGATATGAGCTCGGACTGGTCACTGTCTCTCGTGATATCCCCAAAATATCCATATTGACACCGCCAATAACCGTAATATATCGAGGCGGCGTAATGACATATCCCTTTCCTTGAAGGTAGCCTTTTTTAACCAGGTTGGAGATATGGGCAGCAACACCAGAGCGTGTAATTCCTGCCAGATTAGCCAGTTCATTTTGAGAAATCATCGGATTCTGTTTAATCCATTCTAGAATTTGTTGCTCTCGACTAGTCACCCAAGTTCACCTTCACTTTCTATCCCAAAGTCTCACACTCAATGAGTTAAGTTGACTCATTTTACACTTACATGGTCGCGCTTGCACTCTAAAGCTAACGCTTGATTCTTTTTACTAACTAAAATAACCATAACCTAATCATACACTTTCAACAATGATTTTAAGCACTTGCTGTCAAAAATTTCCATTGTATTCGTCATATTGCCTCGTCACAACCCATACCTGATTGGCCCATCATCTCCAATAAATCCACTTCTGCCCTAAAAGAAAGCAAAAAAAAGCCGCTACATCCGCCTCTAAGGCTTCCGTAACAGCACTACCGCATTAATTCAATTGGGCTAGCTGGGTTCGAACCAGCGCATCACGGGATCAAAACCCGTTGCCTTACCACTTGGCTATAGCCCAATAAGTTGGTGAATACTGACCCCAACAGAGAATAATTTTATCATCTCTACCTAGGTGAATGCAACCCTTTTTCGATAATTTTTGTTTCTGCGACGGAAATAGTTGACGATGCCCCGTTGTAACCGCTACGATGAATATAAAATATTTAGTATACCGACCTAACACGTTTAACTATCAATGTGTAATAATCAATAATTAAATTATTAATCATAAAGAAGTGACCTTCATGTCAACCAATATCACAATTAAAGACGTCGCCAAACAGGCCGGGGTTTCGGAAGCCACCGTTTCGCGGGCGCTCAACAATAGCCCCCAAGTCAAACGCGACACGCGCCAAAAAATCCAAAACATTGCGCGCAATCTCGGTTACCGCCCCAACGGATTAGCACGCAGCATTCGCGTTCAAAAAAGCCACACACTCGGTATGATTATTCCCGACATTCTCAACGGCTTCTTCACCCAACTCAGCCGGGCGATTGAAGACGTCGCCGGTCAGGCTGGCTATGATGTTCTAATTGTCAATACGGATGAACATCTTGATAAGGAAGCCAAAGCCATCAACTTAATGTTTGAAAAACAGGTTGATGGCCTCATCATCACCAGCGCGGGGGCCTCCACCGACTATCCTAGAATGCTGGGGACGACCCCCGCGGTTTTCGTAGACCGCATGCCACCGGCCAATGTCGTCTCGCAATACGATCGGGTCCTCGTCGACAACGTTCAGGGCACGCAAGACATTATCAATTGTCTGATCAACCGCGGTGCCCAACGGATCGGGATTATCAATAGTGCCGTTTCCACCACTGCCACGGAACGTCTCCGTGGCTACCATCAAGCCCTCGCCGCCGCGCATTTAACGCCAGATCCCGCCATTGAGGCCACCGCCCGTACCGATGGCAGTAACGTTCCCCAGATGGCCCGGCAATTATTAGTCAACCAAAAATGCGATGCCCTCTTCGCCGCCGATAATACCATCATGACCGGCGTCTTACGTAAGCTCCCCGACCTGGACCTATCCGCCTTTCAACTGGGGGCCTTCGATGACAATGACTGGTTCAACTTCCTACCCCAACCCATTGTCACGGCCAAACAACCCATTGCCGACCTCGGCCGAATCGCGGTTGAACGCCTGTTAGCGCGTATTGACGATGACCAGCTTCCTACCCAAGAGTTCCGTCTCGCGGCCACCATCATCCCCCGACCAATGTCAGATCAATGATGACCTTCATCACGTCGACTAGACCTTTCTAACTTAAGGCAACCCACTAAAAACGCCTCATCATTTTGACGAGGCGTTTTTTATAATTAGTAATATGAAAATATGGTGCGTCACTGCCGACACGTTTACTTACCGACATCTACTCGCTGGTGACGTAGCTTGGGAAAGACTACCCGATCGGCAAGCCCCGTGATGCCCCCTTGCGCGAGAAAGGCGAAGACCGTTCCCAATCCAAAGTTGACAAACGAATGGGTCATCGCCAACGCGATAATTGCCATGATGGTCGGTGGAATGTACGACGCCCACATGGCCTTGGCCGCATTGCCCTTAAAGTAGCGAAAACGCAGAATTTGCATGAGATCATCGGCCGGATGCAAGACCAGATTAACCCGTTGATAAATTGAAATCGCCGTTCCAATCAACGCCACCCCCAGGAAGTTCAGGGCCACATAGAGGGTAACCATGCCGGCGCCATGCGCTTCGGGTAGCCCGGCGAATAGCGCGCATTTCCCATTGAAGAAATCCGCGAACACCTGAATCAAGGCTGAAAATGGCACCATGAACGCCATGTTCCCGGCAATTCGTTTCCAATCCCAATGATGAATGAGCACGGCGTTCAGCGCCGCCGTCAGGAACCCCAGAATCAGAAAGGCCCAGAATAGATTCCAGTGAAAGGCTGCACCGAAGTTGGCCTCCGCCGCCGACCAGTAGGCCGCCCCGAGAAAGGACGGGTGAATCTTGGCGCTGGTGACCAGCGTCAAGACGTTGCCAGCCGAGTTGACGACAATGGATAGGGCAAAGAACCCGATGGACTGGGCCATCGATAGCGTCCGCCTATTATCCGTTAGATCCGTGGACCGCCCATCGTCGCTAAATTGATTGACTGCTTCAGCTCTCATGCTAATCCCTCACTTTTTACTGATTGCCGACCTTGACGACCGCCTTGCTGACGCCCTTAACCTTACCGTTCAGCACATCTTCGACTTGTTCCAAACTGACTTCATGACTGATCAGTGAATCAACATCTAACTCACCACTAGCCAACAGGGCAATCGCGTCTTCAAAGGCGTACGGATTGATGAAGGCCCCTTGAATCTTCAATTGCTTTTGGTAGACCTCGTAAGTGTTCATGGAGAAGGTCTGGTTAGGCTTGCCCACACCGAACATCAAGACCTGCGCACCCTTCTTCGTGGCTTCGACGGCTTGTTCCTGAGTCTCGGGTAACCCAACGGCTTCGATAACGACATCGTAGTCCGCCGGAATGCTGTCGCGCTTAGTGTTGTACGTCTTTGTCACGCCAAATTTTTCCTTGTTGAAGGCTAACTTCTCATCAATAATCCCGGCAAAATCCACTTGGTGAACGCCATAGGCTTGCAGCAGTTGAACGAACAACTGGCCCATGAAACCATCCCCAATGACCAAGGCCTTTTGATAGGGCTTAACGTCGATCAGGCTCATGCCGTGAACCGCACAGGAGATGGGTTCTGTCGTGGCCGCGTCCTTCAGGGAAACACTGTCCGGAATCGGATAAACGACGGATGATGGTGCGGTAAAGGCCTCTTCCAAGCCACCGTCACGGGTGACCCCCACGGCCGACAGGTGGTCGCAGAGCTCCGGCCGATCCGTCCGGCAATAGGTGCATTGGCCACAGTAGATGTTCGGGTCTACGGTGACGCGATCGCCCACCTTGACGTTGGTGACGTCCCGGCCAATCGCCGCAACGATCCCGGAATTTTCATGCCCCAACACAATGGGTGGCACGGCATTCGCGGACCCCGGAAGTCCGGCATACAAGGCGCGGTCAGTCCCGCAGATTCCCGCATAGGCCGTGTTCACTAAGACCTCGTTGGGCTTAACCTCTGGCTTCGCAACATCCTGAATTTCCATCTGTTTAATTCCCGTTAAGACTAAAGCTTTCATAAATCGAACGCACCCTTTCTATTTGTTATATTCCTTTAACGCGAGGGCAAAGTCCCCGAGTGTGGCTGAACCGTTATTCTTGACGATCGGCATCACGATGTAATCCTCAAGTTTGCCCACGTCAACGTAGTTATTGAGTAGCTTCGCAAACTCGGCTCGTACCTTCACCAAGAAGTCTTCGCTCACGACGCCACCGCCGAAGACGATCTTGTCGGGACGGAGCATCAGGGTTTCTTGTAAAGCAGCCTGCGCAACGTAGTAAGCCATGATGTCCCAGACGTGATCCGTCAATGGCACGTCTTTCCCCGGCTTTCCCAGCCGTGCTTCAAACGTGGGGCCGCTGACTAGACCTTCCAGACAATCCCCGTGAAACGGACAGATTCCTGGAAAATCCAAGTCATCTGGATGGCGTTTCAAGCGGACGTGGCCCATCTCGGGATGACCGAGGCTACCGAGAAAGTCGCCGTTGATGATGGCCCCAGCCCCGACGCCAGTCCCAATCGTGAAGTAGACCAGCGAGTTAATCTTTTCGTTGAACAGCGTCGACATGACATATTCGCCGTAAGCGGAACCATTCACATCGGTGGTCCAAAACATCGGCACGTCCAGGTCTTGTTTGAGGCGACCCACGAAATCCGTGTTGGCCCACCCCTTCTTAGGCGTGTTCGTGATGTAACCATACTTGGGTGAATTGTGCCGCAGTTCAATCGGGCCGAACGACGAAATGGCAATGGCTTTCACGTCTGGAAATTTCTTGAAATAAGCGATGGTTTTACTGAGCGTTTCTGCCGGCGTCGTCGTCGGAATCCGGACCTCATCTTGGACCCGATAATCCTCGTTCCCGATCGCGCAGACGAATTTTGTTCCCCCAGCTTCGATACTTCCGAGTTGCATGTTCACTGCCTCCAATGCCGCTGAGCGCTAACTCCCGGCGCATAATTTCTGTAAATGACCAATTGGTTCATCCTTTAAAGCGCTTTCATTATAACATCAGATCGCCACGCTTTTAGTCGTCCAGGGCCCCGCCCATTTTTCAGAAAACTGTAACAATCCGCGTGACAATCAAAATGTAATCGATTGTATTTTTCGCCAAGAATCCCACAATTCGTTTCTCTGATGCCAAACTGCGAAAATGATGGGCCGGGTTTGCATCTGATGTATCGGTGGTGTAAGCGATTACACAGACGGTGAAAAATCGATCCGTGATCGACGACGTTAAAGTAAATGAGACGTCCATCACAACTCGATATTCTTTAGAGCAAATAATTTTTAAAAAAATTGCAAAACAATATATACTCGTATATATAAACCATAAGGAGGAACAAGCTATGTCAGTAAAAACACGTAAAGTCGGCGGTTCAACTGTCCTGACTGTTCCAAGTAGTATAAAAACAGCCCCTGAGTACGATGTTTATCAAGGTGCTGACGGTCAAATCATCTATACACCCAAAACGCCCAATCCATTTTTAGATCCTGATTATGTGTCCACTCATGATTTCTCTCAAAAGGAAACGTTTGACAATTATGCGGTTGGCTCTGAGGTAATCGATGATGAGTGACTATCTGCCTGATGTTCAGGACATCGTTGGGCTTGATTTTAAGCCATCGTTGGGCCACGCACGAGATTAGAAAAAGGCGACCAGCTCTAGTATTGAGCCATAAAGGCTACAGCCAACTAACCAATCTGGTTGTCGTTTGCCCCATCACACATGCCGCAAACAATGCGTTACGATCGGCGGGTTTTCTGATCCGCCTTCCAGATGAAGTTTCAACCAACGATGGGTATATTAACTCATTACAATTTCAAGCACTCGACTTTAGAAGTCGACACATTAAATATATTACGAAACTAGATACGCCAACGTATCTCAACGTCCGTAAAAAAGTATTTTTTGTCATCGACTAATGTCTCACCAAATATCATCTAAATGTAGGACTATCGTTTTTACCAGGATAGCCCTATTTTTTGCTGACTAAATATGACCAAAATATCCAACCTACATATCGTATTCATGATGACCGCAGATCTACTTGAATAAAGACAAGTAGTGGTTATTTAACATGCATCAAAGTACCTAATCTTGGTTTAGTTAGCCGTTGTAAGTCAAAACGCTGGCCCCCTTTGACCCACTTTTCAAAAATTATTATAGATACACAAAGAGCCCGGGATTTTCTTCCCAGGCTCTGCTTCCCCTCAAATCAGTCTCTCAATCTCTTTAGCCGAACTTTAGGCCAAGATTTGGCAAAATTCAATCGTTTCGTGGTTAGGTCCCAGAATGTTGAAGAACCGAATACCCTTGGCCCAGAACGTGGGGATGGATTGAATTTCATCGTTGACCAGGTTCAGGCCCTGTTGCTTGGCCGCTGCGAAGGCGCGATCAATATCCGTAGTGTTTAACGAAATATGATTGATGGCCCCGGCTTCCGGATTGGTTGGATCGCCTTCCCAGGTTTCAATCGTCAGGTTGCCTAACCGCATGAAGGCACAGCGGTTGTCCCCGTTGGGAAAGAGTCCCGCCTGTTCAAAGCCAATCGATTTGTAAAATGCAATGGTCTTATCCAAGTCGCTGGATGGAATTCCGACGTGTTGAATACCCGTAACAAAATCCTGAATTGCCATAATTTAGCTTACTCCTTTACTGGTTCGTCTTATTTACCGACATCGACTGCTTGGTGCTTTAGTTTTGGAAAAATCGTCTTATCCGCAATTCCCGTGATGCCACCTTGCGCCAGGAAGGCGAAAATGGTACCCAGGCCGAAGTTCACAAATGACCGAGTAATCACCAAGGCGACGATCGCCATGATGGTTGGCGGAATATATGAGGCCCACATGGCTTTGGCCGCGTTCCCCTTAAAGTAGCGGAATCGCAGAATCTGCATCAAGTCATCGGCCGGATGCAAGACCAAATTGACCCGTTGATAAATCGAGATGGCGGTGGCGATAAAGGCCACTCCTAAGAAGTTCAGCGCCACGTAGAGGATGACCATCCCCGTGCTGTGTGCCTCTGGGAGTCCCGCAAATAACGCCGGGTATTTCCCGTCAAAAAAGTCTTCAAAGACCTGAATCAGCGCGGAGAACGGCACCATGAAGACCATGTTCCCGGCAATCCGCTTCCAGTCCCAATGATGGATGAGAATGGCGTTTAGAACCGCTGTCAAGAAACCCATGATGAGAAACGCCCAGAAGAGGTTCCAGTGAAAGGCGGTCCCCAAGTTGGCTTCGGCCGCTGACCAATAGGCCGCCCCCAAGAAGGACGGGTGAATCTTCGCACTGGTTACCAGCGTCAACACATTGCCGGCGGAATTAATCACCAATGATAAGGCGAAGTAGGCAATCGACTTAGACATCGAAATGGTTCGACCACTTTCAAGCTCCACGGACGCCGCCCCCTCGTTAACAGTTTCTGCTTCAACTTTCACAATAATCCCTTACCTTTACTTAGCTTCTACTTAGTCACTAACTTTAACGACGGCCTTGCTGACGCCTTCAACTTTGCCGTTCAAGACATCTTCGACCTGTTCCAGACTGACTTCATGGCTGATCAGGGATTCAACATCCAGTTGACCGCTTGCCAGCAATGCAATGGCATCTTCGAAGGCGTATGGGTTGATGAAGGCCCCTTGAATCTTCAATTGCTTTTGGTAAACTTCGTACGTGTTCATGGAGAACGTCTGATCCGGCTTGCCGACCCCAAACATCAGGACCTGAGCACCCTTCTTCGTGGCTTCAACGGCTTGTTCCTGCGTTTGTGGCAACCCAACAGCTTCGATGACGACATCGTAGTCGGCAGGAATACTCTCACGCTTGGTGTTGTAGGTGTTGGTAACACCAAACTTTTCTTTGTTAAACGCCAATTTCTTATCATTCAATCCGGCAAAATCCACTTGGTGAACGCCGTAAGCTTGTAACAGTTGAACAAAGAGTTGCCCCATGAAACCATCCCCGATGACCAAAGCCTTCTGGTAAGGCGTCAAGTCCAATAATTTCACCCCGTGGACGGCGCAAGAGATCGGTTCGGTCGTGGCAGCGGCCTTCAGAGAAACACTGTCAGGTAGTGGGTAAACCACCGAGGCTGGCGCGGTGAAGGCGTGTTCCAAGCCACCATCGCGGGTCACCCCAACGGCAGACAAGTTGTCACAGAGTTCTGGACGGTCGGTCCGGCAGTATTCGCATTCGCCACAGTAGATATTGGGGTCAACGGTCACGCGGTCGCCAACCTTGACGTTGGTGACGTCGCTACCGATCGCGGCAACGATCCCAGAGTTTTCATGTCCTAAAACAATGGGTGGCACGGCATCGGCGGAACCTGGTAGGCCGGCATAAAGGGCCCGGTCAGTCCCACAGATCCCAGCGTAGGCCGTGTTGACCAACACTTCGTTGGGCTTGACCTCTGGGGTTGGTAAATCTTGAATCTCCATCTTCTTGGTTCCTGTTAAAACTAAAGCTTTCATCAGATAAATTTCTCCTTCTCTTACTTGTTGTATTCTTTCAGCGCTAAGGCAAAGTCACCTAGCGTCGCTGAACCATTCTCTTTGACGGACGGCATGACGATGTAATCCTTGACGTCACCCACGTCCACGTAACCATTTAATAACTTGGTAAATTCGGCGCGAACCTTAACGAGAAAGGCCTCGCTGACCACACCACCGCCGAAGATAATCTTGTCGGGCCGCAACATCAACGTTTCTTGCAGGGCCGCCTGGGCCACGTAATAGGCCATGATGTCCCAGACGTGGTCGGTCATCGGCACCTCATGCCCGTGCTTGCCGAGCCGTGCTTCAAACGTTGGCCCACTGACCAAGCCTTCCAGGCAATCGCCATGGAAGGGGCAGATGCCCTTGAAGTCCAGGTCATCGGGGTGACGTTTCAACCGCACGTGTCCCATCTCGGGATGGCCCATCGTGCCGACAAACTTACCGTTGACGATGGCCCCGGCCCCCACGCCAGTCCCAATCGTGAAGTAGACTAGCGAATTAATCTTTTCATTGAACAACGTGGAGACCACGTATTCGCCGTAAGCCGACCCATTCACGTCCGTGGTCCAGGCCATCGGTACATCTAAGTCCTGTTTTAAGCGACCCAGAAAATCCGTGTTGGACCAATGGGGCTTTGGGGTATCCGTGACGTACCCGTACTTCGGCGCATTGCGGCGGAGTTCGATCGGCCCAAAGGATGAGATCCCAATCGCCTTTAAATCTGGATACTGTTTAAAGTAGGCAATACATTGACTTAACGTTTCTTCCGGGGTGGTGGTCGGAATGATCACCCGGTTATCTGTGCGGTAGTCTTCGTTACCGATTGCACAAACAAACTTGGTACCCCCCGCTTCAATACTTCCGAGTTGCATAGTTGTTCCCTCCATGACTCATCGTGGGGCCGTGACCCACGACGTTTAAGTGTTGCGTGATGAATGACCCGTACAGTCATTTTTAAATCGGTTTCAGTATAGCATCGCGGGTGGCGAATTTAAGGCCTGATTTGGCCCGCTAATTTTCAGAAAAGGCGGTGAAATCACGATATATCTGAAATGCAATCGATTCCGTTTTTTCGTGAAAAGGGTCACTTATGGCGCAAAAATTGCCTTGTGTGAAACCTTTTACCTGTCGTTTTCACACTTGCCGGTTGCCACCTCACCCAATCCATGCTAAGCTAACGCTACCGAATCAAATCGCATATTCTGTTCTCTAGGGTTCCGCTGTTTAGACAGGCCTGGTCCGAGAGGGAACCTACGGGAGGTCCCGTAGACACGGAAGGGAAAAAGCCTGGGAGATGTTGTCGTCATGACAACATTTCTCAGGCTTTTTTCTGGAATTATAGGAGGAATCTCTGATGTTAAAACACTGGTTACGCGTCCTTTATGGCGCTTTCTTTGAAGTTGGGTGGGTCGTGGGCTTTAAACACGCCGCCACCTTCTGGGAATGGGGCTTGACGGCCCTCGCCGTTTATCTGAGCTTTTACTTTTTAATCAAGGCCGGCGAGGTGCTCCCCGCTGGCACGGCCTACGCCGTCTTCGTGGGACTGGGCACACTGGGCACCACCGTTGTGGGCATCTTAGCATTTGGTGAACCCGTCAGTCTAGCCAAGGTCGCCCTGATTGCCCTGTTACTCATTGGCATCGGCGGCTTACAGACCGTTACGACTAAGGAGGCGCATTAAGATGGCGTGGATTTTTCTCGTGATTGCCGGCCTGTGTGAAATGCTCGGCGTGACCTTCATGAACTGGGCCATCCACCGAAGAACCTGGCCCCTGTGGACCGCCATGGTGATCGGCTATGGGCTGAGTTTTGGCTTTCTTGATCTCGCGCTCCAGACGCTTCCCATGGGCACGGCCTACGCCGTCTGGACCGGGATCGGCGCTGCCGGCGGGGTCCTCACTGGGATGCTCTTCTTCGGCGAATCCAAGGACTGGCGCAAGCTACTCTGGGTCGGCGTCATTCTGGTCGCCGTGATGGGCCTAAAGCTCATCAGTTAACGGTAACACTAGGTTATACCAGGTCTCACCGGCATGTGCGGAGGCCGAGACGCCTTCGTTCACGTACCCGTTGCGTTCATAGAAAGGAATCAGCCGTTTGAGACAGGTTAGCGTGATGGCCTGTCGGTGCTGCTGCCGGGCAACCTGGGCCAGAGCCGTCAACAATTGGCTGGCGATCCCTGCGCCTTGGTGAGCGGGGCTGACGGCCAAACTGAGAACGGTTTGGTAGGCATCTTCCTTAGCATTAGGCGTGGACTGGGCGAAGAGCTCATCGGTCAGATAACGGTGGTTAAAGGCCGGTCCCACCACATAACCCACGACCGTTGCTCCCTGTCTGGCCACGAGAAACGTATCTGAAATCAAGCGGATCCGTTCGGCCATACTGGCTTCGGTTGCGGCTTCCGCCGGTGAGAAGCCGGCTTGCTCAATGGCCATGATCTGGTCGAGGTCTTGGGGTTGAGCGGGCGTGATCGTTAGTGGCAAATTTAAAACATCCTTTCAAACTTCAGTCTCTAACTATAAAAAGCGATGCGGCTCACCGGCGAGGGTGGCTGTATCGCTTTTCTATTTGTATATGCTATTGCGTGTATTTTCTTCAGCTAGCCTCAAACCCACTAGCTAACCTTCTCTAAAGAAATCAATTCACCGTTAACGCTCACCCCATACGTTGGAATCGGACCACTAATCACGGTCACATCCAAGTTATCCGCCGTCAAATCAATCTCCAAGACACTCTCGGCAATCTTCATGCGGTAGGTCAAACGGGTTAACTCTGCGGGCAGATGGTTGGCAAAATGAACAACCTCATCCTGTACGTAGAAGCCAGAGAACCCGGCTACCAGTGCCAACCAGCTACCGCCTAAGTTGGCTAAATGCAAGCCATCCGCCGTGTTCTTTTGCAAATCGACCAAGTCCATCCGCGCCGTATCCATGAAGTAGCGGTAAGCCTTTTCCGGATCATTCATCCGGGCTGCTAGAATGCTAAAGATTGACCGCGACAACGAAGAATCGTGAGTCGTGACGCCTTCATAGTAGTTATACTCCCGCTTCAACTGATCCAGCGGCATATCCTCTGGGAACAGGTAGTCCGCCAACAGCGTATCGGCCTGTTTGGCCACCTGATACCGGTAGATTGTCAGGGGATGGTAGTGGAGCAATAGTGGGAAGTTCCCCGGCGTTGACTTCTCCGCTGGCCAGCGTGGCTTATCCAGGAAACTGTCGTCCTGTTCGTTAATCCGCAGTTCCTTGCTGTATGGCAGGTAAACGTGATCGGCCAGATTCTGATAGACGTCCAGGTCCGCTTCGCTCAGGCCAAACTTCGCCAACAGCTGCGGCGAGCGTTTCATCATCTGATGGGCCAATTCAACGACCAATTCAAAGTTATGCTTGGCCAATCGGTTGGTGTAGTAATTATTATTGACTAGCGCCGTGTACTCATCGGGTCCCGTGACCGTATGGAATTCGAACCGACAATCATCGCCGACCTGACGCCATGAGCCAAAGTTCTCCCAGAAGCGGGCCGTTTCCAAGACCATCTCAAACCCACATTGAATGATAAAGTCCAAATCCCGCGTGATTTCAAAGTACTTGCCAACGGCATAGGCGATGTCGGCATCAATGTGATACTGCGCCGTACCTGCCGGGAAGTACGCCGAGGCCTCTTCACCGTTGATGGTCCGCCAAGCAAATAACGCCCCCTGGTCGACCCCTAACGCCCGAGCCCGGTCTCTAGCTTGCGGTAAAATCTGGTAGCGATACAGCAACAACTGCCGCGCCATCTGCTGATTCGTGTACGTGAAGTACGGCAACATGTACATTTCCGTATCCCAGAAGTAGTGGCCCTCGTACCCGGACCCGCTGAGCCCCTTGGCCGCAATATTCGTCCGGCCATCGCGACCTGCCGCTTGATTCAATTGGAAAATATTGTAGTGAATCGCCAGGTCGAGTTCATCGTTGCCACCAACACTGACCTCACTACGATCCCAAACGCCCTGCCAGAACTCACGGCTGTCCGTGGTTAAGGTCGCAAGCGAGCTGGCCAGAAACATCGCGGCGGGATCAATCGTATTGTGCTGGCCCACTTCACCCACGTAGGCTTCGTACGCCAACGTGTGGGGCTGTTGATCGCTCAGGTCGACGGGCTGCTGTAATAATTGGCCGCGCGTCTTGAGAATCCCCAGATACATCGTCACTGCCTGCTTGGTCATCCGGGTCTTCACGTGGTAGCGCTGAAGATCCTGGGTGATAAAGGCCGTTTCGCAGATCGGTAACCCCGCCATTCGCGTCTTTCGCGGATCGGCGGAATGAATGGCTTCGGCCTCGGCTGGCACGGCAATCGACTTGCTGACCAACACCTTGCCCGCATAGTTACCGGCAGAAAAGGTATAGCTGATGCCCCACATACTGTTTTGACTCTGCCCGATCACGGATTTCACGGCCATCGTAATGGTTTCACCCTGGTCCGTCTTAATCAGGTACTGTTCATTGAGTTCCCCCGTACCCAGATTCAGGTCGACCGCGGTGCGCTTACTGTGCACAAATTGATGGCCGTTGCCGGTCGACACGTGGATGTGCCGAAGATCGGGCAAATTTAGAATGGTCTGGTGTTGCTGGGCGTATCCAATCCCGGCCTCGCCATACGTAATGGGGGCGGTTTCATAAAACCCATTAATCAAGGTTCCCGTAATTGGATTGCCGCTAACGGGATCATTGGCCCGGACGCCGAAGTGTCCATTCCCCAATGAAAAGACCGTTTCCAAATACTCTGGTTGTTGGCCTGAAACATCGTCTAAAGTCAAATGATAGTCGCGTAAAGTCACAATAATCTCCCCCAATTGAGTTCAAACCTCAGATTAATTTTGCCGCCGAACGTAACGCATCCTGAACTGCCGGCACGTTACCCGTAAAGTTCAAGAAGGCGTGGCTAATGCCGCCGTAGCGGATATAATTGGCATCCCCGTTGGCTCGGCCAGCCTGGTCGATAAAGGCCTCTCCCTGTAGCCGGAACGGATCGTACTCGCCCACCAGTAACGTGGTCTTCCTAAATACCTGTGGATCAGCCAACAGCGGTGACAGCAGCGGTGCGGTCAAATCCACCCGCTGATCAGCCACATAGTAACCACTCATAATTTCATCTAACTGTTCAAATAACTGATAGCTTCTGTGTAAAGCATCGCGCTGTTCCGGAACAATGTCAATTTGATCATCGTCCCACAGCGGACCGCCTAAATCTGACCCCTGAATCACGGTTGGGTAGAAGAGCAGGTGTGAGTCGATCGTACAGATGCCCATCGCCTGACAGAGTTGACTCACGCCTAGGGCAATCGACCCGCCGGCAGAATCGCCGCCCACCGAGATGTGGTGGTAGTCCTTGGTCATGGCGGCCACGACCGCTAAGCCATCCAGGATACCTGCCGGATAGGGTTGTTCGGGTGCCAGTGCATAATCCACGTTGTAGACCACGCAATTGGCTTGTTCCGCCACGTACTTTAAGGCTAGCAAGACATCTTCTGGTGTTCCGCCATAGTAGGCGCCGCCGTGGAAATAAATCAACGCTTTATCGGCGGTCAAATGGTCCATCCGCGCAATCCGAATGACCCGCACCCGGCGATTCATCGATACAATCTGTTGCATTTCTATCTTCATATCTGCTGTGGTTAAGTCCTTTTGTCCCGAAGTCTCGGTCCCCTGACGAAGGCTAAAGAGGTCGGTCGGTAACTGCGGGTCTTCCTCGATTTCCGCGACGGTTTCCCAGACCAACGGTTCATAGGTGTGGGCAGGATCGCGTTCCTTAATCCACTTCGTAACCCCATCCGTAACTGTCGTCTTCCCCATTTTTGCCAATCGTTTAAGCTCGTCCGCATACCCCAGGGACTGCTTGGTTGTCGTATCATTCAACATGTCAATTACCCCTCTCGTGGAATCACTGTTGCCGCCAAAAACGCTTTAAATCCCACAAATTATCTAGCCAGCGTATTTGTCGGTCAAACCATCCCGCCACGTCCGGTCGGATAAATCGCTCCCCAAAGGCTGGATTTGACGGTTCAAAGCTTACTGGAAATGCCGTCACGGCACGGGCTAAGCTTAACCCATGCGGGCCGTGCGGATAAATCACAACGTCCGTTGGAATCCGTTGTTGCTGCAAGGCCTTGGCATAACGCCGCGTATTCTCCGCGGCAATCAATTCATCATCTGCTGTCGTCCAAATAAAGGTTGGTGGATTCTGCGGTGTCACCAGTTTATCAGCTTCGTGTTCGCGCCAGTCTCCCGTAATGCTTCGCCGTACCGCTGATGTTGGCGGCCAGCCCAGTCGCAACCCGATGACTGGATATCCCAAGGTCAACGCGCTCACCGCGAGACACATCGCGGGAATCTTTAAGGTGTAGGCCAAGCGTGGCCATAGATCCGCGTACAGTGCGGCCACGTGACCCCCGGCAGAGAACCCCACGAGTAGAATATGGTCGGCACTGATCTGGTAACGAAGCGCGTGCTGCCGAAATTCTTGAACGACGCCGGCGACCTGATAGAGTGCCGTGGGCAAAACCGGTGGCTGATCGCGTAGCTGGTAGGCGACGATGGCGACCGCAAACCCCTGTGCTAAATATTGAAGCGCCATGATTTCGCCTTCGCGATCCGAATAGAATTCATACCCGCCACCTGGTAGGAGAATCACCAACGGCCGCCGCTGGGATGGAAAGTCCGCAATGGCGGCCGGTTGATAGAACGTCACGGTCACCGGATAATCTGGTAGTCCGCAGGTAAACTTAGATACCTTCATCGTCTAATTTATCGGCCGATTCTTTCAACGCTTTGGCCGATGTGATTTCGTCTTCATCCAGCTGGTAGAAGACGTAGAGAATCCCGACAATCAATAAGGCTAAGATGATTGGCAACCAAACGAAGCTGGTACTAATCGCCATAAGCGCCTTTCCGCCTTGAATCTTGGCAGAGGCTTGGAAGCCACCCCAGGAAAGTAACCAACCAGAGATCAGGCCACCAAAGCCCATCCCCAACTTCGCACCAACCATCGGCACTGAAGAAAGAATCCCGGGTTCATCAATTCGTAATTCAGATCGCGAGTATTCCACCGTATCGGCAATCATGACGAAGGAAATGGAGAACGCCGCCCCCATGGCAACCAGGGCAACAATATTTCCGATAAAGAGCATCGGCACGTTCTTAACTGCCATAATAGCTTCACCAATACCAAACCCGATTAATGAAACCACCATGACGTTTCGGTGTTTCATAAATTTACTCAAGAACGGCACTGAAATGTTCCCGATCACGGCCACAATGACCAATCCGTTGAAGGCCCCAACCAAATCAGCCCGCCGGAACACGTAGGTCAGGTAATAAACGGCCGTTTGCATCCGAATCACCCAGAACGTTTGTAACAGGATAAAGCTAATACTCAAAGCCACCCAAGGCTTGTTCTTAACGGCGCCCTTCAAGGAATCCTTAATGGACAGATGTCCTTGAATGTCTGGTGCGTCCTCGTCATCAACAATGTCGTCTTTTTCACGCAGATTTGCAAATGAACTTAGGAACAAGGCGATAATGGCTAAACCAATGAAGAAGCCCCAAATCATCCAGCCTTTTTCGGCATTCTTACCACCTAACTTTGCAACCATCGGCAGTGAAACGGCCCCAATAACCGCGGTCCCGATGTTGGTCATGACCATCCGGGCACTGGCTAAGTTCGTCCGTTCATCTGGATCCTTAGTCAGACTGGGCAGGATCGCCGTGATAGGCGTGTTAGCCCCGGAATAAACTAAACTGAATAACGTGTAAACAATTGAAATCCAAGCTAACTGAAAAGCTTTGTTGCCCCCAAAGGATGGATTGAAGAACAGTAACATGGTCAGAATCCCCAGCGGAATCCCGAACCATAAGAAGTATGGCCGCGCCTTCCCGTATTTAGAATGCGTGTGGTCAATCAAGAAACCATAAACCACGCCATCAAAAGCATCAATGATCCGAACAACGAAGAACAACGTCCCCACAAACGCTGGTGAAATCCCAACAACCGTGGTGTAGTAGAACAATAGATAGAGCCCGACAATTTGCCAAATCAAGTTACCCGCCATGTCAGTCGCTCCATAGAAAACACGTTGTTTCCATAACTGCGCTTTACTCATGATGAACCCTCCCCCATTAAATTTAAACGCCTTACTCTGTAACCGCTTACATATATAGCATACCGGACTCTTGGCCGCTCGTTAATCCCCTTTCTTGGCTTCCAACTTACCTTTTCTAACCACCTTATCCACAAATTGGGATTTGTTGGGTAAAATTGACAAACCAACTGCGTTACTGCCCTCATCATAACCGATACTGATGGGAATCACTCATTAGGGGACTTTATTAGTTTTCCATGCTAACTCACTGACCGAGAAATTGTCAAAAATGCGTGACCTGATTGGAATTATCCGCTCAGGTCACGCATTCACTTTGATGATCAAAAATATTGAACGTTCGTAAATATTGACAACTCTCGCTGATCAGGTTTATCGCCATTAAATCAGTCACCACTGACCACCTGCGGCTGCCAGAGATTCCGGCGTTGTGGGGACCGCCTGCGGCCTGAAGAGCGGTCCTCCGGCTCGGTTTGAAGCCTGATAAAAATCATCAGTCTCCAAACACGTCCCGCGGTGTAAGCTGCTACTCAGCTTACACCACTATCACGACTGCCTCCATCTCTGGCTACCTCCGGCTACGGTGGTTAAAACCCACTAAATACGCGGACTCATCGCTGGAATGGTCGCATTCATCCACATAATGACTTACATCTCATGTAGCCGTGAGTGAGTCAAATTTGGTCTCAGCCGTGGGATTTTCCAAGCGATTTCTCTTGGAAAATGGCGACTTTGAGACACGTTTTTACGGCTCAAAGCAAGGGAAAAGACAGCACTTTGGCTTTTACTGTTCCCCACAGTGTTCCAGACCAGATTTGGCGAACGGTAACTGCTATAGACAAACGGTCATTCCGATACCAATCGGCGAATGCTAGCTCGCGGCACAACTTTAATGGGTGTGATTTTTTGTGGAATCGCGTTCCCAGCGCTTACCTGTTGGACGCCCGCCACGCCCATGTCGTAGAAGTTTTGCGATACGCTCGATAATGCCGGCCGCACCAGTTCGCAGATGTCCGTGCCGTCGATGGCGAGCAGCGAAAGGTCCGCTGGTACCTGTAGGCCCAGGCTTCTGGCTTGATTCAAAACGCCCACCGTTGCCAGGTCACTGGCCCCAATGATCGCCGTCACATCCGGCTGTGCGCCGTAAGCCTGCATGGCCGCCTGACCCGCAGTGTAACTGTAATTTCCGAATTGAATCCACTCGGGTTGCGGCGACACTCCCGCCTCTTGCAGCGCCCGTCGGTAGCCGGCCAGGCGCTGTCGTCCGGTATGAAAATCACGGTCAACGCCGGCGAATCCAATCCGCCGATGCCCGGCTGCCAACAACGTCCGCGTCGCCTGATAGCCCACCTGCCAGTCGTCCGAGGTGATATAGGGGACCCGAACATCGTCAAACGAAATCGACAAAAAGCAAAACGGAATCCGCGACCTTTGCAATAACGGTAGGTTTTCCGCCGCCAGATCCACCGATAATAGTAGAATCGACCGAACCGGCCGCTCAATCACCGTCGTCAACGCTCGCCGCTGTTGTTCGGGGTCGCCATCCCCGGCATATAAAATAATCACGTCTAGGTCACGCCGGTGTGCTTCCGCCTGAATACCTTCAATAATTGGACTGGCAAAGTTGGTCTTCGTTGAATTGACAATCGCCGCGATGACGTTGCTTTGCCGGGTGACCAATTCGGCCGCCGCCGTGTTCTTCTGATACCCTAATTTGGCCGCGGCCGCCTGCACCTTCTCGCCAGTCTGTTGGCTGAAGAATGCCGTCTTATTGGCCAGTACCCGCGAAACGGTTCCGGGTGAAACCCCCGCTAACTTTGCAATGTCCTTAATGGTTGCCGCCATCTGGCTGACCTCACTTTCACCAATTACCTGTTTACGTTCATTTTACCGTTAACCCTCTGAAATAACAAAATCAATTTTTGCACAATTTACACAAACGTTTGCTTTAGCGCTATAAAGGTATTGCGAACGTTTGTGTAAAGTGTTAAGATTCATTTTGAAAGCGGTTACTAAATCGATCGGTTGCCACTCAGCAAATCGTGCTGAAACTGTCCGCGTCACCGATGACTTTCCAATCGGTTACCGTAGTCCGCAACACCAACCGGTCGATTTTAAGGCCAACAATATCCTCAGGAGGTTATCTTTATGTCAACACAATGGTGGAAAAAAGCAGTCGTTTATCAGGTTTATCCTCGTAGTTTTCAAGATAGCAACAACGATGGCGTCGGGGATTTACCCGGCCTGACACAGCGGCTGCCTTACATTAAGAAGTTGGGCGCCGACGTGATCTGGCTCAACCCAATCTACAAGTCACCGGATAAAGATAACGGCTATGACATCAGCGATTACCGAAATATTCAACCCGTTTATGGAACCATGGCCGAATTCGATCACATGCTGAATAGCGCCCACCAACAGGGACTCAAGCTCTTGATGGACTTGGTCGTTAACCACACGTCCGATCAACACGACTGGTTCCAGCAAAGCCGTCAGTCTCGGGATAACCCGTATGCTGACTACTACATTTGGCGCGATCCCGTTGACGGCCACGAGCCCAACAACTGGGGTTCCTACTTTAGCGGCTCGGCCTGGACTTTCGAACCCAAGCGGCAACAGTACTACTTGCACCTCTTTGCGCCCGGTCAGCCCGATCTGAACTGGGAAAATCCGACCGTTCGTCAGGAGGTTTATGACCTCATGAAGTTCTGGCTGGATAAGGGCGTCGACGGCTTCCGAATGGACGTCATCAACCTGATCTCTAAGCCAGCTGGCCTGCCGGACGGTCCAAAAGCCCCGGGCGCCCTCTATGGGGACGTTGAACCGCTAGTGGCTGATGGGCCCAAGCTCAATGATTACCTCAAAGAAATGAATGAACAAGTACTCTCCCACTACGACGTGATGACCGTGGGTGAAATGCCAAGTTCCACGCCGGAAGATGCGCTGAACTACACCGGCTTCGATGCCCATGAGCTCAACATGGTCTTCCAGTTCCAACACGTCTCCTTGACGCCCAACCCAGACAAGCGTTTGGGTAAATGGAACGATGTGCCCGTCAACTTAACGGACCTCAAGGCCTCGCTCTCTCGCTGGCAAAAAGCCTTGGATGGCCGTGGTTGGAACAGTCTGTACTGGAACAATCATGACCAACCCCGAGTGGTTTCTCGCTTCGGTAACGACTCACCAGAATACCGCGAACTATCCGCCAAGATGCTGGCCACGACGCTACACATGATGCAAGGTACCCCGTACGTTTATGAAGGCGAGGAACTCGGCGAGACCAACGTCCACTACACCACGCTCGATCAATACGAGGACTTGGAAAGTCTCAACGCCTACCATCAACTCGTGGAACAAGAAAAGATTGTCTCCGGGCCAACCATGCTGAAGTACCTGTCCCATATTTCTCGGGACAATGCGCGGACACCCATGCAGTGGGACAGTTCCACTAACGCTGGGTTCTCGCAGGCCAAACCATGGTTCGCTTTGAATCCGAACTACACTACGATTAATGCCGAAGCCGAAATCGGTCAACCCGACTCCGTCTTCAGCTACTATCAACGGTTAATTGCCCTGCGCCACAACAGCGATCTCATCGTTCACGGCTCCTACGAGGAACTCGACCCGGACGACGATCAGGTCTTCGCTTACCGTCGCCACTATCAAGGGCAGACGCTATTAGTCATCAGTAACTTTACCGACCAGACCTTGACCCGTGATTACCAACAAGCCACGGCGACCGAACAGCTCATCGGTAACTACGCCGATGACCAAGGCACTACATTGCGGCCTTACGAAACGAAGGTTTACCGCTATTAAATCAATCACGACTGCCACCTACGTCAGCCAGAGATTCCGGCGCTGTGGGGACCGCCTGCGGCCTGAGAAACGGTCCTCCGGCTCGGTTTGAAGCCTGACCAAAATCGTCAGTCTCCAAACACGTCCCGCGCTGTAAGCTGCTGCTCAGCTAACATCGCTGTCACGGCTACCTACATCTCTGGCTGTCTCCGGTTATGGTGGTTGAAAATCGCTAAACTTGGCGTCGCGTCGTTGGACTGGCAATGCTTATCCCCAATAGTTGTCCACGTTTCAAGTAGCCGTGAGTGAGTCAAATTCGGTCTCAGCCGTGGGATTTTCCAAGTGATCTTTCTTGGGAAATGGCGACTTTGAGACGCGGGCTGACGGCTCAAAACGAGGGAAAAGACAGGGCTTGGGCTTTTCCCGTCCTACCCACCGCGTTCCAGACCAAATTTGGCGAACGGTAAGGCGGTCAACACGCGATTATAGTTGTTAGTCCTACCACGCCAGAACCGCTAGCCATGTGTTAACTTTCAAACCCCAGATATCGACTAAAATCCCCGTCACACCGCGAAAACAAACGCGTGTGGCGGGGATTTTTTCGGTTGAATTCATCATCTTTCAATGTAAACAACGATGCTGGCAAACCTAGTCTGAAGCGTTGTCCCTAGCCAGCCGTTAGTGTTGCTGGGCAAAATAAGCCTGACCAGCCGCCAACATATCTGCCGTTTGTTGATTCAACAGTGGTGGCAACTGATCAAAGGGGAAGTACTGCAGGTCCAGCGTCTCATCGGTGGCATCCTGAAGCGTATGCCCGCCGATGGGTTTAACCAAATAGAGGCGGGAAATCACTTGGGTTTTATCGCCATTGGGATACGTGGTAAAGCCTTGATCGAAGAGCCCCAGCGGCTTGACGATTTCAACATCTAAGCCGGCATCCTCTTTGTACTCGCGAACGCAGGCCTGATCGAAGGTTTCGCCATATTCCAGGTAACCCCCGGGCAGGCTCCAGTTGTGGGTATCCGTCCGCAGATTAAGCAAAACCTCCTGCTGATCATTGACCAGAATCGCACCCGCCGCGTTGAGAATGAGCGGCCGGTGTCCCACCAGACCACGGATCTCTTGAATATAATTTGCCATGAGCACAGGACCTACTTTCTTTAAAGTTTAAGTCTAGTATGCCACAAATTAACCGGTTGGCGGTAACAAAACTGGCCATCGACGGAGGGACAGCCATAACGGTGCTTTACTTGTTCACACGGTGGTAGGCGGCATCAAAGTACTTCCCCGCGCGAATATCATCCGGCAGACCGGCGTATGGTGCTTCGCTGATGACGTCTTCGTTATTTTGGCCCGCATCGCCCATGTAGGTAATCTTGGCGAATTCGGGCACCACGAGCTTCGGGTAAGTGGCGTACTTTTCCCGCGCCGCTTCCATCACGTCAATGTGTTCGTTTTGATAAGTTACCGTAATTTCGGGATGGTCCTGCACCCACTTGGGGAAGAAAATCGTGCCATTTAGTTTACCCTCATTGGGGACAAAGTCCAAGGCCACATCGGTTCCGGTTGGTTCGGTCCAAGCCACCTTGTAGATGCCAGGCACCAACATCACGATATTGGCTTCTTGGTCGGTCACCCAACGGCCAGCGACCATGCCGCCATGAATACGGTAATCAACGGTGTGGTCGTTCTTCGCGTACCATTCGTATTCCCAACCGTTATCGTAAGTGTAGATGAAGTGGGTGCCTAAGAAATCATCGAGAGTCCTAAATGTTTTTGTCATTGTCGTCATACTCCTTCTATTCTGCTGAGCAAACATGTAATTAATTACATGTTTTAATTAACGTGATTAGTCTACTCAGAATCGTGTGCCTTGTCAACAAATTTTGATTGAACTTTAGTGTGGAAACTGGTTCAATGAAGGTAGTAAATGACAAGCATAAAGGGGAAGATCACCATCGGACAGCGAAATCGACTGCAATATATTATCTTGGGATTACTGAATCAACAGCCGCAGACCGGTTACGATCTGGCCAAGGCCTTTGAAAATGAAATCGGTGAATTCTGGCAGGCCCAGCATAGTCAGATCTACCCCATGCTCAAGCGACTAGAGGCGGCCGGCGAGATTACGCACGAGGATACCGTTGCCGGCGAGAAGTTGGCTAAGAAACAATACACATTGACGCCAACGGGCCGGGAAAAACTGGTGGCCTGGGTCAGTCAGCCGTCACCGGAATTGACGCCGAATAAGGACGAATTTATTCTCAAATTGTACTTTATTAAGAAAGCGGACGACCCGCGGATTCAACCGATGTTGCGCGAACAATACCAGCTCCATCAAGCCCAGCTTCAACACCTCCAGCAACGCCGAGAAACTGTCTTTGCCGATCGGGCCACGATAGATCAGGCCTATGGTCACTACTTGATTCTGGACCACGCCATTGAGCGGGAGACCCACTACGTCGAGTGGTTAGCGCAGTATTTAAAAAAATAAGGTTGATGACCATTTTGTCATAACAGGCTCCCCCAAAATTCACTTCTGGGGAGCCTGTTTTTACATATGTCACCCTGATGCTTGAGTAACGACAACATCCGATTAATCACAAGCAAGCAATCGATTAATCCTATAACAAGGCATTATTCATTTCATGAGCCTTCTGTTATTCATGTCAATTAATTCATTATATTTTATTTCAGTGAACTTAATATTGGCGTATAATAAAAACATAACAAAAAATTAATATCACGACAGTATGTATGGGCACAACTAAAAACGCGTTGTAACCATTAGCATATACATAATTCACCCTAAACGTTTCGATCGACTTCAGCTCATTCGGGCCACGCGACCCGTGGTTGAAGTCTTTTAACGTGCGCATTCAGACTGCCTAGTGAGGAGTGAGAACGTCATGAAGACGTGTCCCAATTGTCACCATCCCGTTGCGACCGGGAGTACCTTTTGTGAAAATTGTGGCTTTGACCTACGGCAGGCCGTCCAACCCCACCGATTACATCGCAAGAGCCAACCCGCTAAGCCCGCTAAACAGACGAAATGGCTAAATCGCACGGTCTGGAGCATCTTGACCGTGGCCGTGGTGGCCGTCGCGGCGTTGGGGTATTCCTTTTACAACAAGCAAGCGGGTAAGGAACAACAAGTGGCCAATATGGCCGATATGATTGCGACCAATCAGAGCAACGATCTCGCCCAAGTGATGGTCAGCGATAATCCTAATCTAAAGATAACGGCAGATACCATCCAGCCACTGTTGACCTACGCGCGCCAACACAAGCGTTACACCAAGACCTTCCAGCAAGAACTGCTGAATAACGGCGAGACTCGCGATCAGACCTTTAAGTTAGAAACGGCTGGCCACACGCTGTTGATTTTCCCCATTTATAAATTACGCGTGCGCACCATGCATCCCGTCCTGACAACCAACGTGGCCAATGCCACCCTGGAGGCGAACGGTTCGCCACTCGTGACGGCTAAAAACAACCATTTCACGTACACGGCCGGACCGCTATTTCCTGGTCACTACACCTTCAAACTCTCCGGGAGTCGCTCGCAGGCCACCGCCCACGTCAACCTGATGAAAAATAATGACGTTCACAGGCCAATCAGCCTTCTCGCCACCGGTACGGACACGGGACATGACACCACGACCGCCGATGCCGCTACCACGAGCGATGATCAGCCCAACGCCAACGATGCGGCGGACCAAACGGGAAAGGCGGCCACCGACTTGTCGGACAGTGATCAAGAGGCCATCGACGCGGCCAGTGACGCCTACCATTTCGACGTGGATGACAACACCTACACCGTCACGGTTCCCGCAAACGACATGCTCGAGGTTAAAGCGTACGATAAATCTTCCGGTCAGCACGAAGGCACCTTCCGTTACGACCAGGTCCATGACATCGTGAGCGAATATAACCCCGATACCAATAAATTTGAAACCGACGATTAATCGAAAGGACGACCCATTCCATGAAACAAACTTACTATCGCATCTGCTCTCATTGCGGCAACCAAAACGCCGCGGACGCCAACTTTTGTCTGAAGTGCGGCACCACCCTTTCCAGCGCGGATGAATACGCCTTGATTCCGCATGCCGCCGATCAATCATTTCCCTTGTTCGACCTGGAACTGACACCCGATGAGGTCGCGCAGACGAAGAACTTCATCATTACCGCAGCCACCGACTTGCCCGCAGGCTATCGTAGCGCTGGCCTCATCTTCGCCGAAAGTGCCGTTGCGCCTCAAGCCGGGGCCAAGGCCGCTTGGGAGGATCTGATGCAGCATCTCTACGCCCTACTACTGGCGAAGCATTACGCCGGGGCAGCGCGTATCACCATTCAACCCCAGCCCACGAATCCTAGCCAGCTTTGCCTGTACGGTGAAGCCCTCATCCCAGCTAATTAATCCTAAACTTTGGAGGTAAAATTCATGCATCTCACACCATTTACCGCACCGGCCGATAACCAACCCGGCGGCGGTCAAAATCACTTCTGCCCCAACTGCGGGCATCCCATTTCACCGGACGACATCTTCTGTCAAAATTGTGGCTACAACTTGCAGGCGGAAACGACGACGGCCGGCCACGACACGACCAACTCTCAGGAGCAACCGACGCGACAAACCGCCACGCCGACTCGGCCCACGCGCCAACCCCGAAAACCGATGACGAAGGCCAAAAAGATTCAGTGGTGGAGCATCGGTGGCGTTGTCGTGCTTCTCGTCCTGTTCTTCGTTTGGGGCAATCAACACTACTCCCGGACGGCAACGTTAGACCGCGAGATTGCCAGCATCAAGTCCGGTAAGCAGCTGACGACGACCTTTACCAGTGGGAGTTCCGACTTGAAGTTGAGTAAAACGAAACTCCTCCCAGTAAACCGTTACTACAGCGAACACGCCAAGGCGCTCGCGGCACTCAAGAGCGAATTGCAGGCGAGCGGCTCCAGTAACGATGGCAACTTCACCTACAAGCAGACCGGGCACCACCTGCTGTTCTTCCCCAAGTATCAGATTAGCGTGAGCCCTGTCTACCCCACCATCACGACCAACCACACGGGTAACGTCGTCAAACTCGACAACCGGAAAATTGCGACGGCCACGAGTGACGATTACACGAAGAAACTCGGTGCCCTCGTGCCTGGCGAATACCATTTGCAATCCAGTGGCAAGATTGGTAGTCATCAGCTGACCAACAGCGGCGACTACCACATCACGAGCAACAAGACCTATGACTTGGAATTAACCACCGTTTCCGTCACATTTAACACCGTCCCCGCTTCCGCCATTTACCTGAACGGCAAGAAGATTGGGAATGCCGACGACAGCGGGATGTACAGCCTAAACAACGAACCGTGGTCGTCAGACATGTCGGCCTACGCCCAGTATTCGTCCAGCGCTGGTAAGGCCACGACGCCAGCCATTCACATCCAAAAGAGCGATGACCAAACCGACGTTGATCTGAATTATAGCGATATGATCAACGAAAGCGATGCCGATGACTTCTTCGACAACCTGTTCACGGCGGTTGAAAACCTCTCCGATCAGGGGGATATCGATGATGCTACCGATGACGACAGTGACGCGATGGCTGATTTCTTCGCCAACGGGAGTAACAACGCCGAATACGCGCAGTTAAAGCAGATAGCCGAGGGCTACTACAAGGATGACGATCTGAACTATATCGAAATGAGCACGGACATCAAGAGCGTCAAGCCCGGCCCTAATGGCACCAGTCTGGTGACCTACACCGTCAAATATGACTTCACGCTGGATGATTACGATCATATCCAAACCTACCAGTACACGGCCACTTTGAAACCAGCTAACGACGACAACGCCTCACAAAGCTACGAAATCAGCAAGATATCGGCCAGTCAAAAAATTAATGACTACCACGAAGATTCGGACGATTAAGGAGACTATTGATGGATAATACAACAAAATTCTGCCCCCACTGCGGGACGCCAATCAAAAACGATGCGAAGTTCTGCCCCAAATGTGGCTACGCTCTCGAGCAGGCGCCAACCCCCGATGAACAACCACAACCGACGCGGGAACAAGCCGATCAGTCCCAAGCTAACGAGAAGGGTGCGCCATCAGACCACTCTTTTGCTGAAGTCAAACGCTTCTCAGGAAACTTCTTCAGTTGGTGGCTGGCCACCATTCGGCATCCCAGCCAAGTTATTCCCGACGCCAATCATGCGTTTGGGGTGGCTGCACTAGCATTGGAAGACCTCTTAACCGTTTTAATGCTGGTCTCCCTGGGCAAACGGCTCATGTCGCTCTACAGCAGCGATGTCAGTCAGGCGGTTGCCAACATGATTAATATTAACGGTGTCCTCTTCAAAGCGGGATTGATTCTCTTCTTCCTCATTCTCCTGGGTGCCGCCATCTATGTCAGCCTAAGCTATGGTTTTCGCCGCTTAATCGACGACCAAGCGCCCCTGAACTTCTGGGAATTCACCAATCGGTTTGCCGGCATCACCAACTTGGTTTTAGTCTTCACCCTGATTACCTTTCTTCTCAGTCTCATCACGACCGGCGCCAACTTCTCCAGCTACAGCCTGATGATTCTCTTCATGATTCCGACCAGTGTCATCTTGAATCTGGGCTACATCTTCGTCATTATCAATGACGTCGACCACCCCCGTTTGGATAAATTCTATACCCTCCTATTGGCCGAAGCCGCTTTGGCAATTGCCTTTCTCATCTTCACGTACATTGCCGGCAGTATCGTTGGGGGATCCGTGATGAACTTTATTCAAAGTAACTACTCCAGCTTTATGAATTCTTTCTAGTCAGCCCGGACAAGTGGTATTCTAGATTCTAGAAATCTCTTTTGAGGAGGCATCACGATGAGTTTAATTTTCATCAAACGGGCCACGTTGCGGGACTTACCGACCATTATGGCCATCATTAATCACGCCAAGGCCCAGTTAAAGGCCGCGGGAAGTCCCCAATGGCAAGATGGCTATCCGGATGCCGCAGCCCTGAAACGCGACGTCGACGGCCAGCAGTGCTGGTTGCTGGTGGTGGATGGCCAGGTTGCTGGAACGGCCACGATGGTGATTGGCGATGATCCCAACTATCTGCATATCGAAGACGGTCAGTGGCAGAACAATCAGGATCCTTATGCCACCATTCACCGGATCGCGATTGGCGCCGGCTTCGGGGGCCAACACCTGAGTCACTACTTCTTCTCGAACCTCATCAGCCAGGCCTACCACGAGGGTGTGCGGAACTTCCGCATGGATACCCACGTCAAGAACCAGCAGATGCAGGCGATTGCCCGGAGTTTTGGCTATAAGCACCGCGGAACCATCTATGTCGATGAGCAAACGCGTGATACATCGCGGTTGGCCTTCGAATTGAACTTAGATTAAGCGAACCCAAAACCTACGGGCCATCCTTGACTGAATCAGGATGGCCCGTAGGTTTTGGGTTTATTTTGAAGGTCGAAAAGCAAAATATAGCTAGAATCCCTGGTGTGACAAGATTAGCAACTAATTATCATACGTTAGACGCGTCCTGGCCGCCTTACCGTTCGCCAAATTTGGTCTGGAACGCTGTGGGCAGGACCGGAAAAAGCCCAAGCCCTGTCTTTTTCCTCGCTTTGAGCCGAAAGATCGCGTCTCAAAGTCGCCAGTTTCCAAGCAAAACCACTTGAAAACTCCCACGGCTGAGACCAAATTTGACTCACTCACGGCTAGATGAAATGTGAGCAATTATTGTGGTCGAACGTTGCCAGCCCAGCGATGTGATGGCACATTTAGTGGTTTTCAACTTCTGTAACCGGAGGCAGCCAGAGATAGAGGTAGCCGTGACAGCGATGTTAGCTGAGTAGCAGCTTACATCGCGGGACGTGTTTGGAGACTGACGGGCTTTGTCAGGCTTCAAACCGAGCCGGAGGACCGCTTCCCAGGCCGCAGGCGGTCCCCACAGCACTGGAATCTCTGGCAGACGCAGGTGGTCGTTGATGACCAATAAAAAACGATAAGCCTTGTCAGATAGGTACTGTTCGTGTTCACGAATTTTCTTTATTAATTTCAAGGTTTAGAACACGTCAAACCAGCATTAAGCGTGAATTTCATTGGCCGTGTGACCGGTAGCGAAAAAGTCCTGAAAGTTCTCGAAGCTGATTCGGATCATATCTGCCAGCGCCGATTCCGTATAGGAACCCACGTGCGGCGTGATCAGGACGCGCGGATACGCCGCCACCAGCTGGCGGACTTCCGCATTGGGAATCTCCTCGGGACGTGCGAACGTTTGACCCAGAATCGCCGTTTCACCGCGAAACACATCAGTCCCGTAGCCACAGAGTTGACCGGTGTTCAAGGCTGCCAAAATAGCGTCCACGTTGGCCAGTTCCCCGCGAGCCGTGTTAATCAGGACCGCGTTGGCCTTCATTTGCGCAATGAAATCGGCGTTGATTAGGTCATCATTTTCACCCGGAATGTACGGCACGTGCAGCGAGACAATGTCGCTCTGGGCCAATAAATCCGGGAGGTCGACCAAATCAACTTGCGCCTGCGCCTTGGCAGACGGCCGATGATCGTAACCCAGCACGTGCGCGCCTAAGCCCTGATAAAGTTGGGCTTCCGCCAGTCCAATGCGGCCAACGCCCACGATTCCTACCGTTGCCGTATGGATCTCGCGACTGAAGAGCTGGTTGCCAATCGTAAAATCAGCCTGCCGGGTCTGATCGCTGGCCAGATTAACGTGCCGAAAGAGCGTCATGCCCAGGGTCAGGGCCAATTCGGCCACAGCATATGGTGAATAACCGGGGACGTGAGCCAGCGTAATCCCCAAGTCGGCGGCGGCCTGCCGATCGAGGTGATTGATTCCCACTGATCGCGTGAAGACGGCCTTAATCCCCCAATCCGCAAACTGTTGTAAATTCTGCCGGTCAACCACGCAGTTGCCGCGGACCAGGACGGCATCGGCTCCGGCAGCCGCCGTCACGTTCTCATGCGTCAATAACTCGCGAACAAATTTCAACGTAAACCCCGCCGCGTTTAGCTGGTTGAAGACCGGTTCCTCCAGTTCACGGACACCGTACGCCGTAATTTTTGCCATATCAGTACACTCCTTTTAGCCTGATCACCTTGGACGTTAACGCTTGTTTCTTGCGCGACGCTAATGCCCAAGATGAGAGCTGATTCGTTAGTTCAAACTTTACCAAAAAACTCACGTAAAGTCCCGTGGTTGCTGGTTTTTCGTCTAACTTAATGGGCCCGCAATTGCCGATTTGGCGGTATTAAAAAGAATCTCCAATCCAGCCTACTAAAGTGGTATTCTAGAACTTAAATTTAGACTTAATTGGAGGACAATTTATGAGTTTAGTTTATTTGCGCCACGCCACTAAAACCGATGTTCCGGCAATCATGACCATTATCGCGGAGGCCAAGGCCCTGTTAAAGGCCGATGGCAGTCCGCAGTGGCAGGATGGCTATCCCGATGAAGCCGCGATTCGTCGCGACATTATGGCCCAGCAGAGTTGGGTACTGATGGTCGATGGTCAAGTGGCGGGCACCGCGGCACAAGTTGTGGGTGACGACCCCAACTATCATGAAATTACGGGCGACGGCTGGCAAAACAATCAGGATCCCTATGCCACTATTCACCGCATTGCGCTGCGCAAGGAATTCGCTGGGCAACACCTCAGTCACTACTTCTTCTCCAACCTGATCAGTACCGCCTACCAAGCCGGTGTCCGGAACTTTCGAATTGACACGCATCGACTGAATCAACGCATGCAGGCCATCGCGCTCAGCCTCGGCTATCAATTCCGCGGCATCGTCCACGTGGCGGAACCTGGCGACAACGCCCGCCGTGCATATGAGTTGAATTTAGACGATTAAAGCGTTATCATAATCAGTTAGCGGACGACACCGAAAATTTGGAGTGTTAAATTGACACTGTCCTACATCATTATGACTATAAATGAGTTAAGTGATGCGGTATAATGAACAGTATTGTTTAACGCGCTCGCAAGTAAGGAAAGGGGATTTTCTTTTAAAATGTATCGATTCTTCGTCCAACCGCAAATCAATGCGGAAACGCAAAAGTTGGCTGGCTACGAACTGTTATTACGGTCATCTTGCCATGACTACTGGGTAACACCCACTGATTTTACTGCGCTGCCAATGGACCAGCAGGTATTATTATCCTATCAAGAGATCACGAACATTTTGAAGGATCACCGAGATAATCCCGAAATTTCATTGAATTTAAATCGTGAACAATTCACGGATCGCCGCACAATTGGCCATCTCATTCATTTAAAAAAAGCCGTGAAAAATCTGAACCTGATCGTCGAATTAACCGAAGCCCCATCCCTAGAGGAACTCCACCGCTACGTGGCCCTCTACCGGGCATTTGACATCAAGCTCAGTCTAGACGACGTGGGCACGGACAATCCGTGGTCCCAAGCCGTTCAAGATGTTCTGCCCTTCATGGATAGTATCAAGTTTGCCATGCAAAACTTCCGGTTTCAACATCGTCAATCCGAAATGATGCACAGCCTTAACTTTTGGCGTAAAATTGCTGACACTTACCAACTCGGCTTCACCCTCGAAGGGATCGAAGACAAGGGTGATGTTGCGTTGGCTCAGGAATACAAGGTTAAAATGACTCAGGGTTATTATTATAGTAAACCGGTACCGTACGCGGCGAGTTAAACCGTTTTAAATTAACTCCGCGTGCACAATGACGACATCTCAATTCCCGAAACGTGGAATTGAGATGTTTTTTTTGTTGCCCCTCGTGAACAGTAAAAATCATGGCAATCCGATTATAAATAAATTAATATTCACGCCCGTTATTCCCACTTTTCTACCATATATCGCCAGAATTACCGGTTTACCGGCAAAGTGACCACCCGGAATTTCTCCCTTGACATCCCCCTCCCCGACGACTAGTATGAGAACCAAGTTAAAAACACATGAACGCATCGCCAGGAAGAGTAGTTATTCCCGCTAAGTCTAGAGACCACCGGTAGCTGAAAAGGTGGCTTACAACGGAACGATGAAGATGAGCCTGGTTGCTAATGGTTGGTGGAAGCTGACCATTCGATTTGAAGCCCGTTACCGCTTCCGACTTTTGGCAACAGAAGTTACGGAGGTGTTGGGCGTGAGTCCAACACAAAACAAGGTGGTACCGCGAGTGAAATCGTCCTTATGTAGAAATAACATAAGGACGATTTTTATTTGAGGAGATGTTTTGGGATGAAGAAAAAAGGAACGATTTTGACCGTTGCAGCACTCAGCCTCTTGACGTTAGCGGGGTGTGGGAGTCAGGCCAGCAGCAGTAATTCTAGCAGCAAGTACGCCGCCAAACAGGAATTGAACTGGACCGAATCTTCCGAACTGGCCTCTTCCGACCTCGCACAAGCCACCGACACGTTAAGCTTTACCGTCTTACAGAACACGCAGGAAGGCCTGTACCGGTTAAACAGTAAGGGGACGCCGGCCAACGCACTGGCCACCAGCACCAAGGTGACCAACGGCGGCAAGACCTACACGTTCAACCTCCGTAAGAACGCCAAGTGGTCGAACGGCCAGCCCGTCACGGCCAAGGATTTCGTTTACTCCTGGCAACGCACGTTGAACCCCAAGACCGCTTCACAAGACGCCTTCTACCTCTATCAGGTCAAGAACGCCGAGGCCGTCAACAAGGGTAAGCAACCGCTCAGTGCCTTGGGGATTAAGGCCGATGGCAACTACAAGCTGACCGTGCAACTGACCAAACCCGTTTCCTACTTCAAGAAGTTGCTGGCCTGGCCGCTCTTCTACCCGCTGAACCAAAAGGCCGTTGACCAATACGGCAAGAAGTACGGGACCAGTTCCGCCACGACCGTCTACAACGGGCCGTTCCGTTTGACCAAGTGGAACGGGACTGGCAAATCCTGGACGTTGGCCAAGAACAAGACTTACTGGGATAAGAAAGCCGTTCACCTGACCAAGATTAACGAACAGGTCACCGAATCGACGACGACCAGCTACAACCTGTACAACGCCAAGAAGACCGACGAAACACTCCTCAGCGGTCAACAAATCAAGAATAATAAGAACAGTAAGGACTTCGTTAAACGCCTGCCAACCGGGTCACAACGGCTCGATTTGAACCAGAATAAGGTGAGTGCCTTCAAGAACGTCAACGTCCGCAAGGCCCTCTCCCTAGCGATCGACCGCAATCAACTGGTCAACGACGTTTTGCAAGACGGGTCCGTGGCCTCCAAGGGGTTTGTGCCCGGCGGCATGGGCAACAATCCCAAGACCGGGGAAGCCTTCAACCAAGAGGCCTACGTCAAGTCCGGTGTTTCCTACAACCTCAAACAAGCCAAGAGCCTGCTGGCCAAAGGCCTGAAACAGACCGGCGACAAGCAACTCAACGTCACCTTGTCCGTCTCCGATACCGACACCAACAAGCAGACGGCCGAATTCCTGCAAAGCTCTCTGGAGAAGTTGCCTAACGTTAAGGTCACCATCAAGACCGTGCCTTACGTCCAGTTGATCACCCAACAAAACAACGGAAACTATGAGTTGACGCTATCCGGTTGGCAATCCGTCTTCGCTGACCCAATCAACTTCCTAGACGTCTTTGAAGCCGATTCTAGCTACAACACGACGGGCTGGAAGAGCAAGCAATTCGATAAGCTCCTCGATGAAGCCGAAAACCAAGATGGGAACGAACCAACCAAGCGTTGGGCCAAGCTGGTCAAGGCCGAAAAAGTCTTAATCAACGACCAAGGGACGATTCCACTGTATCAATCCGCCAAGTCTCAACTGTTACGGAGCAACGTTAAGAGCGTCGTTTACAACGGTGCCGGCGTGCCTTACGACTTTAAGACCACTTACATTGCCAAATAACCAAACGATTCTAGTCCCTGAAGTTTAGATAAATCATATTATATAGAAGAAACAGGCCCCAACCAGCGTTTGAAGTGCGCGCGGTTGGGGCCTGTTTTGTGCCATTTTGCCGTATTTAATAATCCCACGGGTGGCTGCGGAGGGGCTGGCGGAAGGCGTAATAGTTCTCCCCTTCGATGTGAATCTTCAGTGCTGATCGTTTCTGATGCAGCATCTTAACCGTGACCGTCTTACGGCTCAGCGTCCACAACGTTGACTGATCAACTGAAATTCGGGAATGGGCCCGGTAGACCCCCTTGGCCTTCTTGGTATACGTCGTGGGAATCGCCACGGTCCCGTACCACGTCTTGGGGGTCAACTGCTTCTTGGCACTGATGTAATCGCGGGCCGTGATTTTCTTATCGGCCACCGTAAACTTAGCAATCATATAATAATTGCCTTGGTCATCGTCTTTTCCCAAATAACCGTACCAAGTGCCCTTCAGGCTACTGGGTAACTTAGCCGTCTTACTGGCCGCCTGCGCGGAGGTCGTGGCCCCGCCGACAAGGACCAAGCCTAGACTGGCAATCCCTAATATCAAGTGTTTATACGTCATGTTCATCTCTATCGTCCTCCCAAAATCTTCAGTTACAGCCAGCCCTCATTCCAAACGTGGCTAAGCAGTGGCCGGCGAAAAGCATATGTACTGCTGCCACTGTCCGTCATCTTTAAGGCGGATCGTTTCTGCCCCAACGCCTTCACTTTGACCGGTCGCCGACTAATCGTCATGAGCGTGCCACCGTTTAAAACCCGCGCCTTAACCTGATAGACGCCCTTAGCCTTCTTGACATAGTGCACCGCCATCACATAACTATCCTGCCACTTCAACGCCTTTAGCGACTTCTTCGGTGTCACATACTCGGTCATCGTGATGCGGTCACCTTTAAAGGTGATGCGCGCAATCTGATACGAACGTTGCCCCTTGACTCGTATCTTTCCAGCGTAACCGTACCAAACACCCTTCAGGCTTGTGGGGAGCTTCACCGCCTGACTCGCCGCTTGCGCCGACACCTGGCCACCGGCTAAACATAGCCCTAGACTAACTAAGCCCAGCAGTAACGCTTTACACCTCATAGACTTCCCCTACTTTCCGAAACAATTACCATTTTAATTAACTAGTTTAAATATAATTCAACCAGGTTAATTAAACAAGCTGTTTTTGAATTTAAAGTAAACAAGATTAGGGTAATATTGCGGCTAATCGATTTAAAGATTGTCCACTATACAAAAAATGTCCTTAAATAAAAAAAGCACCAGCCGTTTTTTCAGGCTGGTACTTCAACTTTTAGCTTCGGTATTTGTTTTGAAAATCCACCTTACCGCCGTCAATTGTTCGTATAATCCCAGAAATGTAGCTTCATCCCCGTCAGCCCCAGAACCGTGTGGCTGGTCAGGGCCGCGCCGCCTAGCAGCGTTGCCAACTGGATGTTGGGCATTAATTTAACCGGAATATCGTAGCCCGACAGCCGTTGGAAATAGTTGCGGACCTGCGGAATCGTATTCGGAATTTGATGTAGCAACGGCGAATTCAAGTAGAAGACATCGGGATCGAGCATCCCCACCACATTGTTAAGAATCCCGGCAATCCCGTTGGCAAACTGCGACAGGACTGTAATGACCTCGGCGTTGTGGTCGGCATATAGTTTAGAAATTTCATCTAACGACATCGTGTGCTTGCCCAACAGATCACTAATCTGGTGAATCACCGCGTGCTCGGAATAAACGTCCTGATACGTAACCTGACTGCGACGATTGTTGATGGAAAAGGCCGGCATGACAATGTTGTGGCCCAGATTGCCGACTCGTCCTTGGGACCCCCGGTAGAGTTTATTTTCTAAAATAAACCCGGCCGCAATCCCTTGGTGAATACTTAACGTGACGGTATTCTCTAACCCCAATTCTTCCACAAAATCGCGAGAATAGATGGCGGAGAGGTTGGCCTCGTTTTCCAGCAGAATCGGCACCCGATACTTGGCAAAATACGTCTTCAGATCCAGGTCGCCCAGATCCAGAAAAGACTCCTGAACGCGCCGGCCGTCGGTAATCCCGTGAATGGCGAAACAGATTCCCAACAGGCCCTTGGCAGTCCCGGTGATCGCGGTAAAATGGCCAATCAGCTCGTCCAGCGTTTCAGCCAAATCCGTGATCTCGGCCGTCTGGCATTGCTGAAATTGCACGGTCTCCCCATCCAAATAACAGGCCAGACACCGAATTACCTGAGAATCCAGTTCCACCGTCAACGTATATCCGTAGTGGCGGTTAATCTCGATCAACGTCGGCTTGCGACCCCCGTTAGACGAGGCCAACCCAGAGCCAATCTCAGCCACGACACCCTGATCCTGCATTTCACTACACAACAACGAAACGGTTGCCTTGTTTAGGCCCAGGTCTCGGGCAATCGCCGACCGCGATGTCGCCCGGTGGTTGAAAATATACGCCACAATCCGCTGGTAATTATAATCATGTGAGTTACTCCGACTCGTTGATTCCGCCACAACGTTCACTCCTGCCTCTTTCATTTCACAAACTCACGCGTGTACCAAAAGTTTAACACACTCCACCAGTCGTGCTAAGCTATTCGTTTACTTTTCACAACAAATCGATATCTCAAAAAAATGATCTAACCCCAACTTGAGATTAGACCATCTTGTTTCGCGCCAATTACCGCGTCACATCATAGGTGAAGTCGGTAAAGGTCGCGTGAGTACTGTTTCGCTTGTACATATCGATCACGTCTAGCCCGATGAAGTTCCCGGTATACCCGCCGGACAGGAAGCTGACATCCATCGCCCCCAGCGAGGTCTGCTGATCACCGTCGTTCACGATAAACTCGGCCTGCGATTCATTGATCTGAATGCTGAAGTTGTAGGTTCCCTTGCCGTTCACCGGAATCTTCGCAATCTGCTCAAACTCCCCGGCAATTGAGCGATGGAGAATCACGCATGGCTTGTCATTTTCATCCACCGTGACCATCAACAGGACGTAGTTGTCCAGGTCAAGGTACAGCGTCATCCCGGCCATCTGAAGATAGCTTTCCGGCGTGTACTGCATCTGAACCGCGGCGCGACAGTAAAAGTCAACCTGCCGGGTCGCAATCAAATGTTGATCAAAGGCCGACTGTGGCGATTGGCCCCCGGCAATGGTCAACCCCGTCTTGCTGGGCGTCAACCAAGTCTTATTCGGAAATTGCCGCAGGGTATTCCAGTACTCGGTATTCAGCCGATCGCCTGTAAAGGCATCGCTAAAGCTATGACTCTGAATAGGCGTGCTCGTGACTCCCGCTGGTGCCGGCGCCTCGAGGCTCGGGTGATTGCCTCCACTCGCCAAACGCAACCAGCCGTCGTCCGTCCAAACCACCTTTTGAATGGCCGTTTCCCGGCCGAGAACCGGGTCGTCACCCTTGAGTGGTCGGGTACACAGGTGTGCCATGTACCACTCGTGGTTCGGCGTTTCCGTGATGCTGGCATGCCCCGCACACTGTAGCGGCAGAATCGGATCGTTGGCGGACGTCAACATTGGGTTCTGTGGATCGACCTCGTAAGGCCCCCAGACGTTGCGACTCCGCGCCACCGTCTCCTGATGACCGGCTTCCGTGCCGCCTTCCGCACACAGGAGGTAGTAATACCCATCGTGTTTATAAATCTGCGGCGCTTCGGTCTTCCGAGCGGCCGTTCCCTTGAAGATGACCTTGGGCTTGCCCTGAAGTTCCAGTGTCTCCGCGTCAATCTTCTGAGCGACAATCCCGGCCGACTTGTTATGCGTGGAGAGGCGGTAGTCCCAGATCTCGTTCAAGAAGTAGGCCTGGCCATCGTCGTCAAAGAAGATCGACGGATCAAAGCCCGAACTGTTGATGTACACGGGTTCGCTCCACGGCCCATGAATGTCGTCCGCCGTCACAATATAGTTGTCGGCATCCTTGTAGGGCACCTTGGTGGCGTTGACGTTGGTGTAGACAATGTAATATTTCCCATTGTGGTAGCTGGCAAACGGTCCCCAGATGGAACAGCCCGTCGGATTTCCTTGAAGATTAACGTTATTATCCGGCTGGAGTACCGACGTCTCGTAGGCCCAGTTGACCAAGTTCGTCGACGAATAGACCCGAATACCAGGCAACCATTCGAAGGTCGAGACCACAATGTAGTATTTATCTTTGACTCTAAAGAGTACGGGATCGGGATTGAACCCGGTCAGGACTGGATTTTGAATATTTCTCATAGCACAACGACTCCTATTTTTCGTTTTCGGCAGCTTCTTCGGCTAATTCCTTGGCATTCCGTTCCTTCAGTTCGGCAGAAATCTTCCGGTACGTTTCCTTATCCAAATTGTAGAACTTCATGGAGAAAATAGCGATGAAGTAAATGATGATTGGGACAATCGTTGTGGCGATAACGATCCCGTGTAAGGCGCCGGCCGTCTGGTGTTGGGCCGTAGCCACGTAACCCGTTGCGGACAGAACCAAGCCAGGAATCATCCCACCTAAGGCGTTCCCACACTTGAACACGAAACCAATGATGGCGTAGATGACACCACCCATTCGTTTATTCGTCTTGTATTCCCCGTATTCAACCGTTTCTGGAATCAGGGCCCACATGTAAGCAGAAATCATCCCGTTACCAACAGAGGCAATTCCCCGGGAAATAAAGATCCAAACAATCCATTCGGGACGGGCAAAGAACAGACCCACCATCCCGATGATATCGGCGGCCACGGACACGATGATCAGTTGGAACTTGGTCATGTGATTGGCTAGCCAAGGAATGGCTGGAATAAAGGCCAAGGCTGGTAAGGTCCCGGCTAAGGAATACCACTTAACCAAGTCGGCCCGGCCAACGTAGTAGGTCACGTAGTAAATCCCAGTGGCACTCACGATGGACTTAACCCCGTAAATAACGAAGAAGAAGATACATAAGACGACCAAGGGACGATTATGTAATAATTGTTCGAAGACATCTTTGACTTTAATCTTGGTATGTGAAGCGGGCACCTTCACCCGTTCGTTCGTGGAGAAGAAACAACCCCAGAGTAACAGGCCACCCATGACCCCCATGATGACCATGGTTAACTGCCAACCTTTGGCAGCGCCCATGCTCTTCGTGAAAATATCGGCCAAGAATGGCACGAAGAAGGCCACGATAACTTGACCTACGTTGGCCAAGAAGGTCCGGTACGTCGTCAAACTAACGGATTCCTGTTGGTCGTTCGTCATGGCGGACGTCAAGCTCCCATAAGGCACATTGACGAACGTGTAGCAAACGGACAACAGAATATAAGTCACGTAGGCGTAAGCTAATTTGCCGACACCACCGAAACTAGGCACCGTGAAACAGAGAACGGCTAAGATGGCAAAGGGAATCGCACCGTACAGCAAGAATGGCCGGTACTTCCCCCAGCGGGTATTCGACTTATCCACGAAGAACCCAATGATGGGATCACTGAACGCATCGATAAACCGAACCACCAAGAACAGTAATGACGCGGCGGCAGCGGATAAACCAAAGACATTGGTATAGAAGAACAGCAGGTAACTGGATAGACTGGCGTAGATTAAATTACAGGCGAAGTCACCAAGCCCGAATCCAACCTTTTCGCCCACGCCAATGTGACCAATTGGTCGAATGGCGCGTTTAGGCTGACTATTTTCCATAATGAGGCATCTCCTTCAACATAAATTTAAAAAATTAAACTAATCACCCTGAAGTATATCAGGAAGCGATTACATTTCAAGGGGACGTGCCGTGTGGACTATCTGATTTCAAAATAGTTTTCTCGTTAAGAAATCGTTTTTCATAGTTATTAGTCTCGTGATAGTTTCCCAACATTAGTCGGCTAAAAATATTTTATGAAAATTAAGTTTCTTGGGTTTTTGAATGTTAATTTAAGAAAATAAACTAATTGAAGCTGTAAATGGTCTTGTGAAAAATTAAGACGTCCGCCCCGCCACACCGGGCCTGCGACCTGCTCTGTCGTGGCTTTCATTTCTGAAAGTAGCGTGGCGCACCGCCTCAACGTGTCCGGTTACCACCACAATCAGTGGTCAAACCCAAAAAAGACCGCCTCCGGATTAGGAAGTCGGTCATATTTTGGGCAGACACTGGTTTACCGGGAAAACAACGGCAGTTCCGCCAAGTATTCAATATCGGTTCGGTTGGCGGCCTCGCCTTCCGCCAGGATCGCCAGTTGGCCAACCACCTTGGCTCCGGCCTTTTCGAGTAACGTCTTCGCCGCGGTCAACGATCCCCCACTGCTGATGACGTCATCCACGATGACCACGCGTTTGGCAACCAAGCGGTCCGCATCAGCACCGTCGAGCACCAGCTGTTGCGGTGCACTAGTGGTAATGGCCGTAACGGGAACCGTTAACGGCGCCAACATGTAGTCCTTCACGCTCTTACGAAGCACGACGAATTGTGGATGGTTCGTCACCCGACTGAGTTCTTGGGCCAAGGGAATGCCCTTGCTCTCTAACGTCACGAAGTAATCAAACGTCGCCGGCACTCGTTTGGCCAATGCCTGCGCCGCGTAATCCGTCAGTTCCGCATCGCCTAGCAAGACAAACGAGGCAATCGCGGTCGTGTCATTGATTGGTAGAATCGGTAAGTGCCGCGTCAACGGGCCGATTTTAAGTTCAAACTTTTCCATAGATTAGACCCCCAGTCCCAAGAGTGGCAAACAGAATTTAAGCACGGCACCCGCCAACAGTCCGGCAAACGGATCGGCCACCGCCGTAATCACCAACGTAATCGCCGCAATCGTGGCCGTGGGGCCTTGAAGGGCCAGCCCGGCGTTGGTCGGAAAGATCACGACCGCGCCTAAAATGAACAGGAAGCCGGCAATTGAGGCGCTGGGCACGTACTTGCCGAGCTTAGGCAGCCAGCCAATCGCCAAGATGGCCGCCATGATCAGCATCATCATGACGCCCGCAACGACCGGTTCCGGCGCACTCGCCGTCGCGGAAATGATGGCTTCGACCGGTGCCCCACCCAGGAGGATGGTTCCCATGTCGGCAATCGACTGGGTGATCGTCAGTAAATTCAAATCAACCGGATTGGGTTTCTGCCCGGTCATCTGACCCGTAATCAACCCGTAGGAGATGTTGGCGCCAATGTTCAAGCAGGCCAGACTCAGCGCGCCCCGGACGACCCGGACGTTAACGGTCGGTTTGGTAAAGATAAACCGCCGAGCCGTCACGTGTTCGGGCAATTCGGCACGGTAATGCTGGACAAAAACCGCGGCTAGACTGGACCCGACCACCGAAACAACGATGGTCCACACCAGATCCTTTGTCACCAAGTAAGTGACTGCGGCCAGGGCGACTGACAGCCATCCCGTGAGCTGTTCGTTCTTGGCCATGCCAAGAGCAATCTTAGCCAGCATGATACCCACGCCGGCCATCATCCCCGCCATGATCCCATTTCCCAGAATGTCGACAATCTTCGTCAGCGTTCCCGTGACCCCAATCAGGAGCATCACGATGGAACCGCCTAGGATAATCGACGTCCGTTCACGTAAGTCGCGCCCTAACTTACCGGTTAGGGCCAGCGATTCGGCCTGAAACGACAGCGGTGCCACGGCCCCAAAGGCCCCGTTGACCGCTGACGCAAAAATAAACGAAAACATTGTTGGAAAAATTGCAAAACCGAGCGACATCGCCATAATCCCCTGTGGAATGCCGTTTAAGACTACCCCGATGGCCGCTAACAAATCGGCGATCCAGTGCATAATCATTTCCTCCCCATAGATGTAGTTTATTCGTATTTCATCTCAATCATACGGTAATAAGCCGTCCAAGTCTATATTTATTTCTAAAAATACGAATATTTAATATAATTGTCGTCATTAAATTCGTATGATATTCAGTGACCTGACGTCTTGTCGTTTGATTAATTGCGACCCACAACAAATGCTAAAGCTTAAATGCTTGCGGTTCCCGCCACTTTCCCGTATGATAATGAGCAATTGCTTCGAGTTAGTCGAAGGTCAGTTCCGCGAGGAGGAATTTTTAATGTCATACACCATTCATGAAGTCGCTGAGAAAATGGGGATTTCTACCTATAGCATCCGTTACTACCACGAGCACGGTATGTTGCCCTTTGTCCAGCGCGATGAAAATAACAACCGGGTCTTCGAAGACAGCGACCTGGAATGGCTAAACATTATCGTGTGCTTACGGGCGACCGGCATGTCGATCGCGCGCATCAAGCATTACCTGACGCTGGCGCAGGACGGCGACGAGACCGTGCCGGAACGCTACGACATGATGAAGGAACAACAGGAACGGACCCTGCAAGAGATTCAGGACCTCCAACAACACCTCGCCACCATCAACTTCAAGGTCGACCACTACGCCGCCTTGATGGAAAATCACGAACCCGACAGTTTTATCCCGTCGGATCTACAGCGTAAGCCGGCCGTTAATCACTAATTGATCGTGCCTACTGACCGCCTTACCGTTCGCCAAATTTGGTCTGGATCGCGGTGGGCAGGATCGGAAAAAGCCAAAGATACAGGTAGCTGTGACAGCGCCGGAATCCTTGACCGTCGCAGGTAATAATAGCGATAAGTCTTGCCAACCGGGAATGGATCGTATTCACAAACTTTCAAATAGAAGCCGAAAAGGATCGACCAAACGGTAGCGAGTTGCCGTTTGGTCGATCTTCTTGTACTGCCGTAGAAAGCGTTGCCAATTCAATAAAAAACGTAAGCCCTTTCGCTTGCCATGACTTAAATAATATGCTAATCTAAGACCCCTGTGCAATTATTATACTGCTAACGATTATGCCCTCACATCTCACGTGTGGGTCCTTTTGTCCGCGGTATATCACCCTTTGTCACTGCACTGACTTCTGTTTTAAGGGGGTGTCGTTGTGGAAACGACCCAATTGCCGCACTGGCGGCGGAACATTTACTTATTTTTAACCAGCCAATTTCTGTCGGGCATCACCAGCATGGTCGTCCAGTACGCGATTATCTGGTACCTGACTAAGCAAACCGGCTCGGCGACCATCCTTAGTCTCGCAACCTTACTGGGCATGCTGCCGATGGTGCTGCTAAGTCCCTTCGTTGGCCCCTTCGTCGATCGGCTCAACAAGAAGCTGTTGCTCATTGTTCCCGATGTCGTGGCGGCAGCCGTGGCCATCGTCCTGTCAATCGTGGGTACCCTACAGGACACGTTCCCCCTCTGGTTGATCTTCATCTCCCTGTTGGTACGTTCGATCGCTCAAACCTTCCAGATGCCCACGATTCAGTCAATCATCCCCACCATGGTGCCCACCGAACAACTGACCAAGATCAACGGTCAGTTGGGGATGGTTCAGTCGGCCAACATGATTATCGCGCCGGCTCTGGGGGCCTTCCTCTTTGCGCTCATCCCCATGAATTTCTTAATCCTACTGGACGTGCTAGGCGCCGTTATCGGGATTAGCCTCTTACTGTTGGTCCGAATTCCGGAGCATCCCGTCATCGACGAACCGGTCCACGTCCTCAGCGATGCCAAATTTGGCCTGACGAAGCTCCGACACACGCGTGGCTTGTGGGCCATTACGCTGACCGGTGCGGCCTTCACGCTCCTGTTCATGCCCGCCGCCAGCCTATATCCACTGATGACCATGGGCTACTTCCACGGTAGCGTGGGTCAGGCCGGCCTGATTGAAGTCGTTTACTCCGTCGGCATGCTGCTGGGCGGCACCATCATCGGCGTCTTTGGTAACTGGAAGGACCGGATGACGCCCATTCTCTGGGCAATGCTGGCGATGGGTGTCACGTTTGGCGCCAGTGGCTTTCTTCCCGGCAACCAAGCGGGATTCATCTGGTTCGTCGGGCTCAACACCCTGGCCGGCATCGCCACGCCATTCTATAGCACCTTGCTGATGGCCATGATCCAGCAGAGTTTTCCTCCCGAACAGTTGGGGCGTATCCTCGGCGTGCTCAACTCGATCATGAGCATCACTGGACCCGTGGGCCTCATCTTTGCCGGACCGCTGGCCGATACGATTGGCGTGGAAAAGCTCTTTATCATCGGCGGTATTGGAAGCTTGGTCTGCGGCCTGGTCATGTGGCAATTGCCAAGCGCCCGGCATTACGATCGCACGCTCCAACAAACCGTTACAACCCAAGATACGACCACAGATACAACAGAACTCGAAGGTTAACGCCGACTGACCAAGCCATTTTTGAGGCTTGGTCAGTTTTTTATTGACAAAATGAATGAATCGTTATAATATTCATTCATGACTTGACGAAAGGTGGGATCTCCCATGGAAGAAAAACAAGAGCGGCTCTTCACTGCCGCCCACGACCTATTTTTGACGCAAGGTTTCAAGCACACCAGCATCGCCGAAATTGCGGCCCGTGCCGATGTTGCCGTGGGAACCTTCTACAATTTTTACCCATCCAAAGCGGCCATCTTCATTCAGGTCTACAATGCGGAAAACGAACGCACCAAGGCGGAAATCCTCGCCGCCGTTGACCTCGACGCAGCACCGGCCGACCTGGTTAAAGCCATCATCCACCAGATCTTCATCCAATCCGCGAACAATCAGATTCTTCAGGAATGGTTCACCAATCCCCAGCTCAATGCGAAAATTGCCGAAACCAATCAGAACGCCGTGGAAGATAGCCTGGTCTACGCAACGCTGATGAAACTCATCGACCGTTGGCAGCAACGCGACCTACTCAAGGATGGCCTGGAGAAGGACCGCATCATCAGCCTCTTCAACGCCTTGACCGTTGTCGATTTCCACCAAAGTGAGATTCAAACGGCGAGCTACTACCAGCTACTCAACGATCTGATCGCCGGTATTCTCTTGTTTATTCTGAAATAGCCAATCTGGTTATTTTTTTGCCCTAAAAATGAATGAATTAAAATTATATTCATTCAATCAAAGAAGGAGTGCTTTCCATGAAAAAAATCATTTGGTCCATTCTGTTTCTGCTGATCTTACTCGGGGTTTCCACCGTCTGGATTATCCTGAGTCAACGCCGGTTAAATGTCAGTACCGGACAATTCGGCCGACTCACTCACCAAACCAAGACGTTTCCCACCGCACCACAGACTGTTCAACTCGACCTGCGCACCGCTCGCTTAGAGATTCGGTCCGGCACCCATTATCAATTATCAATGGACCATGTTCTTAATCACCAATTTAAGATCACGAACCACCAGCAACAGCTCCGGATCACGGAAGCCCACGCCACCCAGCATCAAGTTGAAATCGGCAAGACCCCCGTCATCACCCTGACCGTGCCGCAGAACCTACAACGGCTGACTGTCAATCAACTGAATGGGACCTTGATCCTCAACCAATTGACGGTAGGCACCCTGGCGATTAGTCACAGCAATGGGACGACCACGGCCACCGATCTCACGCTCATTCACGGTGGCCAGCTCACCAAGAAGAATGGTCGCACCGACCTCCGGCAACTCACCAGTGACGGTCTTAAGGTTACCGTTAAGACGGGGCAGTTCAAGTACAATGGGACCAAGCGTGCCAACAGCTATACACAACCCGGTGGAGCGCCATTGACAATTACCAGCGGCACGGGGCAGGTGCGGGTAACGACACCGTAAAAACGCGTTTGGGGAAACCGACGCCTTTGAATATCTATGGTAATGGCCGGCTAAAAAGCGTAGACTAACGATAATTTTAAACGAGGAGGAGACCTGCCTATGCTTAAACCACCTGCGTTAAAAACTGGCGATCACGTGGCGCTCGTCAGCCTGTCCAGTGGCGTCCTCGGCGAATCATTTACCGCCCACGAACTGGCCCGTGGTGAACAACGCCTCCGCGATCTCGGCCTGGTGCCCGTTCCCATGCCCAATGCGCTCAAGGGCTTGGCCTATTTAGCGAACCACCCCGAGGCCCGGGCCGCCGATCTGAAGACGGCCTTCACCGATCCCACCATTCGGGGTATCATCTGCGCCATCGGGGGGATTGACACCTACCGCTTGGCGCCCTACCTGCTGGATGATCCGACATTTATCGCCGCCGTTCGGGCGCATCCCAAACTCTTTACCGGCTTTTCCGACACCACCGTCGACCACCTGATGCTCTATCGGTTGGGCCTCACCACCTACTATGGCCCCAACCTGTTAAATGACTTGGCCGAACTGGGACCTACCCTCTTGACCTACACGCGGCAGACGCTGGCCCATTACTTCCAGAATCCGGCCACCACGCCAATCACCAGTAGTCCGACCTGGTACGAGGAGCGCACGGACTTTTCGCCAGCTGCCCTGGATACCCCACGCATCAGCCATCCCGAAACGCGCGGCTACGATGTTCTGCGCGGCAGTGGCCGTGTGACCGGCAAGCTACTGGGGGGCTGCATCGACAGCCTCAATAGCCTGTTGACCGATGACGACTATCCCGACGAGCCCGTGATTGCCGGCGACTACGGCTTACTGCCGGCCCCCGCCACGTGGCGCGACAAGCTCCTTTTCCTGGAAACCAGCGAGGAACAGCCGACACCGGCCGCCTATCGTACCATGCTCGAGAATCTTAAACGAGCGGGAATCCTCGATAACGTCCGTGCCATCATCACGGGTAAGCCGCAGAACGAACGCTACTACGCCGAATACTGTCAGGCATTACTGGCGGCGACTGCGGACCGCGGTACCCCCCTGATGGCCAACCTTAACTTCGGCCACGCCTATCCGCGAACGGCGTTACCTTATGGCTTAACCGCCGAGCTGGATCTGAGCGCGCGGACGCTAACCATCACGGAACCCTTTTTTGCCGGGACAGTCACACCAACTTCGATTTAACTAAAGGTTGAAAGACAGAAAACAGCTAGGACTCCTGGTGTGACAAGGATAACAACCATAACAATATGATAGTCGCGTGCTGGCCGCCTTGCCGTTCGCCAAATTTGGTCTGGATCGCGGTGGGAAGGATCGGAAAAAGCCAAAGCCCGGTCTTTTTCCTCGCTTTGAGCCGGAAGTTCACGTCTCAAAGTCGCCAGCTTCCAAGCAAAATCACTTGGAAACTCCCACGGCTGAGACCAAATTTGACTCACTCACGGCTACATGAGATGTCCCCAATTAAACTGGCAGAACGTTGCC
>NZ_JAAVSC010000016.1 GCF_012641095.1 Lactobacillus sp. HBUAS51381
CCCGGAATCTTCGCAAAGTTCGCTTGGTTAGTTCGATTAAATCGATTATCGGCGATAGGCAAATGCTGAGGGATTTTACCAGATACATCTGCTGTTTTTATTTGATGATAGGTTCCAATAAAACTAGGCAACTGATAATCTCTTACAATGGTGACCGCCGTACCGAAAGCGATACCCATAACATTGTTTTCCATGTGCATCAGATTGGAGATAGTGTAGTTTCCCAATAAATTAACTCGCATTTTTTCAAAGCTCGAAAGGAACATCCACGACTGCATCGTAACCATAGCATTGTAACCACCTGATACTAGAGCTTTATTCCAACGTTCGATAAACATCGCAAAGAGGTCCGCTTTAGAATTTGGGTAATTCTTTTTGGCAAATTTTAAGAGGTGACTTTCCATTCTGGACGATCCCATATAAGGCGGATTGGTGATAACCACTTGATATTTCTGGCCCAGTAACTCAACAGAATTTAGAATATCTGCTACCTTATCCAGCAAAGGAATTAATTCAAAAGATAGTTGGTTATGATTTAGGGCATCCAGTTCTTCACGTAATGAAGTTAATGATGAAGAATACTCGAGAATAAGAGATCCCAATTCATTTCCAAATGTAAACTCTTGCAAAAAATGTCTCAGCAACCTACTACTATTTTCAGATAACTGACTTAGCAAGATTTCAAAATCTTCTAGTTTAAAATCATCTGTTCCCGGAATGTCATAAACATTCATATGAGTGATCTTAGTCAAAGCTCGCCGATTGTATTGTCTGGCCTTCATCATGACCGCAAAATATGACAGTTGAAATGCTCGTGTATCAATATCCAATCCATTCAGATTATGTTTAATAATACTCTCAGAAGCTTCTCTACGTGAATAGCCTTCTGATTCATAGATCTGCATAAGAACGTCAAACGCATAAATTAAAATGTGTCCTGACCCCATGGATGGATCTATCATTTTTAACTGTTTGATCTCTAGTTCCTTCAGAGAACTGTCCATCGTTTCAATTTTGCTCTGAACATTATCCGGTTGCTTGGCGTCCGGCATATAGTATTGCCAGTTAAACTCACGAGCAATCTCTGACTCATTTTGCAAACTACCAACAGCCAATAAATGTTTAATCCAGTATTTACCTAGTGAATTTTGGACCATGTATTTTACGATCCAATCGGGTGTAAAAATTTGGGTGGCAGATGCAATCTCAGTATCTCTGAATTTATGTGATTTTGGCATGCTAATAACAGTGTTTTTCGGCTCCGTATTATAGTACTGATACAGCCACCCAATAATCTCCACCTGACCACCGACGGCCACGTTGAAATCATCCTCGCTGATGTCCGTAATTAAATGCTGAATCACCCCATCATGATAGCTTGGAGTGAACAATAACTCTGCATAATCATTCGTTGTTTCGAATAAATAAGGCAGATTCTTATTCAATGCATTGGCTTGTTTGATAAAGAGCATCTGATACTCCGCATCCCGATCCTTGGGCAATTCTGTATCTTCTGCCCGCGTAATAATCGCTTTCTCAGATGCTGTAAACCCACCCAAAGCTTCTTCCACATCTCGCACATTAACCAAAATATCAGGAATATTGCGGTTCTCTGTGCTTGATAGAACGCGAACGCGACTAGGTAAATAGTCATTAACTTCCATAAATCGAATCGCTATGATCCGGTTAAACCAGGTGTAGGCAACTTCTTCTATCAAATCATTAAAAGCCGTTGCGAGATCATTCTTGCGAGCACGTTGCTTTAACTCGGCGACAAGCTTCTGCCGCTTCACAATATCGTGCCCAGAAATCCCCCCTTGTTCATCCACGTAGTACTCAACATCACCTGTCGAAATTGGCAACTTGGCCTGAATACCGTCCGCTGTAATCCCCAGTGTCGCTGCTTTAAGGCGAATGCTTTCGATCAGTGAACGGCGTGCCTCAACCGCGAATTTTTTAATTGCTGTCTTATCCATATAGTCTTCCCTCACTCCAATTGAAATTACAGTTCAAACTTAATCCGACCGTTTTCCTTAAGTTGCTGCTTCAATAATTTCCTAAGCTGTTCAATCTGAAGATCGACATCTTGTGGATTATTCAACCGCCAAGTTTGGTCCATTGCCAGTGTTCGTGCATTAACATTAACCACTTTAGGCTCCTGCTTTTTAGTTGTAACAACCTTATTTTCCGGTTCATCAGAAGTTGATGAATCGGTAGGCGTTTGCCCAACACTTGGCTGATTACCAGTCTGATTGGCCCGTCTTTCTTTCTCTCGGCGTTCCTTTTCAGCCTGTTCCTGCAACATTTTGTCCATAGCCTTCGTCAGAGACAAACGGTATTGTTGTGCTTGACTCGGAACCACAAATAATTCATTCAAGGTCCGCGCATCTCGTGCGTTTTCCAACAAGTGCATAAACGCCTGCTTAATCTGACCTTCAAACTCACGCGTGACCTGACGATCTTCAGCATAACTTTCAGTTGCCGCCTGCTCGTCTTCAATCTTCTGTTGCGTTTCTCCTAAACCAGCATCAAACTCGGCACTGAATGCTGATTTGAAAGATTCGACCAGATCACTCAATTGTTTCAGCTTGCCTTGTGGCCGATTACGCATGATATTTTCTATCTTGGCAATTATTTCCTTAACTTGTGGGCTGGTAACAAACTCCTTCGAATGTTCGTACACATTCTGTTGCTGATACCCTGCTCGCCAGATTTCTTGCTGTATTTGACTCTTGTAGAACTCGTTAATGCCGAAGTCTTCCATATCGTCGTGCCAATCTTGTAGATCGTCACGTTTCTGACTGATTAAATCATAAAACTTATCCGTATCCTTTTGACGAAGCAATTGATCGATTAGGTCACAACCCTTTTGTAAAATATCATGGCCCGGGAAATAATCATCTTTGTTCGAATAAATAGCTAGCGTGTTCCGCTCGTTAGACATCGTGATCTTTAACTCATCCATCAACGTGTCGTCCTCGTTGTCACTAAATGATTGCTTGCCAAAGACTTCCAGTGCAACTGTTCGTAAGTCTTTTTTCTTCTTCTCACTGATTGCTTGTCGTGGCTCCATCTGGACTGAATCTGTAAATTGCCGTTTCAGAAAATACTTTGCCAATTCGTTAGCAGATAAATTACCGTGTAAGCTAAGGGCTTCCCCGTTAACATAAACTTTTAGCTTAGAATCAGCGAAAAGTTTTGCCACCAACCATTTGACATCCATTTCGCGATAGCCATAAGGAATCTTAGCAAATCGTTCTAAGACGGACTTGTAAGAAATCTTATTATGTCCCGTGTATTCATGATTAATCCGTTCCAGAACCGCCTGAATAGCCTGACTATTCTCATCTGTTTCAACTAATTCATCGGTTTCCTTGAACAATCCGACAACATCATTCTCCTGTTTCGGCACGTTGATGTAGCTTAAGTTGCGGTAGATTTCATCAATTAATTGCTCTTGAGCCTGGGCTAACCGTGTGAAAAAATCTTTCTTATCCGCATCAATTCGCTCACCCTGCACATAAATATTGGCACGTTGCAAAACATCTTGTAACTCTTGTGCGAGCTGCTTACCCAATGAACCCAATTCTGTTTTCTTTAGATCCACAATCCGCTGTGACCGTGCGTCCTGTGACTGCTCTCGTGGATTCAAAATGAACTTTCTGATACGTAAAATTTGTCGTTGATTTTGCGCATATTGTGACTCTGCTGGTAAATCAATGATAATCTGTGGTTGATCAGGTGAACTGGACTGACGACGTAGTTCCATATCATCATGATTGAACTCACTTTCGCTGGTTACAATCTTTAAATTGATATCCTGATTAGGTTGCCCAACTGGACGATCATCCACCCACTGATTGAAAACAAACGTATACTGCTGTTTTAACTGCGGATAAGTGTAGCGCTTTGAGATAGCTTCGTTGCTGAAAAGATAATCCCCGATTGCTTGCGAAACATCCCCTGAGTCCACATTTTGTCGCTGGATCTGCTTACTAATATCTTGTTCGGCATCCGTCAAAAATTCGTAGCCCTTGCTCGTTTTTTCAACAACATTCTGTTCCTGAAGTACTTGTAAGGCCTTTTTGACTTTGGCTTCCAATTCAATTCGATCGGTATCAATCGAATCAATCATCAATGTGACGAGATTATTTAGCGTTGCATCAAAGTCCTGCACGTATTTCACCATGAACAGTGTCTCTAACACCTGTACAGCAAAGGGATTATCCTCACCAGTTGGATTAATCAGTTCATTATTTTGGGCCCGCTGAATAACAATCATATGCGTATGGTCCAGGAAGTGACTAAGCCCCTGGAAAAAAATGCTAAATGGAACTAAGGCTTTGGTCTCACGATCTTCTAAGCGACGGGCAGATTCCTGGAAAACGGCTAACATTGAACGTTCACCGTTTGCCAGATGCTTACCATCTGATCCGTTTTCCCGAATAGCCGTCAGTGTGTCTTGTAATAAAAAGATCTGATAAGGAACAAATGGGTACAAATCCGCGAACACTTTGGCATTATCATAGCGTTTACGCTCTTCTTTGCCATCGAAACTAATCAAGTTGTTAATTACGTGTTGATTATCTTCAAACGTGGCTTCCAATAAACGTTCACTGCTATCCGTTTTCGCCAACAGTCGCTTCTGAATGACTTCATCCACGTTGGCTGATGACATCGCAATGCGTGTCTTAAATCGGCCTTGAATTTTAGAAAAGTCCTGACCGTTGATGTTCGTTGTGACCTTATCAATCGCCTGCTGACTAGTCACAATCACCCAGGCCTTACCATGTGTATAAGTTCCTAAGTCCTCGACAATACTCTGTAGGTTCAGCATCCGCTGCTGACTAGAACCGATATATTGGCCCACTTCATCAACCAGAAAGGCCATATGGTAGTTAGGTTCTTTGGTCTCTATATACTGATTCACTAACTTTGCAAAGCTCTCAACACTGACTGGATATTCTTTCTTTAACTGGTCAATAAACCCATTGGCATCATCTGTCGACATGAATCCAATTGCCACCAGCGTGTCACGAATGGTTCCCTTGAGAAATGCATAGGCATTGCGGGCTTCCTTCCATTCCCGATGCTGTCGATCAAGTTCTTGGAACTTTGCTTGAAAGTCATTATACTTTCCTTGCGCAATTAAATCACGCTCCAGATCTGCAATCCAGAAGTCTGCGCCAAACAAGCCCAATTGCTCGTTAAACACCTGCAGGAAAACATTCAGAATAGCGTCTTTCTGCGACTTATTTCCATTCTTTGCCTTCGAATCAATGTTAAATAACATGACTTCATTGGGTACGGTCGTTGCTAACTTCATATTCGCCAACGTTTCCGGATCATGAATCTTTTGATCATCCGTGAAATAATCCAAAGCCCGCTTGCCGGCAACCTCACGATTTTCCAGCAAGTACGCTAAAATTTTCAAGAAATGTGACTTCCCAGAACCAAAGAATCCTGAAATCCAGACCCCCATATTCGTCGTATCATGGTGAATTCCTTCAGCATAAGCTGCGAAAAAGTCCTTAAAATGGTTATCCAGTTCCTTCGTCACCACATATTCTTCCAGTTCCTGTTTAACGTTTGCATCTTGTTCGTCACCAATCGTAATAACCCCTTTAATATTACGGTCAATCGACTTGGCAAAAATATCTTTTATTTTCATCCCATTGTCCCCCTAATTAATTTGAAACGCCCGATAATAGTTATCTTCCTTAGATTCGCCAAACATACTGAGACTCAAGCTATCGTAAGTGCCTGGATAAAAGAACACGACGGGAACATTATCAATGACTTGATGCATCGTATTTAAAACTTTATGAGCCCGAATTAACGGAAAAATCTCGCCAATCCCTGTAACGAAGACCGTAACCGGCTTTTTGGGCAAATGACGTTGCATATACTGAACAAACAAGTTGTCTGCGCTCGTCATTTCCAACGCATTATTTAATTGTTCAATTAGGTAATCCATACCATCCGTCGCTTCCATCGCTAAGACGTCATCGCGAATGCCCATGTCATCCAGCAGCTCCCACATAATATCGTAAAGGTTAAATTCGACAATATCTATACCAACAGTTTCACGATTCAGTTGTTGCTCCATACTACTAATTTCCTCAGTAACTAACAGTTGATCTTGCGGGGCAAAAGCTAAGATGTAGTATGAAACCTCGTTCGACAGTCCCCGATTTTGTTGAAAACCAGGATCGGCGATTTTTTCCCGCAAGTGCTTTAATTTGTCAATTGTATTTGCCATGTTATCTCCCTAACAGGGCCGCTAACTGTCGCGTAGCTCCCTTTGACTGTAACAAAATTTCTAACCTTGTATCCAACAATGGCCGTTTTACCAGATCGAAATCTCCCTGGTCCTCCAACAAATCCGCTTCTCGTAAAAATGTCTTAAACGTTCCAGCGAGACGATGAATCGTTTGCTCAGTCCACTTTGAAATTTGTTCATTGGCAACCTGTTGCTGATTAAAAAAAGCTTCAACCTCGTAACTATGTAATTTTGCATCTCCTAATAACAATTCACTTCGATACACTTCATACATAAAGTCATCAAATAGTTGGTTGATCTTTAAGACAGAAATGAGATTAATTAATTTTTGATTCGCCAAATCCAACGATGGGAATAGGTCAAAGTAATCTTCGTCCAAGACACTGACTCTCCGTTTTATCGTTCGCACCATATCCCGTGCTCTCGCTGTCGAACGCTGCTGAAAATAGTTCTCTTCAACACTCATTAGGCGAATATCATCATCACTAATCCCCTGACTGCGCAGAGCCAGATACTGAGAAAACTCATTAAACCAAAACGAATGCGTAATCATTGAGGCGCTGTATCGAGCCATTAGTTATTCCAGCTTTCTATCATCGAAATGCTTGTGCTTACTATGTGTTCCCAAGTATATAAGATAATGACAAGCAGTGCGAGATTTTCAAAAAATTAGTGTGAACAATCGCGAATTTGTCATAACTTTACTTGTTATATTTTAGTATAGCAATCTCTGTCAATTCTCAAAAGTGCCGTTACTATTACCAATGTAAAAAACATTCAATTTGTTGCAGTAAATTTTATTGCCACTCAAAAAATTCACGGAATCCTTCGATATTTGATCATGCTTTTTACAGACACTATAATTAGTTTCTCATGGTACTTATTTTCTCGTCAACTATCTCCTATAACTCACTTGATGGGCAAACATATTACCCTATCGTGAGACATTTAATTCTCTAGTATTTTCATCCGCTATCCCGTATGATAAAAGAATAATCTTAGCTTAATCTGCAAACCACGATATCACTAACAATCCTAAATCTCACCCCTCAAAGGAGCCTATAACCCCATGGAAGACTACGTTGCCCTGGACGTCAAAACTGCCAATTCTTCGCGCGCCGCGATCTGCGCTATCGGTCTCGCCCAGTTTAAAAATGGCGAGCTGACCAACAGCCTCTACAGTCTCGTCAACCCGCACGAGGCCTTTGCCGAGCGCAATACGGCCAGCCATGGAATCGATGCGGCGGCCGTGGATCAAGCCCCAACCTTTCCCGAACTCCTCCCGTTACTGCACCGGTGGCTCGATCATCAGCTTATCGTTTCCCATACGAATTTCGATATTTCAGCGCTGCGCCAAGCGTTAGCCAAATACGCGCAGCCCCAATTCACGTTCAAATACTTCGACAGCTACATCATCTGCCAACAACTCGTCAATCATCCCCAGCATCGCCTCGTAGATATGGCGGCCTATTTTGACATTCACAATCCCCGCCCGCATCACGCCCTCAACGACGCGCAGACGTGTGGTCATCTTGTTGCGGCGCTGGTTGCACGCCGACAAGCGCCCTCGCTCAACAACCTCCTGAATAAAGCCGGCTTCCATCAGTTGGGCGTCTCCTCTCAACTCGAACAGAAGAAGTTCCAGCGGACTAGCGCTTTGGACCTAATCGACATCGCCCCCACAGTCAAGACGGCCGACTTTAAACGGTTCATTCCAGCCGCTCTGTTCTATCAACAAAACATCGTCCTCACTGGGAGTTTACAGCTCATGACGCGCGCTAAGGCCTTTCAAAAGATCATTGCGGTCGGCGGCACCCCCCAAGACGTCCTCACGGAAACCACGAACTTTCTCGTGGTCGGTCACACCAATCCCCAAGTCGTGGGCGCCGATGGCAAGTCATCCAAGATCCGCCAAGCTGAGGAAATGAACCGCACCTTTCCCGTCATTACGATTATTGACGAAACTGATTTTCTCAAAGCCATTGCGCAGTAAAAAGTCAGCCGCACGACGCTCGCGGCTGACTTTTGAATACCATCAACGATTGCTTTCGGGTAACGTTCCGCGCTGGTTGGCCCATCGCAATCGGCCCCAAACAATGCCAATCACGAAACCAATCAACGCCGGGATCAACCAGCCTAGGCCCAGATTAGCCAGCGGAATCAGCGTGTGGTACGTGCGCAACAGATGTTGAATCGGTACCAATCCAGAAATGGCGGCCGGTGTATTGGCCAACATATCCAGAATGGCGGGGATACTGGTAAAGGCAATCGTGATCTTATACACCGTGCCCGCGTAAGGCCGTTGCGAAATTGTCAGTGACAAGCCGATCAGGGCTAATGCCAACGGGTACATTAGCATCAGTACGGGCAGGGACCAAGAAATAATCGTATCCAAACCGGCATTGGCCACGAGAAACGAAAGAATGGTCGTGGTCCGTAACCACGCTCGATAGCTAATCTTGGGAAAGAGCTTATGGAAGTCCTGCGCAAAGGAACAGACCAACCCAATCGCCGTGGTCAACACGCCTAGCGTGACCAGCGCCCCCAGTAGGAGCGTGCCAACGCTACTGAAATAGTGACCGACGATCTGTGACAGGGCAACTCCACCATTAGCGGACAGCTTGAAACGGTTCATGCTAAACGCCCCCAGGAGCACCAGACCGAAGTAAATCAACACTTCCAACGAAATGCTGATTAAGCCGGCCTTAGCTGTTAGTCGGGTCAACGCTTTGCCCCGGTAGCCCAAGCCCCGAATGGCGTGAATCAGCGTCACACTCAGGGCCAACAAGGCCACGGCATCCAGCGTGTTATAGCCTTCCAGCAAGCCCCCAATCGTCGCATTTGTCTGGTACGTGGCGGTTGGTGTCTGGTTGAGGTTTCCCATGGGTTTAATAAACGCCACCAGGAATACCACGGCCAGCAGCGTCAGGAAGCCCACGTTCAGGTATTTCCCCACGATCTTTAAGAGGCTATTCTGATGCGTGGCCGCTAAGTAGGTCACCCCGAAGAAGAGACCGGTGAAGACCAGCATCCCCAGCGTTGAAAATTGCTTGGGCATGAAGGGCGCCACCGCCATCTCATAAGCCGTCGCGGCAGTCCGCGGCGTCGCAAAGAGCGGCCCGATGGTCAAATGTACCAAGATCAGGAAGAGGGCCGCAAAGTGGCGGCCCAGTGGTTGCGCGAATTCCAGCAGACCATCACTCTTGGTGACCACTACGGCGAGAATTGCCAGTAGCGGGAACAACGACCCCGAAATGGCGAATCCGGGGGCGGCTAAAAACCAATGGGAACCCGCCATTTGTCCCAGGTGAACGGGAAAAATCAAGTTGCCGGAACCAAAGAACATGCCAAAGATTAAGGAACTGACGACTAACAACTGACCCCAACTTTTTTTCGGTGCTGCATTTAATTCATCCATCTTCAATTCCTCCTGAACTTAATTTTTTACCCGTAAACGTGAAAAAGAGCCCTCTCCCCAGCTATGGGAAAAGGGCTCTACAAGTAGAACGGTACCACCTTTTTGTGACAGTCACCTGCCACACTCATCACGGACAATCATCCGCTAGCCAAATAATGGTGGCGACCACGGCAGCCTTAGCAACTACCGAACTCAGAATTAACCTTCACGAACGCGCGGTGGTCACTTTCCACTTCACGTGACTCCCTAGGCACCAACGGATTCGCTACTACTTTCTTCAACGTTTTATAAGTATTGTGATGTATTATAGGCTGCCAATTATTAAAAATCAATGGGTAAATTAAAATTAAGTGAGAATTTTTATTTAAAAACTATTCCGTTTTCTTTAGCAGTTCCTGCAGATAATTCATAAACGCTACCGTCGACGTTCCCTTTCCTCGATTGCTGTAATGTTGTGATTCAATCAAGTCATCGACTAGCGCAACAACATCGGGCCTGCCATCGAACAGCCCATCGGCACGCATATTGCGAATGACTTGCTGTGCCACTTTCCCCAAAACAATCAACTGCTTTGGTTGAATAATCTGGCACTCCTTTATAAACAATTTGGCACTTTGCCGATATATTTTCTGATTTTGTCGAATAATCTGTTCATAGCCTTGGGCATTCTCAATAAATTCATCGGCATTATGCTTTGCTGAACGCTTTTTATACCGCTTAACATAGCCAGGATAGGCCTGCTTCGCCAGCTTCTGCACGTTAGTCTCGCTTTCATCAAGAAATAGACCGGGGTGTTTACTGTCTTTGTTTACACAGTAGTCAGCTCTAATATTTGCCGACAGACTGTCCACGGTATTTTTTAGAATATCAGTGATGTAACTCCCACGAAAACGTTCATGATTCGTCATGAAAGCCAGCTTATACATTGGCGTCTTAATCGATGTATCGTGAAATTGTCCCCATTCACGCGTTACTTCACGCCCCGCCTTGCGTTCGGCAATATTTAACGCCACAAACATGTAGTCGGATTTAAATGGCAGGTTTTGCTTTTCCGGATCTGTGAATACTGACGAATCAACATTTAGGTTAACGCCGACATATTTATCAATGCTATTGGGTGTTATTTTAATCGACTTTGATTTGAATACCGCTTTGATGCGATCGTTGTTTGGCAATTTAATGTACGCCAGAACTGAGCCACAGTCCGATAAATATAGCGGTCGCTGTTGTTCATTTCTATCCGGCGACGCTACTTCTACTTTTATTGCTTCCAGCGCCTGACAAACTTCTTTATTTGTTGGCATTAACGTTAGCCCCTTTCATAACGACAGTCACTAAAATCAGTATCGCATGCTTAGACTAATTATATCGCGTGACCGACTCACTGCACGGTTACAAATTAAGGCTTTAGGCACCCGATCACTTTCATGCTCCCCAACAAAAAGCCACCAGACTGGGAAAAATCCCAACCTGGTGGCTCTCCTATTGCGTCCCCGGGGAATCGAACCCCGATCGAAAGGACCGAAATCTCTCGTGCTATCCGTTACACTAAGGACGCCTTACCCCCTTAGTGTAATCCAAAATCAGTTTTAACGCCAAATAATTTAGCGGGCACCCGAGGCGCGCTCCGCTTCTTGTTCCAAATACAGCTCTAATTTATCAGCACTCTCGCGAAAATCCGCGTTAAACGTGGTTCCCTGCGGCTTAACGGTGGCCGTCTGCACACCGTCGATGTCCGTCACCACCAGTGTATCGTCCTGCCAGCTGGCCGTGTCGTAATGGCCATCCTCGACCTGATCCAAGAAGCCTTGAAAAATATCGAGCACCGCTTGGTTAATAATGTCATCTTCCGTACGATCCTCGCCGTGTTGCTTTAATTGTAACTGGCGCAATTGCACCTCGTCCATATCGGTTGGTATCTGAATAAACACTGGAATGCCTCCCATTAAATTAGTTTTACTGCTATTCTAGCACTTCCTGGTAAAGAAACGAGTGTGAATGTTATCCTCTTTTCAAATCTGGTGTAAACTAAGAGTAAGTAATTCTTGTGACAACTGACAACTACCTAGGAGGTGGCTCATGGAAGACTCGATACTAGATTTTACTACGAACCTGGCCATTCTCCATCGGCAGTTTCAGCGAGCAATGAATCAGATTCTAGAGGCCGACGAGATGCCGATCAATATTACGGAGTTTTATCTGTTGGTGCTGATCTCAGAGACCAGTCATCTGAATCAACGGAAGGCCGCTTGGACCATGGCGGTGGACGAAGGTCTGATGGCACGAATGGTCCAACACCTGGTCAAGCTTTCCTTGTTGCAGAAGGAAACCGACCCGCATGATCGGCGTAACCGGCGTTTAAAGCTCACGACCGATGGTAAACGTTTGGTTAAACAGGCCATCGAAGTGCTGCATGATTGGTGGGCGCAGGTCACGCCTACCGACGCTGACTTCGACTACGCCGGCATTACGACCCAGTTACAACTCTTATCAAGCCGCGTCTTAAAAGATCAACAGACAGAACACACACAGTCGTAAAGTTTTTACTTTTCCTACCTGAGGAGGGGATTCATGATGAGTAAAGCCATTACTATTGCAGAAGCCCAGCGCTATGATGCCCACACAATCAATGAAATCGGTATTCCCGCGTTAGTTCTCATGGAGCGGGCCGCTTTGGCAAGCTTCAACAACCTGTTAAATGATGATTTTGACCTCAGTCGTGTCGTGGTCGTTGCTGCCACTGGAAACAATGGTGGCGATGGGCTGGCGGTTGCACGACTGCTCCACATCCGGGGAATTGACGTGGAGGTTTACCTGCTGGGTGATCCCGAAAAGGCCACGCCGCAAACCGCACAACAGTTGAAGATTGCCAACTACTACCACATTCCATTTACCACCGACCTCAATCACGTGGTCAACGCGACCTTGATTGTTGACGCCATCTTTGGTGTCGGCCTGTCCCGCAACATTACGGGGAAATACGCCGACGCCATCAACGCCATTAATGCCGCCGATGCCAAGACCGTTTCCATTGACGTTCCTTCCGGCATTAACGCCGATACGGGTGAAGTCATGGGCGTGGCGGTCGTTGCCGACAGCACCACGACCATGGCTTACAACAAGGTCGGCCTACTGACGGTGACGGGTAAGCAACACAGTGGGACCGTCCACGTTGCCGACATTGGCATTTACGCCCAAGACCACTTGGAGCACGCCCAGTAACCATTGGCGCGATAACCCATGACTATGACGATCAAATAGGTTAAAAGTCCAATTCGGGCTTTTAACCTATTTTTGATTAAGCCAGTTGTCACCGCCACCAGACGCCGACAAGCCACGGAACAATCCCCCGACCCCCAAGCCATTTCACAAGCTTTTCCGTCGCAGACCCGGTATACTAGGCTTAATACTATTGGGAGGTGCCCCACATGTCACAACTAGAAACTGGTTTTACCAACGTCCAAGCGCTGGACCCCAGCATTATTGTCGACCTGCGCTACGCCACCACGGATAATTTTACCCATCAAGTCATTTATCACTTCACCACCGCCATCGCGCGCACGGGTTCCGCTAAAAAGTTAGCCCGCGCCAGTGCGTTACTCCGAGAACAGGGCTACCGGTTGAAGGTCTGGGATGCGTACCGTCCGGTTGCCGCTCAGGCCCGGCTCTACGACATCTACCCCGATCCATCCTTCGTGGCCAAGCCCAACCCTAATTTTTCCCATCAAAAGGGCGTGACCTTTGATGTCACCTTGTGTGACGCCGCCGGTAAGGAATTAGACATGCAGACCGCGTTTGACGACTTCACCGTTGCCGCCCACCGCGACTTTACGCGGACACCACTCCAAGAAAAGCACTATCAGATTCTCGATCAGGCCATGCAGGCTGCCGGATTCTTCGGCTATGAGAACGAGTGGTGGGACTACCGCGATACCCAAATGGACAGCTATCCACCGGCAACGGCAGACCCTAACGACTTTCAGATCGCCGAACACGCTTAACGTTCAAAAAAATTGGAACGCACTCAACCAGTGAGTGGTTCCAATTTTTTAATTGCTTTAGTTGTCGCGGTTAGTCAACCGCCTTTGTACCCACGCTTTCGCTTACCGACCGTAGCCGGAATCCTTTAACATAAAGGAATGATCCGGAATCCGAATCAACGTGAAGCGGTCCGCCAGTCGGCCGGCGTGTAGTCCGATGCCATTGACGAACGACTTCTTATACGTCGTTTCAATGACACCAACCCAGGCCTTCTGATGGCGCTGATCATACTTCGTTACTTTCTTTTCATCCCACTTATACGCGGATGCTGGCAGGTTAATCGGCTTTTTACCGTCCGAAACCGTGGCATCATTACTGCTGACCTGATATTTTTCGCCCTCAGTCAGGTATGTATACCGTTGTACCGGCTTCTTACCATCGCTATTATCCACCTCAACGTAATAGGCCGAGCCGGACGTGGACCCCGTGTTAATCACCAGGGGTTCGTACCGCGTGGTTTGATCGACCCGCGCGCCCAATTGGTTAACATTTTGGAAGAACGTCGTATAGCTCATGCCACCAAAGAACAATAGCCACACGACCAACTCAATCGTCGAGATGGTGAGGTTCCGCCAAGAGAAGCTGCGGTGTTCCTTCACGATTAATCGGATACGACGGACCCGCATGTCGTGAACCATCCAGACGAGTGTCACCAGGACGATTAGCCACAGGCCCATTCCCACTAAGTTCCATGCTGATTTCATAGTTCCCAATTCCCTTCCAAGAAACAGACCTCTTATGGGTATTTCTGTTCTCTATTAGCTTACGAGATTCGCGTCACGAATACAAGCGCTAGTTTTGTGGATTTCACCGCCAGCCGCCCAATCCCTACACGACCTTTAACTCTACCACAGCGTAGGCTATACTTAAATCAATTGTATCCTATTAAGGAGGAATGTCATGTGTGTACGAGTTTAACCTATACGTCCGCCGCCGACCACCATTTCTTCGCCCGTACGATGGATTTCCCAACCACCACGCCCTGGCGCCCCGTATTCTTACCCAGGCAGTATCGCTGGCAAACGGCCCTTCACGAGTCGCGAACAACCCGGTACGCCTTTCTAGGAGGTGGGCGGGCTGCCGCAGATTTCTCAGCCTATCTAATGGCCGATGGCGTAAATGAAAGCGGTATCACCTGTGCCGAACTCTATCTGCCGGGGGTGGCAGCATATGCCGCCGAGCCTCAGCCGGGACACATCAACCTCACGCCCCAAGACGTCATCAACTGGGTGTTGGGCGAACACGCCAGCTTGGCCGACGTGGTTGCCGACCTGCCCCGCGTCACCTTAGTCGCCCGCCGCTGGGGATCGGACGCCTACGTTTACCCCTTTCACTGGATTCTCAGTGATCGCAGCGGCCAAACGCTGGTCATTGAGCCGACCGGGGGCCCGCTGACAGCCCAACGTAACCCCGTGGGCGTCCTCACCAACACCCCCGTATTGGCGACCCATTTACAAAATCTCAACACCTTTCTGAAAGTTCCTGGCGCCGATTTCACGGGCGGTACGGTTACCGCCGCAAGGGATTACCTGGCCAGTGGCGCCCCCCTGCCAACCGGAACCGTGCCCACCCAACGCTTCATTCACATGGCGCTACGCCGTTGGGGGACACCCCCGATGACCACGACCGCCGCCAGTCTGCATCAGATTTTCCATTGGTTAGCCGAGGTTAGCCTGCCTTACGATCCCGCCAGACGACATCAAACGAATCATAATTACACCCATTACCGGGCCGTCATCGATATTTCAACCGCGACTTACACCTTTATTTCACGAAAATCTAGCCGTTTGCAACAAATGACGTTAACGCCAGAAATGGCGGCCCAACGGCATTATCCCCACGCCTATCCCGCAGAATAACGGCAAATGTTGCAAACCTTAACTTTACCTTTAATCCGATTGATATTCGTTTGAGACATTTCTGTAACAACTCCCTGATAGTATTAAGCATGTTGAATCGCATGAAAGAACATTTAATACTAAAAAATAATGAATAAGGAGTTTGTTTACATTTATGAAGAAGACGCTAACTAAAATTGTATTATCCCTGATCGCTATGGTGGCCTTTACGGTTGCCGGCATCGCTGTTAACCAACCCGTTAATGCTTCTGCCAAGACGGTATCCTACAGTAAGTTACATAAGGTTGCAAAGGCCCAATTGGGCAAACCTTACGGCTGGGGGTCCACTGGTCCTTCCCGTTTTGATTGCTCTGGTTTTACCAGCTACGTCTACAAGAAGGGTGCTTCCAAGAAGATTCCTCGGACGGCCCAAGCCCAATACAACAAGTACAAGCACGTGAGCTACAAGAACATCAAGAAGGGTGATTTGGTCTTCTTCGGTGGGTCCAAGCGGTCCATCTCTCACGTTGGTATGTACGTCGGTCATGGTAAGATGATTGATTCTCAAAACCGTGGTGTCGTCACCGAAGCCGTTCATGCCCCTTGGTGGCACGCTGTTGGTTACGCACGGGTCGCAACCGTCAAATAAAGTTTCGTTCATCTTCATAAATTGAATAAGCTGTATCCCCCGTCGTGCGTCGCGATGGGGGATTTTTTTGCATTAAAAATTGTCGACCGCCCACCAGCAATCGACAATTCGAATCTACATCCATAACCTCGTCAATGTTGAAACATCACCACTACCCAGCCCACGGCGACCAGCAAAGGGAAAACCATCCACCAATTTTTAGAGAAGAACTCCCAGCCGTTCATGGGACGCTGGCCTTCTGGTAGAACACTGCGCGACTTTGCCGATTCTGTCGACTTTTCGGTCGTTTGGCCACCTACCAGCTCATTGAGGTCGACCTGTAGGAGATTGGCCAACTTCACCACCGTATCCAGGTCCGGGGTCGTCTCCCCCTGTTCCCACTTCGAAATGGATTGCCGCGAAACGAATAGTTCGTGGGCCAGCTGTTCCTGTGACAAATTCTGCTGCCGTCGTAATTTAACAAGTTGCCGATTAAAGACATTTTCCATCTTTCTCATCCCCCTTAGTTGGCTTAATCATACCCAAAACTACGCGGGCAGACTAGCGAACAGCACCGAACAACCAGCCCTTTGCCCGGGCGAGTTGCGCCCGCCACGGTTGCGAAAACCGTTGCGAACGGCGTCATTTCAACATTTCGATCAAGATACCCGTAAACAAAAGGTTGAAAGATAGAAAATAGCTAGGATTCCTGATGTGACAAGGATAACAACCATTATAATATGATAGTCGCGTACTGGCCGCCTTACCGTTCGCCAAATTTGGTCTGGATCGCTGTGGGCAGGACGGTAAAAGCCAAAGAGCTGTCTTTTCCCTCGCTTTGAGCCGAAAAACCACGTCTCAAAGTCGCCATTTCCCAAGTGAACCATTTGGAAAATCCCACGGCTGAGACCAAATTTGACTCACTCACGGCTACATGAGGCGTATCCAATAAGCTGGCGGAACGTTGCCATCCCAGCGATGTCACCGCATATTTACTCGGTTTCAACCATCGTAACCGGAGGCAGCCAGAACCGATGGCCGTAGCCGTGACAGCGGTGTTAGCTGTGCAACAGCTTACAGCGCGGGACGTGTTTGGAGACTGACGGTTTTAGTCAGGCTTCAAACCGAGCCGGAGGACCGCTTCTCAGGCCGCAGGCGGTCCCCACAGCGCCGGAATCTCTGGCAGCCGCAGGTGATTGGTGATGACTAATTTAATGGCGATAAGCCGCGCCAGCTGGGGACTGAAATGTGTTTGTGGACTTTCAACCTTTAGCTGTAAATTAAAAGCCCAGACCCTAAGTCTAGACTTTAACGTTTAACGTCGAATTTCAAGTTTTAAAGGCCGTTTAAAGATGAGTTCTGCCACGCCCAAACGATTGGCCAGCCAAACGTAGATGCCCACGGTAATCAAGCCCAAAACGCCAACATATCCCATCGTTAAGAGTTTTCCCGTGAAGAAGACGCTCCCCACCAGCCACTGACACCCATCAACCAGCACCGTGGCCAACACGGCAAAGATAACATTTAGCCGAACAATCGGGACGATCGCCGCCAGCTTGACGGCGTAACTCCGGCGAATCAACCGCCAGCTAACCACGGTAATCCATCCAAACGCAATCCCGGTGGTCAGTAACGCCCCGTAGCCTTGGAAACAGTAGACCATCGGCAACTGCAAGACAATCTTAATCCCCAATCCCGCCAAGAGGTAGGTCGTCGCCTTTTTACTCATGCGCAGTGCCTGTAGCACAGTCAAAAGGTCCAAGGCAAGACCGAGAATCAGGCTTTGCCACACGTTGGCAATCAGGTAAGTCGCCCCCGCACCATCGAAGTTAAAGAAGATGCCATAGGTTGGAAAGGCAAAGACGCTGACTAAGATCACCAGCGGTAACAGCACGAACGTCAACAGTTGAAAATTGTTCATCAATAAATCACTGATCTGGTGCCGATTCTTCTTGATATCGGCCAGTTTGCCCGCTAACAACGGTAGGGACGTTTCCGCCACCGCCATGGCAAGGGACACAATCACCGTGGTAATCTTATTGGGGTTCGCCGAGAAAATGGTGAAGACGTATTGCGTCATCGCGGCCGATTGATGCAGTAACCCTTGCATAATCTGCTTAAAAAACAACTGATCCACCAACTGGCTCAACGTGATGCCGGACCCCACAATCACAAACGGAATCGATTCGTAGCCAATCATCTTAAGGAGCTTCCCGGCCGCATGCTGCTTTCCCGTTTGACTCTTAGCCGTTAAACGACGATAGGTCCCACGTTGGCGCCATAGATGGCCCAACAGATACAGATAGCTCGCGATTGCGCCCACAAAGGCCGCCGCGACGCTGACAAAGACCGCCGCAACATATCCTTGATGACTGACCTCGATCAGCCAGTAGGTCCCGCCCAGGATCACAATGATCCGAATAAATTGTTCCCACAGCTGAGAAATTCCGAACGGCTTGAGGTCACCATTTCCCTGGAACCAGCCCCGTAAAATACTCATCGACGGGAGAATGACGATTGCCGGTACCAAGCACCGAATGGCAATCGTCGCGTTGGCTACCGAACTCACTGGACTATTGGCCGCTAACACGGGCGCTAGACCATAGAGCAGCCCCCCGCAGATTAAGCCCGAGACCACCATGAAGCCAAATCCGGCAACCGCAATGTGTTTAGAGTTAATAAAGCTATCTTCCCCATTAAAAAAGGCCACTCGTCGCGCAATCGCGGACGGAAACCCCGCTGTCCCCAACGCAATGAATAACGCATACGGCGTGTAGGCCGTGTTAAACAGCGCCTGCGCCACGGTTTGATGTTGGGGTGACCCAATCATCGCTAACCACGGAATCAGGTACACAACCCCCAAAATCCGCGAAAAAATGCTCCCAAACGAGAGCCAAAATGAACCCGAAATAATTTTTTTATCCATTAGTTTTGCACGCACCAATTCAGTCTAAGTGTCAAAGCACCACTCGCAAGGATACTCTTCTCATCCCCCACTGTACATAACCAATCCGGGAACACCGGGGAAATATCCGACAGACACAGGTGACAGTAAAGGCTAATTTAATGGCAGCAAGCCTGGCTAACCGGGAATTAATCAATTTTTAAGCAACCAAAAGAAAAGCGAGACCCACCCCAACGGCCGGTCTCGCTCATGATGCATCCTATCTTTAATGTTAATCGCGTCTTACCGTTGGATGGGCCGTAAACCAACTGGTCATGTCGTCGATCCGTTGAATCCGTAAACTCGGTAACCCATTTCGGGAAACGCCGTGGAAACTCTGGGGGTAGCGAATCAAGTCCGCATCGACCCCATTGCGTTTAACGGCGGTGAAGAACTCCTCGGACTGGCTGATTGGACAGCGCATGTCCCACTCCCCGTGGAGCAGGCGAATCGGCGTGGTCACGTTCTGCGCGTAAGCCAGTGGTGATTGCTTCCAATAGGCCGCAACGCCACCTTCCGCAAAGAGATCGACGCCCAGTTCCTCTGGATTGAAGTAAAAGCCAATGTCACTGATCCCAAACAGACTAATCCAATTGGTCACCGACCGCTGGGAGACGGCCGCCGCGAACCGCTTAGTATGGCCCACGGCCCAGGTCGTCATGAAACCACCATAGGAGCCCCCGGCGATGTATTGCCGGTCGGCATCCAATTCGGGGAATTTTTCCAAGGCCACGTCTAACCCGGTCAGGACATCGCTATAATCATCTTCACCGTAGTGACCGTTGACGTGGCTTTCAAAGGCCTGCCCGTAACTGGTTGAGCCCCGTGGGTTGAAGAAGACCACGCCGTAACCACGACTCGCGTGGACTTGGAATTCATAGAAGAAGGCTTCCCCGTAGTTGGCGTGAGGCCCCCCGTGAACGTAAAGCAGGACGGGGGTCTTGGCCGCCTGCGTTTGTGCCGGTAAGTACCAGCCCTCTAACGCCTGGCCGTCCGCGGCCGTGTAATCAAAGCGCTGAGGATGCGCGAATTCATGCGTATTCTCGTAGGCCGCGTTGGGGTCGTAGCGCACCGTCTCCCCCTTGTCAGTTAACGAAAATGTGACTAATTGACTGGGACAATCCTGATAAGAAACGCTTAGCGCCAACGTTTCGCCATCAATCACGTCAAAGTCCACAATCTGGCGTGCCGTATCATCGACTAACTGGATGCCCGCCTGATTGCCCACGTAAAGTTGGCTGTGCCCGTGATAGGCCGTCACAAAGACGACGCGCTGGGCATCCAACCATCGCACTAACTTACTGCCCGGTTGCTGGACAAAGTCTCCGGCAAATTCCGGCGCCGGGTCCGCATCCAAGTCGTCGGTTAAACTCGTCAGCTCACCGCCCGTTGCCGCCACCACATAAACATTGGCAACGGTATGGCGCCCGGCCACCCCGTTATCGCCAACCAAGGCGACCCGCTGGCCATCTGGCGATAACGTTGCATCTTCAAAATGGCCGTGCGTCAAGCTGGTCGTTAGATTAACGGTCGTCCCAGTCTGCGTATCCACACAATAGGCCCCCCGCGTAAAGTCGCGATCGTTTGCCGGCTGGTCATCGTGTAGGAGCGTCACGTAGCGGCCATCGGCACTGACCGAGGTCAAACTAAACGCAAATCCCCGTTGGCAGACCTCCTCCACTGCCCCCGTGGCGGGCAAGTAACGGCGTAAACGATAGGTCACGTGTTGCGGTAGCCAGCCGTACCCATCGGCCTTGTTAATCAGGCGCGTCACGTGGCGCGTCGTGGGAAAGGTTTCTTGATTCGGAAGCTTCGGCAATTCGGCCGTTTCCGTGGTCGTAAAATACACGCTACTGCCGTCCGCGGCCGCAATAATCGTTTCGACGGCCTCATCCGGCGTGGTCGTGGTCAACTGTGTCGCGTCTCCGCCGGTTGGGGCCACGGTGAAGAGCTGAGGCTTCGCATCCCCCACCTGCGCCGCATAGTAGACCTGATCGCCCGCCACGGCCGGTTGTCGATTTAACCGACCATTCACCGCAACATCTTGCGTAGCGCCCGCTGAATTAACACGCTTGAGTCGCGACCAATAGCGATTGCTGGCTTCATCAATCCCGTTTTCAACGACATAAATCTGATCACCGACGGCTAACGTTTGGGAAACCGACTTTAGTTCGAAAAGATCTTGGGCCTTCACACCTTGAGACATACACAGCACTCCTTCGTTTTATAAATATTCTCATTATTTTCTCATTAAATAATTATTCCCAATATTAAGCCAGCACTTAAGTGATGTCAATTATCCTTCACCGGGATTACCGCCCCGTTCCAACAAGAAACCTGCTACACTGGAGGTAATCAATTCTGAAGGAGTGAGCTTGAAATGAAAATTGCAATTGCCGGCGCGGGTGCCATGGGTAGTCGGTTTGGCGTAAAACTTCAATCAGCTGGTAACCAGGTCACGTTGATCGACAACTGGGCCGAGCACGTGGCCATCATCCAACAACAGGGCTTGACGGTAACGACCGATGACGGGACCGACCACGTTTATCACATGACGGCTAAGCGGCCACAGGATGTCACGGAACAGTTCGACCTGGTCATCCTCTTCACTAAAGCCATGCAGATGGACCAGATGCTCCAACAACTCAGCGGGGTGTTGGGCAATCAACCCGCCGTCTTAACGTTGGCCAATGGGATCGGCAACATTGAGACGATCGAACGCCACGTACCCAAGGACCACGTTGTTGCTGGCACCACGGTTTGGTCCTCCAGCCTCACCGGACCGGGCCACATCACGGTGACAGGCACCGGGAGCATTTCGCTTCAGGCCATCGTCCCCGACAAATTCCCCGACCTGCCCGGCTTAATTGCCACCCTGAACGGCGCCGGCTTGAATGCCAGTCCCGCCGAAAATGTTCTGGCCGCCATCTGGAAAAAAGCCGGCCTAAACAGTGTGCTCAACACCTACTGCACCCTATTTGACTGTAACATTGCCGAATTTGGTGGCCTACCGAATTGGCGGGAACTCAACGATGCCGTACTCTCCGAATTCGAAGCCGTGGCGACTGCGGCTAAGATTCAATTCAGCGCGGCCGACGTCACGGCCTTGATCGCCGCGCAATTCGATCCCAGCAAGAACGGCGGTCACTACCCGTCCATGCACCAGGATATGGCGAAGAAACGGCCAACCGAAATCGACTTTCTCAACGGTTACGTCGCTCGGCTCGGGGCGAAGCTCAACGTGCCAGCCCCCACGAATGCGCTACTAGCTCAACTCATCCACAGTCAGGAAAGTCTCAAGGGCATTAAGTAACGTAAAAACGTCAGCACCACGCTCTGTGGTTTTGCCACTATATATAGAAATTGACCATCTTTTCACCCCATATCTAGTTGTGTTTTCTTAAATTTCATCGTACTATAGACTTATAGTTAATTTTGACTGCCCGTTAGTCCCAGCGGCTAACGACGGCATTAAACCTAGGAGGGCTAGAGACGATGGATGTTTTAAGAAGATCACAAACCACCATGTATCCGGGTGGTCTAACCGTGGAAAATCCGGCAGGCGAACACGCACCGTTTAACCCCCGGCAGATTCACGCTGCGCTAACCGCCCTCACCAACGATCCAACCGTCGTACATCGTGTGGAAAGCTTAATCGTGGCCCAGTTAGCGGGCTTTGACGTGGTCGCAACGGGCACTATCGAAGCGACCGTGATCGACACCCTAGAGCAGCTGGGCTACACGAATATGGCCCGGAGCTACCGCAAGCAACAACACGTACTGTGACTTTAATTTAACTGTCGTTAAAAGTGCTGAGCCGTCCGCCCAGCACTTTTTATCATCGTCATATCCAACAAAAAAGCGATTACCCATGAAGCACGGTAATCGCTGTCTCTTATAATGTTAAAACCTCTTGCCACAAAAAACCGACCAGCACTCCCCCGAGAACTGATCGATTCGGCCTATGAGCTTAATTGTGATTCCAAATGGTGTAATTCGGCTGTCCGCACTTCACGTGGTAAGAACCGACGAATTTCCTCTTCGTTGTACCCCACTTCCAAGCGCTTATCATCAAAAATGATTGGCCGCTTGATGAGATCTGGGTACTTAACAACTAAGTCGACGAGTTGACTCACCGATAAACTATCGAGGTCTACGTGTAATTCTTTAAACACGTTCGACCGGGTAGAGATGATGTCCTCGCTGCCATTTTCAGTTAAGCGTAGAATCTGCTTAACTTCGGCGGCATTCAATGGCTTGGACTTGATATTCCGTTCGTTGAACGCAATGTCATGGTCCTTAAGCCATGCCCGTGCCTTCCGACTGGATGCGCTACTTGGCGCAATATACAAATTGATCATATCTAAGCACTTCCTTATCGTTGGATTGAGTAACGATAGAAAAAACAACTGACTTATCTTGGTTCCCCCCGAACATTTCACTGAACTATCTAGTAGAACCAACTTATATGTTACCACAATTGAATGAATAATCAACCCTTTTTGGAAACTTTCTAAATCAGGTGCCACATTTTTAAGTGGGTTGGTTGGGCTCACCAACTATTTTTAACGACCGAAATCGTCTTGTGATAAATGGTTAATATTGCCGTAATTACCGTTATCTAGCCCACCACAAAGTTTGAACAGTGACGTAACTATCCCCAATTGACGGCCAATCACCCCCAAAAGAACGCGCCAGGCGTCTCTTTTTGCCTAATATGTATTAATATTCACCTAGTTCGTTTAATTATTCATTTATTGGAATGAACCCCTTCATAAAAGCGCTTACCCAAACGCACTAAACTGGCTAGTTTTTTATTTTGCCGATTATTTCTACCGCCCTTTTTGAACGGAGTGGCGTAAAATAGGGACATCTTATTACTCTGGAGGAATTTTGTCGTGCTCGCCTTTTATGCCATCATCTTACTGATCTTAGCGACCATCGTCGCCAATACGATTTATCCCTACTTTCCCGTCATCCCCAAGGCCTTTTACCAAATCTTCATGGGGGCGCTGCTCTCACTGGTTCCCATGTACCACCACTTCATCCTGGAACCCGAGATGTTCATGCTCATCATCATTGCTCCCCTGATGTTCTACGATGGTCAAAACGCCAACGCTCACGAACTCCGTCAAAACGTGGGGTCAATCGTCTCCATGGCAGTGATTCTGGCCGTCCTGACCGTCATCGGCATGGGTTATCTCAGTCACGCCGTCTTAGCTGGCATTCCGCTGGCGCTCACCTTTGCTTTGGCCGCCATCGTCACGCCAACAGACGCGGTCGCCGTCTCTTCCATCACCAGCAATATGGCGGTCCCAGAACGGGTCATGGGCATGTTGGAACGCGAATCCCTCTTCAACGATGCCTCCGGTTTGGTCGCCTTCAACCTTGCGCTGGCCGCATTTACCACCGGCCACTTCTCCGTAGGGGCTGGGATCAAACACTTCTTCGTGGTCTTTCTCGGTGGCCTTCTGATTGGCCTGGTTCTGGGCATTGCCGCCGTGATGATTCGGGTCTATCTGGTTCAAAGCGGCAAGGATTCTTCCAGTGTCATCGTGCCATTTGATATTATGGTTCCCTTCTTAATCTACCTCGCCGCCGAACACTTAGAGCTGTCCGGGATTCTGGCCGTCGTCGCCGCTGGCCTAATCTACAGCGCCTCGACCAATCAGCTGCGCCTATCCAGTACGCAACTCCAGTTGGTCTCGCGCTCCACGTGGGGTATCTTCACCAATATTTTAAACGGCTTCGTCTTCGTTCTACTCGGCGTCTCGCTCCCCACCGTGTGGGTAAATATTCAACATGATCATAATAAATCATTAACCAGTTTTATTCTCTTAGCCGTTATTTTATATCTGGTCATGCTGGCGCTACGTTACCTCTGGATTCGCCTGGACTGGGCGCTGATTCGTTCTAAAAAGGCCGAGCGTCCCCAAAATGCCTTGATTGGCGCGTTGTCCGGGGTTCACGGTACGATTACACTTGCGATGGCCTTCTCGCTTCCCTTAACCCTACACGGGACCGCGTTTCCCTACCGGAACACCATGATTTTTGTCGCCGCCATCGTGATTATCCTGAGTTTGCTGGTGCCAACACTCGTGCTTCCCTTCATCCTGCCCAAGAAACAGGTTGCCGTGGACCCAGCCGTTGTCGCACAACAGCGAAAGGCTCTCGTGGCCTACGCCTCCGAACGACTCGTCCAGGAAAATCCGGATAATCCGGTCGCCACGCAGACGGTGATCGAAATTCTAAATAGCCAGGCCACCGGTGCCCGTCCCGACAAGAAGAAGACGCGGGCCCTGTTGAACCACGCCACGCAAATTGAGGTTCAGACCGTCCAAAAGCTCGCGGACGACGGCGTTATTCCCAACGGTTACGCCAACCGTTACGTCCGAATGCTGGTCCTAAAGTCGCAGATGACCAGTCACAATCCATTTGTGAATCTCACGCTGTGGGCCCGCTTCTTCTGGCACCGACTGACGTTCATGATGAGCCGCAAACGCCGACGGAACAAGCGTATCGCCGAACAACAGCGCCGCTTGCAAGCCGGCCATCCTACCGCTGAACAGCTTCAGCAACAATCTCAGCGCATTCAACAGGAAAACCACCAGCTTCAGCGGTCTAAACGCCGCGATCCCCGGGCAAGTGCGCGCCAACGGGAAAACTTTTTGAAGATTGAGCAGGACATTTACGCCAACGTCATCGCCTTCCTGACAAAAGTCTCCACGGTCGACAACCAAGCGGAGGTCAACTCCGTTCGGAACTACTACAACGCACGGCATCGCCGCTTTGAATCGACCAAGTCCAGCGACCACCAAAACGAATTATTTATCCAAGCCTTTCAATACGAATACACGTATATTCGCCAACAGAGAACGGCGGGCACCATCCCCGTTGAATTGGCGGACGAACTCTACCAACAAGTCTCAACTGATCAAATGCTCTACACCCAAGAAATTGCGGAAACGGCCTAACTTTCTCGACCACCGTCATATTTTCTTCACAATTACCTGTTATAGTTAGCCACATAACTTACGAATTTACGAACGAATAAGTTGATAATTTTACTCCTCCAAAGTAAAAATTACGGTCGATCCGCTATGGTATCGGCCAAACTCCAAACGTAATAAACGTTTTTTCTTCAAGCAGCAACGCGGACATTTTGGTTCGGTTGCTGTTTTTTTGTATAAGAGTGCGGAACAAGCCGTTTAGATTCTGAGCATTAGGGAGTTAAGAGGCTTCTGTTCGGCTTCGCCGGGCAGGAGTCTCTTAACTTTCTAAGCGCAAGAATCTGGCTTGTGGAGCACGTTTCAGAAGCCGCATGTTTCTCAAGTCCCCGGGCGAGAGAAAGTCCAACGCTTCGAACCATCCTAACGACACGACACCACAGCCGACTCGGTGCTTAGCCGGGTTAAGCGCAGGGACCTGCCTGGGTGAACACGTTTCAACGGCCGCATATTTTCCAAGTCTCCGGGCAAGAGAAAGTCCAACGCTCCAAACCAACAAGACCACCAACACCCTATGCCGGACAGGAGTACCTTATTTTTCTAAGCGGAGGAAGCTGGCTGGCGTAACACGTTTCAGCGGCCGCATGTTTCCCAAGTCCCTTGGCGAGAGAAAATCTCCTCTCCAAAAAAATTCACATTGCCACATTTCCTTCAAAGAAATCGGTTACATATCCCCTTAACCCCCGCTTTGTGAGAAAACCCCTCATAATTACAGAGAATTTGCCATCGTAAATTTACACTCGGAACAAACTAGCTTATAATTTCTTTAACACGTTATAGATTTGGCGGCTGTTCGCTAATAATCTGTTAGACGTTATTGGAGGGTGAGATCTAATGAAGCTGACAATTTTATCCACAAGCGATACCCACGGGTACGTCTTTCCCACGAACTACGTGAAGAAGGGCAGTCACCTGGGTTTCGGATTGGCCCGTGCAGCCACCGTAATTGCTCAGGAACAGGCTACCGCGAAGGCCCAGGGCCCCGTGGTAACCATTGAAAACGGTGATTTTTTGGAAGGATCACCACTGGCGTACTACGTGGCCCGGGTCAAACCCGACCGCAATCCCCAGCCACTGATGGCCATTTACAATCAGATTGACTACGACTGCGGCATCCTCGGTAATCATGAGTTTAACTACGGCCAGAAGTACCTACAGGCCGCCATTCGTGATGCCAAACGAACAATTCTGTGTGCGAACATTTTAGACAACAATGGCGAGCCCGAATACGGCCAACCTTACCGCATCATTGAAAAGGATGGTATCAAGATTGGCGTCTTGGGGCTCACCACCCAGGCCGTCTATAAATGGGAAAAGGCCACCAATATCAGTGGTCTCCAATTCGAATCAGCCTACATAGCAGCCAAGAAATACGTGCCGATTATTCGCGAACAAGCTGACATCGTCGTGGTGTGCTATCACGGCGGCTTTGAACGCGATCTGACGACCGGCAAGCCCAATGACATTCACGTGGGCGAAAACGAAGCCTACCACATTCTAGAGGCCATTCCCGGCATCGACGCCCTGGTCACCGGCCACCAACATCGCCAGTTAGCCACGGATGTCTTTGATATTCCGACCACGCAGCCGGGCTTTCGGGGGCAAGCCATCGGGAAGATCACGCTGGACTTGGAACGTGACGCCACGGGAAAGGTGACCGTGGTTGACCACACCTCCGAACTGGTCTCCGCCGCCGATGCGCCGCTCGATCCCAAGGTGCTGGCAGCTGCGGACGGCTTGAATCACGAGGTCGGCCACTGGCTGGACCAACCGCTCGGTCACATCAAGGGGGACATGACCTTTACCGATCCCTTTGCCGCGCGGATCGACGAGACTCCCTACATTGAGTTCATTCAAAAAGTTCAAATGGCCACGATGGGCGCGGATATTTCCGCCACGGCCCTCTTTAACGATGAGGCCCGGGGCTTTGAGAACCCCATTACCATGCGCAACATCATGACGAACTACGTCTATCCCAACGGGTTATCCCTCTTAAACATTACGGGGGCGGACTTAAAGGGCGCGTTGGAAGTCACCGCGCGTTACTTCAGTTCGCAGGACGGCAAGATCATTGTCAATCCCGCCTTCATTCATCCCAAACGCCGCCAATACAATTACGACATGTACGAAGGCATTGACTACCGCATCAACGTGGCGAAACCCATGGGCCACCGCATTGAAAACCTCACGTACCACGGTCAACCCATTGCCGATGATCAGCATCTGCGGATCGCGTTGAATCAGTATCGGGCGGTCGGCGGCGGTCACTATCCGATGTACAGTGCCGATAAGATCCGGGCCGAAAGTCAGGGCGCGATGAGTGAAATCATTGCCGACTACCTTCAGGCACACCCCACGATCGATGCCACGGCGAACAAGAACTTCACGGTGGTTTACGATCCCGACTAATTTTGACGTTGTTAAGCCGTTATCACGGTTATCTCTCAAACGAGATACTCGTGATAACGGCTTTTTTTCGGTTAAATCACCGCCAATCAAAAAAACAGCCGCGGCCCCAGCGCAATTCCCGCTGAGACCCGACTGTCTGACCGCCGCACGCGCTTAGGCGTTCGCCGCTTTTTTCTTCTTGTGTTTCTTCTTTTTCTTCTCATCGCCCACGTATTCAACCGCCGTAGACGTGCGAATCGTGGTGACCTTAATCTTACCCGGATAGGTCAACTTCGCTTCGATCTGTTGGGCCACCTCTTGGGTGAGGTTGGCCGCCGCATGATCGTCCAGTTCCTGAGGTCTCACAATGATCCGCAGTTCCCGGCCGGCCTGAATCGCATAGCTTTCCGAGACGCCTTCTTGATCGTTGGCAATCTTTTCCAGCGCGCGCAGGCGGTTGATGTAATCCTCAACCGATTCGCTTCGTGCACCCGGCCGCGCACCGGAAATGGCATCGGCCGCCGCCACAAGATCCGACAGCGGTGAGGTCTTCTCGACATCCCCATGATGGGCCGCGATGGCGTTGATGACGACTTCATCCTCACCGTATTTCTGCGCAAATTCCGTCCCAATCTCCACGTGGGTGCCTTCGACTTCGTGGTCAATGGCTTTCCCCAAATCATGGAGCAGGCCGGCGCGCCGTGCTAACCGCGTGTTGTAGCCCAAACGTGCCGCCATAGCTCCGGTTAACTGGGCCACTTCGATCGAATGCAGCAGGACGTTTTGACCATAACTGGTCCGGTACTTGAGGCGCCCAATGAGTTTCATCAGATCGGGATGCATCCAGCCCACGTGTAACAGGCTCACGGTCTGTTCCCCAGTCTCCCACAGACTGTGGTTAACGTCGCGTTGGGCATTTTCAACCTGCGTTTCAATCTGCGTCGCCGAGATTCGTCGACTAGCCACCAGGTTCGTCAGGGCCACTCGGGCCACTTCCCGGCGAATCGGATCGTGCGTACTGATAAACAGCGTGGTGTTATCGTCCGGTACAAAAATCAAATCGGTCCCGGTCAACGTCTCGAGGAGTCGAATGTGCTGACCCTCGCGCCCAATAATCTTACTGCGAATCTCGCCGTTAGGGACGGTGACGGTGTGTTCCAGGTGTTCCTTAGGCAAATCTTGGGGGCCACTCTCGGTGGCGGACAAGACGACATCCTTGGCCCACCGTTCAGCGCTGGCCTCCGCGTTATCGTTCAAGGCTTTGACTTCGACATCCCGATCCCGTTTCAAATCAAGCTCGGTCGCCTGAACGACAGTATCCTGTGCCGTCTTCGTATCCATCCCCGCCTGTGTGGCCAAGGTCTCTTCGCGCTTCTCGCGAAGTTCCCCCGCTTGATCGTGCAGGAGATGAATGGCCTGCCGCTGCTCGCGGTTGGCCTGACTGCGTTCATCCAACATGGCTGTCTGATCGTCCAATCTCACGGTCATTTGGCCCAATAACTTGTCCCGTTGCTGTCGGCGCTGTTCTCTTACCTGAATATCATTCTGTTGTTCGGTCAGTTCGTCTTCTACGGATTGTTGATAGGCCAGGGTCGCACGTTGACTCTTCTCGTGGAGTTGTGCCACCTTTTCCTTGGTCTGCTCGGTTGCCTGGGCAATAATCTCGCGGGCTTTGGCCTGAACCGCCAATAATTCCGTCCGGTGCTGTCGTTGTCTCACGAGGTAGCCGAGCACCAGCCCGATCAACAACAGACCGATAATTAGTCCTGTTATTAACAATATGCTGTGCTCCTTAGTTTTCAGTCCCGAGAAGGTCTCGGGTGGGTTGGTCACTTATCTCGTTAATTATACGCTATTTACGGCCACAACCCAACCGTTCAGACAATTGGTTTTTCCATCGCGGCCGGCACGAACAACCAGCAGAGCAGCAGTAGCTTGAACCCACAGACCACCCAGAGCACGTCAAGTATCGCTAAATTGGCGAGCCATACGCCCAACGCACATCCCGCCAGAAAGGTGATCAGCACGCTGATCAGCTGAACAAACCGGTGACGTGCGACCCGATCGTGGTCAAATACCGCCCGGTAAAAACTGGTCGCTAGGTTCTTGGTATTGCCCGTCATGACACCATTATTGATGGCCACACCGCCCACTTGCCGAAAGGTCGTCAGCTCATACCCGGCGACAATCCCCAACAGGAAGAGTAACCACGGATCGGCTAAGGCCTGTTGGAAAAGGGCTATCGCCGCGTACGCCACGACATCAATCACCATCAACCACCGCATCTGCCGCCGTGGATTTCCCTGACTCATACGTTCGCTCAATCCCTGGGCCACCAAACAGCCGATAAAGTACCCTACCCACACGAAGCCATTGGTCCAGGCTGCTTGCCAACCAGCCGTCACCAGTTTGACCACGCCCACGACCAGATTTCCCGTCTGGGCGCTGACGAAGGCCTCACCGTGTTTAAGAAAGGTATCGGCGTCAACGATCCCCATCACGAGGGTCGCGCCCAGGGCTAAGATAGTCGCGGTTAACGGCCGAAATTGCTTGGTGACTACGGGTTCCATACGGGGTCATCTCCTCCAGTTCAGTGCACGTATTCGGCTAAGAAGGCCTTGACCTTTCGCGTGTAGCGGGCCGGGCTGTGGGACAGTGCCGCGGCGTGCTTGGCCCCGGGAACCACCAACAATTGTTTTGGCCCGGCATCGGCCCGGTAGACCTGGTAGACCATCCGGGTGGGCACAAAGGTATCGGCCCCACCGTGAATAAACAGCATCGGCTTGTGATTCTTCTTCACGGCCGCCACCGCATTTGCGTCCTTAAAATGAAAGCCGGCCTTCGCCTTGGCCACCGCACTGGTCAGCGGCACCAACGGCCAGTAAGGAATGTTGTACATCTGCTTGGCCTGATACGTAATCTCCGCCTGCGCATCGGTGTAGCCGCAGTCTTCGATGTAGGCCTTTAGCTGGCTCGGAGTCTTCAGGCCACTGGTCATCATGGTCGTCGCCCCACCCATGGACACGCCGAACAAGACCACTTGGGACTGTTTGCCTTGCTTAGCGATGACCTGGTTGACCCATTTCAGATAATCCTTGCTCTCGTAATAGCCGTAGCTAATCACCTTGCCTTGACTCTGACCCTGACCACGGGTGTCGGGGATCAACGCGTTATAGCCCAGTTGATGGAACATCGCGACGTAACCGCCCATGGCTTCCTTGTTGGACCCAAAGCCGTGCACCAACACCACCGTCTTCTTGGTGGCCTTGGCGGCAGGGATGTAGTCCGCAACGAGCTTTAAATTCGCTCCAGCGGCCTTCTCCGTCCAATGTTGCTTAGACACGTCCCGATACCATTTCTTCTGGTGATACAGCGGATCGCTCTTCTTAAGTGCCGTACTGGTGGCCACAAAGCTCTTCTTGCCACTAGCGACCGTCATATTGTAGAAGTACAGACTGGCCCCCAACAAGCCGCCGGCGATTAAGACGACGACCACACCTAGGGTAATCAATCCCCATTTTTTACGTTTACTCACAATTGCTTCCTCCCAATTCTCTCTTGTGTTAGTATACGAAGTTCTTGGGACCAGCGCAACGAATAAGAAGTTTGCTATAATAGGCTCAACCTGTCCCCGGCAATCAGTCATTGGGCCGTAAAACTGGTGGGACACGTCCCACTCAATCAGTGGCTGACCGGTGGGATAAGACCAGAACGTTTCTACACTTAGGAGGCTTTTCGGATGAAGTATTCATTGAATTGGGATCTGGATTCACTCTTTAGCGGCGGGATTAACTCCGCCCAGTTAAAGGCAAAATTGGCACAGCTCAAGACGGCCATTGCGGCACTCGGTGACCTGTTGGATCGGTGGGATGCGGCTAGCGATGCCCCGCAGTATCAGCAATTTATCAAGCTCATCAACCAGCTACAGGCGATCGAAGCCGGGATTGGTCAGGCCGGCTTGTTCATCTCCGCCGTGGGATCGGCCGACATCAACAATCCCGAGGTGGCGCCGGTCAACGCGCGGCTCAGTCATTTGGAGACGGAAGCCGAGAACGTCAGTGGCAAGCTGAAAAAGGTCCTGGTGCAGGTGCCCAATGCCAATTTCACGGCAATGCTGGCCCAACCCGACCTGCAGCCCCTGGCCTTTAACCTGCGGGAGATGCGTGATGAGGGCAAGGAATTGCTCGACGACAAAACGGAAGCCCTGATTAGCCGGCTAGACCTCGACGGTAAATCCGCTTGGAGCGCCCACTATGACTCTTTGGTCGCAACGGTTAGCGTGCCCTTCCACGATGCCAACGGCCAACCCGTCACCCTTTCTGCCGGGCAAGCCGACAACAACCTATTGGGTAATGCCGATCCCCAGTACCGTGCCGAGCTCTTACCCGCTTGGGAACAGGCCTGGGCGGACAAGGAACAGCTCTTTGCCGACACGCTGAACCACTTGGCGGGCTTTCGGTTAACCGAGTACGCCGCGCACGGTACCACCGACTTCTTGCGGCAACCGCTCAAGGATAACCGGTTAAGCGCGGAAACGCTCAATACCATCTGGCAAGTCGTGGACGACAACAAGCAGTTCTTGCTCGACTACCTCGACCGTAAGGCGGCCTTGCTGGGCAAGAAACACGCCGGCTGGCAAGACGTGGAGGCCCCGCTCAACCTGCCGGGCAGTCAGCTCCACCACTTTACGTACGACGAGGCGGCGGCCTTTATTATCAAACACTACGGTGAATTCTCCCCTAAGATGGCGGCCTTAGCCCAACACGCCTTCGAAAACCACTGGATCGAGGCCGAGGACCGCGCGGGTAAGGCGCCCGGTGGCTGGATGGAAAGTGCCCCGGAGACCCATGAGGCGCGGATCTTCATGACCTTTACCGGCTCACCCAACGACGTGTCCACGCTGGCGCACGAACTGGGCCACGCCTTCCACTCGAGTGTCATGAGCGACCTGCCCTATTTCCGCCAAGACTACGCGATGAACGTGGCGGAGACGGCCTCGACCTTTGGCGAACTCATCGTGGCGGACGCCAACGTCAAGGCCGCCCAAACCCCCGCCGAGAAGATTTCCCTGCTCAACGCCAAGATGGACAACCCGGTGGCTATGTTCCTGAACATTCGGACCCGCTTCCTCTTTGAATCCCGTTTCTACCAGTTACGGCAGCAAAAGTTGGTCACCCCAGCCGAGCTGAATGAACTGATGCTCAACGCCCAGAAGGAAGCCTTTGGCCACGACCTGTCGACCTACTCGCCTCATCTGTGGGCCAGCAAGTTGCATTTCTACATCGACGACCTGTCCTTCTACAACTTCCCGTACGTCTTTGGCTACCTCTTCAGCCTCGGTATCTACGCCAAGGCCCAACAGACCGGCAACTTCGAGGACCGCTATATCGCCCTCCTGCGGGACACGGCCAACATGTCCACGGAAGACCTGGCCCGCAAGCATCTGGGCGTCGATCTGACCAAGCCGGACTTCTGGTTAGCCGGGGTCAACCTGATCAAACGCGACGTAGCGGAATTCATGCGGCTCACCGATTCACTGGTCAAATAGCCAAACTAAAGTTTGAAAGTTTATAAACACGCTCCAGTCCCCAGCTGACAAGGTTATCGCCATTAAGTTAGTCATCAGCGACCGCTGGTTACGATGGTTGAAAGCCACTAAACGTGCGGTGATATCGCTGGAATGGCAACGTTCGGCCAATTCAATTGGATACAACTCATGTAGCCGTGAGTGAGTCAAATTTGGTCTCAGCCGTGGGAGTTTCGAGTGCGTCTCTCGAAAATGGCGACTTTGAGACAGGAACTTTTGGCTCAAAGCGAGGGAAAAGACAGCCCTTTGGCTTTTCCCGTCCTCCCCACCGCGTTCCAGACCAAATTTGGCGAACGGTAAGGCGGACAATATCGCCTTATCGTCCATAGAGACGTTTCAACTTCTGGTCAAATCATCAACTTTCGATTAAAAGCAACGCTAAGTGGTATAATGAGCGTAAAGACTATCGAAAGAAACGGGTGAGTTGAATGTTTCCTGAACGACTTCGCGCTTTACGACGCGGCCAACACATTACATTGGGACAACTGGCCAAGGCCTTAAACGAACAACAGTCCGTGGGGCCAGATGACCACGGCAATACGGCTTCCCAACTCGGTAATTGGGAACGCGGTATTCGGACCCCCTCCTTTATTGAGGTTCGCAAGCTCGCGGAATACTTTGATGTCACCATGGATTATCTGACGGGTAAAGCGGAACGCGACGAGTACGATCTGGGCCGATTGTTCCTATCAGGTAAACAGCTCAGCTTCAACCGCGAGTTGTTGAGTGGCCGCGATCGCTACGAGATTTACCAGCTAATCGATGGCTACCTCCATGGCCGGGAAAACCGCGTCACACCACCGGACACGAATCAACAAGAAGAATTGGATCTCCACTTAGATGATCACTAAACGTCAGGAGTCGACCGGTGTCTGTCGGTCGGCTTTTTCGTCACTTTAACGTCGCACTCTAGAAAGGACCTTTCCCGTGAACCCAAAGAAATTACGTCAGCTCAAAAAGAAGATTCGTCACCAACCCTTAATGCAACGAAAGACCGCCTACATTGCGCGGATGACGGACTACTATCACCAATTTAACGCCATTCCGGCGGCTAAGATCCTCATCAGCAACGTCCTCCTGGCCGACCGGATGTTGGCGGCCGGCGACCTCCCCCAACAGGTGCCCCTCCTGCAATTGCCCGATGATATTCAGGATCAGATCTTTAAGAAGTTGGGCGAACAGTATCCGGCGGGTGATGCCACCGGCGACAAGCTTTGGAATGACCTAACCGCGGCACTGCCGGACTTGGACCACGACTTGCGATCATTCCGTGATTATTTAGAAAACCACTACGGGATGTGGGCCTACACGTCGGCCCCATTTGTCGCGGACCTCGCGAAATTCGTGGGCGACCGCGCCGTGCTGGAAGTCATGGCGGGGAACGGCTACATTTCCAAGGGCCTGCGTGATGCCCACAAGACCGTCTACGCGACGGATAGCCAGGCCTGGACCACTGAAAACGAAACGGGGCGGCACCCCCTGACCAAGATTGAATCCCTGGCGGCCGTGGACGCCTGGCAGAAATACCAGGACCAGGTCGGCGTGGTCGTCATGTCCTGGTCACCGGACGGCTTACCGCTGGACTGGGAACTCCTACAGGCGATTCGTGCCGCCAACCGGGACGTGGACTTTGTGGTCATCGGCGAACCCCACGGTGCCACCGGTTCCGAGGCATTCTGGAACCACGCCGACCTGCTGGAAAATCAGGCCACGCGCGATCTCAACCGCCACTTTACCCAGATTGATCTGGTTCAAGACCACGTGTACTTAGTGAAATAGCCCACGAAATATTACAAATCAAAAAGTTAACCGCTACTGGTTTACCCACTATTAACCATTTGATATCATATGTATGGCTAATCGGAGAGGGAGGAACCAAATATGGTCGCATTCGGGAATATTTTATTTTACGGCTTGGGAACTTTACTGATCATCGCAGTGGGCTACGCGGCATTTGCCAGCTATCAAGCACATCGTGACGAATAACGCAAGAAGCACTAACCGGTGACGGTTAGTGCTTCTTTTAGTTAGGTTAAATATGATTTTAAAATTGTCACCACAACCATAAACTTCATTCGTCTCAAAGTCTCCTCTTGATATCCTCTAAAGCATATTCTTTATTGATACTCCGCCCAAACCAGCACAAGACTCAACAGAAACATGAGGCCAATGGCAATCGCGTGCCAGCGTTTGTTGCCCACGAAAATAGCGATGTATTCGCGGATAATCGCATTAGGCAGGAAGAACTTGGCGGTGTGGGCCCCAATTCCATTAGCCGGGACCCCCGCCTTACGGGCAATCATCCCCGCTCGAAAGGTATGGTAGCCGTTGGTCACGAAGGTAATCTTCGGCTGAACGGTCCCCCGCGCATCGATAATCTTCTTCGAAAAAATCATGTTCTCGTACGTCGTCTTGGATTGGTCCTCGGCAATCGCCTGTTCCGGTGGCAGGCCGTGATCGATGGCGTATTGGCGCATTGCCACGCCTTCCGCCACCGTTTCGTCACCCCCCTGACCGCCGGAGAAGATAATCACGGGTCCCTGTCCAATCTTGCGGAGTTGTTTGCGATAGAACTTCAGCGCACGGTCAATCCGACGCCCCAGTAACGGTGACACCTCGTTTCCATTTAGCAGGCCGGCACCCAGCACAATCAGGTAGTCCTGCCGATAGCGCGGATGATTAAATTGATAGATCACCAGCATCGTTAAATAGTTGTAGAACCAAAAGAGCACGTAGAAAATAACCATTCCGGGAAATAGATTAATAAACGTCGCAATCGGCACGGGCAGATAAAGCGAGGTCCAGCGCACGATGAACGGGGCCAGCAGAATCGCGATCCCCAAAAACAACGTCAGCATGTTGGCCAGCGTATGACTCTCTCGCCGCCAGACAATCCACGCATTCCACAAGAGAAGGAACGCTTGCAGGACGAACGCCAGACCAATCAGTAGGATCACCCCGATAAAGAGAATCAGGCTGATGCCAAATAACCATTTATTGCCAAAACCGATAATGGAAATGGCCAGCATCACCATCGTGGAATAGAAAAATAGCGAAAACCAAATCCCATTGCTGAGACGGCGTTTCTCAATCGCGTAGCGGGTAAAGAAGATGGCGCCGAATAGTAGCGGCACCACCCAGCCCCAGTAGACGACCGGGGGGACGTTGAATAATTCATCTTGCATGAAATGCCTCCAAAAGACTTGATAATCCTAGGATAACACGGATCTTACGAAAACAAACGGTCACTATCCGCTGGCGTCAAAATAGCCATCATGATGAGCTCCAACAACGTAAAGACCAGTGAAACCGGTGGCCAATAGAAAATCAACGCGACTACCCCGGCCCACACCAGCCAAAACCAAATACTAGCGTGCATCCGGTAAACCGACATGCGCCGAATCTTTTGCGCAATCTCGGGATGATCCCCCTGGTTGGCCCGCATGATGGTGTAAGATAACGCGGCGTAGGCCCACGCCCACAAGGTGAAAACCATGAAATAAAACAATTCGGGCTGCACGTCGTTGATGAACCGCCCGGCCCAAGCCGTGGATACCGGCAACATGCTCATGGTCAGAATCCAGAAATTATTGACCCAGTAAATCCGCTTGGTCACCCGTTTAGTCAGGCTAAACATGTAGTGGTGGTTGTACCAAGCCACGCCAATAAACAGAAAACTAATCAGGTAGGCCACCAAATAGCTCCAATTAGCCATGAGTGCCGTAAACGTCGGTTCCTCAGGCGTCTTAAACTCCAACACCATGATGGTCAATGCAATGGCAACGACGGCATCGGTGAAGGCCTCCACCCGTCCTTTATTCATTCAAAAGTCCCCCTCGAAAATCTGTGATGCTTTTAGAATAGCATATTCGTTTACAGACGGCGTGATTAAGGCCCACCACAATTAAATCAACCACACTCAGAGACTACCGACCCGCTGCCAACCCGTCACTGTCATTCTCGTCCCCTGTTGATACCCCTTAACAACTTTGGTGAGATTAACGTCCTCGTACCGCCGAATGGACGTCTTTGACCGGACTTGTTTAATCGTCTGGTGCTGGGTCGGCGCGACGAACTGCTTGTTGCCTGTGATGTACGTGCCATTTGCCAGTTGGTATCGGGTCACTTCACCACGGTGGGTAACGCCCACAACCGCCACGGCATCCCCCCGATTGATATGATCAGCCAATCCCGTCAACCGGCTCGTCCGATAGCTATTGATACCATGGGCCGCCGTCACGTACAGCTGCCGATAATCGCCCGCCCAGTAGCGCTTAACGACATAGTTATCATTTGCGGTAACCGATGTCCTGATCCCATTGTATGGGGAAATCTTCCGATCAGGTTGCGCGGTCTTGCTTGCTGTGAAGACCGACCGCGTCCGTTGCGCTTGTGCAGTTACGCGGGCACCGCCATGGACCATCTCAGCGTGGTGCTGATGTCGGGACCGGCCATGATGCCCGGGGAGACCGATGCCCAGCATGAGTCCGAGGAGCACTAAACCACCATACAAAATCTTCATCATCGATCTCTCCTTAACTTTTCGTCTTCATTTATTAGTTTTTAGTATGTTGAAACTATAACATTTAGTTTATAAATTAATCTACCACACATTTATGTATATGGATAATTATTTGCCATTATCTTTTGCTTGTCAGCCATAACTAGTCCCGTGTAAATCGTTTTACTATTTAAACCATCGTTCGTTTTGTCAGGTTTGAGGAACCCCAATTGCCCTCTGCTTCAGATTTCGGCGATACCCAGAAACTAGGGAGGATTTTAACCTCACTGGTTCCCCAGAACGAAAAAAAACGCCCGCCTCATCCCTAAGGACGAAACAGACGTTTTTACCACAGCATTCGCCGAAACGAATGGATTTATCTCGGAATCCACATTCCCTCAAAATCAGACACGTCACAATACGGTGACCTATGTGCCCTGCTGACAAATTCACCTAGCCGCTTGCGCGGACGCCCCTTGCAAGCAAGGAACGCGTGATTTCTCGACTCATCGCATAGAAACTATATTACCACAGCGATGGCGACAACGCAAGGTTATTTCTTCTTGACGTCCGTCTCCTCTTTGTTGGAGGCAGCCGCCTGAAGCTTCTCAATCTGCAGGTTTAACCAATCGTGGAGGCTCTGATCGGCCGTCTGGGCCTGGTCCACGTACGTCGTGGCCGGCGCCAAGGCATCGATTCGCAGGCCAGAAACGTTGATGTCTGGGGTCTCAATAACCGCGTAAACGTTCAGTTCCTGCTCCTCGTTGGTTTCCATAATCTTGCCAATCGTCTTGGTATCCTGTAACGGCAAGTTAATGACGCTCATTTCCAAGCGCACGGAAACCGCCGTATCGGTCAGCTTTAATTCGGCCTGAGCCAGCTGATCCGCACCGATCTGTTGGCGCATGAACGCCGCTAACGGGGCCATGGCCCCATCCGGATCGGCAAAGAACTTGGCCTGGGTCGTCTCCGCCGTAAAATGTTCAAGTTTGTCATCTGCTACTGCATCCATAAATGCCTGTACTTCTCGCTTCATTTACCCACCTCGTTTTAACGTCCGAACCGTTTTCGATCTCGTCTATCACGTTCGTCCTTACGTAGCCGCAGGGCCAGCACTAACCAATAGGCATTGGCCACCATCACGGCAATACTCCCGATCGACATCAACAGCCGTACCATCAGGGTCGTGTGATCATAGCCCCACATGGTAATCAACACGCTGATGAGGGCCAGGGTATACATCGCAATGACCAAGCCCATTAGATAGAAGGATGGCCGCCAATCCAACGCCGCCAAGATAATCGTGATGGCGTACAGGGCAACTGCCAGGGCAGAAGACCGCCAGAATTCACTCATGGACGTGGATAAACCGACAAACGAGCGCGACATCAAAAAATTAATAACCAGGAAGCCAAACAGGGAAATGATGGCCCAGGCAATCACGTTACGATCTTTCATTTAAAATTAAACTCCTCAATAAATGCTAAGTAATTAAAAACGTGGCCGGCAATCGACCACGCTTTCGTCAATTTCATGTTCTATTCTAACGTATCTGACGGTTAAAATCAGCAAATCCGCCAATTCTTAGGCGAGATTTAATCGACTAACAGGTCCAACACGTCCTTGGTGTCAATGCCGTTGAAGTAGAGTTGGGTGTTCACGCTATTCAAGACAGCACCGACGTGTTCGCGATCATACCGCACGCCCTTCAATTTATCCGCCAATTCCGTGGCGTCACTAGGCCCAAAGAAATCACCGTAGAACTTGATGTTTTCAATCTTCCCACCATCGACTAACAGCCGTGCATCGATGGTTCCAGCCGTGAAGTGTTGCCGCTTCTTAACCGTGAATTCCGGTGAGTTTCCGTAAACCCAATCCCAGTTTGCGTAGTAGTCATTGAAGATTTGATCAATGGCCGCTTGTTCGCTATCGGCAATTTGAACTTCCTTGTCGGCAATTGCGTCGAGATTATCCACGTGGAACAGTTCCTTCAGCAGCGTGTCACGGAATTCTGGCACCGTTAAGTTTTGGTATTCCGGTGCTAAATAGGGCTTTAAATTCGTGACCCGGGAACGCACGGACTTGATCCCCTTAGACTTCATCTTGTCTTCTGGCACGTTCAACGCGTGGGCAATCACATCTTGATCGACGTCCAACATCAATGTCCCATGGGAGAAGGTCTTGCCACTGTGCGAGTACATCGCGTTACCAGAGAACTTCTTGCCGTCAACTAAGATATCGTTACGCCCAGAGACTTCCACGGACTTGGCGCCCATGGCATGTAAGGCATCGACGACGGGTTGAACGAACGACTTGAAATCGCCAAATTCTTCGCTATCGCTATCAACCACGAAGCTAAAGCAAAGATTACCGAGATCTTGATAAACAGCGCCACCACCCGATAACCGACGGGTGACCGTGATGTTGTTTTCTTCCACGTATTTCTGATTGATTTCTTCCAATGTATTTTGGTTCCGCCCAACGATGATGCACGGTCCTTCATAGTAGAACAAAACCAATGGTTCATCGAACTGCTTATTGTTCATTAAGTACTGTTCGGTTGCTAAGTTGTGACGAATATCGTGTGACTTCATGGCATACCAATACATAGCTCAAAAACCCCTTTCGAAATTAACCAACCGCCGGGTAACGACCCCGGCTAAGATAAATCATAGCACGCATTGGAACCGATTACAATTTAGCGCCAATATAATGGAAAAGTCCGTGCAAATTCTCAAACCAAGCGGCGGTTCATCGCCTTGAAACCAAATAAAAAGGTCCCCACACTTGGTAGGAACCCAGCCCCCGTCAGAGTTCACCCCTGGCGGTTCTGACTGTTATTAATGGTGGCCTTAGTCACCATTCGATTTTATACTCCAATTATAACGCCACTAACTAAAGTTTAGTAGCATTTAGCTCACCAATTTTACTCGTTAATTAGTCGACGGAAATAACCGTGGGCGTGTAGGTCTTCCTTAAGATCCGTCATTGTAAATTGGTGATAAAACTTACGGTAATCTTCATCCGCCAGCGTGAACAAATCCGTCAACGTTTGGGAGATGTTGGCCGAAATATCGGTCGTGTCCGTATTCTTCGTTCCCTTGGAGTCCCCCGTAATGAACCGCGCATAGCTAATGGTCGGCGGAATGGTCAAGTCATAGAGCTCTCCAACGTTGATCTCATCAAGGCTACGAATCAACTGGTAGCCTCCGTTCTTACCGACAGAGCCCTCAATATAACCCTGCTTGTGTAGCACGGACAAAATGTTGCGGATCATCACCGCGTTCAGTTGTAGTGACGTTGCCAACTCACGGCTTGCAATCTTTCGGGGGCGATTCTCGTCCAGATAAAGCAAGCTATGAACCGCAACGGAAAAGTCTAATCTCATCGTCTAGCCATCGCTTTCAAAAAGTCTGTAATCAATACTGGTATCATACCACATTCTTTCGGCCAACAGCGGGTCTTACCGGAATCCCTTAGTGTATTCTCATTCGAAATATACATGCATATTTTTTCAAATGGTTGTATACATTACCCCCATTAATTATTGGTTTAGCAAGCAAATTGACCAACTTAATACTTTCAAGTTAAATTTTTTATCATTTTATTCAATTTCTGCGAAGATTGATATAGCAAAGTTTGTGAGGATTTTATGAAGAATTTATGACCCTTCCTAAGAATATGGGGGTTGTAAATGAGAATTTGATTAACTATAATCAAAAACAATTATTGTTCGCAAGCAAATTGAATACGCCAAGACGTTTATTCATCAAGCTTCATCTACAAATGAGAGGTAGATTAGAACATTGGGAGGGATTTCCGTGGAAACCGCATCAAACTTTCTAAATATTAAAGACGTCAGCACGGCTTTCAAGATTGACGGCCACTACTACGACGCCATCTCCCACATTAACCTCCAGGTCCAACACGACGAAATTCTCGCCATCGTTGGTGAATCAGGCTGTGGTAAAAGTACCTTAGCCACTACCATCATGGGTCTCCATGATCCGGCAGAGACTAAAATTTCTGGTGAAGTCGATTTTGAAGGCACTAATCTCCTCAAACTTGACGAACAAGGGTATAACCAATTCCGAGGCGCCAAGATTGGGATGATCTTTCAGGATCCTTTGTCCGCCTTGAATCCTTTAAAACGAATTGAAGAACAAATCAGTGAGGTCATGGACTATCACACTGACCTTTCTACCGAAGATAAGCATAAACGTGTGATCGAATTACTCGATCAAGTTGGCATCGTCAATCCCCAACGAACCGCACGACAATTTCCCCATGAACTTTCCGGGGGGATGCGACAACGGGTCATCATCGCCATCGCGATTGCATGTAAGCCGGATCTCATCATCGCCGACGAACCCACGACGGCCTTGGATGTGACGATTCAAGCGCAGATCTTGGATGTCTTACGTGACATTCAAAAGGAAAACCACGCCGGCATCATCCTGATTACCCATGACTTGGGAGTTGTTGCCGAAACCGCCGATCGGGTGGCCGTGATGTACGCCGGGCAAATCGTCGAACAGGGTAGCGTCGAACAGGTCTTCAATACGCCTGAACATCCCTACACCCGGTCATTACTTCGTTCCATGCCGCAACGTGACAATGAAAACGACGACCTCTACGTCATCCAGGGCAACGTGCCTTCCTTACAGAAGATGCCAGCCACGGGCGATCGGTTTGCCCCCCGAATTCCGTGGGTGCCGGCTGAAGCCCACGAGGCCAATCCGACCATGCACGAGGTGGCGCCGGGCCACGAGGTTCGTTGCACCTGTTACAAGACTTTTCAATTTCCAGATGAGCAAGGGAGCGTGAAGGCATGAGCCTAATCGAAATTAAGGATTTAAAAGTTCATTATCCCATCCGTTCCGGCTTCTGGAACCGCGTTACCGACTCCGTGCGCGCCGTGGATGGCGTGAGCTTCAACATCGAAGCCGGTGAAACCTACGGCCTGGTTGGCGAGTCCGGATCTGGCAAGTCAACGACCGGGAAATCCGTGGTGGGCCTCGAGAAGGTCACCAGTGGCGCCATCATGTACAAAGGCCGTGACATCACCAAGGCCGAGAATCGCCGCAAGTTGGACTACAACCACGACGTTCAAATGATCTTTCAGGATTCCCTGTCCAGCCTAAATCCCCGGAAGCGAATCGAAGACATCATTGCCGAACCCCTTCGTAATTTCGAGCATTTAAGCAAGGACGATGAAAAATTACGGGTTTTGCAATTATTAGATATCGTCGGCTTGGATGCCGATGCGCTGTACAAGTACCCCCACCAATTCTCCGGTGGGCAACGCCAACGGATCGGGGTGGCGCGAGCAGTTGCCACGAACCCTAAACTCATCATTGCCGACGAACCTGTCTCCGCGCTGGACCTCTCCGTTCAGGCCCAAGTCCTGAACTTCATGAAGAAGATTCAACGCGAATTCGGAATTTCCTACCTCTTCATCTCCCATGACTTAGGGGTGGTACGGCACATGTGTAACAACATCGCCATCATGAACCGTGGTCGGTTGGTCGAGATTGGGACTAGAGATGACATTTACAATCATCCCCTACACATCTACACCAAGCGGCTGCTGGCCGCCATTCCTGAAACCAACGTCAACTCCCGTGAAGCGCACCGTGCCTCCCGGTTAGCCGTTGAGGAAGTCTACCGCGAGCAACAAAGTAAGTACTACGACGAACAAGGTGAAGCCTATCCACTGGTTCAGGTTACCCCCACCCACGCCGTTGCCTTACCGGAAAACGTTGCGCAACAGCTCGCTCGTCAGGAAGGAGAGGTGCAGGCCTAATGTGGAAAACAATTCTCCGGCGTTTCTTAATTATGATTCCCGAAGTCATTATTCTTAGTATTCTGGTCTTCCTTTTGGCCAAAGCGATGCCCGGCGATCCCTTCACCGGCTCCATCAACCCCAAGGCGGACCCCGCACAGATTCACCACTTAATGAAAATCAACGGTCTGTATGACCCCTGGTACCAGCAATACTGGAACTGGGTGGTCCACCTGTTCCACGGCAACTTAGGGAACAGTTACCAGTACCAAGAACCCGTTACTCGGCTGATTGGTGGACGGGCGGCTAACACACTCTGGCTCGCCCTCTTTACCATGATTCTGACCTACGTGTTCGCCCTACCCATGGGCGTCTACGCCGGCCGGCACGAAGGTAAGCTCCCCGATACGATTATCCGGGTCTACACCTACGTGACCTACTGCATCCCCTTCTTCGTTATCTTGGTTATCGGGATTTGGATCTTCGGTTACGTGCTGGGATGGTTCCCCACGACCGGGTCGATTTCCTCGGATGCGAATGGTTGGATACAAACCCTTGGCTCGCGGTTCTACCATATCCTGCTACCCGGTTTACTCGGCGCGTTGTTCGGGACCGTCAACATTGTCCAGTACCTGCGTTCCGAGGTCATTGATGCCAAGCATTCCGATTACGTGCGGACGGCACGGTCAAAAGGGGTCCCTAGCAAGGATATCTACCGGCACCACATCTTCCGGAATTCTCTGTTACCCATCGCCGCTTTTGCCGGCTACTCCATTACCGGCCTGCTAAACGGGTCCATCTTTACCGAAACAGTCTTCTCTTATCCCGGGATGGGGTTGCTCTTCGTGAACTCCATTAGCTATCGGGATTACACCGTCATCACCGCTTTGGTCCTGATTTACGGGATTTTAAACTTAATTGGTACCCTGTTATCCGATATTATTCTCAGCATTGTCGATCCACGAATTCGAATCCAGTAAAGGAGGCTAAACAGAATGGCAGAAAATTTCGAACAACACTCAGATATTTCCGCGGCTGATTTAGCCCGGCTGACACAGGAGGCGCAGGCCGAAGCCACGCCTTCCACGGCTAAGATTATCTGGAGTGAATTTAAGGCGGACAAGCCCGCTATGGCGGCACTCATCATCATTGTAGGATTCATCCTCTTCGTCATGATTGGGGCGCTGTTCATCAACACCCCGAAGATGATGGAGACCAACATCATGGGGTACTTCAACCAACCGTTTACCGCCGATTATTGGCTTGGCGCCGATTCCGCCGGACGCTCGGTGGCTAAACAATTGATTGTCGGCTCCCGGAACTCCATCGGGATTGCCATTGGCCTGACCGTGATTTCTTCAACCTTCGGGATTTGCTGGGGGTTAATCTCCGGCTACTTCAACGGCTACATCGACTGGGGCATGCAACGGGTCTACGACTTCATGATGATGTTGCCCATGACCATGATGATCATCGTGCTGGTCACCATCATCCCCCACTACAACTCCGTTACCTTGACGTTCATCTTCTCCATCTTCTACTGGGAAGGGACGTCCCGGCTGATTCGCTCACGAACCTTGGCCGAGTCGGAAAAGGACTACGTGGCCGCTTCTAAGGCTTCCGGAACCAGTCACTGGAAGATTATCTTTAGAGAAATCATGCCCAACATTTCTTCACTGATTATCGTTGACTGTACTCTGTCCTTCGCCGAAAACATCGGGGTTGAAACCGGGCTTTCCTACCTGGGCTTTGGGCTCCCCGCTCAGACACCATCGTTAGGGACGATGATCGCCAATGCCAATGACCCCAACAACATCACGCAATACTGGTGGACTTGGTTCCCAGCGGCATTAGAAATCATTATTTTATGTTTATCAATCAGCTACGTTGGCCAAGTTCTTCGCCGTGCCGCGGACTCATCGCAACGACAAGGATCCGTTAACTAAGCTGCGAACCTGTAACCCATTTGAGGAGATGGTGGCCACTCAAGTAGTCTCTGTTCAACCTAATGTCGTGACGCGTGATCCTGAGGAGAATCACCCGCCTGTCTCATAGAGGATTTTTAAAATCAAGGGGGAAACATAGTATGGATAAGAAAAAGCTCGCCTTGTCCGCCATGGCGGTTCTCGCAACCGTCAGTCTCGCGGCTTGTTCCAGCAAAAGTTCATCCAGTTCCAAGAGCGGTACTAGCGGCGCTTCCGTGCAGTTGAAGACCGCCTACAACAACACGAAGTCTACGGATAAGACCGCCACGAAGAACAGTACATTAAAGCTTGCCGAACCAAACGACTCGCCATTCCAAGGGATCTCTGACCCCGTCTTATCGACCAACTCTGAAGATGCCGATGTCTTCTCACCAGGTGGTGACCAAGCCAACAACACCAACGGCTTGTTCCACACTGATAAGAACTTCAAGATCATCAAGGGTGGCTTAGCCAACCAGACGATTAACCGGAAGGCCAAGACCGTCACGATTACGTTACGGAAGAATGCCAAGTGGTCCAACGGTGATCCCGTTACCGCTAAGGATATTGAATATCCATATGAAGTGATCGCCAACAAAAAGACGACTTCACAACAATATTCCGCCGACTTTAACAACATTAAAGGGATGGCGGCCTACCACACGGGTAGTGCCAAGACTATCTCCGGAATCACCTTCCCCGATGGTCAAAAAGGCCGGACTGCCGTTATTCATTTATCGAAAGTTACGCCAGCCATGCAATACCTGGGGAACTCCTTCATCTGGGGAACTGTTGAACCTTACGAGTACATCAAGAACGTCCCAATTGCAAAGTTAGCTTCCTCCACGCAAGTTCGGAAGAACCCGATCTTCACGGGTCCTTACAAGCTGGATAAGGTGGTCGAAGGTGAATCTACCACTTGGTCACCAAACAAGTACTACTATGGCAAGACGCCTCAGATCAAGCACATCACAATCAACGTGGTTTCTTCCAACAACATCGACAAGGCTATCCAGTCTAACAAGTATGACTTCACGATGCCTTATGGTGTTCTACATGGGACCGACTACAAGCAATTGAAGAGTGTTAAGAACTACAAGATCACGGGTCAACCAGCGCTGTCTTACGACTACTTTGGCTTTAACGTGGGTCACTACGATACCAAGACCCAAAAGAACGTCATGGACAAGAACAGCAAGATGGCCAACAAGAGCTTACGTCAAGCTATGATGTACGCCCTGAACCTCGATGCCATCAGCAAGAAGTTCGGGAACGGAATCACTTGGCGGGCCAACACCCTGATCCCACCAATCTTCCAGAAGTACTGGGATTCTTCAGCCAAGGGCTACCCACTGAACATCAAGAAGGCCAACAAGTTGCTGACCGACGCTGGTTACAAGAAGCGTGACGGCAGCAAGTGGCGTTCCGATCCTAATGGCAAGAAGTTAACCATCTACTTTGGTACCATGACAGGGACCTCTGCTCAAGCCGCCGAATACCAAGACTACCTGCAACAATGGCACAAGGTTGGTTTGAACGTGAAGTTTGCCACGGGTAAGACGATGGAAATGAACAGCTTCTACTCCACGTTGCAAGCACCTAAGCAAAACAAGATCGACGTCTACGCGGCTGCCTGGGGCTTATCATCCGAACCTACCCCTACGCAACTCTACGGTGAAGACGCTGCTTACAACATGGGTCACTTCGTTTCTAAGAAGAATACCCAATTGATGAACAACATGAACAACAGCAAAGCTTGGAACGAAAACTATCGGATCAAGGCCTTCAAGCAATGGCAAGAATACATGAATGATCAAGCGGCCGTTGCCCCTGGTTCATTCAGTTACAACTGGGCACCCGTTAACAAGCGGGTTAAGGGCTTCAACATGAGTCCTGCCAACAGTAACTTCTGGTCTGGATTATCCTTAACCTCTTCAAGTTTGAAGTAGGCTAGCGCTAATTTCGGCTAACTAAACCGTCACATCCTTTGAGATGCGGCGGTTTTTTTGTTGCACACCCGCCACGGCCAGCTTCTTTAGAAATTCGCGCTGGCCAACCCGATTCACATAACTGACGATTAACCCAAAGACGCCACCGGGGAGCAGAACGACCACCACTGGTGCAATCGCCATGACCGTTGCCGTCACGGGGCTAGGATGACTGTGCATCCGAGTCGACAGGCCTGCAATCAGCGGCAGCAAAGGAATCAGACTCACCGGACACCCTTGCGCGACCCATGGATGCGTCCGACTCAACCATAATTGACTTACGCCGACCGCCACCAGCCAAAAGCACAGGCCCCCACCGGCCTCAAGAATGGCCCCGGTCATCGAGGTCGCTAGTGGTGCGACCATTATCGCGTATTCTCGCGGCAATGGGGCCAACACATTCAGCACCATTAAGAGGGCCAGGCCATATACCATATTCAGTAGACTCACGCCCACCACTTGCGTCCATGCCTGCCAGACGCACGCCTCAAGGCTTGCCCATCGTCGAATAAGGGGTAAAAGGAAGATCCCCGGCAAGAGGAGCAGTCCCAACCCAATTGGTGGTAAATTCGTCATTTGGAAATCCCCCGTCACATAACGATGGAACTTCAGCAGCACTGCGGGTCCCTGTAACCAGAGTCCCCCAACGCCTAAGGCTAGACTCAACCACAATAACCCCACCTGTTGCAGCGCTAGTAGTCTTAGCCGTCTTGTCAGATCATTCATCATACGTCCCCCACTCGTCTTGATTTCTATACGCGTCACTATACGCGAAATGCCCGCTCTTGCCAAGGCCAGTTTTGCCGTCATGCCGGCGTTTATAAGCATTTTTATGGTTAGCTCAGCCATGACTGGTCGGGCTAAACATGCCCCTATTTCACAGCCGAAAATTTCGCGTGATATTTATTTTATTATCAGTCGATCCACCCCGTAATCCGTCCCATCTCCGATCCTATTTCGTCACTGGTCGTCAACACGCGATTCACCTCTACGGGTTGACTGTCTACCCATCCTCGTTCCGAGTGAAACGCGTCCTTTAACGCGACTAGCCGCCTGATACGGCCCACTCACGTTTTTCACGCGGGTGCCCGTAGATTTTTTTGTTATCCGCCAGCCCCGTAAAATACGGGTTTTTCACGTCCTTTCACTATAAGACGGGCAATTAAGTGCTTACACAATCGCCAATAAATGATATAGTATAGGTAAAGTACCAACATGTCTCGTGAAGGGGTGGCATTCTATATGTTACAACAATACAAGAACATTCTGGTTCCCGTTGACGGATCTAAGGCAACCCAACCAGTTTTAGAAAAAGCAATTGAAGTCGCAAAACGTAACCAAACACATCTTGATATCTTAAACGTCCTGGAAGTTAACCAATTCAGCGATACTTACGGTGGTGCTGTGAGTGGCGATGTTATTTACAAGCTCTCACAAGATGTTCAAGACCGGCTGGAAAGCCTGAAGCAACAAGCGATCAATGCCGGTGTTCCCGATGTCAGCATTCACGTGCGGTTTGGGAATCCTAAGCCCGTTATTGCGCGGGAATTCCCTGCGGACCACGGTTCAGAATTAATCGTGATTGGCTCGACCGGTCTGACGGCTGTTGAACGGTTAATGGTTGGTTCCGTGACCAACTACGTCAGCCGTTCTGCAATCTGCGACGTGTTGATTGTTAAACCAGAATTATCCAAATAAGTTAATGCTTAAGATGGCCTGCCGCGTTTGCGGTGGGTCATTTTGTCTGAAAGGCCCCATAACCTCCGCTTAACTATTAGAAAGGAACCCCCTATGCATTGGTCTTACACCCTTCCGCTTCCCATCTCGCAGGCCCCACAACCGCTCCGTCAATTGCTCATCGCGTGGCGGATTCCCAAACACCTCATTCACGATTTACGTCACAACCGACGCGTCCTTGTCAATGGTCATTACCGCTCCATGAACCAACCCGTCTACGGCGGCGAGATTGTTCAGCTCACCTTTTTGCCCAGTGACTTTGTCGAGCCCTTTCCCGATGTCGCCCCAGATAGCGCCGCCACCGTCGCCGTTCTCTATGAGACGCCCGACCTACTGGTGATTAACAAGACCCGGGGGAGTAAAACCCACCCCAATCAACCGGACGAACGGGGAACAACGCTGAACCACGTGGCCGCCTACCTGGGAGAAACACAACCGGGCCCCTACATTCTCAGTCGGTTAGATCAGGAAACCACCGGCGCCTTAATCATGGCTAAGACGCCCGCCGTGGTTCCAATCATGGTCCGCAACATTGCCGATAAACGCGTTCAACGAACATACCTAGCGTGGGTTCACGGGGAACTACACGGACAGGGTACCTTCACCGAACCAATCGGTCGCGATCCCCACGACCGGCGCAAACGCCAAGTCAACGGCGCTCAGGCCCAAGCCGCCATCACCCATTATGATGTCCTTGACCAGCAACCCCAGGCCACGTTAGTGAAGTTATGGTTGGAAACCGGCCGGACCCATCAACTACGCGTACATCTCGCCGCCGCGGGACACCCACTGATTGGTGACCCGTTATACGGTCCCCCCAGTCAAAACCGTTTACGGCTCCACTGCTGGCGTTTGGCCTTCCCCCAGCTCTTTACCCTCGACGCGCCACTGACGACCATAACGGCCCCCGTACCGGCAGATTTTGCCCAATTCACCGTCTGAGTATCTCGTAACGACATCCAAAATCTTAATCGTCAGATTTTGCACGATAAGGACGATTGCGGTTGTTAATCATTGTTTTTCGGTATACTGGATTCAGTTGAAATGGCTAGGGGGGATTTGATGCGCTGGCAACAAAAACTGGCCCTAATCATTCTCGCGGGGATGTTAGCCATCTTATTGGTTTGGGGAGTACTCAACTTAAACTAGTTTGATAAAGTGAAACGTAGCGTAACACCGGGTGCGGCCGGGTTACGCTACGTTTTTTTGATGTCCTAAAGGTTGAACGCCCAACGTCGAAACACAAAAAAACCGGAGTAACCAGCTCCGGTTCCCACTAGCATCATTGAGTATACCCAACATTCTCGAGTTTGTAGTCAGGAAAACGCTGTTTACTCAGCTTAGCCATAATCTCAATATGTCGTATTGAGCAATCCAACTGAATCGATCGGGAAATCCATTCAGCCGATATGTAAAGGTAACTCTAATGTTTACGATAAGAGCTACTTTCACAAAGTCGAGAACCCGTCAAACTGCCGAATTATTCGGGCTTCTCTGAAAGATTGATTGGTATTACACACCTCAGTATATCAGATGGCAGTAGAATTGCAAGCGCTTTCTGCAGCTCGCTTATCCTTATGATTACTTTTAAGTTAATTGTTTCATCAAACAAACTTTGTGAAATTTCCAATGCTTGAACTATCCCTTCGGTAGGGCCACAATGAGCTGACCCCAGTGCAGCTTAATCTGTAGGGTACTGGTCGCCGAATGGGGCAGTGACCGCTGTAATTTCGAGAAATTCAACTCACCGTGTTCCGCAATGACCCGATGTTTCCCGTCCACTTTGGCATCCGGTGGCACCGGGAAGGTCAGCGACAGGCGCAACAGCCGCGACGTTTCCGTGAGTTCCAATGTAATCATCGGGGGTTGAATGTGGCTAATCCCGGGCAAAATCGGCGGTAACGCCTGGTCCACTAGGGTGCCCATCTCCTTAAGGACGGCGACCGTTGCCGTCAACGGGGCCGGCACCTTTACGAAGAGTTGGACCCCCTGTTCACGCGCCAACAGGTAGTTGTGATAAAGCCCATAGCGTAGACCCGAACTGGGGATCGTTGACAGGTCATCAATCGTCAATTCTGCGGCATTACTGGTCGTCCACCCCGACCGAATATCAATATAGAGTTGCCGAAACCCGTCATAGTCTTGGTCTTCCAGATAGCCGCCTAGCCCCAACAACATATTTTGATAGTCGTGGCTAAACTTACGCACCGTTGCCAGCTGCCGGTTCAGCTCCGTCGTATACTGTTCGCGAAACGCCTGTTGCTGGACTTGCAGCTGGAGATGTTCTTCTTGTAAGTGGGTCTGAATCAGCATATAGGTGCTCAGTGTCAGTCCGACCACCAACGTGCCGGAGATTCCCGCCAAAAAGATCAGGTAATGATCCGAATCAGCCAGGCTCTGCAGGGAATACTCGAAGAGAATGTACACCAACCCCAAGACCGTCATGAAGATCAAGAATAGGTACTCCGTGGACCGCCCCAGCATGGCCTGAATCAGATTTTCCATTGGCGCTCGCGTGAGTAAGATACCCATTGCAATCAGGGTAAATAGCACGGTATCAATGGTGAGCTCCGTCAACGTCCCCCAAACACTAGACGCAAAGCTAACGCTCGTTAATCGAATCGTACCAGCAATCACCGACATATCCACAAATTCGGTCAGCAAGTAGGCCAAGATTGAAACATCGATAAAGGCTGGGAGGTATTGCCAGTTATTTTGAAAGGCCAGCATGCCCACCTCAAAGCCCAGTAACGCAATGATGGGAAACATGCCCAGTAACGTACTCTTCGCCGTAAAGGGATTCAATAAGTCGAGGGCCATGAATCCCAGACCCACCAACGCACAAAACAGTAAAAAGTTCTTTTTCACCCGCAAATGGGGAAACCAATAGTATTGAAAATAAACGAACCAAAACACCAGTGAAAAGTCCGCCATCGCAAAGCTGACCGCATCTACCGTAATCATTTACTCACCTCCCCAGCTTGGTTAAGATTACCGTGAAATACAATCGATCACGTTTAATTGCAATCTGTAACGCCGCATTCTCCGTGCGATCAATAATATCATGGACCGTGCTCAACCCCAGTCCATGATGACCGCCTTTGGTCGTGTAGTCGGCCCGCATGAATTGATTGATTTTAGGCGGATTGGTGGCCGAGACCGGATTGGCAACGGCGAGTTCCACCGCTTCGGGATAGTCAAAGATTGCACAGTAAATCGTTGGGTTGTCCCCCACCGCGGGCGCTTCAATCGCATTATCCAGGAGAATGCCCATGATCCGGAGCAACTGCATACTATCCATCGGGATCGTCTTGACCGGATCCGGAATCTCCAAGCGAATTTCACGGTTATGGTTCTGCGCCGCCAGTAACTTCTGAAACAACAGGCTCTTGAGGGGGGGATCTCCCAGCTGTTCAAGCCCGGCCGCTTCCAGCCCGACCAAGTGATGCGTGGCCGACCACCGTGAGCTTAACGTTCGATAGTAGGCAGCCAGTCCATCGTAGTCTTCGGCGTCGAGGTAGTCTCCCAACCGCAACATCTGTTGTTGGTAGTTGTGCGTGAATTGCCGGATGGCCTGCACTTGATTGGACATGCGCCGATCGTAACGATTCTTGAGGAGACTTTTTTGGTAGTCGGCATGCACCCGTTGGCGGTGAAAGAAGCTTCGAAGAAAGGCAAAGAGGCTGACCGCAATCAGCAAGATCATCACCAGCTCAATGCTCAGGGCAAACGTCAACATCGCATGGGTAATCTGTAAATGGTGAATAATTAGCGAAGAGATCTCCGCCAATAAGACCAAGCTCCACAATAGGGCCATGACCGTCCACTGTTCCTTACGGCTGAAGTCGAGGGCATCCAGATTTCCGGGTTGCAGGCGCATCCCCGAAACACCGATTGATACCAGTATGTAAATCAAGAGTTGAAAAACCAGCCGGGCGGCAACCCCCGAAACGCTATTGGTAAAGCCGACGCCCCATAGCTCAACGAAGACCTGCCGGCACACGTCGTTGATTAACACCACGACCAAATAAATCACAATCGTCGCGTTCACGAAAATTAATGTTGACTTCCGCCGGTGATGGATCAAGTAAACCAATGCACTGATTGGCGGGATCAACAAGCTCCAGGATTGCCCAATAAAGGCCGGGATTAATCCCCAGCCCACCCACTTTAGCGGAAGCTTCCAGTTTTGCGGACGAATGACCCCAATCCACAGTGTGATGAACCATTGCATCGTCACCGCCAACACCAGATTGACCCAAAATTGACGGTCAAAGATTTGAAATAAGTCCACCATCTCTACACCCTCTTAGGACTTCAAATGTTTTTGAACCAGCGTCTTAACCTCGTGGAACCGCCGTGTGGCCACATCCGTTTCATCCCCATTGGGAAAAACCAGTCGCCGTGTAGCCGCATTGATGCCGCTAACGTTGTCCAAGTTCACTAAGAAACTTTTATCTGTTCGGTAAAGTTCCGGGTACTGATCCGCGATGTCTTTCAAGAATCCCGGAAACTCCACCAACTGATTGGCCGCGTGAACGGTAACCTTGTGGGGCGTCATGGACGTTGCCACGAAATAAACGTCCCCCATGGGCAGGCTAAACGTCCGCCCACCGATATTGTAGCTAAATAAATTCTCCGTATTTCCTAGATAATTGGTATACCGTTGATAGCCATAATCCACGTTTTCACGAAGCTTCTGATCAATCTGTGCGCGTCCCAGATCCTTGACGACAAAGTCCATGGGCTCAACCTTCCGCTCAAACGTCAGCAAGGCCATCTCGGAGTGCGTGGTCACAAAGACAATTTCAGCAAAACCCAGTTGCTTCCGCAGCGCGATCGCCGTCTCCAATCCCGTCGTCTCCTCGGCCGGAAATTCAATATCGAGGAAAAATAACGCGTATTCCGGCGGATTGTCGGCCAAGTCCTGCAGTAAGGCCTGTGGGCTCGCCGTTGCCAAGCGCACCTGCATATCATAATCATTAATCATGATATACCGCTTCACCACATCCGTATAATGGCTGAGTTGTTCTTGATTGTCCTCACAAAGATATACGGCTAACACGCTATCACATTCCCTTTCATTTCCCATAGTCACGACCCCGTTGTGCCGTGCGTGGTCAAATTAACAAATAACACAATCTAATTATACGATAACCCTATTACCCATTAATGTACCTTGATTTCTGTGCAGTTGCAATCGTTTCCTCCCGAAAAAAAGAGACCATCCCCTCAGATAGTCCCTTCTTTTATTGGATTATTTAATTACCGGAGCTGGCTATATTAGCACTCCCCCAAGTTCTAATAAAGTCGTGAAAGCCTTAGGTACTGCGAATAACCCGATTCAGTCACTTACTCTTCAGTCCATCACTGAAAATTCTGTTACGATTCTCGCCTAAGTTTCCGACTAATCTTCTACTCTGCCAATCGTCCTTCTGATTAGATAATCTCAGGGTGCGAATCCAATTAAGGCCTCCCCCGAATTGTGCGCTTAATCACGCATACTTTAATTGGTTGATTCGCAACATCAGTCCATTCGAACTGACCCCTTCCAACTGTCATAACTTTACCATGGTTTTGGCTTATCAACCGTTAAATCGCAAAAACGTCAATATTTGCACGTTAAAGCAGTAAATAATAGCACAACTTAATTGTGTCGTAGTGAATAAGTGACATATCCACCCAACAGTAACGGCCCCAAGAACGCGAATACCACGTCCAGTAAAACCCGCCAATACCACTTTAAGGGTGCCTTGGGAGCCGCTTCCAATCGCGGCTCTCGTTGGGGTCGATTCATCCGCTCATAAACCGAAGAGGTCGCATCAGCCGCCCGCCGTTTCTTCCGCCGTCGAATCGTCGGGGCTTGGACGTCGCGTTTATCCTCCAAGATCACCCATTTGGCGAATGGAAAGCACAACCAACTAATGAGAAAATACCAGTCGGCACCCGTTATGCCGGGCATCAGCCGCCACTGTGCATAGTTTAAATGCCCCAGTAGCGCGATTACGAGAATAAAGCCTAGACCGATTCCGGCCTGGTGGAGCCAATAGGATACGGATAACTTCATGGGGAGAACTCCTTTTCTTTTTAGAAAAACTTGGTAAAATTGGGGTAATTCTACGTGAGTGAGGTGCATAACATGGCACGAGATTTCAATCCCATCACCGCCGCAGGTTATCATGACCTGCAGGCAAAGATCGCGGCCCTGGAAGCCGATCGCCCCAGCAAAATTGCCAGCCTGGCTGAGGCACGAGCCCACGGAGACCTTTCGGAAAATGCGGAATACTCCGCGGCCAAACGAGATCTCCGGCATCTTGAAAGTCAACTTCGGTTCTTCAACAAGCAGCTTCAATATGCGAAGGTGGTCGCGCCCAGCAAGGACGATCAGGTTGAACTGGGCAAATGGGTAACCGTCAAGTTCATGGACGATGACGATCAAGTCAGTTACCAACTGGTCGGCACCCAGGAGGCCGACCTCGACGCCGGCAAGATTACCCGGGTGTCGCCATTAGGAAAGGCACTCTTGGGCCACCGCCCCGGTGAAACGGTCACGATTAAGGCACCGAAGTCCAGTTATCAGGTGAAACTTGTCGCGGTCAGCCTGGAACGTCCCGTTTAATATTAGGAATATTATACCACGCTAAAAATACCGGTTAGACGCGTTCATGGCGATTCTAACCGGTATTTTTATGCCACGACTAAAGGTTGAAAGATAGAAAACAGCTAGGACTCCTGGTGTGACAAGGATAACAACCATGATAATATGATAGTCGCGTGCTGGCCGCCTTACCGTTCGCCAAATTTGGTCTGGAACGCTGTGGGAAGGACCGGGAAAAGCCAAAGTACTGTCTTTTCCCTCGCTTTGAGCCGTTAGACCGCGTCTCAAAGACGCCATTTACCAAGAAAAATCGCTTGGTAAATCCCACGGCTGAGACCAAATTTGACTCACTCACGGCTACATGAAATGTATCCAATTAAACTGGTAGAACGTTGCCATTCCAGCGATGTTACCGCACGTTTAGTAGTTTTCAACCATCGTAACCGGAGGCAGCCAGAGATGCAGGTAGCCGTGACAGCGGTGTTAGCTGTGCAACAGCTTACAGCGCGGGACGTGTTTGGAGACTGATGATTTTTGTCAGGCTTCAAACCGAGCCGAAGGACCGCTTCTCAGGCCGCAGGCGGTCCCCACAGCGCCGGAATCTCTGGCAGCCGCAGGTGGTCGTTGACGACTAATTTAATGGCGATAATCCTTATCAGCTGGGGACTGGAGCATGTTCGTGACCTTTCAACCTTTATGCCACGACTAATCCGCAAAAACATTGCCTGCCCGGTGACTTTACAACACATTCAAGGCTTTATCTACCAAATCTGGCTATCTTTAAAATCCGACCCAATTACCGCGATTTTCTGGTCGCATCATTCCTGCGATGGTGCGACGCCAAAAACCGGCAACAGAATCTGATCAACTATTTCGTGACGGGCAGCTAAGGGAAGGGCTTGCTGGGTAATCACCTCGTTGATGAGCAAAATGCCCGGCAACATCACCAATCGGTCCGGCCACTGTGCGTGCGTAATCTCACCGCGTGCTGCAGCGTGATCTAACAACGGCTGCACAATCGTCTGGAGGCCGCTATTGGGTTCATGCTGATTTGCCTGCATGAGTAGCGTACCTAGATCCAGGCTCTGTAACCGATCCGCCAATAGTCCCCGAAACGTCTCGCTCTGAAGTTTGTCCAAAAAAGCGGCCATCTGCGCCATTAGCGCAAGAAAATCCGTCCGCAATGTTCCGGTATCCGGAACCACGTAACCACTAAACCCACCAAACTTTGCAAATGCCGCAATCACCAGATGGGCTTTATCTGGCCAGCGTCGGTACAGCACGGTTTTGGTCGTCTCAGCCGCGGCAGCAATCCCTTCGATAGTTAACGCCTGGTAGCCTCTTTCCTGTAGCTGCGTCCAGGCCGCCGCTAAAATTGCATTGGTTAACGCTGACCCCCGTCGGCGTGTTTTTTTTTCTGTCATTTTGATTGTTCTCCCTTGTATTCTGCCCACCTCGGGTGTAGTATGCCTAATTATAAGATACGGCCGTATCTAATTTAAAAGTCAGGTGATTCGATGTCTGCTCAAAAATCGCAACAAAATATTATTCAAATTGCGCTCTTCCTTGTCATTGGTGCCATCGCGCCACTACTCGACACCACGATGACCAATGTCGCGCTTGACACTATTATGAGGTCACTGAACGTTTCCGTCAACGCCGTCCAATGGGTGACCACCAGTTATGTGCTGGCCCTCGGAATTACGGTGCCCGTCACTGGCTGGGCCACCAATTGGTTTGATGGCAAACACCTCTATCTGGGAGCACTGCTCGTCTTTTTGCTGGGATCCTTACTCTCTGGCTGGGCCACCACGCTTCCCATGCTTATCGCTGGCCGTATCGTTCAAGGCGCCGCAGCGGGAATGATTGTCCCGCTAATTACCACGTTGGTGGTTCAAGTAACGGGGAGCACTGGTCTCGGTAAACTGATGGCCGTAGTTGGGATGCCTGCCGTCCTAATCCCTATTCTGGGGCCAACGGTCGGTGGTTACCTCATTCAGGTTCTAAACTGGCACTGGATATTTTTCATCAACATCCCACTAGTCCTGCTTGCGCTCATGCTCTTAGGCTGGAAGTTACCCGCCTTTCCTGCCCCCAAGCATGGCAAACACCTCGATATTCCCAGCTTGGTTCTCTTAGCCGACCTCTTTACATTTGCCATCATTGGCATCACCCGCTTCAGCACGGGCAATCAACTGACCTCACTAACCGTCTTAACCCCGCTCCTAGTTGCGCTAGCCTGCTTAATCTTTTACGTGCTCTACGCCAGTTGGCAGCCCGACAAAGCCCTCGTGAGTTTGACGTTATTTCGTTCCCCAACCTTCGATGCATCCCTCATTATCCTGATGCTTTCCGGTATCGCCGTTAACGGCGCCATGTTTCTACTTCCCCTCTACCTACAAAACACCCGCGGACTGAGTGTGGTCTGGTCCGGGACGTATCTCATCGCCCAAGGCGTGGGACTCTTGGTCTCGCGTAGCCAGATTGGTCGCCTCACGGATAGTATCGGTGCGCGGTGGGTCGTTCTTGTCTCGATAGGCATCGCCGTGGCCGGTACCCTACCATTCGTCTACTTCTCGGCAAACACGAGCCTTTGGTGGGTGCTCTTGGCCCTCTTCATCCGCGGCATCGGTCAGGGCGGTCTGACCATTCCCGTCATGGCCGACAGTTACACGGGACTACCTCAGTCACGCATTGCTGAAGCCACCACGGCAACGCGAATGCTTCAAAACATCGGTGGCGCTATGGGCACGGCCGTCCTCGCCACCATCATCCAACACGCGCTTCCCCACGTTGGCATGAATGCCGCCTACCAAACAGCCTTTCTGTGGTCCATTGGCTTCATCCTACTAACGGCAATTCCAGCCTGGTTCTTGAGTCACCCGGTAACAGTGAAGGCTTGAGCTTTACGGTTTAATATACCGCTGTTTATCAAGCGGCAACACCCTGTCCATACTTGTTTTACCCGGCGTGCGCGATGAACACGATCTGCATGTCTGAGTTCGATCTCAGGCATGCTTTTGTGGTGGCCGACTTAAATCCGATTTTTTCTTCCAAGCAGTTCAGGTTAAAAATATTTTCGTCTGCATCTAGTAACAAGTGGTATGGCTAATTGAACCGTTAGAAGGCTGCTATTTATTTTACCGATAAGTCTAAAGTTCATCTGGTAACTGCGCTATATTTTTTATGATTAGACAGCTATTGACCGCACGTCAATTTTCGCTTCAATCGACCATAAATTGAGATATTGGTCTATTACCACAATCACCCGAATTAAAGTGAAAATTAAAATCGTCCTTGACATCTCATCTAATTTTAATTATTGTAGAACACATCAACAAATCTAAAACAAAACTTTTTGAAAGCGAGGGATGACCATGATGATGATTAAACAAACAACCACAATGGATACATCCCTGGCTATTCAAAACGCAGCCTTATTATTAACGAAGAAGGACCCGGTCACTTGACCTTGAGCTAACCCTCAAAATTCAAGTGCTGAGCCCTTCTTTCCCGTGTGGTAATGAGGGCTCGGTATCCGTGTAAGACCTCATTCACCATGTGGATGAGGTCTTTTGTTGTGCGCCCGGCATGGGCGCTAACTAGGCGGTGAAAATCCGCTGTGGGCCGTAGTAGTCGGAACCACGAGCCGAAGGCAAAGGTGTCCATCGC
>NZ_JAAVSC010000017.1 GCF_012641095.1 Lactobacillus sp. HBUAS51381
CCCTTTTTTATACACTTTTTTTACTCTACACAGTATACAAAAATATCCGTTGCCAGTAATCAATTAAATTGATTACCAACAACAGATATTTTAGAACCATTTTTTTGCGCCTATTAAGTACTAATGTCAAAACGCGTACTTGGGTTGCGGCTCAAACTGAAACCTTACCTTTTCTTAAGTCATGACGCTCAGCAGTCTAACCGCACATTGCGTCTAAAATCGGTACCAGACAACGGTTTTAAGCCTCATCGTGCGTGGCATGACGTGGTGGGCGGGTGTCGTCAGTTGGGGAAGGCGTTGAACGTTTCGCCGTTCACGGGAAAATCTGCTACACTAAGAGGCAGTGACTTATGCGGGAGGTTGTTTATTTTGGTAGAAACGTACGCTGAAGCCCTGCAGTTCATCCACGGTCGCGATCGGTTTAAGAAAAAACCGACGCTGGACCGGATGCGGCAATTTATGCACATCTTGGGTGATCCACAGGCACAGTTAAAGATGATTCACGTTGCGGGAACCAACGGTAAGGGCTCCACGGTAGCCTTCTTGCGCGACCTCTTTATGGCGGAAGGCCAGACGGTGGGGACGTTTACTTCGCCGTTTATTACCCGGTTCAACGAACGAATCAGCACCGACGGCCAGCCCATCAGTGATGATGATCTCGTGGCGATGGTTAATCGGATTCAGCCCGTGGTTGCGCGGCTGGATCGCGAGTTAGCCGAGGAGGGGCCCACGGAATTTGAAATCGACACGGCCCTGATGTTTTGTTATTTTGCCAGCCATCCCGTTGATATCGTGATTGTCGAGGTTGGCCTGGGGGGCCTGTACGATTCGACCAACATTATCACGCCGGCCGTGTCGGTGATTACCACCATTGGCCTGGATCACATGAAGATTCTCGGGGACACAATTCCCAAGATTGCCATGCAAAAGGCGGGGATTATCAAGTCTGGCGTACCGGTCGTTTGTGGCCGCCTCACGCCCGACGCGTTGGCGGTGATGGACCAAACGGCGACCGCTCAGCACACGGATGTCCGGGCGTTGGGCCGGGACTTTAACGTTCAGAATCAGCCCGAACCGGGGTGGGGGGAGCGATTCGCCTACACCTGGGGCGATCATCGGTGGCGCCACCTCGAGATTGACCTGCTGGGGCAATATCAGATTGACAATGCGGCGACCGCGTTGACGGCCTTCATCACGTATCATCAGGTGCGGCAGCTTCCCGTTAACATTGCCGAGATTCGGGCCGGCTTGAAGCATACGGCCTGGCCTGGTCGGTTTGAACGGTTAACGGCTGAACCGGTCATTGCCATTGATGGGGCCCACAACGAGCCGGCCATGGTGGAAATGGCGCAGTTGTTACGCCAGCACTTTGCGCAGCACGACATTTACATTATTCTGGCGGTGTTGGCGGATAAGCAGTATTCTCAGATGGTACGCACGCTGCTGAAGGTGTCCAATGTCCACATCATCGTGACCCAATTTCAAGGTCCGGGGAAGCGTCCGGCGGCGACACCTCAGGCGCTGGAAGACGCCGTCACTTCGCATAAACGGATCACCATGGCCGCGGACTGGCCCAGTGCGTTAAAACAGGCGCTGGCCAACGTTTCGGCGGATGATCTCGTCTTATTGACGGGTTCACTTTACTTTATTTCGGAAGTTCGGCAGTATTTTAAAGATGCTGACGAATAAATGGCGACCTTTTACGGAGTTAGTCTGTAAGGGAGCTGAGAAGAATGCAACGACAACGGGTGAGCAGTACCAATGAACGTGAGCTAGTGCGACGAGTCATGCGGCAGTTGGGGTTGGCCCCGACTGAGGAAGTTGACCGCTTCTTTCGGTATTTTCGGTGTGTGGCCAATCTGCGCTATGCCAGCCAGCGACAGTGTCAGCACTATGTGGGAGGCAATGCCGCACGGCGCGCCTTGCTGACGGCGATTGCGTTGGGACGCTGGGTGCAACGGGCACCGCGGCCCATCTATGGTGAGGTGTCGGCCAGCAGTCAGATTGGGGGGCTACTGATGGATGAATTGCGGTATGCCCCTCAGGAACGCTTGGAAGTTCTCGCCCTGGATGCGAAACATCGCATCATTGACCGGCAAACGGTCTTTGTGGGGACGTTAGATAGTTGTCCTGTCCATCCGCGCGAGGTTTTTCGATTGGCCGTTGTGACCGGTGCGGCGGCGATTGTGGTCGCCCACAACCATCCCAGTGGCTTGGCCGATCCCTCGCCCAATGATCTACAGTTCATGCGGCGATTGGCGACGTGTGGGGAGCTCATGGGGATTCCGCTGCTCGATGGTTTTGTCATTGGGTTGCAGAACTACTATAGTCTGCGTGAGGCCGGGATCTTGCCCCTCAAGCCCGTGGCAAATAAGTCAGAAGGTTTAAAATCTGATTAAAATCAGTTTTACCTATTTCTTTCTCGTTAAAAGTTCGGTATTCTTGACATTGACGACGTGTTCTCACGTAGATAGGTATGTTATAATACGTCTATCAATGAATAAGACAAAAAACTATAAATATTTTGTTGACCACGAAGGGATGAAACACAGTGTTCGGATTAGGAACGAAAAATATTGGAATCGATCTTGGTACCGCCAATACAATTGTGTATGTTGACGGTAAGGGAATCGTTCTACGCGAACCTTCTGTTGTTGCCAAGAACACAAAGTCTGGGGAAATTGTGTCCGTTGGTGAAGACGCACGTGCAATGATTGGTCGGACGCCGGCAAGTATTGTTGCCATTCGGCCCATGAAAGACGGGGTTATTGCGGATTACGATACGACCGTTGCGATGATGAAGTACTTCATCGAAAAGACGGTGGGTAAGTCCAGCGGTAAGCCTTACGTCATGGTTTGTGTGCCAAGCGGTGTAACGGAAGTTGAAAAACGGGCAGTCATTGACGCGACCCGTGTTGCTGGTGCTCGTGACGCTTACGTTATTGAAGAACCATTTGCTGCGGCTATTGGTGCCGGGTTGCCCGTTATGGACCCCACCGGTAGCATGGTGGTTGACATGGGTGGTGGAACGACCGACGTGGCAACGATTTCTCTTGGGGGAATCGTGTCCAGTCGCTCCATCCGGGTTGCCGGTGACAAGTTGGATGATGCGATTGCAACGTATGTGCGGTCAAACTTCAACCTGTTGATTGGTGAACGGACCGCCGAAAAGCTGAAGATGGACATTGGATCCGCTTCGGTCGAAGATGCCGACAAGATTGAAGGCGCCACGATTCGGGGCCGAGACCTGGTTTCTGGCTTACCAAAGGCAGTGGAAGTCTCCGCTGTTGATGTGGCCAAGGCCATTCAAGAACCCGTTCAAGACGTGATTACGGCAATTAAAGAAACTTTAGAAGAAACATCACCGGAAATCGCCGCTGACGTGATTGATCACGGCATTGTGTTGACCGGTGGGGGTGCACTCCTGAAGAACCTATCGGAAGTCATTGCCGATGCCACCAAAGTGCCAGTTTCCATCGCCAACGATCCACTGGATTGTGTCGCGGCTGGTACTGGTGAATCATTAAAGAGTATCGATGTCATGAAGAAAAAATAGGGACTAGCGGGAAGGCAGCTTCCCGCTTCTTTATTGTGACGCCAGTGACGATGCTGTGACTGGCGAACAAGATGGAGGTCAAACATGCAGAAATTTTCTTTCAATCGGCGACTCGTGATCATTATTGTCTGCTTGATTGTTAGCTTTGCTTTGATGACGGTGTCCGTAGCTATTCGTAACAAGAAGTCCACGCCACCGCTGATTCAGCAATTCGGTAACGATATTGTGGGGCTGGCCGATCGGGTTGTCGCTCTGCCAGCGAATGGGTTACGCGGTTCCGTGAGCTCAATTTCAGAATTGCTGAACACGTATCAAGAAAACCAGCAATTGAAGAAGCAGGTCAGCGAGCTCGCTCAGACCAAGGTGCGTGATCAAACACTAGCTAAGGAAAACAAACAGCTTAAGCAAGAGATCAAACTGAACGGGTCACTGACGGATTACACGGCCATCACGGCTGCGGTGATTACCCGAACACCTTCGTCTTGGCAAAATCAAGTGATTATTAATAGGGGCGCTTCAGCCGGTGTTGTGAAAAACATGCCCGTGATGGCCGGTTCCGGTCTCGTAGGACGGGTCTCTGAAGTCAACAAGACGAATTCAAAGGTCGAACTCATTACGGATAATAATGATTCCGCCAACCGGTTTGCCGTGACGGTATCGACCAAGTCCGGGAAGACGGTCAACGGGGTGCTGAGTGGCTACAAGGCCGCTACCGGTCAAATTACCATGGATAATCTGACGACGAAATCGAAGATTAGCAAGGGTGACAAGGTGATTACCAGTGGCCTCGGTGGGGTAACCCCTAAGGGTCTGTTCGTCGGAACCGTTGCCAAATCGGTTGGTTCTGATTACGGGTTATCGACGAAGTTGTACATCACGCCAGCAACGGATTTAGGCGACCTGAACATTGTGACGGTTGCGGTTACGAAACAATAAGGGGGCTAAGACGTGTATCGATTATCTAAAATGCGTTTTGGTTTTCCGATCGGTCTGTTCTTGATGCTGTTTCTAGATGGTAGCATCAGTCAAATCTTTAGCGTCCATCTGTTCAGCACACCCTCGGTCATGATTAGCCACTTGGTAGTTCTCTGGCTGGTGTGTGGCGTGCTATTCGAAGAAAACATGCCGATGCCGCTGGTGAAGTGGGCGATTGCCGCCGGGATTGTCTTTGATCTCTACTATACGGGGATTTTCGGCGTGTACATCTTTGTCTTTCCGTTGATTGTCTACGTGACACGGGTGACGATCAAATACATTAGTCCTAATTTTTTGAGTGGACTATTAATCTACTTTATTGATATCACCATTGTTGAAGCCTTAAGCTTTGTGGCCAGTCGGGTCGTACACATGACGGCCATGTCGGGCAGTGCGTTTTTGGTGAATACCTTGGCCCCAACCTTGGCGTTAAATCTCGCCATGTACGTGGTCTTATATTTTCCAATTCGCGGGGTGTATAATTGGTTAAAATAGGTGAAGGGAACGAACGTTATGCAAGCTGCCGTATTACGGGGAACGCAAAACGGCTATGATTTGGTGCTCAAGCAATCAGCGAGCATGGACCAAATTCTAGCTGATTTGAGAGCATTACTGGAAAATTTAAATGTTGATCCACAGGCCATGGAGACGGCGAAGGTTTCGCTGGATGTGTTGACCGAGGATCGGATTTTGACGGCCGATGAGAAGTCACAGGTCGAAAAGCTGGTCGGAAACTACCCGCGTTTTGAAATCCATAAAATTGCGGCGAACGTGATGACTATCGCGGATGCCGTTCAGTTGCGTGAGCGTGAAAATGTTCACCTGTTGAGTAAGGTCATCCGGAATGGTCAAGACGTGACCATGCAAGGGGATGTCCTATTTTTAGGGACCATTCACGAGGGTGGTAAGCTCTGTACGACCGGAAATATTTTCTCAATGGGTGATGTGAGCGGTATCTTACAGGCGGGCTATCCCGATGATGAATCCAAGCTGATTATGGGGAATCTGGCGACCGCACAACAGGTTAGAATTGCCGAACAGTTTGACATCATTGAATCCGACCAAGTAGCCGATTCCAATCAAACCATCGCTTACGTGAACGACCTCCACGTGTTGTCATATGGTCAGCGCAGTGCATTAAAGAAGATCAACCCGAAATTGTACAACCGGATTGGAGGAATTTAGAATGGGAAAAGCAATTGTGATCACCTCTGGTAAGGGTGGTGTGGGCAAGACCACAACCAGTGCCAACATTGGGACGGCACTCGCCTTAATGGGCAAACGGGTGTGCCTGATGGACTTGGATATTGGTCTACGGAACTTAGACGTTGTTCTGGGATTGGACAACCGCATCATTTACGACATCGTGGACGTGGCGAGTGGCCGGGCCAAGTTACCCCAGGCGCTGGTCAAGGACAAGCGATTCGATGATAAGCTTTACCTGTTACCGGCTGCGCAGAATACGGATAAGACGGCTCTTCAACCCGAACAAGTTAAGGCGATCGTGGACGAATTAAAGCCAGAATACGACTATGTGTTGATCGACTGTCCTGCTGGGATTGAGCAGGGGTTCATGAACGCTGTCGCCGGGGCAGATGCTGCCATCGTCGTCACGACCCCCGAAATTTCGGCCGTCCGGGATGCCGATCGGGTCGTCGGCTTGTTGGAACAACATCCATTGACCGAGGCACCACGCTTGTTGATTAACCGGATTCGGCGGAACATGATGCAAGATGGTTCCATGATGGATATCGATGAGATTACCCATCATTTGGGCATTGAATTACTCGGAATTATCTTTGATGATGATGCCGTTATTTCAACTTCCAACCAGGGTGAACCGATCGTGATGGATGCCGATAATGCCGCTTCACAGGGCTACCGGAATGTTGCACGGCGCTTAGAGGGTGAGACGGTTCCGTTGATGAAGTTGGAAGATCAGGAACCGGATGGGTTCTGGCACAAGGTCAGCAGCTGGTTCCATCGCGGTTAACCAAATTGTGATCACCAAGCAAGTGAATTTTCAGGAAATTTGGCAATAAGCCTTGACGTTTGTGAAAATTAAAAGTAGTATATTGTCAACGAAACGAAAAACGTTGAACAGAAGAGTAGGTCAGATAAGTGTCAACAGAAAGCCCGAATGATGGAAACGGGTGACCTTGTTTGTCCGAAACACATCTGTGAGTTGGTCGTCTGAAGCGAGTAGGATGATCCGGGATAGCCCGTTATAGCTGGAGTTGCTTGCAACTCACCGAGGTTAGGTCAGTGATGACTTAGCAAACTAGAGGTGGAACCACGATGTGATCGTCCTCTTAGGCCCAGTTAGGGTCTAAGAGGACTTTTTTATTTTCATGGGGTGCAAGGAACTCCGTAAGTCGGTGTGGCGTAAGCTCACCGAGTACATGAGGTGGCACCGCGTGATTACGCCCTCTTGAGAGAAATCTCAGGAGGGCGTTTTTTGTTGAAGAAGGAGGAGAATTGTTATGCACTATGTTAGTCAGATTTTACCATCACTGATTTCCGGAACCGGAATGACGTTATCCATATTCTTTTGGACCTTAATCGTTTCCGTTCCGCTGGGAATCTTAGTAGGTCTGGGCATGATTACCCGGTTCAAACCCTTGACTTGGTTGATTAATATCTACGTTTGGTTAATGCGAGGCACGCCCCTGTTATTGCAATTAATTTTCGTCTTTTATGGGTTGCCGATCATCGGGATTGTCTTCAACCGCTACGATGCCGCGCTCTTCGCCTTCATCCTGAACTACACGGCGTACTTTGCTGAAATCTTCCGTGGTGGTCTACAAGCCATCCCGGTTGGCCAGTACGAAAGTGCCCGGGTCTTGCGGTTAACCAAGTGGCAGACGCTTCGTAAGATTGTGATTCCACAAGTGGTTAAGATTGTCCTGCCATCCATTGGTAACGAGGTCATTAACTTGGTTAAGGATTCATCCTTGGTCTACGTCATCGGTCTGGGCGACCTGTTACGTGCCGGGAACGTGGCCATGGCCAGAGACGTCACGCTGGTGCCAATGTTATTGGTTGGTGTGATCTACTTACTGTTAACGGCCGTTTGCACGCTGGTCTTGAAGCGATTGGAAAAACACTACAGTTACTGGCGTTAGAGAAAGGATGGTTATCTTATGTTAGAACTTAAAGGGATTACGAAAAAGTTTGACGGCAAAACGATCTTGGATAAGGTCAATTTAACCGTTAACGACGGTCAGATCTTAACGATCGTGGGGCCTTCTGGGGCCGGAAAGACCACGTTACTGCGGTGCATTAGCGGGTTGGAAATGGTTGATGGCGGCCAGTTCTTATTGGACGGCCAAGCCTTTGACCCCGCGACAAATCGGGACAACGATGCCGTGATTGGCGTTGTGTTTCAGGATTTTCAGTTATTTCCTAATTTGACCGTTTTACAGAATGTCGTGTTGGCGCCCATCATGGTTTTAAAGAAGTCTACGGCGGATGCTGAACAAGAAGCCCGGACACTTCTCGATCGATTGAATCTAGGCGGCAAGGCAGACCTCTTTCCATATGAGCTCTCCGGTGGTCAGAAACAACGCGTCGCCATCGTCCGGGCCTTGGCCATGCACCCGAAGTTGCTGTGCTACGACGAGCCCACTTCGGCACTGGACCCCGACCTACGTCGTGAAGTGGAAGAGATTATTTTAAAGCTCAAGCGCGAGGGCATGACCCAAATTGTGGTGACCCACGATATGCCATTCGCGGAATCAATTGCTGATCAGATGTTACGGGTTGAACCCAAAGAGTAGGGAGGTGCCACGCCATGAAATTTAAAAAAATGCGTTTGTTCGCGCTGGCTCTACTGGTGGTGGGCTTGACCGTCACCTTGGCCGGGTGTGGCACGAACGTCACGCAACGCGCTAACACGCAGGATACGTGGTCCACCATTCAACGGAAAAAGAAGGTCGTCATTGGCCTGGATGATAGCTTCGTGCCGATGGGGTTCCGCGAAAAGAGTGGTCAGCTGGTTGGCTACGATATCGACTTGGCCCGCGCGGTCTTTAAGCAGTATGGTATCAAGGTGGACTTTCAATCCATCGACTGGAGTATGAACGTGACGGAACTCCACAACGGGACGATTGACCTCATCTGGAATGGTTTCTCGATCACCCCACAGCGTGCTAAGCAGGTGGCCTTCTCGGATACCTATTTGAACAACGATCAGGTGCTGGTCACACTGAAGAAGAACCACATCACGTCGTATCGGGACATGACGGGTAAAGTGCTGGGCGCTCAGACCGGATCATCCGGTGCCAACGATATCGAGACGTACCCGAAGCTCCTTAAGAACCGAATTAAGAATCACGACGCCGTGACCTACGATTCCTTTACCAATGCCTTTATTGATTTAAACGTGGGACGCATCAAGGGGTTGTTGATCGACAGCACCTACGCCAATTATTACATTAAACACCAAGCCCACCCCGAGGATTATCGAGTCACGGTTGGCAGTTTCCCCAAGGAAAAGTTTGCCGTGGGGATGCGCAAGGGTGATGTGACGATGCGCCACAAGATTAACGCCGGATTGAAGAAGTTGGCCGCCGATGGACAACTACAGAAAATCAATGAAAAGTGGTTCGGTAACAACGTGGATACGCCATTGCTGAAAAATAAATAAATGACGAGTTAATCTTGGACCGGTTGTTGGTAAATTGATCTTGTCGAAGAAATGCGAAAATGTTATCGTTAGGGTTATAAGATAGCAATATCTGATTGGACCTCGAGTCCGTATGACGTCATCCATCTGGGTGGCGTCTTTTTTTGGCTAAATTGTCAGCCGAGAAGAAGTCGCATGCAAAAAAGATCACAACTGCTGACTGCCGGCCGTCGAGCAAGGATGAGTAGTCGGTCTGATCGTAGAAATGAAGCCGATTATCAGGGGCGTCGCTTGTATTTAGTGGCGGGTTCCTTTAGAATTAAACATCGATTAGTATTTTGCTAGAGGAGGCAATTGCGCGTGCACTTTCGCATAAAAGACGGGGTAACCTTGGATTTGTTGCCCACAAAACAATTTAAAACCATTGGGATCAAGGTGGATTTCGTGGCACCACTTCAAGCCACGGCAATCACGGCCCGTGCGCTGTTGGCTCAGGTCTTGGAGACCAGTACGGCGGCCTATCCGACACAGACCGCTTTGGCCCGCGAACTGTCACGCTTGTACGGTGCCAGCTTTGGTATCAGCGTCCTGAAGTTGGGGACAAAACATGTGATCCGGTTGACCTGTTCCCTCGTGGACGAACAGTATCTCGATAATTTTGGCCCGCAACAACCCTTATTCGAACAGGGGATGGCGCTGTTAAAAGAAGTTTTATTTGCCCCATTGTTGCCGCAGGGAAACTTCGATCCGGCCACGTTTACGCAGCAACGACAAAACTTATTAACGGCCATTAAGTCGTTGGACGATGACAAACAATACCTCGCCAATCGACGGCTACAGGAGCTCCTCTTCACGGGTCAGCCCACACAGGCCATGAGCGCATTGGGGGATGTCCACGTCTTAAACGACCTGTCAGCGACCGATATCTTAGGGACTTACCAGGATATGCTGGCCAACGATGCTGTGCATGTTGCGGTGGTTGGCGACGTCAACGCGGAGCGGGCCCAAGCCGCGATTGCCGATTGGCCGCTGGCTGACCGAACCATCGCCGACAGCACGCCGTATTACCGCTGGTCTGTTCGTGACCAGGTACAGGTCGGCGACGATGAGGCACCAGTCGTGCAGGCGAAGTTGAACTTGGCCTACCAGCTGCCAATTTATCGCGATGATGACGACTTTATGGCGGCCGTGGTCTTTAATGCAGCTTTTGGGGGCACGCCCCTGTCACTGCTATTTACCAACGTTCGAGAAAAGGCCAGCTTGGCTTATTACGCCAGCAGTGGCTACAATCCCTTCACCGGAACTCTGAGCGTTCAGACGGGGATTCAAGCGGAGAATCAGCAGCGCGTGACGACCATTATCGCCGCGCAACTAGCGGCGGTTCAACGTGGCGAACTGTCCGAAAAACTCTTGGCGGAGGTCAAGGCCAGCCTTTTAAATGCGCGGCTGGCGGCACTGGACAGTCCACAACGGCGGTTGACGGGCTTATTAAATACGCAATTAACCCATTTACACGAGCCTTTAGCGGCTTGGCAAGAAAAATTAGCAGCAATTACCGTTGACGATGTCACGCGGGTGGCTCAAAAGGTGACGCTGCAAGCAACATATTGTTTACATGGAGGTGTGCAGGGTGCTCAGTAAGAAAAAATATGACCGGTTAGGCGAAACGGTTTACCAGACGACACTGGCCAACGGGTTGAAGGTGCTCATGGTTCCCAAGGCAGGTTTTCACAAGACCTTTGCGATCATGACCACAGATTACGGCGCCATGGACAACGAATTTGTTCCCCGTGGTCAGCACCAATCCGTGCGCTTTCCGGACGGCATTGCACATTTCTTGGAACACAAGCTGTTTGAGAAGAAAGATCACGATGCCTTTGACCTGTTCGGCAAGTATGGCGCGAGTGCCAACGCCTTTACTGGCTTCACGCAGACCAGTTATTTGTTTGCGACGACGAGTCATTTGAAGGAAAACCTGGAGATTCTGCTCGACTTCGTGCAGGACCCTTACTTTACGGCGGAAACGGTGAATAAGGAAAAGGGAATCATTGGCCAGGAGATTCAAATGTACGATGATGACCCGGGCTGGCAAAGCTATTTTGGGATGATTGGTCAGCTGTATCCTAAGGAACCGTTGCACATTGATATTGCCGGGACGATTGATTCCATTGATCGGATTACGGCGGATGACCTGTACGCCGCCTACAACACTTTCTATCATCCTAGCAATATGAACTTAATCGTGGTGGGCCAGTTGGACCCAGAGGAGACCCTGGATTGGATTACGGCAAATCAAGCGGGTAAAACGTTTGCGCCGAACGAACCGATCACGCGGGTACCCTCACCCCAAGCCCAGCCAAATGAGATTGTTGCGGCGACGACGCGCCAACTCACCGTTTCTCGGCCCAAGGTTAGTCTGGGGTTACGGGGCTTTGATCAGGTTCCGACTGGCCGTGCCGGACTACGCTATAGTGTGGCCGTCTCGTTGATGTTTGACCTGTTGTTTAACGACACCAGCGATAATTACCTACGACTATACGATGCCAACGTTATTGACGACAGTTTCGGCTATGACTTTCAGGTTCAGCGGGGGGCCCACTTTGCCCAATTGGCCGGGGATACCGATCAGCCCGAGGCGTTTGCCCGCGAGATCACCGCGATCTTAGCGGACGCTGCGACCCAATTAGCCGCGGCCAAACCACAATTTGAGCTCGTAAAACGCGAGGCGGTTGGACGAATCGTCGGCGCCATTAACTCGGTTGAGGGGATTGCCAACCAGTATGATGGTCCACTATTTGATGATGCGACTATTTTCGATGAACTAACTATTTTGGAGCAATTAAGTTTTGAGGACTTATTAGCTGCTGCACGGGACTTTTTGGCCCAGTGTCGGCAAACGGTCTATACGATTTTTCCCTAAGTGGAGATTAAGAAACCGTTAAATCATGAATTCTGGAGCCTGTCGCTGAAAATGACGGGGCGCCTATGCTATACTGCTAGTAGAGAAATTTTGAACAGGTGGAGAATTAAAAATGAGTGAAAACAAAATAACATTGGGGAAAACACTGCGGGATGCCCGGATTGCGAAGGGCTTCACGTTGGACGATCTGCAACAGACAACCAAGATTCAGAAGCGTTACCTCATTGCGATTGAGGATCAAAACTTCGACGAACTGCCGGGAGACTTTTATGTCCGGGCCTTTATTAAGCAGTATGCTGACATGGTTGACTTGGATGGGGCCGAACTGTTAAAGCAATTCGACAGTGCCCTGCCAAGTACCCAGACGCAGGAATATGTGGACAAGGTCAACGAAAATAATCCGGAGACCCGTTCCCAGCAACGAAAGGTCGATGACCGGTACGTCAAGTTGCGGCGCACCATTCCGGTGATTGGTATTGTTATCGTGGTACTAGTCGTCCTGGTGGGAATCTGGGTCGCGGCTTCGCGTAATGGTAGCAGTAGCAAACAAGATAATGTCGATAGTAGTTCGGTGAGCGTTTCCGGGAGTTCGAATAAGTCTTCCAGCAGCTCATCGAAGTCCAGCAGCACGTCATCAAAGTCGTCATCCAAGAAAAAGACGGCCAGCTTTAAACAACTGAGCACGACGACTTCCGGCTCGACTTGGGAAATGAAGAATGCGGCTTCTAAACCTAAATTAGCCCTTTCTGCCAGCAGCAGTGCCTGGATGTCCGTGACGGTCAACGGCGCAACGAGTTGGCAAGGAACCTTGTCATCAGCGACCTCGCACACGATGACGATCCCAAGTTCCGCAACGAGTGTCACCTTTAAGTTTGGGAATGCACCAGCTACCAAGGTTAAGGTTGACGGCAAGACGTTTGACTTCACTTCGGCGACTGCCACGAGTACGGCATCGAGTGCCAGCACCTCTGGGACCACGACGAGTTCAAGTAGCACGACGACCAGTCAGGTACAGACGGTCACGTTGGAATTCAAATAACGTAGAAGCGGGTCGGTCCGTGGCGACCGGCGCGCTTTTTTCGTGAGGTATGTTTAAGGAGGAAAAGTTTGTGAATGTTCCAAATCGCTTAACCATTGTACGTATCATCTTGATTCCGGTTTTCTTATTGTTGCTCGTCGTTCCTTTGAATTGGGGCAACGTCGTGTGGTTGGGAACCACAATTCCCGTTACCCAAGTGATTGGTGCAGTCGTCTTCGCGGCGGCGTCAATTACTGATTTTTTGGACGGACAGATTGCTCGGCGACAGCATTTGGTGACAAATTTTGGTAAATTTGCCGATCCGTTAGCCGATAAGATGATTGTCATGACGGCCTTCATCTTGTTGGTCGACATGGGGGCCGTTCCCGCTTGGGGAGTCGCCATTATCGTCTGCCGTGAACTGGCTGTGACGGGTCTGCGGCTGATCGTCGTTGAGACTGGGGGCCGGGTGCTAGCGGCGGCTTGGCCGGGAAAGATTAAGACGACAACGCAAATGGTCGGCATTATTCTGTTGCTCTTAAATAACATTGGGTTTGGGACGATCCACATTCCAATGGCCTTAATCTTCTTCTACATTTGCCTATTCTTTACGATCTACTCGGGGATCGACTACTTCGTTCAAAATCGGCAAGTCTTTGCGGATTCTTCCACTGAATAGTGTCTAATGATAGCCTCCGTTGCTTAGATGACGGGGGTTATCTTGCCCTTTAGCGGGACAATCTGACACCGTAAAATGAAATTCGGTGGTATGCTGGAGATTGGTACGTTCGGTAAATTGGGCAGATTGATCAGGATCGGCTAGGACTGTATTGAAAATTAAATTTAAAAATGATGGTTTTCGACAAAAAAATTGTGGCTTTTTGCGGAGTTAGTCAAAGAGCCTTCAGGAGGGGTAACATGCAAGCAGAAATTATTGCGGTCGGAACTGAGATTTTGCTAGGGCAGGTGGTCGATACGAACTCGGCCTACATTGCGCAGGGCCTTGCCGATGCGGGAATTGAAGTCTACTACCATTCGCTAGTGGGTGATAATGCCGATCGTTTAACGGCGGTGGTCAATCAAGCGCGGTCGCGTAGTGATTTAGTCGTGATTAGTGGTGGGTTGGGACCAACCAAAGATGACCTCACAAAGCAAACGGTCGCGCAACTGTTGGGGGTCAAATTGGTTGAGGATCAACCGGCAATGGCCAAGATTCAGCGCCACTTTGCGACGACGGGCCAAAAATTGACGCCTAACAATCGCTTACAGGCGTTGTATCTTGCTGGTAGTGAACGGTTGCAGAATACGACTGGTATGGCTGTGGGGTCCTTTTATCGGGATCCTCACGGGGCAGACTTGATGCTACTTCCCGGGCCACCCAGTGAACTGGAGCCGATGTTTGAGAACGAGGCGTTGCCCCGGCTGAAGGCGGCCTACCAACGACAGGAATTTCTGGTTTCCCGAGTGTTGCGTTTCTTTGGGATTGGCGAGGCCGAGCTGGTCACCCAGTTGGCGGACCTAATCGATCATCAGACCAACCCTACCATTGCGCCATATGCGAAGGTCAACGAAGTGACGTTGCGGTTGACGGCCACGGCGCAGTCAGCGGCAGCCGGTGAGCAGTTGCTCGACAAGATGACCGACACCATTCAGGACCGGGTGGGGGACTACCTCTACGGGTTCGGTGATGACAATAGTCTAGCGCAGGTGGTCGTCAAGACGTTGATTGCCCGGCACCTGACGATCACGGCGGCTGAGAGTTTAACCGCTGGAAAGTTTCAGAGCACGTTAGGCGATGTGCCGGGGGTCTCGGCGGTCTTTCCCGGGGGCTTTGTAACCTATGCCAACGCGGCCAAACACGACTTGCTGGGGGTGCCCCAGACGGTCATTGCGACGGCTGGCGTGGTGAGCGCGGCGACGGCTAAGGAGATGGCGGAGCGGTCCCGTCAGAAGTTGGCAACGGATTTGGCGGTTAGCTTTACGGGAGTCGCCGGACCGGATGCCTTGGAAGGTCAGCCGGCCGGCACCGTGTGGTTGGGCTTAGCACAGCGCGGTCAGGCCCCACAAGCCAAGCTGCTCCATCTGACCGGTAACCGGGCTAAGGTTCGGGAACGGGCCGTGATGCAGGCACTAGATTGGCTCCGACGAGTTTTAGCGGCTCAAAAATAAAAGGGGAACTTTTGTTCTCTTTTTGCTTGCTTTTTTAAGAATAAATCGGTATAGTGTTATTTGAAATGTAACGCACCTAAGGAGGATTTGGATGGCTGACGAACGACAAGCGGCGCTGGACAAAGCGCTGAAGAAAATTGAAAAAGACTTTGGTAAGGGCTCCATCATGCGGTTAGGGGATAACACCAATATGCAGGTGGAGACCGTGCCTTCTGGCTCGTTGGCCCTTGACGTGGCGTTAGGGGTCGGTGGCTATCCACGTGGACGAATCGTCGAAATTTACGGCCCTGAATCTTCGGGGAAGACCACGGTCGCCCTGCACGCGGTGGCTGAAGTCCAGAAGCGTGGTGGTACGGCGGCTTACATTGATGCTGAAAATGCCCTGGACCCTGCCTATGCGACAGCATTAGGGGTCGACATCGACAGCCTGTTGCTGTCCCAACCAGATACTGGTGAACAGGGACTGGAAATCGCTGATGCGTTGATCTCTAGTGGTGCCGTTGATATTGTGGTCGTCGATTCCGTTGCGGCCTTAGTACCGCGTGCCGAAATCGAAGGCGAAATGGGTGACGCCCACGTGGGGCTGCAAGCACGGATGATGTCTCAAGCCCTGCGGAAGCTTTCCGGGTCAATTAACAAGACCAAGACCATTGCCCTGTTTATTAACCAGATTCGGGAAAAGGTTGGGGTGATGTTTGGGAACCCTGAAACCACGCCTGGTGGCCGGGCCCTGAAGTTCTACGCGACGGTACGTCTCGAAGTACGGCGGGCGGAACAGATTAAGGACGGCACGGATGTCATTGGTAACCGTACCCGGATCAAGGTTGTCAAGAACAAGGTGGCTTCGCCATTTAAGCGGGCCGAAGTGGATATCATGTATGGTCAAGGTATTTCTCAGACCGGGGAACTCCTGGACATGGCGGTTGAAAAGGATATCGTGGATAAGAGTGGTTCTTGGTACTCCTACGGTGAAGACCGGATTGGCCAAGGACGTGAGAATGCCAAGCAGTACCTGGCCGATCACCCCGACATGATGGCTGAGGTGAACACGCGTGTTCGGACGGCCTATGGCGTCAATGTCGATGGCGATGATGCACCAGCTCCTAAGAAGGCTGATACGGCCAAAGACGAAACCAAGTCCAAAAAAGAGGGTAAAAAGCCCACAACGCAACAAAGTGAATTAATTCCGAACAAGCCGCAAGGTAAGTAGGATGAAGGCTTGAAGTGCTGACTTCAAGCCTTTTTCATTGCTTGAACGGTGACCTATCGCTTGGGAGATGAGCGGACCTGTGGGGAGATCGCGGCGAACGGGGCGACTGAGCCGTGAATTTGCCGCCAGTTTCCGTGGAGTTTAGTTGACAGCGTTGATGGCAACCATTAAAATTGAAGTTGCGTCAGTTATCATATCAACATCTTAAAAAGTCTGATTTTAAATTAGTCATTTTTGATGATGCGGAGGTGGAATCATGAGTGTTCCAATTATAATCCTCGCAATCATCGCTATCGTTGTTGGTGTCGTGGGCGGTTATTATTATCGTAAATCGGTCTACGAACGCAAGCTAGATGCTGCCAAGTTCACTGCTCAAGGTGTCTTGGCCGAAGCCAAAAAACAAGCCGAGACGGCTACCAAAGAGGCGCTATTAGAGGCCAAAGAGGACAGTCACAAGTATCGTGCGGAGGTCGAACAAGAGCTGAAAGAACGACGTGCCGAAGTTCAGAAGCAAGAAGACCGCTTGATTCAACGGGAAGAAACGCTTGACCGGAAAGACAATTCTCTGGAAAAACGCGAAAATTCGTTGAACCGTCGAGACAAGAAGCTTAGTGGTGAAGAACAGAATTTAGCCAAAAAGCAACAACAAGCAGACTCACTGATTGAAAAACGGCAGGATGCAGTGGAAGCTGTAGCCGCCTTATCCCAGGACGATGCACGTCACCTGATTATTTCAGAAGCCAAATCGGCGCTGGCGGGTGAACGGGCAAAGATGATCAAGGAAAGCGAAGAGTCAGCACGCAAGACGGCCGAGGCTAACGCCAAAGACCTGATTGTGTCAGCGATTCAACGGAGTGCCGCCGATATGGTCACGGAAACCACGATTTCTGTGGTCACCCTGCCTAATGACGACATGAAAGGGCGGATTATCGGTCGTGAAGGCCGTAACATTCGCACCCTGGAAACGTTGACCGGAATTGATTTAATTATCGATGATACGCCGGAAGCTGTCGTCTTGAGTGGCTTTGACCCATTACGGCGAGAAGTTGCTAAGATTGCGCTTGAGAAGTTGATCCAAGATGGCCGGATTCATCCGGCACGGATCGAGGAAATGGTGGCTAAAGCCAAGAAGGAATTGGACGAACATGTCCGCGAACTTGGTGAACAGACGACCTTTGATTTGGGGATACATTCGATGCATCCCGAACTGGTCAAGTTGGTTGGCCGCTTGAATTTCCGGATTTCTCATGGGCAAAATGCTTTAGCCCATTCAATTGAGGTTGCCAAGATCACTGGGGTCTTAGCCGCTGAACTCGGTGAGGATGTTACGTTAGCAAAACGTGCAGGATTATTACATGATATTGGCCGCGCCGCTGAGCATGAGGACGATAGCTCCTACATTGCGACTGGAATGGAACTCGCGAAGAAGTATCGTGAGAGTCCGGTCGTTGTAAATGCCATTGCCGCTCAAGCGGATGAAACGGCGCCGCAGTCTGTGATTGCGGAACTGGTTGGGACGGCTGATTTGATTTCAGCGACTCGGCCAGGCGCACGCTCTGATTCTCTTGAAAGTTACATCCACCGCTTAGATAAGTTAGAAACGATTGCCAACGCCTTCGATGGGGTTGACCACAGTTTCGCCATCCAGGCTGGACGTGAAGTGAGAGTCATCGTGCGGCCAGAGAAGATTTCCGATACGGATGCCGTTGTCTTGGCACGAGACATTAAGAAGCAGATTGAGGGCGACTTGGATTATCCAGGTCACGTCAAAGTTTCCGTCATTCGGGAAGTCCGGTCAGTTGAATATGCGAAATAAGTCAGAGAAGCTAGGCCAAGTTGGTCCTAGCTTTTTTACGTCATTTCAGCCTAATCCATGGTAAAATAGACCGTATGTAATTGTGTAGACTCAGACCGGAAACGGTCAGGGCGGATGTAGTAGTGCCACTTAAGTAGCGGCACGGATCATTGGTCTTGCGTTTCCGGGTTAAAAAATAATCGGCAGCCGCCGGTCTAATGAGGGCCCATGTGGGGTCACAGATAGGGGAACGAAGATGCGTATTCTTTTTGTTGGTGATGTTGTTGGAAACATTGGTGTGGATATGATTCATGAGTATCTGCCCCAACTCAAGCGCGATTTGAAACCACAAGTCACCATTGTCAACGGGGAAAATTCAACGCCCGTGGGACGAGGCATCAGTCAAAGTATTTACAAACAGCTGCTGAAGGACGGGGCCGACGTGGTCACCATGGGCAATCATACCTGGGACAACGCCGAGCTCTACGACTTTATTGGCGGGGCAAACCGGCTGGTGCGGCCGGCCAACTTTCCCGGCGATACTCCGGGCCAGGGCTGGACGAAGGTGAAGGTTAACCAGCAGGTGTTGGCCGTTGTCAACTTACAAGGCCGAGTCTTCATGAACCCGATGGATGATCCCTTTGCGTTGATGAAGGGCTTATTGCCAGAGTTGGATACCGACTTTGTATTTGTGGATTTTCATGCCGAGACGACCAGTGAAAAACGGGCCTTTGCCATGCGTTACGATGGTCAATTGTCTGCGGTGGTCGGTACCCATACGCACGTCCAGACTAGCGATGCCCAAGTGCTTAAGCACGGAACGGCCTTTCTGACCGAGGCGGGGATGACCGGCCCAGCCGATAGTGTATTAGGCATGCAGGCGGATAGCGTGATTGAACGTTTCGAGAACCAGCGGCCCACGCGGTATACCGTTCAGGAGCGGGGCGCCGGGTTACTTTCAGGTTGTGTGATTGACCTCAACGACAAGACGGGACACGCGTCACGCATTCACCCCATCTTGATCAGCCCCCAACACCCGTATCAAAGTTAATTTTTTTGTGAATTGAAAGGATGAACCAATTTCCATGACGAAGACGACGCCCATGATGGCCCAATATCAAAAAATTAAGGATCAGTACCCGGATGCCTTCCTGTTTTACCGGCTCGGGGACTTTTATGAAATGTTTAATGAGGACGCCGTAAAGGGTTCCCAGCTACTGGAGCTCACGTTGACCACCCGGAGTCACAGCGCCAAAAATCCAATTCCCATGTGTGGGGTTCCACACAAGGCTGTTCAGAATTATATCGACATTCTGGTCGATCAAGGGTATAAGGTGGCCATCTGTGAACAAATGGAGGACCCGAAGCTGGCGAAGGGCATGGTCAAGCGTGAAGTCATCCAATTGGTGACCCCTGGTACCCAGACGGATACCGGCGCGGCTGGTGCTAAGCGCAACAACTACTTAACGGCACTCACCATGACCGATGCCACCCACTTTGGCTTGGCCTACACCGATCTCTCAACCGGTGAATTAAAGGTCGCCGAATTGGCGACGGTGGATACGGTGGTCAATGAACTCATGAGCTTGCAGACCAAGGAAGTCGTGGTCGATACCACGATTGACGCTGACCTGCAAGCCCGTTGCCAGCAGTTGGGGATGTTGATCTCGTCGCAGCCGGACATTCAGGCCAGTTCCGAGCTCAGTTACGTGGAACAGGACCTCACCAGCGACCTGTTAAAACAGGCGGTCGGTGTGTTAGTGACCTACGTAACGGTGACCCAGAAGCGGAGCTTGGCCCATTTACAACGGGCGGTGGCTTATCAACCAACGGCCTTTCTGAAGATGGATCACGCCTCCCAGTCGAACCTGGAAATTACGCAAAACCTACGGACGAAGAAGAAGTCCGGGACGTTACTCTGGTTGTTGGATGAGACCAAGACCGCCATGGGTGGCCGGCTGTTGAAACAGTGGCTGGATCGTCCCCTGATTGACCGCGCCCAGATCGAAGCGCGTCAAGCCAAGGTCGGCGTCTTGCTCGATCATTACTTTGAACGGAATAATTTACAAGCGGAGCTGGTCAAAGTCTATGACTTGGAACGACTAGCGGGACGGGTCGCCTTCGGCAGCGTCAATGGCCGGGACCTTATTCAGCTACAAACCTCGTTGGAACAGGTTCCCCAGATTGCCCACACGATTGAAGACCTCGGCGAAAAAGTCTTTGACACCACGCTCCGGAACCTCGATCCCGTTGAAGACGTTGCGACGGCCATTCGCGATGCAATTGTCCCCGAACCACCGTTATCCGTGACGGATGGCGGCGTCATTCGTGATGGCTACAGCGACCAACTCGATGAATACCGCGATGCCATGCGTCACGGTAAGCAGTGGTTGGCCGAGATGGAAGCGCACGAACGTGAGGTTACGGGTATCAACAACCTTAAGATTGGCTACAACCACGTCTTTGGGTATTACATCGAAGTGACCAAGGTCAACCTGAATAAATTGCCAGCTGACCGTTACGAGCGGAAGCAAACGCTGGCCAACGCCGAACGCTTCTCCACACCAGAATTGAAGGAAAAGGAACGGTTAATTCTGGAAGCGCAGGAGAAGTCTACGGCGCTTGAATACAAGTTGTTTGTCGACCTTCGTGAACAGGTAAAGACCGCCATTACCCGACTCCAGAAGTTGGCCGCCATCATTGCTGCCCTGGATGTTCTCCAGAGTTTTGCGGTGGTCAGCGAGGACTATCACTTTGTAAAGCCAACCCTGATTGCGGGACATGACCTAGAGATCAAGCAGGGTCGGCATCCAGTTGTCGAGAAGGTCTTGGGTCGACAAACTTACGTGCCCAACGACGTGTCCATGGATGAACAGACCAATATCTTGCTGATCACGGGCCCCAACATGTCTGGGAAGAGTACCTATATGCGGCAGCTGGCCTTGACGGTTATCATGGCGCAGATGGGGTGCTTTGTTCCCGCTGAAGCGGCACAAATGCCGGTCTTTGACCAGATCTTTACGCGAATTGGCGCGGCCGATGACCTGATTTCTGGCCAGAGTACGTTTATGGTTGAAATGCAGGAGGCCAACCGGGCGTTGAGCCATGCGACGGCTAACAGTCTGATCCTCTTTGACGAGATTGGCCGGGGGACGGCCACCTACGATGGCATGGCGCTGGCGCAGGCCATCATTGAATTTGTCCATGATCAGGTCCACGCGAAGACGTTGTTCTCCACCCACTATCACGAATTGACGGCACTGGAGGATTCCCTCAAGGCCTTACGCAACGTGCACGTGGGCGCCGTGGAACAGGACGGCGATTTAGTCTTCTTGCATCAGATGCAACCGGGACCGGCCGACAAGTCTTACGGGATTCACGTGGCCAAATTAGCCGGGATGCCAACGCCGTTACTGAAACGGGCCGAGGTTATCTTGACGGACCTAGAGGACGAGGCGGCGGCCAAGCCCGTAGTGGCGGTGCCGAACCAACCTGAGACCGTCACGACACAGCAACCGGTAGCAACACCTGCGGAACCGGTCAGTGAAGCGGCGACCGAAGCCGAAGTGGCGGTTACACCGGAACCCGCAACCCCAACGCCGGCAGATACGGCGACAACGAATGACGCGGCGGATCAACAACTCTCCCTATTCAGCGATGAACCGGAGTTGAATCCGGCACAGGCCAAAGTCATCGAGCAACTGAGCCACCTGAACCTTATGGGAATGACCCCGATGGACGTCATGAGCCAGGTCTACAAGTGGCAACAAAAATTGTCGAAATAACCATCAGATTGTGGTAGTTGGTCGCCTTACCGTTCGCGGAATCTAGGCTGGAACGCTGGGGAAGGCCGGTCCGAGCCATAGAGCGGTCTCGAACCTTGCTTTGAGCCGGAGAATCATCGTCTCAAAGTCACCCATTTACCAGCAAAAATCGCTGGTAAATGCCCCGGCTGAGCCTAGATTTCGCTTCACTCCCGGCTACAGTAGATGTCGTTCGTAGCGACTGGTTATGGGCGGAACATCTGTGTTCAATGGGGTGATTGGATTTTTGACCATCATGTGTCCGGCCCCCAGTTGTGCGATTCTCGTTAAGGGATGGGAGCAACGTCGCTGAGCATTTTTCAAGGAAGTGGTGGTCGTTACCTGATACGCCCAAGTAGCCGTTAGTGAAGCAAAATATGAGCTCAGCCGTGGGATTTTCTAAGTGGTCTGCTTAGAAAATGGCGACTTGAAAACGCTGTTCTTTGCGGTTTCAAGCGAGTCCCGAGACCGTTCTGTGGCTCGGGACGTCCTGCCCACCGCGATCCAGCTCATATTTTGCGAACGGTTAGGCGGCCAGCACCCCACAATGTTGCCAGGTAATCGTCAAATAAATGGGTCATAGAGAAAGGAAGGGCCGTACATGCCTAAAATTCATGAATTGGCGTCGGTGTTGGCCGACCAAATTGCTGCGGGTGAAGTGGTTGAACGGCCCGCGTCCGTGGTGAAAGAACTGGTCGAAAACGCCGTTGACGCCAACAGTAAACAGATCGATATTACCGTCGAAGAGGCCGGCCTTCAGCGCATTACCGTGGTCGATGATGGCGATGGTATTGCCGATGAAGATACCGAGATGGCCTTCAAGCGGCACGCCACCAGTAAGATTACCGATCGTAAGGATCTCTTTCGGATTAAGTCCTTGGGGTTCCGGGGCGAAGCACTGCCCAGCATTGCGTCCGTGGCGGATGTCACGTTGACCACCTCCACCGGGGGCGTAGGGACCTTGATTCACAACGTTGGCGGGATCATCAAGGCGCATACCGCCGCCGCGGCACGTAAGGGAACGACGGTCACGGTCAAGGACTTGTTTGGCAACGTTCCGGCCCGGCTGAAATACCTGAAGTCACCGGCAACCGAGCTGGCACGAATCACGGATATCGTGAACCGACTGGCCCTGAGCTATCCCGACGTGGCCTTTTCACTGGTCCACAACGGCCGTGAGCTCACCCGGACGACTGGCCGTGGCGATCTTCAACAGGTGATCGCCGGCATCTACGGTGTCCAGAGTGCCCGCAAAATGGTGGCCATTAAGGGAGCCAATCCGGACTTCAAGGTGACCGGCTACGTGAGCCTACCGGAGCTAACGCGGGCGAGTCGGCAGTACATTTCGCTACTGTTAAACGGTCGGTACATCCACAATTTTCAATTGAGTAAGGCGTTGATTGCGGGCTACGGGTCAAAATTGATGGTGGGGCGTTATCCGCTCGCCGTCTTGGATATTCACATGGACCCGCTACTAGTCGACGTGAACGTGCATCCGACGAAACAAGAGGTGCGCATCAGCCAGGAGCCGGAGCTTACGCAGCTGATTCAGGAGACGGTCTTTAAGCGGTTGTCGACGGAGAATCTGATTCCCGACGTGTTCAATGAATTACCGCAACAGAAAACGCCGGAGCCAGCGACTGACCAGTTAACCATGGCGTTAAACGATGCTTCCACAAAGTATGAGATGTCCAACAGGTCTTCGGCAACGGCGGCCACCCAACCGGCCGCAACCCCGCAACCCGAAACGCCGCAAGCTGGCCCACAACCGTTGGCGACGCCGGAAGAGGTTCCCGTAGATCCCGTGGTGGTTCACCAACGTACGGACTTTAAGTTGCCGGCCATGCAGGCATTTGATGCGAAATACCGGATGGAACAACCGGCGGCGCCCCTCGGTGGCCCCGCCGAGTCGGCCGCTAATCGGCCGGCCCAGGCGGCCACAACGAACCAGTCGCAGGCACAAGCCACGCAGTTGACCCAAGCACAGCCGCAGCAGCGGTTTCCCGAGCTACGCTACTTGGGCCAGGTGCACGGCACTTATTTGTTGGCCGAGGCCGATGATGGGCTGTATTTAATTGACCAGCATGCCGCGCAGGAACGCGTGAACTATGAGTACTACCGGCAGGCCATCGGTGAGGTGAGTGATGACGAGCAGAAGCTGTTGGTGCCAATCGTCTTGGACTACCCGACGACCGACGTCTTAGAGCTCAGTAACCACATTGAAACGTTGGGAAGTGTCGGCGTTCATCTCGAGAGCTTTGGTCCCAATAGCTTCATCGTGCACGAGCATCCAACCTGGTTCAAAGCCGGGCAGGAGACGGATACGATCAAGGAAATGGTGGACTGGGTGCTCAAGGACGGCAAGATTTCGGTGGCCGCCTTTCGGGAAAAGACCGCCATTATGATGAGCTGTAAGCGGGCCATCAAGGCCAATCACCACTTGGACGATCAGCAGGCACGAGCCCTGCTTAAAAAGCTGGCGACGGCGGAGAATCCGTTTAACTGTCCCCATGGCCGCCCCGTGCTGGTTCATCTGACGGATCAGGACTTGGAGAAGCTGTTCAAACGGATTCAAGATCCTCATCACAGTGGTGACGACTGGGGCGAATAGGCTGGTCGCTTGGCCTTCAGACGATTTCACTGCAGATCGTGTGCGAGTATGGTACAATTTAAAAAGCAAACATACGTTTTCTTAAAGGAGAGTAAACCGGTCATGTATGAATACCTTCATGGGGTCATCGCCGCGGTCTATCCCGACCATGTGGTGATCGACGTCAACGGGGTAGGGTATCTGGTCAACACGGCCAATCCCTACCGTTATCAGGTCGCCACTGATGGACAGGCGGTCACCATTTACGTCTATCAAGCCGTGAGCGATACGGCTCAGACCCTCTATGGGTTTCAGGATTTCGCGGAAAAACAATTATTTTTAAAACTCATCAACGTTAACGGAATTGGGCCGAAGAGTGCCTTAGCCATTCTGGCCAATCCCGATCACCAAGGACTTCTGCAGGCCATTCGGACGAATGACGTGACCTTTTTGACGAAGTTTCCCGGCGTTGGTAAGAAGACGGCCGGTCAGATTGTCCTGGATCTTCAAGGAAAGTTGGACGACCTCGAACCCGCCGATGACGGCGCGCTCTTTACGCCCGAGGTCGCCACGGCTGGCGGCGATAATCCACAGTTAGACGACGCGCTGGCAGCGTTGACGGCGTTGGGTTACCGTGAAGCCGCGGTCAAGAAGGTGACCCCCAAGCTCAAGCAATTCGCTGGAAAATCGACCAACGATTATCTCAGTGAGGGCCTACGCTTGTTGACAACGTAAGCTGGACAGTATCTAGGACTAAACGAAAGGAGGCTGAATGATGGCTGATGACGATCGGCTCGTTTCTCCCCAACCGGAGAATGACCAAGAGGATTCTATTGAAAAATCTTTACGTCCGCAAACGCTGGCGCAATACATCGGGCAAGACCCCATTAAGCATGAACTGCGGGTGTACATTCAAGCGGCCAAGCAACGCGAAGAATCGCTGGATCACGTTCTGCTCTACGGCCCACCTGGTCTGGGCAAGACCACCTTGGCCATGGTCATTGCCAACGAAATGGCCGTACACATCCGCACGACCAGTGGTCCGGCCATTGAAAAGCCGGGTGATTTGGTGGCACTGCTCAACGAGCTTCAACCGGGTGATATCTTATTCATTGATGAAATTCATCGGTTACCCAAGATTGTGGAGGAAATGCTATACTCCGCCATGGAAGACTTTTACATCGACATCGTGGTGGGTCAGGGGCCAACCGCCCATCCCGTGCATTTCCCACTGCCACCATTCACGCTGATTGGGGCGACCACCCGGGCCGGCTTGTTGTCGGCACCGCTGCGGGATCGTTTTGGGATCGTCGAACATATGGCGTACTACCAGACGGCCGATCTGCAGGAGATTGTGGAACGGTCCGCCGATATCTTTAACACGACGATCGCCACGGAAGGTGCGCACGAGGTGGCCTTGCGCTCACGGGGGACGCCGCGGATTGCGAACCGTTTGCTCAAACGGATTCGGGACTTTGCGGAGGTCTCACCGGACCATTCCACCATTGACCGCGCCATCGTGGATCACGCGTTGACGCTGTTACGCGTGGATTCGGCGGGGCTAGATCCGACCGATATTAAACTACTCCGCACCATGATTGACTTTTACGATGGGGGCCCGGTTGGGTTGAATACGCTGGCCGCCAACATTGGTGAGGAGACCGAGACGGTTGCGGCGATGTACGAACCGTACTTGCTACAACGCGGTTATTTGAAACGAACGGCGCGCGGACGGGTTGTGACCCCCGCGGGATACGCCCACTTAGGACTGCCACTACCACATCAGGATAACGCGTAAAGGAGCTGAATCACCATGGGATACACCTTAGATGATTTTGATTACGATTTACCGCACGACCTCATTGCCCAGACGCCAATCAAGCAGCGAGACACCTCGCGCTTATTAGTTCTGGATCATACGGCGCACACGCTGGAGGACAAGCATTTCTACGATATTTTGGATGAATTGCACGCGGGGGATGCCGTGGTCATGAATGACTCACGGGTCATGCCCGCGCGGCTCTACGGGATTCGCGAGGAGACTGGCGGCCACGTGGAGGTCTTGTTGCTTCATAACGTCGAAGGGGATGTCTGGGAAACCCTGATGAAGCCGGCTAAACGGCTTCACGTCGGCACGGTCGTTAGCTTTGGCGATGGTCAATTGACAGCGACGATCACTGAAGAACGTGATGAAGGCATTCGACTGATTGAATTTCACTACACGGGCATCTTCATGGAGATCTTGGAGCAGTTGGGTGAGATGCCACTGCCGCCCTATATCAAGGCCAAGCTCGATGATCCCGACCGTTACCAAACGGTTTACGCCAAGGAAAATGGCTCGGCAGCGGCGCCAACTGCGGGCTTGCATTGGACGCAGGACTTGTTGGCTAAGGTGGCGGCCAAAGGCGTCAAGTTAGTTTACGTCACGCTTCACGTGGGGCTCGGGACTTTCCGCCCGGTAGAAGAGGCCAACATCGAGGATCACAAGATGCACAGCGAATTCTATCGGTTAGACGCCACTGCCGCCAAGACCTTGAACGACGTACGGGCCAATGGGGGCCGCATCATCGCCACCGGCACCACGTCAATTCGGACGTTGGAAACGATTGGAAGCAAATTTCATGGTGAGATCAAACCCGATTCCGGCTGGACCGATATCTTTATTAAGCCGGGTTATCAGTGGCAGGTGGTCGATGCCTTTATTACCAATTTCCACCTGCCCAAGTCAACGTTGGTGATGCTGGTTGCCGCCTTTACCGGTCGTGACCAGATTCTTAATGCCTATCAGCACGCCATTCAGGAGCGTTATCGCTTCTTTAGCTTTGGCGATGCCATGTTTATCAAGTAAATGGAGGATGATCCATGGAACCCGCGATTAAGTATCGCCTGTTAAAAACTGAAAAACACACGGGTGCCCGGCTGGGGGAATTGATTACCCCACACGGCACCTTCAAGACGCCGATGTTCATGCCGGTGGGCACGCAAGCCACCGTAAAGAACATCAGTCCCGACGAACTCGACGAGATGGGCTCACAGGTAATCTTGGCCAATACCTATCATCTGTGGCTCCAACCAGGGGCCGACCTGATCGAAGAGGCCGGGGGACTGCATAAGTTCATGAACTGGAATAAGGGAATTCTGACCGATTCCGGGGGCTTTCAGGTGTGGTCGCTTTCCAAACACCGGAAGCTCACCGAGGAAGGCGTGCACTTTAGAAATGAAGTGAACGGGGATCGACTCTTCCTGTCGCCCGAAAAGGCCATTGGGATTGAAAACCAATTGGGTCCGGACATCATGATGAGCCTCGACGAATGCCCACCGTTCTTCGAAAGCTATGAATACGTCAAGCAGTCCGTGGAGCGAACCAGTCGTTGGGCGGAGCGGGGCTTAAGGGCCCACGCCCATCCCGATTATCAGGGCCTGTTCGGTATCGTTCAGGGGGCCGGTTACGAGGACTTGCGGCGACAATCGGCGAAGGACTTGGTTAGTCTCGATTTCCCCGGTTATTCCATCGGTGGGTTGTCCGTCGGGGAATCCAAGGAAGAGATGAATCGGGTACTCGCCTTTACCACGCCACTTCTGCCGGAGAACAAGCCCCGCTATCTGATGGGGGTCGGCACCGCCGATTCACTGATTGACGGGGTGATTCGTGGTGTGGACATGTTTGATTGTGTCCTGCCGACCCGGATTGGCCGCAAGGGAACCTGCATGACCAGTCGTGGTCGGTTGGTGGTTAAGAACGCGGCGTACGCCCACGATTTTGGGCCGCTTGATCCCGAGTGTGACTGTTACGTTTGCCGGAACTATAGCCGTGCTTACCTTCGCCACTTATTTAAGGCGGACGAGTATTTCGGGCAACGGTTGGCCAGTTACCACAACCTTTATTTCCTACACAACCTGATGAAACGTGTCCGTCAGGCCATCTGGGACGATAATCTGTTGGAATTACGGGAATCGGTTTTCGAAAAGTACGGTTACAATGCCGAACATCCTAAGAACTTTTAGAAATAATTGGACGGATTCCTTAGGTTCTGGTAAAGTGGTTCAGTAGAGATGATACGAAGGAGTGGACAAATGTGTTTGGAAATTTAGTAATTGCAGCCGGCGGGGCCGGTCAATACTCAACAATCTTTATTTTAGTGATCTTCTTGGCCCTGATGTACTTCTTAATGTTGCGGCCACAACAAAAGCAACAAAAGAAGCACCGAGACATGATGAGTGAGTTAAAGAAGGGTGACCACGTGGTGACTATTGGTCGCTTACACGGTGTCATTGACGAAATCAACGAAACGGATAAGACGGTCACTTTAGACTGTGACGGGATTTACCTGGTCTTTGATCTGCGGGCAATCTCATCGGTTACGGCGCAAGCACCAGCTGCTGTTACGGCTCCAGCCGCCGCAGCAACCAGTGAAGCCACTAGCGACGCACAACCTGCTGAAAGTGCCGCTGATGATTCAGCCGACACGGCCGACAGTGCTGCCGCTGATAGCGATAGCGCGGCTAAGGATGACGCAGCCAAATAAGGTTTAACGTGACTCACTGGCAACGGGGTTGTCGGCGAGTTAGAGGACTGACTCAATTCGAGTTGGCCCTTTTTTTGTCCCAGTATAAATATAGTTGAGAACAAACGTTTGTTCGATTATAATCTAGATAAGATCTGTTTAGACTGGGAGGTGGTCCGATGGAACCGGCGGCGAAGTACACCCAACGTAAAATTATTCATGTCGATATGGACGCCTTTTATGCGTCGATTGAGGAGCGCGACCATCCGGAATTCAAGGGCCACCCCCTGATTGTGGCGCAGGATCCCCGAAAAACGGGTGGTCGGGGTGTGGTCACCACCGCCAATTACATCGCTCGGCAGACCGGCGTCCATTCGGCGATGAACGCCAATGAGGCGCTAAAACTCTGTCCCGAGGCGATCTTTAAGACGCCCGACTTCCCCCGCTATCGCCAAGTGTCCGACCAGATTCACGCCATCTTTCACGAATACACCGATAAGATTGAGACGGTTGCCTTCGATGAAGCGTACTTGGATGTTACGGAAAACAAGCACCATCTTCATTCGGCCGTCCAGGTCGCGCACGCCATTCAAGCGGAAATTTTTGACCAGACCCACCTGACCTGTTCGACCGGCATTTCCTATAGTAAATTTTTGGCGAAAGAGGCCTCGGACTTTCGTAAGCCCGTGGGGGTCTGCGTGATCCTACCCGAAGACGCCCACGACTTCCTGATGGCGTTGCCCATCGAACGGTTCCGCGGGGTGGGCAAGAAAACGGTGCCCAAGATGCACGAACTGGGGATCTTAACCGGCGCCGACCTGTATCAGCGTAGTCAGTTGGCGCTGATTCACGACTTTGGTAAATTCGGGTACGTGCTTTACCAGCGGGTGCGGGGCATCGACGAACGACCGGTCGAATATCAGCGGGAACGCAAGTCGATTGGTAAGGAGCGCACGTACGGCCCGCCATTGACCACCACGGGTGAGGTGGAGAGTCAGTTGCAGCGGTTGGCCGAGATGGTGGCCCAGACCGTGCGCCAGAAGCAACGCCACGGGAAGACACTGGTACTCAAGCTGCGAGACAGCCAATTTAACACGATCACCAAGCGGATCACGCAGCCCGATTTTATCGCCAACGATGCCACGGTTTACTACGAATTGGCGTTAGAAATTTATCAAAGTGTGGCCCGCGACGACGAGCAGGTGCGCCTGCTGGGGATTACGCTCACGGGATTGGCACCGCAAACATTTGAGGAGCTGAAGTTGCCGCTCTTTGACGGCGATCGGTCCCGCTGAAAGACTTCCTTTGAAATTACCCCGTAAAACTTGTATACTGAAACGCGGTATCAACGCAATTGCGCTGGAAAATCGGATAGAAAATGGGTGAGCACCATTATGAGCATAGAAAATGAAATTTTAGCAGAAATTAAAAAGTATCAAACAATTATTATTCACCGGCACCAACGGCCAGATCCCGACTGCATCGGGGCCCAATTGGCTTTACGGGCCATCTTGCAGACGAGTTTCCCAGATAAGACCGTTTACGCGGTGGGTAAGCACTACCCGGGGTTTGACTGGATGGGTCAGGCGGATCAAGGCGTGGCCGACGATGCGTACAAGGACGCTTTGGTCATCGTTGTCGATACGGCCAACCAGCCTCGAGTCGATGACGAACGATGGACGACGGGTAAAGCCGTTGTGAAGATTGACCATCATCCCAACGAGGATGCCTTTGGCGACCTCCAATGGGTGTTGGATCAGGCTTCTAGCACCTCTGAAATGTTATATGATTGGTTTGCCGCTAACGAGAGTGAGTTGACCATGCCCGACGATGCGGCTCGTCTGTTGTACGCCGGCATCGTCGGCGACACGGGGCGGTTCATGTATCCAGCCACGTCGGCCAACACCATGGCCGTGGCGGGTAAATTAATGGCCTACGACTTTTCGGCAACCGACGTAAACCAGGCCGAGGATGAGGTTTCCCCGGCCGTGGCGCGGTTGTCCGCCTACGTTTACCAGAACCTAGAGATCTTGCCTAGCGGTGCCGCTTACCTCAAGCTTAGCGACGACGTGGTGGAACCCTTTGGACTAGGCGAGGGAGATTCTACGTCCGCCGTGGTGCCACTTCCGGGTAAGATTACATCCGTCGTGGCCTGGGCCATCTTTGTCGAATCGAAGGATCACACGTACCGCATTCGGTTGCGGTCAAAGGGACCATCGATCAATGGCTTGGCTAAGAACCATGGCGGTGGCGGTCACGCCCTCGCCAGTGGTGCTGGGGCCAAGGACCAAGACGAGATCGATCAAGTCGTTCACGAGCTCGATGAGTTAGTGGCGCAATATAAAGGAGAAAATGAATGACCGAAAACTTTAAAGGATTCAACCTGCAGCCGTACTTGATGACGGCCTTGCAAAAGATTGGGTTTACCAAGCCCACCGCTGTGCAGGAAAAATTAATTCCGACCATTGCGGCCGGCAAGGATGTGGTGGGCCAATCCCAAACCGGGAGTGGGAAGACCCACACGTTCCTGTTGCCCATCTTCAATCAATTAACATCCGAAAATCAGGTACAGGCCGTGATTACGACGCCTAGCCGGGAATTGGCCTATCAGATTCACACGGCGGCCGAACAATTGGCCGCCGAAGCCCCATTTGAAATTCGAATCGGTAACTACGTGGGTGGAACCGATAAGCAACGGCAGGTCAACAAGCTACGGCATTATCAACCCCAATTGGTAATTGGGACGCCGGGCCGGGTGTTGGATTTGATCCAATCACAAGCCTTGGATGTGCATACGACGCGGCAGTTTGTCGTCGATGAAGCCGACATGACCCTTGATTTAGGATTCCTAGATCAAGTTGATAAGATTGCTGGGCGGATGCCCAAGAACCTCCAGATGATGGTCTTCTCTGCAACGATTCCACAACGCCTCGATCCCTTCTTACGAAAATACATGAATCATCCGGTCATCGAAGAAATTCCGACGACCACGGTGATTTCACCCACGATCGATAATTGGTTGATCTCGACCAAGGGACAAAACCGGAATCAACTGATTTTGCAGCTGATTACGATGGGTGAACCCTATCTGGTCCTGATCTTTGCCAACACCAAGACCCGGGTTGAACAGATCAACGACTTCTTAAAGGCCCAAGGGTTGAAGGTCGCCATGATTCATGGGGGCATCAAACCGCGGGAACGGAAACGGGTCATGCGTGAAGTGAAGAACCTTCAGTATCAATTCGTGGTGGCCACCGACTTGGCTGCCCGGGGAATTGATATCGAAGGGGTCTCCCACGTCATCAACGATGATATTCCGGAAGACCTGGACTTCTTCGTGCACCGGGTGGGCCGAACGGGCCGTCAGGGGATGCCGGGAACGGCGATTACCCTGTATTCACCGGATGAGGAAGCCAAGATTTCCGAGATTGAAGCCATGGGCATCAAGTTCCAGCCCAAGCGGATCAGTAACGGCGAGATTGTCGACTCCTATGACCGTAACCGGCGGACGAAACGAAACAAGAGTACCGAAAAGCTTGATCCATCGCTGATTGGCTACGTGATGAAGAAGAAAAAGAAGATTAAGCCCGGCTACAAGCATCAAATCAAGCAGGAAATTCACCGACGCAAGGACCAAGAAAAGCGGGTGGCTGCGCGTCAAAGTGCCCGTAATGAACGGAAACGGCGGAAGCGCGAGTCCGATCGTTATCAATAAAGATTTTGGGCGGGGCCGCTAGAAAAGCGGGCGCTCCACCGCTAATTTGTTCGAAATTCACGTTAACGGGTAACCCTGATTGACAAGGCGGCGGTCGCCACCTATAATTTCTAATGGACATTTAAATAATTAAGTTGAGGACATACCCTTATCCGGCGATTTTCAGAAACGTTTTGGTTGCTGTGAAAAACGATTCGGCGAATAAGTGGTGCTCCCTCAGTGTCATCGCGACTCAGCGTTATGAGTTTAAGAGGTAAACGATTAAAACATCGTTGCAAGTAAAGTGGTACCGCGCTTCGGCGTCTTTACGGGCAACGGTGTTTTTTATACTTTTTTGGAGGTATTAGAGATGAAAGAGCTAAGTAGTAGTCAGATTCGCCAGATGTACCTGGACTTCTTCAAGTCCAAGGGTCACACCATCGAACCCAGTGCATCACTGGTTCCAAAGGACGACCCATCGCTGTTGTGGATCAACTCCGGGGTTGCCACGATGAAGAAATATTTCTCCGGCCAAGTCGTACCCGAGAATCCGCGCTTGACCAGTTCACAGAAGAGTATTCGGACCAACGATATTGAAAACGTGGGGAAGACGGCTCGTCACCACACGTTGTTTGAAATGTTGGGGAACTTCTCCGTGGGGGATTACTTCAAGAAGGAAGCCATCACCTGGGCGTGGGAACTCTTGACCTCACCAGACTGGTTCGGTTGGGATCCCGATAAACTCTACATGACGGTTTACCCCAAGGATACCGATGCCAAGGCTGACTGGGAAGCCGCCGGTGTGGCCCCCGATCACATTATCGCTGTCGAAGATAACTTCTGGGATATCGGTGAGGGGCCTTCTGGTCCGGACTCCGAAATCTTCTACGACCGGGGCGAATCCTTCAACAACTTGGCGGATGATGATCCCGAAAACTACCCGGGTGGGGAAAATGAACGCTACCTGGAAGTCTGGAACATCGTGTTCTCCCAGTTCAACCACGAACCGGATGGCACCTACAAGCCATTACCGCGGAAGAATATTGATACGGGGATGGGCCTGGAACGGGTCGTTTCGATTTTCCAAAATGCCAAGACCAACTTCGAAACCGACCTGTTCTTACCAATCATCGAGAAGACTGCTGAACTGAGCGCCGGCAAGAAGTACGGGGCCAACCACGAAGACGACGTGTCCTTTAAGGTGATTGCCGATCACGCGCGGGCCATTACGTTTGCCATTGGTGACGGTGCCTTACCTGGAAATGAAGGCCGAGGCTACGTCATCCGCCGGTTAATCCGTCGGGCCATCGTCAACGGTCAGAAGCTGGGCATCAACGGGGCCTTCTTGGATCAATTAGTCCCAGTTGTCGGCAAAATCATGCAGTCTTACTACCCAGACGTGCTCAAGCAAAGCGACTACATTGCCAAGGTGGTTCGTTCCGAAGAAGACCGGTTCGGTGAAACGCTGGACGGTGGGTTGAACCTTCTGAACAGCTTGATCGCCGACCTGAAGAAGCAGGGCGGCAGTCAGATTGCCGGTGCCGATGCCTTCAAACTCTATGATACGTACGGGTTCCCGGTTGAATTAACCGAGGAATATGCCGACGATCAGGGAATTACGGTCGATGAGGACGGCTTCAAGGCCGAAATGCAGAAGCAAAAGGATCGTGCGCGGAATGCCCGGGGTAAGCAAAAGGCCATGGGCTTGCAGCATGATCTCTTGATTAACGTGAAGACGCCAAGTCAATACGTGGGCTATACCCAACTGGAAACGCAGAGCAAGTTGACCGAACTAGTCGTTGATGATCAGTTGGCCGACGAGGCCGTCTCTGGGACGGCGGAAGCCATGTTTGACACCACGCCGTTCTACGCCGAAATGGGGGGCCAAGTTGCCGATAAGGGGGATATCTATGACCTGGACGGCAACGTTGTCGCTCACGTGGCCGACGTGCAACATGCGCCAAACGGTCAGAACCTCCACACGTTGACGGTCGTTGCACCGTTGAAGAAGGGCACAACCTACGCGTTAAAGGTTGACCAGAAGTTCCACAGTAAGGTTGAAAAGAACCATACCGCAACCCACTTGTTGGACAAGGCCTTACGGGAAGTCTTTGGGGAACACACCCAACAAGCCGGTTCGCTGGTTGAAGGGGATTACCTGCGCTTTGACTTTACCCACTTTGGTCAGGTCGATCCTGCCGATTTAGCCAAGGCAGAGGCTATTGTTAACGAAAAGATCTTTGCCGAACTTCCCGTTACGACGGTGGAAACGGATATCGAGTCCGCCAAGAAGATGGGGGCCATTGCACTGTTCAGTGAAAAGTACGGCAAGGTTGTCCGCGTGGTGAGCGCTGGTGACTTTGTGACCGAATTCTGTGGGGGAAATCACGTGAAGAACACCAACGAGATTGGTTTATTCAAGATCACCTCGGAATCCGGTGTCGGTGCAGGTGTACGGCGGATCGAAGCCGTCACCTCCGCAGCCGCTTACCGGTACTTGCAGGGCCGCAGTGAAATCTTAGATGCCGTTGCTGGTGATTTAAAGGTTACTCAGGACACCGAAGTTGAACAAAAGGTGACGAGCCTCCAAGCCCAAGTGAAGAGCTTAGAACAGAAGCAAGCGGCCTTAGAAGGCAAGTTGGCCAGTCAAGAGGCCAGTGCGGTCTTTGATCAGGTCACTGAAGCCGGCAATTACAAGCTGATCAGCGGGACGGTTCAAGTTTCCAAGATGGACCAACTCCGTGCTTTAGCAGATGCTTGGCGGGACCAAGCACTCTCAGATGTGTTAGTTCTGGGTGCCGAAGTCAATGGCAAGGCCAATTTGATTGTGGCGGTCAGCGCCGACAAGCAAAAGCAAGTCAAGGCTGGCGATCTGATCAAGGCCATTGCCCCGAAGATTAACGGTGGTGGTGGCGGTCGACCTAACCTGGCGCAAGCTGGTGGGAAGAACCCAGCCGGCTTACCAGCGGCCATGACCGCAGCGGTTGACTGGTTGAAGGAACAGGACTAGTGCGGGCCTAACGACGGGTCATGCAAGACGAGTGACAGTCGGCTTTCTGAGGGTCAGCCAGTCGTAATAGGCGTTAAACGAGGGAGCGGTCCGTAAAGGGCGGCTCCCTTGACAGTAGCAGTATTACGAATAGATTACATTGGGTGTCGGTCGTTGTAGTTTACCGAATTATCGAGTAAAATTGAGTCTAAGTGAGGAAGTGCGGGGGTGTTTTATAGTGAGTTCATTAGACAAAACGATGTATTTCGACTTTGACGCTAACCAGCCAAAGGACGTCCATGATACACTGGTCACGGTTTATCAAGCACTAGAAGAAAAGGGATATAACCCGATTAATCAGATTGTCGGTTACCTACTATCAGGCGATCCTGCGTATATTCCGCGGATCAATGATGCGCGGAACCTGATTCGCAAGCATGAACGAGACGAGATTATTGAAGAATTGGTTCGCGTTTATCTGAATCAGAATGGACCGGTGAAGCCTTCATGAAATTAATGGGGTTAGATGTTGGTTCGCGTACGGTAGGGATTGCCATTAGCGATGCTCTGGGCTGGACGGCTCAGGGGGTTGAAATCATTCCTATAGACGAAGAGTCCGAGGTATTTGGGTTAGACCGGGTGGCCGAATTGGTCAGTGAACACGAAGTCGACGGCTTTGTGGTGGGCCTGCCCAAGAACATGAACAATTCGTTAGGCCCCCGGGCCGCGGCTTCTAAACGGTACGGCGAGATGTTGACGGAACGGTTTCATTTGCCCGTTGACTTCGAAGACGAACGGTTGACAACCGTAGAGGCGGAGCGTATGTTAGTGGAACAGGCTGATACGTCACGCCGTAAGCGGAAAAAAGTAATTGATAAATTAGCAGCCGGGTTAATTCTGCAGAACTATTTAGATCGGCAGGGTAAATTAACCCGAGAAAAGTGAGGTTTCCCATGAACGACGACCAAGAACAAATCACATTAGTTGATGAAAATGGCAACGAAGAGTTATACGATGTCTTATTTACCTTTGAATCTGACGATTTTGGTAAGTCATACATTTTGATTTACCCCTCTGGCAAGAGCGAAGACGAAGAAGTTGATATTCAAGCCTACGCATTACCAGCCGACGATGATCCAGCTAACCCATCTGGTGGCGATTTACAATTGATCGAATCCGATGAAGAATGGGATATGGTTGAATCCGTATTAAACACCTTCTTAGCAGACGGGACGATTGATCCTAATGCTGGTAAGCAAGGATAGTCAGGGATAAGATGAAAGGGCGGAGAACTTCCGCTCTTTTTTGTTGCCGCAAACTATCCGCTAAGTTGAGACCTAAGACGTGCAACATGATGGAAAATAATGGTAGAATAAAGTATTGTGCATTGCGGTCATGCCAGCCAAATCCTGGTGGAAGATTGGTGGCGCGTGGACCCTACGAGCGACCGCAGTGCAAGAGCAGGGGGAATAGAAATGACGGAACAGACTCATCGCTTCAAGGCCGTTATCGCCGGGAAGACCTACACGATCGTCGGTCAGACCTCGGATGAACACATGCGGGCGGTCACGGAAGTACTCAATCAACAATTCACACAGTTAAAACAGTTATCACCAAATTTATCAAAGGAAGACGCCGCTATCTTGATGGCCTTCAACGCCATTTCTGATCAATTAAAGCTGGCCGCGGCCAACGACGCTGAGGCAACGCAAGCCGTGACGGACGACACACCGGGAACGGGGGAATAATTTGGTTTTAAGTTTAATTATTCTAGTCATCCTAATCTTTGGCTTTCGTCGCGGATATCGCCGGGGGCTGGTGCTCCAGATTCTCAACACGATTGGCTATATTGTGGTGTGGGTGGCGGCCCGTTTCTTGGCGAAGCCCCTCGCAACTGGCATCGGGCAGTTTATCGGCAACCTATCCTTGAACAGTTCGGCCAGTGCGGTGACGGCCGCTCAGAGTAGTAGCTTCTTTCTCAATGGTTTGGCATTTTCAGCCATTCTAACGGTAGGCTTCTTTATCGTTCACCAGATCGCGTATGGGGTGAATAAGGTTACCTGGTTGCCCGTGATTCACCAAGTGAATTCACTTGCTGGGGGCCTGATTAACCTGGTTATTCGCTACGTGGTCATCTTTTTAATCTTAAATCTCATGATCCTGTTGCCCGTTAAGGGATTTCAGGATAGCTATCAAGCGTCACCAGTCGCGCAGTGGATCGTGAAACAAACGCCGGTCCTTTCAAAACAGGTCTATCACTGGTGGCTAACCGAACATTAATTCTGACGACTCGTTAGAGAGGAGCGTCCTATGAATCAAAAAACGTTAAAAATTATGGAATACGACCGCATTAAGCAAGCCTTACGCGGTTATTTAGTCTCGGCGGCGGGGCAGCATGAGTTAAATCAGCTACAGCCAACGGCCAACGTCAAACAGCTCCAAATTTGGCTCGATGAAACCAAGGATGGCGCGGATATTTATCGACTAGAAAACGGCATTCCGTTGCCCAAGCTGGACGATATTCGGCCCCATCTTCACCGGCTTGCCATGGAGGCCGCACTCAACGGGTTGGAACTGGCCCAGATTAGTCGGGTCTTGTGGACGACCGGTTCCGTGGTCAAATTTTTCCACGACCTGGCCGACAAGGAAATTGACCTGCGCCGGTTAGATCGAGTGGTTAAGGAATTGGTGACCTTACCCGACGTGACGCGGCGACTACGGACTTCGCTGGAGGGCGACGGCCACATTACCGATGAGGCCTCCCCAGCGTTGCGCCAGATTCGTCAGCACATCACCCAGACCGAAGCCGCCATTCGCAGCGCCATGGATCAGTACACCCGTGGTAAGGATGCCAAATACCTCAGCGAAACGATTGTGACGATTCGTGATGACCGCTACGTGATTCCGGTGCGGGCCGAGTATAAGCAACGGTTCGGCGGCATTGTCCACGACCAGAGTGCCAGTGGGCAAACGTTATTCATCGAACCTCAGGCCGTCGTGGGCTTGAACAACCGCTTACGGCAAAATCAGATTGACGAACGCCATGAGGAACAACGCATCTTGGCCGAATTAACGGCGTTGTTGGAACCGTATCAGGATGAAATTCTGCGTAACGCCGAACTCCTGGGACATTTTGACTTCGTGAATGCCAAGGCACGGTACGCCCATCAGATTAAGGCCAGCGAGCCAAAGTTGTCGCTGGACAATCAGGTGAATTTACGGCAGGCGCGTCATCCCCTGATTGATCAAAAGAAAGTGGTCGCTAACGACATTACCATTGGGCGGGACTACAAGGCCATTATCGTGACGGGGCCGAACACCGGTGGGAAGACGATCACCTTAAAGACGCTGGCATTGGTCCAATTGATGGGGCAATCCGGGCTCTTTATTCCCGCCAATGAAAACAGTGTAATCGGGGCCTTCGATGACATCTTTGCCGACATCGGGGATGAACAGTCCATCGAGCAGAGCCTGAGTACCTTCTCGGGTCACATGGAAAATATCGTGGCCATCCTGAAGCAGGCCGACGATCGTAGCCTGATTGTGGTCGATGAACTGGGTGCCGGTACCGATCCGCAGGAAGGGGCCGCGCTGGCGATTGCCATTCTGGATGAGATTGGGACGCTGGGCAGTTACGTCATGGCCTCGACCCACTATCCAGAGTTGAAGGCGTATGGCTACAACCGACCGGACACGATCAACGCCAGCATGGAATTTAACGGTGAAACGTTGCAACCGACCTATCACTTGCTGATCGGGATTCCTGGGCGGAGTAATGCGTTGGACATTGCGTCACGTCTGGGAATGCCATCGCAGGTGATTGACGCGGCCCGGGGCCTGACCGATCAGGATAGTCAGGACTTAAACGCCATGATTAGTGACCTGACGGAGCAGAAACGGCATGCCGATCGCGATGCTGCGGAATTACAGACGCAGTTGAAGGACGCCAACGAGCTACACGATCAGTTACAGAAACAGTTTGAACAGTATCAGAAGCAAAAGGATCAGTTGATGGCCGATGCCAAACGCGATGCCAATCGCTTGGTCGATGAATCCCGTAAACGGGCCAACCAGATCATTTCCAATCTGCGCAAGAAGCAGTTGGCGGCCGGCCACAGCGTGGTGAAGGAAGACGAGCTGATCGCTGCCCAGGGGGCGTTGAACGCCCTGCAACAGGACAGCAAGTTGAAGAAGAACCGCGTGTTGCGGCGTGAGAAGACCAAGCACGACTTCCATAAGGGTGATAGTGTGTTGGTCAAGTCTTACGGTCAGACCGGGGTCTTGATGCAGCAGTTGGACGATAGCCACTGGGAAGTCCAATTGGGGATTCTGAAGATGAAGATTGCTAATAACGACCTGGAAAAGGCCAAGGACCCGGCGAAGAGTCAGAAGCAACCACGTGCCTCAATTCGGCGCTCCGGCTCGAGTGGCATGTCCCCAACCTTGGATTTGCGGGGGCACCGGTATGAAGAGGCTATGGCCGAAGTGGACCGCTACATTGACTCTGCGCTATTGGCCGGTTATCCATCCGTGACGATTATTCACGGGAAGGGGACCGGGGCCCTGCGTAAGGGGGTCACCAACTACCTGAAGCGTAATAATCGGATCAAGAGTTTTGGCTTCTCGCCGGCCAATGCCGGGGGCGACGGCTCCACGGTCGTTCGGTTTAAGTAAAGCCCTAATTCGGTTGTGAGCAACTTAGTTGTGATTTCGAAAAAGTCTGGTAGACTAAATAGTGAAGCAACAAAGCATGCTGCTGGTAGTTAAATTACGGATTTGATAGGGAGGCAATACAATGGTTACGGAAACAACGGATAAAACCTTTGAACAAGATACTGCTAAGGGCGTTACCCTGACTGACTTTTGGGCAACGTGGTGCGGTCCTTGTCGGATGCAATCACCAGTAGTTGAACAGTTGGCTGATGAAATGGACAACGTCACCTTTAACAAGATGGACGTTGATGCCAACCCCAACACGCCTCAATCCTTTGGGATCATGAGCATTCCTACCTTATTGGTTAAGAAGGATGGCGAAGTGGTCGATTCCATCGTGGGTTACCATTCCAAGGATCAATTGAAGAAGATTTTGGACCAATACGTTGAAGCTTAGCGTTTTTGGTTGCGAAAAAACGACTGCTACGGGAAATCCGCGGCAGTCGTTTTGTTAAACTGAGTTCTTAAACTAAGTTGCCAGACGAGCCAACCGCGCCTAGTTCGCGGCCATGACCCTATTTAGCAGAATCTTCGGGTGTTTCTGTGGGTTGAACCAATTCAAGTGGTTGCGGCGCATCGTATTCCGGAATGATGTCGTCCGGATCCGTGTAGACGGCAAAGGTAACGGCACGATCCTTGAGCTTCCGACTGGTATCGACCAATTCCGCTTCGGTAACGACGCCAAGTTGTTGGGCCATCATTTCGGCGAGAAACCCTGCTTCTAGGGTGAAGTCGGTGTCGCCTTCAAGCTCGAGTCGCAAGCGGACGGGATCGCCGCTGAGTTGCCACTGGGTCATCTGAGCCGTTTGTTTCACGATGGTTAGCGTTCCAAAGCCGACTTGTTCGAAGAAAGTAGCGGCATCTGTAGGATTGCCGATTGGAAAGCGCCGGGCCAATGATTTCCCGGCCCAGTAACCAATTGCACCCTTATCGTCCCCCAACAGCTCGGGGATGAGGGCGTCACGAATAATCATTTGGGGCAGGTAGGGGGCCCCGTGCGCATCATGCATGACGGTCTGGTATAAGTTTTTCAAAATAGTTGGCTCCTTTATCCGGATTATATACTGCTCTTATTATACCTTAAAAAGCTGACAACATTGAGTTCCGTGTAAACTTAAGTCTTTTTTATGACCTATCTGCATTTTTCACGGCAAGAAACTTGAATCCGCTTCATAAAAAGGCGATAATATAGGTTCAAGCAACTGAGAGGAGCGTTGATTCATGCAAAACAGTCCAATTGGGTTAATGGATTCAGGAGTCGGCGGCTTAACGGTCTTAAAAGAGGTTCAACGGTTACTGCCTACCGAAAAGACAGTATTTTTGGGGGATCAGGCGCGGTTACCTTATGGTCCGCGTGACGCGGCTGAGGTGACGACCTTTACGCGGCAGATTGCCGCCTTTTTACAGCAACAGGCGGGGATTAAAATGCTGATTATCGCCTGCAATACGGCAACGGCCGCGGCCCTAACCACCATGCAGCGTGAACTGACCATTCCGGTCGTGGGCGTCATTGCCCCCGGCGCGCGTTCGGCGGTTCAAACAACGCGTAATCACCGAATTGGCGTGATTGCGACGACCGGAACGATCAAGAGCGATCAATATCGCCAAACGATTCTGGCCAAGGATCCGAACAACCAGGTCTTTAGTCTTGCGGTTCAGAATTTTGTGGATTTGGTCGAGGCGAACGATCTGATGTCGGAACATGCGCAAACGGTCGTGCGGGACGGGTTAGCCCCATTGTTGGCCAAAGATATTGATACGCTGGTCATGGGATGCACCCATTTTCCACTGCTCCGGCCGCTGATTCAAGCGGTCATGGGACCCGACGTTACGTTGGTTGATCCCGGAACGGCGACCGCCGATATGGCGACGTCGCTCTTGGATTATTGGAACCTGGCCAACCCGAGTGGCGTGCGGCATCCTCAGGGCGTGTATTACACGACAGGGGATGTTGACCGTTTTGATAAATTAGCCGATAATTGGTTAGATGAAACACCAGTTCAGGCGCAGCACTTACCCATCACGGCGTTGACCCAAGCAACGGAGGTTGAATAACGAATGGAAAACACAATTGTCATTGCCACCAAGAATGCCGGTAAGGCCCGCGAGTTTCGGGCAATTTTTGAGCCCAAGGGATTGACGGTCAAGACCTTAGCCGACTTTCCGGATCTAAAACAAGTGGCGGAGACGGGCAAAACCTTTACGGAGAACGCCACACTTAAGGCAACGGCGGTCGCTCAGGAGACACAGCTACCGGTTTTGGCGGACGATTCCGGTCTGATGGTCGATGCGTTGAATGGTGAACCCGGCATTTATTCGGCCCGGTACGCCGGTGATCACGATGATGCGAAGAATAACGCAAAATTATTAGCAAATCTGGCCGGTGTTCCGGCTGATCAGCGCGGGGCGGCCTTTCACACGTCATTGGTCTTGATTAAGCCCGGTGGCAAGAAGTTGGTGGCTACCGGTGAAGTCCGTGGTGAGATTCTGACGGCACCGCGGGGTCACGATGGTTTCGGCTACGATCCACTGTTCTACGTGCCATCTGAGGGCCAGACGTTTGCTGAGATGGGCTTGGCCACGAAGAACCAACACAGTCATAGGGCAAAGGCTACGGCGGCCATGCTGCCACAGTTTGACGCCTGGTGGGAGGCTTAACATGAGTCGATGGTTAGTCATCAGCGATAATCACGGTGATCGCGAGATTCTCCAACGGCTGCGACAACAGCTTCAGCCGGATGCCATTTTTCACTGTGGTGATTCCGAAATGGCCGCGGACGATCCCTGGTTTCAGGGTGTGTACGCGATTCAAGGCAATATGGACTTTGATACGGCCTTGCCACAGGTATTGACCCCACGCGTGGATGATCGTCAGGTCCTGTTGACGCATGGTCATCACGACCGCGTCAACTGGGATTTGACCCAGTTGAAGTTGCGGGCGGATGCCGCGCAAGCCGAGGCCGTCTTTTACGGGCACACGCACCAACTAACTGCGGAAGTGGTCGGGGGGCACCTGTTCGTTAATCCCGGAAGCATCAGTCAGCCGCGCGGGGAGTTCCAACGGTTAGGCGGCACCTGCGCCGTGATTACGGTGACGGCCGATCAGTGGGAAGTCCAATTTGTGACGCGGGATGGGCAGCCCGTGCCGGAACTGAATTTCACATTTGCCCGCTCAGAGACGCAGAAAGGATGAACGAAGGCATGATTGATCCAGCCGTTGAGCAGATGTTACTTAAAGATCCCAAGAGTTACGTGATTTCAGCGGATGTCGTTGCCAACGTTACGGCAACCAATACTTTAGAACACGCCTTCATGGTGCTTTCGAAGGTCGGTTATAGTCGGATTCCGGTCTTAACGCCGGATGATCGCCTGCAAGGAATGATCTCGTTGGCCGCGATTTCGGAATATCTCCTGCACGTTCCGGGAGCCGCCGTGGATCAGCTGAGCCGTTATACGGTGGCGGATGCCATGTTGCCGGTGAACCGGTGGGTAAACGATCCGACCAAGTTAGAAACGATTTTAAACTACTTAGTGGATGAGCCCTTCATTCCGTTGGTGAATGATGAAAAGGTCTTCCAGGGCATCATCACCCGGCGGGAACTATTGAAGCGCATTAATTTTCTGGCACACAATCTCCACAAATACTATGATGTCACGGCTAAGGAACCGGTGGCCGATCACGAACAGTAGTCCTGTTTTGACGTGAAAAATAGCGTCTGAATCCCAATATCAGGGGATTCAGACGCTATTTGTTACGCAAGGTTAGCTGATTCCAGTGAGGCATTCTCGTGGGACTAGCCCACGACCCGCAACTTATTTTCCAGTCGGCATCGTGGCGTGGGTTGGCAACTGGATGCCCGCCTGACGAATGGCCTTGAGATAGGCCGTCAGGAACGTTGCCTGCAGGGTGAACTGGCTGCCGCTTTTGCAGGTCAGCCCGACTTGAAAGACCAACTCGTTTGGCGGAAGCGTCACGACCCCGGTGATCATTGGTTCGCCAATCACGCTGGGGTGTTGTGGTAATAGTTTTTCATTGACGTCTTGAATAATTTCCGGCAACTTTTCTACCGGTGTGGTCGGGGCAATGGGGATGTTGACCAACGCGTGCATGTTGTTGCGGGAGCGATTGGAAACGATCGTGATGTTGCGGTTAGGAATAAAATTCAAAGTCCCGTCCGCACTGGTGACTTGCGTGGTACGTAATCCGATCGATGTCACGGTCCCCTCAATCGTGCCAATCTGGACCACATCCCCCACGTCGAGCTGTTGTTCCAACAGGATCGAAATCCCGGTGACCAGGTCGCTCACAAAGCCTTGTGCACCCAGGCCTAACGCCAAACTGAAGATTCCGGCACCGGCAATTAACGTGCCCACAGGAACGCCTAACGTGGACAGAATCGCGTAAATCCAGAAGAAAAGAACGGTGTAGTGGAAGAGATTCATGGTCAGCATGCTGATGGTCTGTAGCCGGTTGCTGGGTCCGGACTTGGGGACCAGATACCGTTTGAAACTGCGCCGCAGAATGAATTTTCCCACCACGTTGATGACGAAGAACAACACCGTCAAGAAGAGGAGGGAGAGAAAACGACTGGTAATTAAATGGCCAAACTTCTCCCAGTCGAAAGAACTGACATAGTTCTGGAACCACTTGGAAGAAGTGGCGGTGGTGGCAACTAAATCCGTCAAGAAACGCGTCTCCTTTAGTGAGGTCAGAAGCGGGTAGACCATTGATACTGGGCCCGCTGCTGACAGGTTTATTGTCTAGTTTAGCAGATTTTTCAGTGGGCGCCCAGCTTTGGCTGAGAAAAGCCGACTAGATTTGGGGTTTTAATTGCACCGAACCGGTGAGAATGCTATTCTATTGGTAAGTAACTGAGTACAAGGAGGGGTTGTCATGACCGGTGGACAAGTAGCGGGCCTAATCGCAGCAATTGCGTTTTTGATTCTGGTCCTCTTCATTGGTATGTTCTTAGTCAAGATGAATAAAACGTTGGGTGAGGTTAATAAGTCGGTGAAAACTATGACGTCGGATTTAGACGTGATTAGTCACCAGGCCGAAAATATCATGGCCAACGCAAATGAGCTATTGGAGGACGTCAACCAGAAAGTTGCCACCATCGATCCGGTCTTCCAAGCCGCTGCTGATTTGGGTGAGAGTGTCTCTGATCTGAATACAGCTACCCGTAATCTAACGGATCGGGTCACTGACACGGCGAAACAGACGGCCAAGACGTCGTTAGCCGCCAAAGTGGGCAAGACGGCATTTGACCTCTACAGAAATCATAAGAACAAGGACTAATCACGGAAAGGGAGTCATAAGTATGGCAAAACACAAGTTATTAGCAGGATTATTGGTTGGTGGGGCCGCATTCGCAGCCTATCACGCCCTGGACTTGGAACAACGTGAGGCCTTGAAGGACGCCGCACGTGACCGTTACAATGCTTTCAAGGATCGCGCCGTTGATTATGCCTTCTATGCCGCCGACGCCGCCGATGATTTCAAGGAAGCGTTGAATGATAAATTAGAAGCAAAGAACGATGCCCCCGCCTGGAAGACGGTTCCCGACGAGGATAACGATGAGCCAGCCGATGACATTGTCCTCAGCAGTGATCAGGTGGCCGATCTGCCCGACGAGCAACCGGCCGAGGATAGCGATGCTACCGAAGATACCGAAGCAAGCTCGGATAGCGACAACGCAACGAGCGATAGCGAAGAGTAAGCGTTAATGTAACGACGATGCCGATGGCGTGGTCGTTTTTTTTTGACTCAAATAGCGGCACACGCCAAGGTAGGGGTGTGCCGCTATTCATGTTCGGACAGAAAACGAGAATTTCACGGGAACCGGTGGACCGATCTTAAATGAAGTCGTCATCCTGCTGTTGTAGCTTGAAGAGTTCGGATTGTAACTTGACGGCCAACTTCTTGGCTTCCGGCGCGTTGATTCGTTGGGGTCGACTGACCGCAATGAGTGGCAGTACCGGGGGCTTTTCCAGCAGGTGAAGAATCCGCAAGGGTTGACCGTGTTTGAGAAAGAAGCGGGCCATGGACTCTGGAATCAACGCCCAGTTGCGGTCGTTGACCAAGTACTGGGGGACGGTCAGACTGGTGTCCAGGCGAACGAACGGCGGAATCTTATCTTCCCAACACAGCATGTGCCACTTCCGATAACTGTCGTTGTAAGGAATCATCACCTCATCGTAGCGGGAAAGCATGGTGGTACCCACAAAGTCGGGGTAAGCACTGGTCGGCGTGGTGACCAGGACCAACCGTTCCTGGCCAATCTTTCGCGTCTCAATCTTATGACGCGTGGACTCGACAAATGAAAAGCCAATATCGGCGAGATCGTTATCAATCAGGTCATAAATATTCAAGTCGTCAGTGGTTTGAATGTTCAAGCGCAGCAGCGAATCATCAATTAGTGTGGTGGGGGCAATCTCCGAGAGAATTGCCGTATTAATGTCCAGAGAGGTCGCGATGTTTAAGACGTGGTAATCCCCCATCTCCTTCAGGCTGTCCACTTGGTCATTGAGCTGAATCCATTGACGGGCAATTGGTACAAGGCGTTCACCATAGCGCGTCAAAGAGATCGTGTTATTCCCCTTGACCCGGTTGATGAGTTTCACCCCCAGCAAGCTTTCCATCCGATGTAACCGGTTACTTACGGCGGCTTGCGTAATATAGAGAGAATCTGCAGCCTGTGAAATCTGCCGGTATTCTACAATTTTTAAAAAGGTCTGCAAAAGCTCTGAATTCATGAGTCTATCTCCAATTCCTACTGAAAACCAATTTTATAGCAAGTATTTCTTTGGCTTAATGGTCTATGGTTTGATTATAGCGAATTAAGTTCACGGTGTCATCGTTTTCTTTGACAATGGAAATGCTACCATTGCCCGGAAAATTGCCAACAATGTTGATCCCTTGAGAGTCTGCCAACGTGCGAATGAAGGTCCCATGCGTAATGAGGAGAACGGTGGCGTGATCCGGGCAAGCGCCGCGGAGAACCTCGAAACCGTGGTGCCAGCGCGCCATTACCTGGTCGTAAGTCTCGGCCATCTTGGCGGGATCGGCGTCGTGCATCATTTGCCGTGTCCGGGGGAACCCGAAGTGACGGATTAAATCCTCTTGGCCACCGTAGCCACTAGATTGGGCGACTTCTCGCCAGGTTGCTGGGGCGTTGAGTCCCTCGTAGTAGCCGAAAAAGACTTCCCGAAAGGTCTTGTTTGGTGCGATGATCTGCGGCCGCTGTGGCAGCTGGGAAAGAATCAGGTCCCGCGTCTGGATCGCGCGGTTGAGGTCGGATGAGCAAACGTAGTCAAAGGAAATATCTTGCAGGTGCTTACCGGTTGCCAGAGCTTGCTGGCGGCCCGTCGCTGTTAGCTCGGAATCCACCCAGCCCTGCATGCGATCGAACGAATTGAGTAAGGTTTCGCCATGGCGGACAACGTAAATCGTGATTTCGGTCATGTTATTTTACCCCCAATATGGTTTGGCTCCATTGTATTCGAAAAAAAGTGCATATTCAAGGTTGTAATGAAACCGATTTCATTTATAATGGAGACAGATGTTTTTACCGGAACCGGTAAGAATGATTATCTTAGGTAGCCATTATATATTTAATTTTAGGGAGGCATTTATCATGCATGTGACGTTATCTATCTGGCAAGCGTTACTCATTGCACTTTGGGTCGCTTTGGTAGAATCACGAATTTTAGGTTTTTCAACCCTGACGATGCGGTTCAGTCCGTTGATGACCGGGATGATGGTTGGTTTTATCATGGGGGACATCAAACAAGCCATGATTGTAACCGCTGCCATTCAGTTAGTCTACATGGGGTTCGTTGCACCGGGGGGCGCCTTACCTGCCGAACCATGTATCGCGACGGCCATTGCGGTGCCCGTTGCGCTGCTGGGGCACATGAGTCCCCAAGGGGCCATCGCCATTGCGGTACCCGTGGGATTATTGGGAAGTTACCTCTATCAATTCAGATTCTTCCTGAACACCTTCGCATTGAAGCCAATGGACAAGTACGCTAAGGAAGGAAATGCTCGGGGATTAGGATTCGCCATCATGGGGATTCCAACCTTGATTTCCTTCGCCCTGTTCATTCCACTGATGTTTATCGCACTGTACTTCGGGGCACCGGTTATTTCCGGATTGGTTGCGAACATCGAACATGGGACGTTGATTCACGTTTTGAACAGTGTCGGTGGTGGGTTAGCCGCCTTAGGGATCGCCGTGATCATGCAAGTTATTGGGAAGAAACAACTCTTACCATTCTTCTTCCTGGCTTACTTCATGAGTGTGGCCTTTGCCAAGTTGGACATCAGCATGACGATCTACGCCATCTTTGGTGCCATCTTCGCCATCCTCTACGTGACGTTTACGTCTAAGAAATCGACAAATTAAGGATTAAGGAGGTCAGATCAATGAGTGAAGAAGTAGCTGCAACGAATGCCGACGTCCCAGCATCTGAGGACGTCCAAGCCGAAGAACATCGCATTCCACAACCTGATAAGATTACTAATAAAGACTTAATGAAGTCCTGGTTCGGTTGGTGGTGGGCTAACGAAGTCCCCCATACGTTCGACCGAATGTTGGCACCAGCTTTCTGTTTCGGGCTGATTCCAACCTTGAAAAAGCTCTATAAAGACAAAACCGAATTGGCAAAAGCCTTTCAACGGCACCTGTTATTCTTCAACACCCAAGCAACTTGGGGTGGGGGAACCTTAACTGGGGTGACCATTTCCCTTGAAGAAGCACGGGCCAAGGCCTTAGCCAATGGCGAAGAACCCATCTCAGAAGATATGATCAACAACACCAAGGTTGGGCTGATGGGTCCATTGGCTGGTATTGGGGATTCCATTGACTCCGGAACCGTACAATACATCTTCATCGCCATCTTCTTACCGTTCGCGCAAAAAGGGAACTTCATGGGGGCCTTGCTCCCGTTCCTCTGCTTCGCCATTGCCACCTTTACTTATGGTTATTACTTCACGAAGATGGGGTATTCTCTTGGGCGGGCAGCCGCTAAGGAAATCATGACCGGTGGCCGAATGGCCGGTATTATCGATGGCCTGGGGGTTCTCGGGCTGTACATGATGGGAATCTTAGCCGGTCAGTACATTAAGATTCAAAGTTATCTGAAGTTCACGATTAGCAAGAAGACCTTCGATGTGCAAGATATCTTGAACACGATCCTACCGGGGATTTTGCCGCTGTTCGCTGTTCTGATGCTGTACTGGTACTTCCAGAAGCAAGGCCTCAAGATTACGCGTGGTCTGGTTTACTTAACCATTGCGCTGGTTGTATTGAGTATCTTCTACGTCATTTAAAGGAGGAAGTCAGAATTATGAAACGTGCATTCTTAGTGATTACCCACGGCGACATGGGTGTTGAAACGGTTAAAAGCATGGAATTGTTGATGGGTCCCCAGGAAAACGTGAAGGCGCTAGGCCTCCATCCGGGTGAATCGGTTGATGATTTGCGGACAAAAGTTTATGATATTTTACAAGCCAACGAAGCCGATTATGACGAAACCGTCTTACTGGTCGACTTACTAGGTGGGAGTCCATCTAACGTGTCTCTGTCAACCTTAGCCAAGTATCACGACATGAAGATCGTGACGGGGCTGAGCTTGCCGTTACTCGTCAACATTCTGAATTTCTCCGACGCAGAGGAAGATACGGATAAATTGATTAACGATTCCATCGGCGTGGCGACCGAGGGCATGAAGCTAATCGACAAGAATTTCTTACACCAATCATAAATAGTGAAGCGCATTTAAAATTGGAGGATAAATATTATGGGACAAATTAATTTAGCACGGGTCGACGATCGTTTAATTCACGGCCAAGTTATGACTAAGTGGACCAAAGGTTTTGGCACAAACTCAGTTTATGTGGTGGACAACGCCACCGCTGCCGATGACTTCATGAAGGATATTTACGTCAGCACTAACTCTACCGGTGGTCTGAGCATCAAGGTGTACAGTGCGACGGAAGTTGCCGAAGAATGGAAGAAAAACCAATTTGGCGACGATAAAGTTGTGATCGTTTTCAAGTACATCAAGGAAGTTAAGGAAGCCTTAGCAGCTGGTCTGGAACTTAAGGAGCTTAATGTTGGCGGAATTTCCAAGAAGCCCAACACCAAGTTCGTGATTCCGACAGTGGCAATTGGTGATGCTGAAAAAGCAGAATTGAAGGAATTCCATGACCAAGGTCTCGAAATTTACTTCCAAACCGTACCTGACTCCAAGCGAGTAGAATACGACTCAGCAATCAAGTAACGTTTGGCGGCGAGTTAGTTCACAAATGATTTGAGGAATTGATAATGAAAGATGCATACGAAGTTTATCCCAGTCGGTTACGAATCTACATGACCACGATTGTCTTTATTCTGTTTGGATTGGCCATCTGTGGGGTGGTCTTCACGGGAACTTGGCTGATCATGAAGATTGTGGCGGTGGCCTTTGGCTTACTCTTCTTCTACGCGGCCTTTGAGACGGCGAAGAAGGGGCTGGGCAAACAGCCGGATTACATTTTCGATGACCGGGGGATTACGGACAACACACAGGAACCGACCGTAGTGGTTCCGTGGGCGGATATTTTGAAGATCGAGATGACGCCGAATAACGCGGTCATGCAGATCGGTATTCTAGCCCGTAAGACGGTGGTCAGTCAGGATGAAAAGAGTGTCGTCTTAGCCCGTAACCTCGTCAGCAATGGGAACATGGCCTTTTATTCGATTATGATCGATGGATTCAAGTTTCGGCAGAAGCAATTTCTCAACATTTTTGAAGAACTCCAACGCCAAGGAGTGAAGCACAATCCCAGCATTTTGGTGAATAAGGTGCTGGAGAAGAAACGCTGATGACGGACTGAATTACTCGAGGAGAAATGACGTATGTCGACGAAAATTACAGGAATTGCGGCGAGCGATGGGATTGGCATCGCGAAAGCCTACACGTTAGTTGACCCAGATTTAAGTTTCGAAAAAAAGACGGTCACGGACCCGCAAGCCGAAATTGATCGGTTGGTGGCGGCCCGCCAGATTACCGTTTCAGAACTGGAAGAAATCAAAGCTAAGGCGCTCGACAATCTCGGCCCCAAAGAAGCCGAGGTCTTCGATGCCCACCTGGCCATGGTGAATGATCCCGAATTCAACAAGCAAGTGGAAGACGAGATTAAGCAGCAGTCTTGCAACGCCGAAACGGCCCAGCAAGACGTTGCCAATCAATTCTCAGCCACTTTAGAAGCCATGACGGACAACGCCTACATGCAGGAACGCGCGGCCGACGTCCGGGACGTCACGAAGCGGGTCCTTAGCCACTTGTTGAACCGGCCATTGCCTAATTTGGCACTGGTGGATTCTCCCGTGGTGGTGGTCTCTCACGATCTGACCCCTTCGGATACGGCGCAGTTGGACCGGCAGTTTGTAAAGGGTATCTTGGTCGATTTGGGTGGACGAACGAGCCACTCAGCCATCATGTCCCGAACGTTGGAGATTCCTGCGGTCGTTGGGACGGAGAAGGCCACGGCCACCATTCAAGAGGGCAAAACGGTGATCTTGGACGGCTTACACGGTGTGGCGCTGATCGATCCGAGCGAAGCCGAACTCGACGATTACCGGCAACAAGCCGCAGACTTCGCCGAACAAAAGGCATTGTGGGATCAACTGAGGGACCAGCCAACCGTTTCCAAGGATGGGCAATCCTTCATGTTGGCCGCCAACATTGGGACGCCGGCCGATTTACCGGCCGTCCTGAAGTCGGGTGCCGAAGGAATTGGGTTGTTCCGATCCGAGTTCCTCTACATGGACAGCGACCAGTTACCTTCCGAAGAGGCACAGTTTGAGGCCTACAAGGCGGCCGTTTCACAAATGGATGGCAAGCCAGTGGTCGTTCGGACCATGGATATCGGGGGCGACAAGGATCTCCCGTACATGCAGCTGCCTAAGGAAATGAACCCGTTCTTGGGTTACCGGGCGATCCGGATTTCCCTCAAACGGCAAGACATTTTCCGGACGCAACTGCGGGCCTTGATTCGGGCCTCGGCGTTTGGTGATTTGGGCATTATGTTCCCAATGATTGCCACGTTAGAGGAGCTACGGCAAGCCAAGACCATCTTCAATGAAGAGAAGACTAAGCTGGTGGAAGCCGGCGTCAAGGTGGGCGAGAAGATTAAGTTGGGGATGATGATTGAAATCCCTAACGCGGCCATCTTCGCCGATCACTTTGCCAAGGAAGTCGACTTCTTTAGCATTGGGACGAACGATTTGATTCAGTATACGTTTGCGGCCGACCGGGGGAACGAACGGGTTTCCTACCTCTATCAACCGTACCATCCAAGTCTTTTGGGCCTGATTAACCACGTCATCAAGGCTGCGCACCGTCACGGAACCAGTGTGGCGATGTGTGGGGAAATGGCCGGTGACCAGACGGCGGTTCCACTGTTGATGGGGATGGGCCTCGATGAATTCTCGATGAGCGCCACCTCCGTACTGAAGACGCGGAATCTGATGAAGCACCTCGATGCCTCGACGTTGACCGATTTGGCCGAAGCCGCCATTAATGATTGCGAGACCAGCGATCAGGTGAAGGCCTTGGTTGAGAAGTTGAAGACGCAACAAGCTTAATATAGAACGAAAAGAAAGTCTGGGACGATAGGTCTCAGACTTTCTTTGTGGTGATGGAATTTGAAGTGCGTAAATACGGTTTTTACACTGAAAAGCGGTTCTTTCATGCTTTGCTTTCATGGACTTTCCTGACTTTTCCAAAGAGTCTAACGGTGCTAAGCAGGAATAACAGGAGGTAGCCATAGAAAGAGAAACTGGTTTTATCTTCAGAGGTCTGAGGAAGGCGAGCACGCCCCTGCGGATTAACTTCAGAAACCGCTGCCTTGGCACTTAATTGGGGACTATTCCCAGTCCTTTCTTGAATTGAAAATGCTGATTGGATGTCCCCGTCAACGTATTTAGCCCAAAAATGGTTGAATAGCGTGGCATTATTGATTTCCAATGTTTTACTTATTGCTCTTAAATGGCCATTTGGGGAATCTAAATTGAGGGTTCGAACCGTTAGTTTCTCGGACTGATTATTAACCTTCATGACCTTCACGAGACGACTGTTTGTGGACTTTTCAAAAATGAAACTATTTGTGGACGTGCTGAAATAGCCGAAGCGGTGGCCGAAAGTGGCGACATCGTTATTTGCCAGAGATAATGTTTTATTCCGGGATGCTGGGGATATCGCGTAAATGGCAACGCTTGATTGCCCCTTAGAATTCTTGCTAAGCGTGATATCAAAGTCGTCATCAAAGATTTCAATGTATTTCAAACTGCCATCGGCGTAGGTCACTGTGAAGATGTCCATACCAGCCTGTGAAGAGGTCCGGATGCGCGGAACTTGATAAATAAAAGTAACCGTTTGCTTTGTTGACGTGTAAGTCCCGTTAATTTGACTCGCTCCCTTGAGCATGAAATCTTTGGCATCCCCATCATTGAAGTTGAGAGCGTTTACGGTGAAGCGATCACCAACGTTACCCGTGAGAACTTTTTTTAGAAGTTCTCCGCCAGTGTCCATCTTGTAATAAACATAGACCGTGCCCTTTTGTGCGGTAATTGCTTGGCTAGCAGTAGCGTTTACCGATTGATCGGGTGTTGTTCCTTGGACCATGTCGCCAACTGGTACGGCCGCACGCACGGTATTAGCATTTTCAGGTGAGGTAGCGTGATCGTTGTCAGCTATCCCCGTGGTCGTATTTGTGCTGGCTAGGGGTTCTGGTGCGGCAGCTCTAGGCGTGCTGGTGTTTTTCTGTTTAGCTTTTGCATCGTCGTTTGCTCCAGTGTTGATTTCAGCAGTATTGGGTGGGGTGAGGTCGTTACGATTGTCGTCAGTCGTTGAATCATCGGGTGTGGTGTTGTCGTCAACGGATTCTTCAGGTGTAACGTCGGTGCTAGTTGCGTCCTTCGAGGTACTGCTGTCACCGTTTGCGGAACGGGGGGACTGGCTGAGAGGTTGCGTCGGCGATTCGCTAGTTGAGAAATTGGAAGTTAGCGATACATCAGGCGTTGTATTGTCCGCTGAAGCTTTTGTGGATTCGTTAAGTAGACCGACATTTAGGCTGGTTAAAAGCACCCCGGCAAAGAGTAACGCCTTGGTTTTGCTGTGGATGTGACTAGTATTAGGCTGATCTGTTGATTGGGTATGTATTTTTTGGCGCATGACGTATCACTCCATCTTTAAGACATATGTTACATTTATAAATAATAGTTACATAAAATATGAAATAAGACAACAAGTTTCTCTCGGATCAAGTGAACAGCGTCATACTTTTGTCCCGGAATATGTACATCAGTGACCGCAACCCATGACGAAATAAAAAGCCAGGTCGGTTACTGATGGCAGGCAAAATCAGTGTGGATGGCACCGGTGGAGAAGAGAATGCTAGGCATAACTTGCCTTGCCCAATGGTGGTGCGCCATTCTTTAGTGAGACTGTAAATCATGGAAGCCTATTTTATCCGCGTGGAGATGCGGTTAGTCTTCTCTGGGCTAGTATGATCCTGCGCGATACCGACCAACAAAAAAACGGCATAACCCCAGGAGAATCCCGGAGTCATGCCGTTAGGTGCAGTGTATAGAGACGCTTTACGTTACTTCTTTGCTTGCGGGAGTGGCGTTTCCGGCGTCTTTAGTCCAGCTCGCAAAGCCGCACCAATTGCCGGGATCTGGCCCAGGTCGGCGATGCCGTCCTTGGGCACCACAACCACGTTGGCTGGGGACTTGGCTAGGTCGCTGAAGGCCGAGATGGATTGATTTTCGAAGAATTCTGGCGTGGCGTTTTCCAAACTAGAATTGACCGTGTCGATCCGGTACTTTTCGGCGTCCGCTCGGGTCTTGGTTGCCGCCGCTTGGGCAGTGGCGGTCGCCATCAATGCGTCGTTTTTGGCCTTGGTCGTCAGTTCGATGGACTTGGCTTCCCCCTCGGCCTTGGCGATGGCGGCCACCCGTTCTCGGTCGGCCGTTAGCTGTTTGTCCATGGCAGACTGGATAGCCTTCGATGGTGTCAGTTCGTCGATGTTCGTGCGGTCTACATTGATGCCGTAAGTGTCGGTTAAGTCGCCAATGGCGGTGGCCAACTCCTGGTTGATCTTGGCGGTAGAACCGAGCGCCTGGTTCAGGTCCATCCGGCCAATGATATCACGCAAATGGCCCCGCACCAATTGTGCCATGGACTCCACGGAGTCGGTGTTTTCGTATTGGAATTTCACGGAGTTCGTCACGTGATAGTTCAGCGTCAGGCTGGCCGAGACATCGGCGTTGTCCTTGGTGATGACCGAGTAATTTGGTAGGGCGAGGGGCGTCATGGCCAACTCAACCGTCCGGATTTTCTGCAGGCCAGGTAAGTAGAAATGAACGCCAGGCGCGACACTACGCTTGTACTTCCCCAAAGTTTCAACTAATCCTTCATTATTTTGATGCACAATTCTAATCCCAAACATAGCGACTCCTCCTCAAATTTTCTTGAACGTCAAGATATTCCCGTTACTCTCGATAATGGTATAGTTTGCCGTGAAATCCAGGGCCTCGCGCGGCTCCAATAGGTACCGATAGTAAATGCCGGCGACTAACACGAGTCCCGTCTTGGCGTCCAAAGCAGTTCCTGGCACCGTGCGGCCAATCAATTGCCGAGATTCCCAATTTCCCGGCGTAGCCGTTTTTGATAAAATATTGATGATATACGCGTTGATGCTCCGCCCATCAGTGGTAGCGGCTTGCGACAATTTTGCAAAGAGACTTTCGTCCATTCGTAATAAAAAACGTTTTTGCTTTTCCTTTGCCATAATGTGACCTCCTAAAACGCCTCCCCCGAGATGACAGCTTAATAATATCACGGTGATATCACTTTTACAATTAAGCGGGGGAGCTGATAAGCAGTCGTGGCTTAAAAAGCCGTCAACCCCCAGTTATTTGAGGATTGGCGGCTTTCGCAATCGTTAAAGCTTATCGGTCTGGTTGATCATTAGCCGACGTAAGTGAGTTCCTTCGGCGTATGAGTGAATGGCAGGCTCCCATCGGCCGTCACGTGGACACAGTCCTCGATCCGGACGCCGGCGACATCGGGGATGTAGATACCGGGTTCAATGGAGAAGCACATGCCGGGTTCTAAGACCAGGTCGTTGCCTTCCATAATGGATGGGAATTCGTGATCGCTCATGCCCATCCCGTGGCCTAACCGGTGAATAAAGTATTCGCCGTAACCGGCCTTGGTGATGATGTCGCGGGCAATCTTGTCGAGTTCGGCGGCGGTTAAGCCGGGCTTCACGGCGGCTTGGGCCGTCAATTGGGCTTCCAAACAGACGTCGTAAATTTCTTTTTGCTTAGCCGTAGGGGTGCCTAAAGCCACCGTCCGGGATGCGTCGGAAATGTAGCCATCGTACACCGTCCCGAGGTCGAATAAGACCAATTCGTTGTTGGCAAACTTGGTGTCGTTGGTGGCCCCATGGGGTTCAGCGGCGTGGGCGCCCGCCTGAACCAGACTGCCGAAGGACATTTCCATAATGCCTTCCTTCATCAGGGCGTATTGGAGTTCGGCGACGGCGGATTGTTCCGTCTTACCCGCCTTAACTGCGGCAAAGCCGTGTTCAAAGGCGAAATCATCCCATTTACCGGCGATTTCCAATTTCTTGATTTCTTCTTCAGACTTGATTAACCGCATGTGTTCAATGAAGCTGGTAATGTCCAAGTCGAAGCGGGGACTGGTGAATTGAGCAGCCAGGGCTTCCATCCGGGCCACTTGGAGCTGACCCTTTTCCAAAGCGATGTGTTCTGGATTCACGTGGCGTTGCTTCACTTGGTCGGCAATCATGGCCCATGGGTTTTCATGGTCCAGGTAACCGATAACGGGGAACTTCCAGCCAGTTGCCTTGATGACTTCGACTTCCAGGGCCGGTGCGAAGATAAATGGGTCTTGGTCCGGGAAGATGACTAAAGCGAGGACCCGTTCGATGGGGTCGCTCCCAAAACCAGTGAGGTATTGAATGGTCTTGGGATTACTTAAGTAGGTCATGCTGGCGTGGTGTTCCGCCGTCCATTGCTGAATTTGTTCGAGTTTCGTCATGAAATCACCCCTTCAATTAATGTAATTAGTATACCATCAATTGGGCTATTTATTCGGGAATATGGGGGTTCTGCCTTGAAAATTCTGTGAAAATAAGGTATTCTTTGATGTGAAAGCGTTTTCACTCTTGCGCCTATGAAAACAATTCTGTATACTGGTCAAGTTGCTTGAAAACGAATGAAAACAAATCAAAACAAGAAAGAAAGGGCTCTCGCTATGGAAAAACAAACAGTTACAATTTATGATGTGGCGCGCGAGGCGGCGGTCTCAATGGCTACCGTTTCGCGGGTTGTTAACGGCAATCCTAATGTTAAACCGGCAACACGGAAAAAGGTTTTGGAGGTCATTGATCGACTCGATTACCGACCAAACGCGGTTGCCAGAGGCCTGGCCAGCAAAAAGACCACGACCATTGGGGTAATCATTCCGGATGTCACCAACGCTTATTTCTCGTCATTAGCACGGGGGATTGATGACATTGCCATGATGTACAAGTACAATATCATCTTGACCAACTCCGATGAAAACGGCGGCAAGGAAGTTCAAGTACTGAACACGTTGATGGCCAAACAAGTTGATGGGATCATCTTCATGGGTAACCAAGTGACCGATGAACTACGGGAAGAATTCCGGCGTTCGAAGGCCCCAATCGTGTTGGCGGGTTCCGTAGATGCTGAAAAGACCCAACCCAGCGTGAACATTGACTACGTGGCCGCTGTGGCGGAAGCCGTTAAGAACTTGATCGATCATGGAAACCGCAAGATTGCGTTCGTTTCGGGTTCGATGGATCAGGCCATTAATCATGACTACCGCTTGAAAGGTTACAAGAAGGCCTTGAAAGATGCCGGCATCGCTTACGATGACAAGCTGGTCTTTGAAACGGATTACACGTACAAGGCGGGTCAATCGTTAGAACCAGCCTTGAGCGCTGCCGGAGCTACCGCAGCCTTCGTGGGTGACGATGAGTTAGCCGCTGGGGTCATGAATGGGTTGACCGATGCCGGTGTGGCCGTTCCAGACGAATTCGAAGTCATCACGAGTAACGATACCAAGCTGACCGAGTTGGTACGGCCGAAGATGAGCTCAATCACCCAACCACTGTACGATATTGGTGCCGTGGCCATGCGCTTATTGACGAAGTTAATGAATAACGAAACCGTTGATGAAAATACGGTCATCCTGCCTTATGGCTTGATGAAGCGGAGCTCAACGAAGTAGTGCTTTGATTTGAGGACCTGAAAGGAGACTTTCGGGTCCTTTTTCTACGTCTTGTCAATAGAAACATTGTTAAATCAATAGTTTATGGTAATTAATGCGGGGCACTGGCTAGGTGGCGAGACCTTTTGGCACCTAG
>NZ_JAAVSC010000018.1 GCF_012641095.1 Lactobacillus sp. HBUAS51381
ATATTCAGTGACGACTTTAATCCTAAAATCTAAATTAAACTTAACCATAATAAAACCCCCAAGGTTGGACTTTCTGTCCAACCTTGGGGGTTCACTTCATTAAGGGGTTATCCACAGGTTTTGAGGTAGTCCTCGTCAAGGGCACACCCATACCATCTAAAAAGTTTCACATGAAACTTTTTCAAATCCACTGAACCCGTCAAAAGAGGCCGTTCCGACCTGGACTAAAATCCAGATCAGAACGGCCTCTTTTTCATTTTCTACCTATCCTCTCGCCACCGGCTTCACCGTCTGCAGTTCGCCCTGCACCACCAATCGTTTCGGTTCATTTCGCTTCGCCGAGGCACAGGTGACCAATGTGACCAGCTTTTTGCCTGGGACATCGTTGATGACTTCAACCTGATACCGGTCAACCACCCGCACCCGCGTTACCCGATATCGATAGACCTGCCGTTGATCCGTCAAATACACGCTATCGCCACGATGGACGCCTTCGAGGGGCGAGAACCGGAGGCGTTTCGTTGTCATATAATGTCCGGCCAGCGCGTAATTGCCCTGTCCCATCCGCTGGTCCGCCTTGAGGGTGCCCGCGCCACGGACCAACACGGTATTACTGACGCCGACGCCAATCGGCAAGTCCAAGCCAACCGCGGGCACTCGTAGCTGGCCGATCGCACCATACCTGCTGGTTCCAGCCAACTCCTGTAGGCCATAACCGGCTACCGAAACGGGCGTCAGTTGTTTGGTCTTGGCGTAATTGAACGGGGCGGTCTTCCCCTTTGCCGCACGATTCGCCCGCTGGACACTTTCGACCGTCATCCCGTGCATTGCCGTCTTCCCCAACTGCGTCACCGAGAAGTTTCGTGTCAGTCCCAGTAGGACCAAGCCGGTGCCGCCGAGAAACATCAGGAGTAGCCAGAGGGACGTCTTTTTAAATCGTCGTTTACGCGTTGCCATTTAACGTCCCTCCTTTGACCGGCGGTACCGCCGATAGCCTGTCCACATGCCCCCCATGATGAGTACGCCCGCCAACACGATCAAGCCAATCTTGTACCAATCCCAAACAAACTTACCTTGCGGAATCGTTTGCGTTTCATTGGGAATCCGCTGGCCGGTTACCAAGAGCCGGTGCGTGTTGATCATATACGGCGTACACGTCATCAGCGTCACCTGATTCTTCGTCGCCACACGCTGGATCGGTTGCCGCGTCGCCGCCTTCACGGTCCGTAGGTTGGTTACCTCATAGGTCATCAACCCGTAAGCGTTCTTCAGGTAAAAGCGATCACCGCGTTGGAGCCGGGGTAGGTCGGTAAAGAGTTGGGCGCCGGGGAGTCCCCGGTGAGCCGTAATCAGGCTGTGCTGGTTGCGTTTGCCCTGCGGCGTGTCCGTCCCGCGGACCACCCCCGCATATTTCTGGAGCACCTGTTCGCTGGTGTTGGCAAATACCGGCAGTTCCACGTTAATCTTGGGAATCGCCACGAGGGCTAGCGGTGTCGTCTCCACAAAACCTTTACTGTCGGCCTTGAACGGGTCTTGAACCGTGGTCTGATCCGTCGTTTCTTCCTGTTGCAGCGCCCGTTGGAGTGCCTTGAGCTGCGTCTGACTGGCCGTACTCAGCTGACGTTTATAGGCGGTCAGAACCCCCTGCTGGCGCCATCCCGTCACCACATTGCTGGCGGCCGGGTAGCCAATCAGGCCGAGGCCTAAGCAAAAGAGTAGGATGATGAGCCATTTACGCATGGGAGATCCTCCTTTCCCGTGTCGTCTGAGCGGTCAGCCTAAAGTCTAGTTCTGTTGCCGCTGTTGCCGGTAGTACAGGTAACCTGCGCCACCCATCAGGAGACTCCCGATCAGGAGGAACAACCAGATGCCCATCCCCCCGGTAATCGGCAGGGCGTAGCGGTCGTTTTTAATCGTGACCAGTTGCGTTTCTGTATTAATCTCAAATGCGGTCGCGTCCTTCAGTAAGGCATAGCCAGCGGGGGCTTGCGTTTCAACCAGGTTGTACGTCACCTTGCCATCCCGTTGGTCGTACACGTACGGAACGCCGGTGAAGTCAAACGTGCCATCATCCCCGGAAACGATCTCCGTCGCATCCGCCTTGTCGGCAACCCATTTCACAAACGTCTGGCCATCAAAGACCGCCCACGCGATATCGCCCGTATGCGTCACCTTCTGGACCTTGAACTTCGCACCGGCCAAGCCTCTGTCCGTATTCTGGCCATCGACCTTCTTAAATTTGGCGCCGCCCAGAATTAGGTAGTTCAAGATGCCAATCCGATCGTCTTCAATCTTGAAGTATGATTTGTCTGGCTTCGTTTCCGTCGCGGTAATTTTACCATCCTTATCAACCGTAAATGTCAGAGAGATTTTGCCATCCTTGACCTCGTCTTGGTTGTACCACGGGTAATTGTCAATCGCGATTTCCGTCAACACGTATTCCACACCCGCCGTTAAGTTGCCAAACGTAATGTCACCCTTGTCGTTAGTCGTTAATTTCGTGACGTCGCCGGACCCATCCGCGCGTTTCAGCTCGAATTCAACCCCGCTTAACGCCACGTAGTCTTTACTCGTTGGGTCTTTGGGATTAATCCCGACCTTGTGGATCTCGGGATCAACGTTACTGGCAATCACGTTCTTGGGGTATAGGTGAATGGTGCTCTTATTGCTCAATGGCAAGCCGATAATCATGGGTGCCGATAGCCCCGTCAGATGGTGCGTGGGTGCCTTGGTTTCCATGATGAGGTAGAAACCGTTGTTTGGGAGGTCCGCAAAGGTTAGTAGACCATCACTCGTCGTTAATTCTTTCTCTGCGACCAACGCGAGCTTATTTTTTTCAACGAAGGCGGCCTGTGCCTTGAGAACGTCGGCCGGATCCGTCTTGCCGGCAAGAATCTCTTCAAGCAACTCGTCCCGTACGGTTTTAAACGTTTGGCCATCCGTCTGACCGCTCGTAACGCCCCGGTCTTTAAGCAACGCGGTTAAATCATACACGCCGTAGGTCACAGCCCCATACTTGGTTGCGTCGTAGGCCGTCATCCCATTGAGGAGGGGGAGTTCATCCCCCGTGTTCTGCAGGGTCTGGTCCGACTGATTGTCCACCTTGTGCAGCTTCATGGTGACCGTCTCTGGTGTGGTCTCAGCGGCATGTGCGGCCGCCTGACCGCCCAATGCGAGGCCACAAACGGCGAAAGTAGCGAGTGCGAATTGACGTAATTTTGTGAATTTCATGGGGTTATCCTCCTCTAGGGTGGGTGCGCCAAATGGCGAGCGACGATAGGGTCAGTGTAAGCCCTAAGACAATGAGCCAGAAGATCCCCTGCCCCCCGGTAACGGGGAGACTGTACGGGTCATTTTTTATCTGGTCTGGTGTGGTTTGTTTCTGATCGGAAATCGTAAACTGATGCGTTGCCCCCAGGGTATAGCCGTCCGGTGCCTGCACCTCAATCAGCGTGTAGTCACCGTGGGGGAGACCCGTGACCTCAAAGGCCCCTGTGTCGGACCCCTTCAGTCGTGTGGCCTGATCGCGTCGGTCGACCGCGCCGGTCAATTTGCCGGCGGCGTCAAACGTCAGGTACTGATCGTGACTGTTTTGGATGATGAATTCGGCGCCGGCAAGGTTATCGCCACTCGTGCCGTCAACCTTTTGGAACTGGTAAGCGCCACGCTTCAGCCGGTTGGTCATGGTGATGACCTGGTGCCGATCGTCATTGGTGATGCTGACCTGTACCGCATCCCCCGTGATCGCCCAGCGTTTGGCTTTCGCATTGTACGTTAGGGTAAAGCTGTCACGATCCACGTATGCGCCGGGAACCGTTTCGGTAATCGTGTACGTCTGTTGCCGGTCCAGGTCGCTCAGGTCGATAGTACCATCCGCATCGGTGACGTACGTCTTGTGGAAACCGTTGTCGCCGGTTACCGTGAAGCCGACGTTTCCGAGCGATGCATCCGTTGCGGGGTCCCAGTGGAGGTCCCCCACCTTCTTGAGTGTTAGGTCGATTGGGTTACGTTTGAAATGTGTGACCACTTTATTGGTAGACTTCTCCCACGTGTAATGTGTGCCAGAATCAAACTTGACCTTGGCCTGGTTCTCAAACGTCCCGAGGAAGTCTTCACTAAAGTTGACTTTCATCTGAAAGGCGAAGGGTTGGCCGTCAAACGTCAACGTTTCGATTTCCTTGTCGGACAACTCATACGTGACGTGCCGACCATTCGTCACGGTCACCTGGCCACTCTTAGCGATGAGGTCTCCATTCGTGTTGTAGAGACGAATGTCCTCGGCCTTGACCGTCATGCCCGCCGGTAACTCATCCGTTAGAATAATCTTATCCGGCTTAGCGATGGACTCATCGGGAATGCTGTAGGTTGGTTGATAAATCGTGTAGTAAAAGCTCGTCATGTTTTCAAGATCCCGGTCAACCGTGACCTGATCCAGGTTGTTATTTTCTACACCCAGGTCGCTGGTCCGGTGAACCGTCTTCTGCGGCGCAAGGGGTTCTAGGGGAACCACGTAACCGCTGGAGAAGGACTGCCACGTAAACCCGGATTCACTCATTAACTTGAACTTCTGGGTCGTGCCGACCATGGGGAAGGACACGGCGCCCCGTTCGTAGTTGGTGGACCCGAGGAAGTCCCCCCATTGATTCGGCCCATTGTATGGTTGGCCTTCCTGCCAAACCCCCTCACCAATGCCTTCGTACCACCCATCATCGCGGGGAGCAACCAAGGAATCAACTGAGAGTTTGCCTGTCAGCCCCGACCGTGTGCCGGCCCATTCGTGTTCGCCAGTGTCATTCCCGTTTAGCGAACCAAAGGTGAAGTACGACGTGTGTTCCTCGCCGTCGCCGGGCTCAAGGAAATCAAGCGCCCGGGTTCCATCGGCGTTGGTGAACGTAATGTCGATGTCGAAGCTCTTGATCCCGTTGTAGACGATCCCGGAATAGAAGTTGTTGGAAAAGTCAATGTAGCGGTCCTTACCGTCCGTTCCGGCGGGGACATTGTCATTGTAGACAATGTTTGAAATGGTGAGGATGGCCCCCATCGTTTGGTCCGGCTTTTCCGCCGTTGCGGAGGTCGTGTAGGCCCCGACATTCTGGTAGTAGACCACGATGGTGTCGTCCTTGGCCGGTGTCTGGTTGAAGACGAGGGCGTAGGCTTTGGCCTGGTCCGCCTGTTGGTAGGAGTAGTAGTACTGGTCGCCGTAGCTGTTGTTCCAGTACGTGTTGCCGTTAGCATTCGACTGCTTCGGTCCCTTGACGGTGGCCTTCTGATCACTGAGAAGCGACCCGCCAATCTCCAATTCCGAGGACCAACTGCCAATCTGAATCTGTCCGCGGTGAACCGCAAGCGGCGTCCCCGTGAGGTTATCCCGTTGGTCCTTAGCCGGTGTTGCCCGACTCATCTTAGTCGTGGGCGCCGGCTGGGCATCGGCGTCGTCATCAGCGGTTTTACTGGCCGATTGACTCGTGGATGTAGCGGATTTTTGAGAATGGGCTGACCGCGACCGTTGCTTGGTGGACTGGGACCGTTGCTTGACGGTCGTTTGGGAGGAAGCTTGTGATGAGGCTTGTGACGTTGAGGAAGAAGCGGCCTGGTTACTGCTGCTCGTGTTGCTCGTGGCTGACTCTTCCGTTGCGTTATCGGTTTGATCAGCCGTGACCGTCACCTCGGGAAGGGTAAACGTTTCGTCCGTGTCGGCTACCTTTAATTCCAGTTGAAGTTTGTCGGTCAGCAAGGGGTCGGCCACCGTCAGGGGAACCACGAGGTCAACGGTTTGTGGTTGCTCTTGCTTGTTTGTGAGCATGAGTTGCCGTTTTGGGTTAACCTCCGCCGTAATGTCTTGGGCCGGGTCGAGGTCGGCAAGCTTCCCCGGGGTAAATGTGGCCTCATCCTGTTCGGTTAAGGTAATCACCGTGTCTCCGGCGGGTAGTTCAACCGTCAGTGCCAGTTGCAGATCCTGCGGACGATGGCTGGGAATGTCCTGGACGACTTTACCCGCTTGATCATGGAAGACCGCCGATTGGATACTATTTGCTCGTTTCTGAGCATAACTGTGTAAAAGGGGAGTTAAACCAACGAGACAACCAATCAGTAAAAAGATTTTTAACCATTTTTTCATGAGGGATACCTCCATATCGAAGCGGGTTGCGAGCTGTTTTTTTATTCGTAGGCTTAGATTAACAGTGAAATTTGAAAAAATTATGAACATCATATGCATTTTATAATAATGTTAACCTTGTCGTTGTGTTATATACTAAAATAGATGTAACGTCTAATTGTCAGCCGCACACATCACGCCCCTCAAGCATAACTATTAAAAGAATTATCTTTACGTGCGGTGAAAAGGCCGACTAGTCCCCTATCTGACGGTAAAAATTATGGTCAATATCAGTTTTGAAGAAATGCTGATTCTCGCTAGGAGCCGCCATTCAGGAGTGCTACACTGATTGAGAACAGGAGGAGATATCTATGGAAAAGATGCACTTGTTTCAAGGCGCCCTAGCCATCGGAGTTGGTGTGGGCTTACTCGGTTTCGGAGGAATTTCGGCAGCGGCCAGCAGTCAATATTCGGCAGCACGCTCCCGATCCGTTCGACTGGTCTGGCGTAAACCGATGAAGCAGCGGGCCTATACGGCAACGACGGGGTCCCGTTTTTCGCGGCATTTGGGCGTGCGCTATAGCAAAAATAAAGCGACCGCCAACGTCACGTGGTATACGGATGCGCATGAAAAAATGTATAAGAAGTATCAGGGCCATTCGACCATTTACTATCACGTGAAGAGCGCTGACAGGACCTTACAGGGATGGATCTGGCGCGGCTACTTGAAACCAGTCAAGGCTAAGACATCGGATGCGGCCGTCACCGCAACGGCGAACCCCGATGACCCCGGGACCCGTGCACCAATCGCCAATGAACGGCTACTCGACCAGGAAATCTTGAACCTTTTCCCGGGAACGATTGAGGATAAGACGCTGGACCAACAGGCTGGGGCCGTGGTCTACACCGACGACGGTGAGGAGGGGCCAACGGTCAAACCGGGCCAGGTCTATATTCGCCTCTACAACTCCGCACGGGTCATGAACACCCAGAATTACGCGAACTTATTGGCGAAGGCGGGCTATCCAGCCACGAAGCGCAGTCAATACCGCGGCTGGCACATTGGTGTCCGGGCCCAAGTCGAAGACGGCTACGGTGAAGGCGTTAGCCAGGGCGACGCGGCCATCTTCTTAGCACCGGGGAAATAGGTTAGCCTGCGTGTCGGGGAGAACGGTTATCTTGACAGCTTTCAATGACTAATATAATTTAGAATTCGTTCTACATAAGGTATCGGATGGGCTCGCTATTGCTGGCCATTCGGTGCCTTTTTTAACGGCTTTAATTAGGTAGGATATCTGGTCCACCTTCCGATATTGGTGTCGTTACGTTAATGGTTAAAAAGTTAAGACTGATATATGAGTTTTCATTTGTTGTTTCATTCGTCGTTGTGAGGAATCGCTAATTATCAGGATAGGTCAATTTAGTTTGCCCTTTTATTGTTGTAAACCGCTTTCAATGCTACTATAGATGGGTAACTGATATATCTGTTTATCATTTAGGAGGGATTTTATGGTAGCTGACTTACTCGCACTTTTCTGGGTTTTACTCGGGATTCTGCTCTTGGTTTTCCTAATCGTCAAAACCAAGGTACATAATATTATTGCGTTACTGATTTCAGGTTTATTCATTGCCTTTGCCGAGGGCTTACCTTTGGTGAAGATTGCCACCACGATTCAAGAAGGTATTGGGAGCGTCATGTCCTCTTTGCTCTTGATTGTGATTTTTGGGGCCATCATTGGGAAAATGATGACCGAATCTGGGGCGTCTCAACAAATTGCGGACACGATCGTCCATGCCATGGGGCGGAAGATGTTGCCCTACGCTTTACTGATCATCGGAACTATCTTCGGGATGTCCATGTTTTACGAGGTTGCCTTCTTAATCACCATGCCTTTAGTGATTAATATCGCGAAGGAAGCTAAAGTGCCCTACATGAAATTAGTCATTCCGACCATTGCTGGGGCGACGATGGGCCATAGTATTTTCCCACCGCAACCCGGTCCAATGGCCTTGGTAACGGCCTTCCACGCGGATATTGCGCAAGTCTACATTCTCGGTTTCATCGTCATTGTCCCGACGATTATCTGTTCCGGGGTCTTGATTCAACGCTTCATCCCCGGCCTAGCGGACATGCCGCTGGGCAACGTGATGAAGCCGGCGCCTAAGCGTGCTGCCAATGATATTCCCAGTTTCAGGACAAGTATCATCATTCCCCTACTGCCAGCGATTATCATTATCTGTGCGTCCATCGCTAAATCATTGGCCGCCACTAGCAGCTGGGTCTTTAAGTTCTCCAGCTTCATCGGGAGTGCCGAGATTAGCATGTTAATCACGGTTATCGTCGCCATGATTCTGTTTGGCTACCGTAGAGGCATGTCGGGTAAACAAATTTCCGACCACATGACTAGCGCCATTGCTGGTATCTCTAACGTCCTCATGGTCATCGCCGCCGGTGGTGTCATGAAGGAAGTTATCATTGATAGCGGTATTGGGAGTAAAATTGTCGATTTAGTTGGTCATACCAATATCTCACCGCTCATCTTAGCTTGGATTATTACCGTCCTAATTCGCTTAATGACGGGACAAGGGGCCGTTTCCGCCATCACCGCCGCGGGAATCGTGGCGCCGATGGTCGTGGCTTTCCACGTCAATCCAGCCCTGATGATGTTGGCCTGTGCCTGTGGGAGTAACACCACCACGCTGATGTACGATGGCGGCTTCCTATTGTACCAACAATCATTTGGGATTTCTTTGAAGGATACCTTCAAGACTTGGGGCCTGTTGGAATTTGTGAATTCCTTTGTCGGCCTACTGATGGTTCTGCTGATTAGCGTCTTTGTTCATTAAATTATTTCACTAGATAGTCATAAACGAGCCGCCGAAACGGGTTGAAACCCCAGCTTCGGTGGCTCGTTTTACGACAAAATTTAAATTCAGTGTTGTTATCATACGGCCGTCTAATTGAAAAGACGCATTACCTGACGAATTACCTACAATTCAGAAGCCGCTATGCTCTAGCCGAAGCTCATGCCAAATCCGTTGACTACGGCGCGTAATTATCCTTGAGGAAGCTCTGACATAGTCTTTGAAGCTTTGTAACCCAGATAAGCGAACAGGTTGATCATACAGCCGATCTTGTCCATCCCCATGACCTTCAAAAAAATCCATCAATATATTTTTCTCAACGAACTGATCAAACGATCCAAATTGTTCAAAATAAGCACTTTGTTTTCGAATCGCCACTGACAAGCGATCATCGCCTAATTTACCAGCGTAGAAAGTAGCAACCTTCTCTAAGTAACAATCAAAAAAATCAAAATAGGGAGACCCCGAGCGCTTAGGATTAATCCCACCATGAACTGGCAGAATTCCAAAATTTCCTAATTGATAGTTGTTGCACACCTGATAATAGGGTTTTCCGTATTGGTCAATTTGTTCATATTCGAAAATCTGACTTTCATTGTGTGGAGCGTATTGCCGAATAATACCGATAATCTCTATCTGACTGGCACGATCTAAGTTCCAATAATAATGGCCATAATATTGCTGGATCGCAAGGCGGTAAGTATTTAAGGTATCTCCGGCGTCAGCCTTTTTGTCATACCAAGGGAAAATTTGCTGATAAATTTCATTAATCAATGGGCATCGATCTGATTCACCGCCCTGCGTTAAAAAATCAAATCGAATTGCCTGCAACTCATCCATTTTCAGAAAATCTGCTAACCTGATTGCTTTGCCATAAGCATAATGGACTAAATCCATCAATACATCTCCTCACACAAGCTGAGATTCCCGCCACATCAGTGATCTCAAATGAATACAGATACCATGTGTCTGCTCCCTATTAAATGATTCGTTACGCCTTAATATTATCAGTGGCTGTTCAACAAGTGAATGGCTATCCCTTTCAAACCCGTATAAAAAAGGAACCCATCGCCTACGTTTCCACACCCAGCAATGCGCCCCTTCAGTTTATGGCTTCTTCCAAGCGTTCTCGTACGGCGTATAGGGCATCAACTCATCCTCTGCGTAGTAGTCCTGCTGTACACCACTGAAACGAATTAAGTACCGGCTGCGTTTGATATCCTTGTAAACCACCACGCCGACCAGTGGCGTCGTCCCCAGCTTCGCTAAAACTAAATCACCAATTTTATATTGTGTTAACATTAGGCATACTCCCTCTTCTTTGACTTCGCGATCAACCAATAGCCTAAGTTTACGGGACCCGCCGTTATCAAACAATCATCAGTCTGGCGCAAGCGATGAATAATCAACGATTCATCCCAATTGTCGCTTATCTCGAAAGGAATTTGCCGATGTCCAAAACCGACTTACGCGTCACTAAAACCAAACGGGCCATCCAGCAAGCGGGCCTGGCGCTCCTGCTTAAGAAGCCGATTAATAAAATCACGATTACCGAACTGGCCCGCACAGCTCTGATTAACAAGGGCACTTTCTATCTGCACTACGCGGATATTTACGCGCTGTACGATGAATTGCTCGCGACCGCAGCCAACGCGGCCGTTTACGACTCACCGGCCTACCCACTGCTGTTTCAAGACAGTCAGGCCTTTGTTCGCGAGTTTTTATTCGCCGAAAGCCCGACACTCCCACCGGAACAACAGGCGTTGCTGAAGCCAGAGAACCTGCGTTTTGCGCCCGACTTTCCTAAGGTCTTGTTGGCGATTTTCAAACAGGCCATCTATGCCGTGGGGCCGCTGACCCCTAGTCGCCAAAATGATCTCAAATTGACGTTCTTACTGAACGGGATGATTTCACTGCTGGTCAATCCGACGCTGATCGATCGCGAGGACCCGGCTTGCGTTGACTTCACGGTCCAGTTTTTAAGTCGGACTGTTGAGGCGACTTTTCCGGAATTTTATGGCAAGTAGCATTGCCGAAAGGCCCTTTTCGCACGAGTTAAGTGTTTTTCACTGAATGTGTGCTTAAAACGGTTGGACGTGGCCGGCTACCCAGACACGCTCGAGAACATTCTCGGGGATGCCGAAAACTAGGCCATTGCCTACCTTAAGGGCATTACGATTGGCCAGTTGATGGACGAAATTAAGATGATTTAATCGCGTAACGGCGCTCTGCAGTGGTGAACTGCGGGGCGCCGTTGTGGGTTTGTTATCGATTAATCTGTTTGCTAATCACTGAGTTGATTTTGTCGTGAGTGCCTTGGTAGTCGTCCTCAAGCCTTCTCCAAGGAGATAAGTGAGCTTCTACGCTGAATTGCGGTCACAACATTTCAAGCTGTTGTTCTCGCAAACCTCTGGCTTTAGTCAGGGGTGGTTGAACCTTAGATCCGCGTTCTGAACGAAAACTATTTCCCAGGAATTAACGCCACATAAATAACCGGATAACCAATCTCTAGGTTTCGGGTGTCATTCGACGTGACCGTTGCAACGCCAATGTGCCAGCCCTTAAATTGGGTGTAGGTCACCGGCACTGGTTGTGCTGGATACTCGCCTTCCTTGTAAGGAATTGGCGCGCCTTTACTCATAGCGATCTTTGAGAAGTAGTCCTTGAGGTTTAGCTTACCTGACTCATAGGCATTGGTCAGGGCATCGCCTTCAACGGAACCGTCCGGCGAACTGATCAGGCGGATTTGTCGCGCTTCTTTAGGTGAGAAGCCATCACTTTCGACGCAGAACTCCCAGCCTTGGTTGTAGTTTTCAGTATCGTTATTAGCGAGCACAAAGTCCTGGGCCAATTTCGTCAACCGCTTATCGGTCTTAACACCCGGGAAAAAGCTGGTGATTTCCTTGGCCTGAGCGGCTTCCGTTTTGACGTAAGCCGGGGTGACCTTAGGTGCGACCGGCTGGGGAACCGGCTTGAGATAGCCGCGCCAAATCCATCCCTGCATTGAACCGTCACCGTTACGCACATGGTAGTAGATGGCGTAGTTATGGCGATTCTTCTGGTAAAACTTTTCATGAGCATCGGTAAACCAAGTCGTGGAACTGACTGAGGCATTGCGGTCATAGCGAACTGTTAAGTGCTTAGAATAGCGGTACCCCTGATTGGCCGTAAATTGGTGCTGCCCCATCGGCTTCCGCCAAATCACCCGAACCGAGTTACCCCGTTTGGCCGAATATTGATTCGCTGATGCGGTCGTCGTTGTAGCTAGCCACAAGCCTAACCCCAGGCTTATAGCCAACATCCCCTGAATAAATCTTTTCATATGTAGTTTCCTCCTAACTATGAGGTAAGCTTAGCACTCTGCCAGTGGGTTTACCAGTTAAGCTGGCGAATCAATTGGAAACCTATTGTTGTTGCTGCAACACCATTTGAACCCGCTCCATGGCTTGTTCCTCATCATACGCACAGTCTATATCCGTTAAAATTTCCCCTTCTCAGACTTAACCGTGAGTTCTTTGATATTTTCTGGCTACTGTTGCGCTTCAATTAACAATTCGTCATACTAAAATTACTTCGTGATCACGGTGTTTAATCTAACTTGGATGATCAAATTAGAGCTAAGTCACCAGCATAGATTAATTCTGAACTTGCAATTTATTTTCAAAGGTTTTAACCAAAAGGAGCGTATTTAAAATGCAGACGCAAACGTATTTTTTAGGCTGTAATTACATTATCGATTTGGTCAATGGCAAATGGAAGCCCTCCATCATTTGCTCACTTGGCTTAGGTGATAAACGATTTGGCGAGCTTCGTCAGTACTTTAAGCGTCTTTACGGCGTTGCCCCGGCTGAAAAAGTTCTGAGTGAGCAGCTTCATCAACTGATTGATCACAAAATAGTTAAACGAACGAGTTATGACGTCATGCCCATGAAAGTTATCTATTCGCTAACCGACGAGGGGCGAGATTTAAAGGCTCTATTAATTCAGATGACGCAATTTGCAGAATCTATACAGGACGACTCCGTCCACTTTAAATATAGTTCCAAGGCTATGTTGGGATTGGTCGATTTGGATTTAGAAGAAAATTTATCAGACTAGTGACCACCGCCAGCTTTGAAATCAGCTTCTAGCACTACTTACTTCCAAGTAAGCAGCTTACAAAGAAGTGCCTACTATTCGTAAGTAAAAGACTGGGTTATAATAGTTAGTGAAGTAATAAACAAAAAGGAGTTTTCAACTATGAGTAGCTTAAATGATCCGTTAACTTTTCGTCATGGCGCAACTGTTGATAACCGATTCGTTCTTCCGCCGATGCTGACTAACAGTGGTAAAGACGGCTATATTACTCCAGATACGCTTGACTATTACCATGCCCGTGCTAAATCTGGCGGCCTGGTCATGACTGAATACATGTACGTTACAGAAACCGGTGGACCCGCGCTGACTTGGAAACGGGGTCGCGAGCAATTGGCCGCCTACGATGATAAATTTCTGCCACAGCTCAAGAAGCTGGCTCAGGCGATGAAACATTCCGGCAGTAAAGCGATTATGCAAATTGCCCATACTGGACGGGAAGCGAACTACCGTGCCATGCAAGGGGAAAAAGTTTACGCACCCACGGGCTTAGAAGACGGCAGCGATTTCCCATTCCTTGATTACAAGGTCCATTCACTATCGGATGAACAAATTAAAGAAATAATTGCCGGTTTTGGTAAAGCCGCTAAACGGGCCATTGACGCCGGATTCGATGGCGTTGAAATCCATGGCGCTAACCATTACCTCATTCAACAATTTGTATCCGCTTACTCGAATCACCGTACCGATCACTGGGGCGGCTCTGTCGAGAAACGCATGAACTTTCCATTAGCGGTGGTTAAAACCGTTATGGAGACCGTCGATAAGTACGCGCCTAAAGGTTTTATCGTTGGCTACCGAATTTCACCAGAAGAGATTCACGGCAAAAATGTGGGCTACACTTGGCACGAGTCCACACAATTAATTGATCAAATCACGAAGCAATTCGATTTAGACTACATTCATCTTTCAATGTTGCATTTTGATTCAAAACCCGGTGACAATTTATTACTAGACACCGACGGCGAAGCGGACAATAAATTTAAGGATTCTGACAAGCCATTCGCAACCCTCTTCAAGCCCTATTTAAATGGCAGTAAAGAGATTATTGTTGGTGGAATCGATAGCAAGGATAAGGCCGAATCAGCTTTATCTTTGGCTGACTTAGTCGCTGTTGGTCGGGAAAACATTATTGATCCAGATTTTGCCGAAAAGATTTTAAACCATCAAGAAGACCAAATCATCACTTCACTATCCATCGAACAAACTAAGAAAAACCATATGACGCCAGGATTAATTGATACCTTCTCTGGCCCAACTACGGCAATTCCACTATCAGGTGCTGAAAATATTCAACCTCTACATCGAGGCTTTGGTGGCTGGACTGAAATGACCTACCCACATAATAGTGAGACTAAATAATCGTAGAACTAGATCGATTAATTTCATCGTTTAAAATAGACTAAGATTAGCTCTGTAAGACCCAGTTAGGTTTTACAGAGCTAATTTTAGTATGCTTATAATTAATATTTCAATTATTACCTAAAGACACATCACCACATGTCTTCAGTCTATTTCTTAACTATGCTTTCGCCACGCTTGTTTCATAAGACTGAGAATATACTCCAGTTGCTCATCATTAGCAATTGATAACTCGTAATCTCCATTTCCCCAGTGTCCCGTATGACTAACATCCCTAAATAGATGCACTGAATCGTCCAGCTCCCCTTTGCTCAGATTAATCCAAATCTTTAACTTCTTTTTCTGAGGCAATAGGTCGACAACATTGTGTCGATCAATTCGAAATCCCACATAAACCTTAGTTACTTTAACCTCAAATCTAGTATCCCATGTTAATAACGCCTCTTTGATCTTAGCGTATACTTCCTGAACATTCTCATTACTCTTAGCTAACAACTCTTCTTCGCTGACCAGCCGCAAGTCCTTAGCATCTTTAATTTTAATCGTCTCACTCTTCGAAACATCACTGCTTATTTTTTCTACATTGTTGGCCGTCTTTTGCATTCCAATTCCTTTAGAGATTTTATTAAAAATCAACTCATTATTACTAAATAAGTTGGCCTCATACAATTCAATTGGAAGAGAGGGATTATCAGCTGCATCTTTTTGATAATCATCAAAACTCTGCGCAATGAAAATAAGCCTCACCTGTGACCAGTCAAAATAATCGATACTCTGTGATTCGCCGTACCGTTCATTGTAGGCCAAAACAAAATCCGCTTTATGATTCAAAAGCGTATTGAGATAGGCATAGCCTTGATCAATTACGCTGTACTTAGTTGTCTTCTTATATTCAATAATAACGAACGCTTTCACTTCATCGTCATAAGCAACTGTATCTAAACGATACTTTCCTACTGTGAACTCTGTTGCGACAAACTTCGGTCCAATCGTTAACTCCAGATTGTTCTCAATACATGTTTGTAATTTCTTTTCATTTTTAAATGAAATTGGATTAATCTTGCTCAAACTTGATCTTCCGTTTACCTTGTCAGGGTTAAGTTTATAGAGATCCATTTCAACAACCACCTTATTTTCCTCATAATTAATAATCTACCTTGAATTTAGCAATAAATATTAGGCAACAAAAATCAGCAGAATGAATAATTTTACAGAATGATAACCGCATCACTTATGATAAGGCAATCCGTATCAGACTACTCTGCAATTACGCCAATCAATTGATTCAAGTATGATATACCGATTCTCATAAGTAAACCATTCATATAGCCTTAGAGCTCGTGGGTTCAACTCCTACTCCTGCTATCTGACATCACCGGTTCTAAGCACCTTACTCCAATCCCTTTTCGCAAGTTGTCTCTACGAATCCTTGAAAGGGGTAACGAATATGTATCCTTTACTTGTCATCTTAGCCGTGTCTCCGGTTTACTTACCAGTAGGATCCTTAATCCGGTTCAGAGGTAATCTGTTAACCACTCACAGCTAATGGGGCTAGCTTAACTGCTAGCTCATTTTTTTATACGAAAAATCCCTCCGTCATTGTCAGATGAATTTATATTATTTCATCTGACAACCACAAAGGGATCATAACATATGCCGCTCTAGGCTCTTTTTGCAATTGGTAACTGCTCCCACACAGTAGCTACTGCATTTTATAATCAGCTCGCTGAAACCAATCAAGCTCTTCTCATATACAAGAGCGGGTAGGGATTGCCTTGTTCATCATGTTCTGTTCGCTTATACACTTCAAACCCCATATGCTCATAAAAGCCCTTTGCGCGCGGATTCTGCTCATTAACTGCTAAATCAGTCACCGCATATTTTTCAAGACCATAGTTAATTAAGGCTTTCCCCAAGCCCTTGCCCTCTTCCTCACGCGCAATAAAGAGCATCTCGATATGCTGCTCGGTAATCCCCATAAATCCAATTGGGACGTGCATTTCATTTTCGACAACAATCAAATGTGGTATTTCTGTTAACGCTTGTGGCACGTATCGCTTAATGGTGGCGATTTCGTCTGCTGACAAGAAGAGATGCGTGGCCTGCACAGCGCTTTTCCACACCGTCAAAAGTTGTTTAATTAGCGTAACATTGCGGTCTTTCACTTCAATAATTTTCATTTTTCCTCAATTCATTTACTAGTATCAAAAAACAAGGAACTGAATCCATATATTCTCTCTATACAATCTATACTCAGTCAGTTCCTGGACCTGAACCGGCCACTGTTTAAATTTCCGTGAAAGCACACTGCGAAGAACTAAATAAGCAATCTCTACCCCCAAGATACACCGATTTCATCCAGTCTTATCCTCAAACTTTGAAGCATCTCGTAAATTTTCTAACTGTTGTAAATAGCACCTACCGAATAATACCGATGGATATTTCATTGGTGATAATCAACAGATTTCGTTGCTACAATCTGCTGACCATTGCCTGTTGGAGACTATGACTTTAATTTTCATATCTGAATCAAGTCATTCATCTATGCCCCATAGATCAGTAAGCACTACATCATCACTAGCAGGTCGAATTTCCCTATTTTTAATCTTAGGTATCTTTACAAAGACAGGAATTTGCATTGAACTTCCTGTAATTATAGCCTCTCCTTTTCCAAGGCTGGGTATCATCTGAAAAGAACTTCTGTCTAAAGTTGGCATTGTATTTTCCAACATACGTAAATCTCTGTCATTGACCAGCCGGTGAACTACATAATTATGAACTTGAGATAGAATTGTTGGTGAAATATCCGCTGGCCTTTGTGAACTAATAGTCAGGAAAAAGCCAAATTTACGACCTTCTTTTATTATTTCTTCAAATGTACGAAGCCTATAATCTTGCCAAGTGTCTCCAAAATTCGTTTCTTGATCGTTTAAGATGTTATGTGCTTCATCAATTATTAAGTGCTTAGTTTGCGTAATGCCATGGCCTGTAGTGTTCTCTTTTTGAAAATCATAAAACATTTTAGACAACATCATAGGGATAACTCTCTTAATTTCTTGATTAGTATGGACCAAGGAAAAAACATTTACTGGATAATACTTATCCTGAACATCGTCTACCACTTCAATTACTTTGGCAAGGCTAGTAAATACTGAATCAATACGATGAAATAAGGGATTTAAATAATCTCGATTAATTTTCCCCCATGCCGTGCTATGAACTCTCTGAAAATCCAAAAAGACTGCCAGCTTTTCAATTGGAGTTCTATTACTTGATTTCCAGTAATCTGATAATGCATTCTCAATCTCCCCACCCTTTAAATATATCCAGACTGAATCACTGATTGTTGCCTCTGAGCCCACGTTAAAATATATTTTCCCATTTGTAGTATCAATATAATAGTTTTCATTAGTAGAATTAAACTGGATTTTATCAATTTCTGAATAAATATTTTCTCCCTGAACGTACTTCTTACAACTTTGAATCCAATCTTGTATGCTATCTTGATTTGCTGAGGAACCACTAGTCAATATTTTTTTTAAAGTGCCGCAAACAAACTTTCCAAACTCGAAATTCATATCATCATATTTTTCATTAAATAATGAAACAGCCTTTTTCAAAAAAGGTGCTTGAGTAGCTGCAGTTGCACTAAAAAGAGTCGATAAAATATCTGCGTCAAACAAGTAGTTCTTCGTGATAAATACCTTATCCCCAGCACTTCGGGTACTCAATGTGAAAACTTTTTTCTTATCACCAATATCAAATTGTTTTCCTGTATATTCCCCATTAAAGTCAATGATGAAAAATTGGCTTCTTTGAAATATTTGATTTTTATATTTGGAATGAAATAAGTCAAAGTACAGTTTCTGTAATGTGTTTGATTTACCACTACCTGTATTCCCAAAAATACCAATATGACTCGCAAAAAAAGTATTAATATTTAATTCAACCGGTTGATTTTCTAAAATCGACTGTCCTATATTGATGGAGCCAGTCTCTCTATCTACGCTATAAATTTCACTTAATTCTTTTTTGGTAGTTAATGTCACTTCATTCCCAATCATTGGTACATAAGAACTCGTAACTTGAAAAGTATTATCAATAATTACTCCACGAGTTTTTAGCTGGATTACTCGATTTATCGAATCTTTCTTATATCTATTATCAAATTATGTACTTCTAATCGTATTTTGCTGATCGATCACTTTTTCAGTAATAACTGATGCGATAATTTTTACATCATTCTGATTAATCGTTAATAACGCACCAATCTTGGGACCCGTAAGAATATCCCCAAGCCAAATAATTTCAGAAGAATTGGACATATTATATACACCAACACTGGCAACGGATCCATCAACACCAACTATTACACCAATTTGTTTAGTCAGTTGCATTTTAATCTCCCTCTGATAGCATTCCATTTAAAGTATACGTTAGCCACTCTAAATTAAGTTTATCAGAATTTTCATCTGCAAAAACATCCTTTGGAGTAATTATTTTGAAGTTTGGCCGCTCTTCTAAGAAACCCAAATTATTCAGAAAAGTTTCTCTATCTGCATCACTATACCCAATTGCGTACACCATTAATTCAGCGTTCTGAAGTGCTCTTCTAACCATTTTTCCAATATGTTTATCTTGAAATGAAAACCCAATTATAAATAAAACAGATTGTGGTTTATCTAATTCTAATTGAAACATCCTTAGCATTTCATAAAAATGATTCTGTAAAAAAGTTGTTGCGGATTCAAACCCCGTTGGTGGCACAACGACTGGTACTGGGCTAACTCGATTAATTATCCGAATATTTTCCTTATCCTTAACCCAGTTCATAGAGCCATGTGGTTTAATCACAGAAATTGATGGCACTTCATTTAAATAATCATTGTTCAATCCCCTATATGAAACAGTTCGGTTATAGTTAGAACTGTCTAGCGTTCTTTGAAAGTAGCCATTAGCACCATCATTAAATACAATTCTGTTATTCTTCGAAGCCTTATCGATAGCCTTTTCAATAAAAAGATCATAGTTCGTTGTAAAAATATTAACGTTTTTAGGCGACTGTCTTGAATTGGATAGATTTAAAAGATCGATAACTACTTGAATAAACCGATCATATGTACCTTGTGTATTTCTTACGTTAGCACTTTGTCTATATCGGTCTAAAATTTCACGACTCGTTACCTCTACCTTTTTAAGTAGTTCATTATTCGTCAACCCCGCCATTAAAGGAATCGCCGGAACAGACGTGCCCGAACCTAGTAAAAAATTCAGTTGTTTCGTTATTGCTAAGTTTCTCATCCGCTTGCTTAACGTATCTACCTGATTATCCATAACATTGCTCTCCCTACATATTCTTATTCGATCATATGACCCAAGCTTCACATAACGAGTTTAGTTGCCGACAACTTTAAGAAAAACCGCATCACTTATGATACGGGGACCCCTCATTAATCATAAACGCCCGATAAACCTGCTCCGTCAACACCAACCGCATCAGCTGGTGGGGTAGCGTGAAGCGGCCAAACGAGATCTGGGTGTCCGCGCGCTTCAAGACGGCTGGCGTCAGGCCCAGGGAGCCACCGATGACGAAGGTGATGTCTGAGTGGCCGTAGGTGGTCAGGTCCTTGATTTCCTTGGCAAACTCCTCTGACGAGCGTTCCTTGCCCAGGATGGCCAGTGCGTAGACGTATTCGCGGTCCTTGATCTTACTCAGGATGCGTTCGCCTTCCGCGGCCATGACTTGGTCCATTTCGGCCTGTGACATGCTTTCCGGGGCCTTTTCATCTGGGACTTCCACGATACTGAATTTACAGAAACGGGAGAGCCGCTTGGCGTATTCCGCGATTCCTTGTTTGAAATACTTTTCCTTCAATTTCCCAACTACGACGAATTTGATGTTCATAATTATCCTCCTGTACACAGGTTGTCCACAAAGTTATCCACAGGTGGACAACCTGTTTTCCTAGATATTGGGGGTAAATGGTCACTTACCTACGACATCTATTTTTTGCCAAAATGTCAATCTCTTTTTAGTTATCCACTGCTGAAGTTCAAAACAAACGTTCGCCGGTCCCGCTTACAATCGTTGCTACCACGGTGTTTATCAGTGACTAGAAGCCACCAAATTTTTTCTATCCACAGTTATCCCCAGCACCTGTGGATAACTTTTGCACCGGTCTAATTGCCGTTCTAGCCCTGTTCATAACTTTTCCACCGCTAACGGCACCAGCTTATCCCCCAAGTTATCCACAACTATAATTTCTGCAATTTTACGACCTGAATTACGCGCGGGACCTTCAGTTGGTTCGTTCGGACAGCTAACCACCGGGTACGTTTTCATTCGGCTTAAGTCGATCTTAAACTTCGGTTTTTCACTAGATAGTTTATCATATCAAAAAAGCGGCCGCTGGAAAAATCCAACGACCGCTTTCATTTTGACTAACTTTCTGAGTTTTCCGTCGTACTGGTGGTGCTCTTTAGCTGCGAACTACTTTCGGTCAACTTGACCTTCGTCGTCTGCTTCTTACCATTGTGGTAATACGTCATCGAGACGGTATCGTTCAGCTTATACTTGTAGAGAATATCCCGCAGCGTCGACTGATCGGAAATCTTGTGACCACCCAACTCCGTGATGACATCGTACTTGGACAGGCCGGCCTTCTTCGCTGGTGACCCAGACGAGGCACTCATGACCACGACGCCGGCATCCACGCTAGATGGCAGCTTCAATACCGACTTCTGTTGCGAGCTGGAAACGTTGGCCAGATCCACGTAGGTAATCCCTAGCGCGGGCCGCACAACCTTCCCCTTCTTGACCAGCTGATTGATGATGTTGACGACTTCGTTGGATGGAATGGCAAAGCCCATCCCCTCAACGCTAGTCCCTTCAGCATCGCTGGCAATCTTCGAGGACGTAATCCCGACGACTTGACCGCCGACGTTAATCAACGCCCCACCGGAGTTCCCGGGGTTAATCGCGGCATCGGTTTGGATAACCGTGGCGTTCCCGGTTTGGGTCCCAGCCGAGTTCGTGGTTTCAATCGTCCGTTTCTTCGCGGAAATGATCCCTTCCGTTAACGACGTGGCATACTGGCTGCCCAGCGGCGAGCCAATGGCCAGTGCCGTTTCACCGACCTTGATCTTGTCGGAATTACCGAACGACGCCACGGTCTTCAGGTCGGCGCCGTTAACCTTCAGCACCGCCAAGTCGGTAACGGAATCCTTCCCGACCAACTTCGCCTGGAGCTGCTTGCCCGAACTGGTCACGACCCGCAACGCGGATGAGCCAGAGACCACGTGATTGTTGGTCACGATGTAGGCCGTGTTGCCATCCTTCTTATAAACGACCCCGGAACCTTCCGACGCCTCTTCTAATTCGGACTTGGACTTACTGGAGTTCGAGGATGAACTCTCCCCAAACAGTTGGCCCAAGGTATTGCTACTACTATTCTGCTTTTGTAAGTTGACCACGGAAACCATGGCCCCTTTGACCTCGTTAAATGCCTTGGTCGATTGCGTGGAGACATTGACCGTCACGTTCGAGGTCTTGGTGTTCCCGGTTGAATTACTCCCACTAGGAACAGCGGTATCATTAATACCACTATTATTAATATAACTAATCCCACCGTAGGCTACACCACCACCGAGAAGTCCGGCGATCGCCGCCGTTACGGCCACCTTAGTTAAAGTGATACCGCCCCGCCGCTTGCGTGGTTGGGGTTCCGGCGTGGGTGTTGGTGTTGCCTGGTTATCATTATTTTGATTATTGTTGTTATCCATAGCATTGCGCAGAAACGCGCTAACCCTCCTCATTCGTCGGTCAGGGCATCAGGCCACCAACCGCCATTTTGATAACTCTTATCATAGCTGGATTGTGTGAATTTTTTTTGACAAATGCTTGCTGAAGTCCTAAAGTTTACGGTTTCTTTATAAAGCCACTAATGGTGTGGCCTCTTCCGGGTTAGTATCGATCAACTGGAAGTCGTGGCCCACGCCAAAGTCGCGGTTCTCCATCATGGAGGCCACGGTCAGATGACACAGCGACTGCATGTTGTTGTGCAGGCTGCGGTGGCCCAGGTAGATCTTCTTGGTTCGGTTGCCCAACACGTCCATCAGGGCATCGGCACCCTCTTCGTTGGACAGATGGCCCTTGTCGCCCAAGATCCGTTGCTTCAGTGGCCAGGAGTACTCGCCCATCCGCAACATTTCCACGTCATGGTTACATTCCAACAAGTAGGCGTCCGCGTCGGCAATCACGCCCTCCACGTGTTCCGACACGTAGCCGGTATCCGTCAAGATCACGAAGGTCTTGCCGTGGTAGTGAATCGCGTAGAATTGGGGTTCCGCCGCATCGTGGGACACCGAAAAGCTCTCCACGTCGATATCGCCAAACGTTTGAACGGTATCGGGGGCAAACAGGTGCTTCTGCGCCAGGTCAACCTTGCCAATCTTGGGGCTCATCGCGTCCCAGGTGCCCTGGTTAGCATAGACATCGAGTTGCGCGTAACGCCGCGCCAAAATCCCCACGGCCTGCCGGTGGTCCGAATGTTCGTGGGTGACCAACAGGGCATTAACGTCCTGCATCTTCCGGTCGATATTGCCCATTAACTTTTCAATCTTCTTCCCACTCAACCCGGCATCAATCATGATCCGTTCGTTGGGACTCTCTACGTAGCACACGTTGCCCGTGCTCCCGCTGGATAACACGCTGATGCGTAGGTCATCCGCTGTTGCTGTTTCCGTCCGCAAATCCATTCGACCTCTCCTTAAATTCAATACCGTTATCATACCGCATTTTGGCGGACTTGTAACTTATTATCCTTGCGCCATCGTTGCCCAGTAAAAAAGCCCGGAACATCGCCCAGACTTCTGGTATTGCTAAACTTAATTTTTTTGACGAGTCTGGGACAAAACGCCCAGACTCTTTGTGTCTCCGAACTAAGATTGCCGAAACGTGGGTCAAAAGGCAGCTGGTTCCGCTTAAAACAGATAACCAAACAATCCAAACCCAGGATTATTCGGTTATCTGCCTTAATGCTCACCAGCTAACCGCCTTTTATCCCACTCTCTTACTGTTTTAGTCGCTGGTTGTGGCCGATCCGCTGACCGTCTTGACGTTGCTATCCGACGTCAGAATCGCCCCGGTAAAGGCGTTGACGTGTTTCAGCTGCAAGACGCCCGCATTACTGCCGCTATTGGCCTTAACCGCAATAACCCACGTTGGAATGTAGACGCTACTGTTCTTCAAGTTAAAGTAACGGGTATACGCCAACTTGGTCCACACAATCTTGGTATTGTTCGCAATCTGATTATATTGGTACAGCCAGATTAGCGCCTTTTGTTCAGAAATGGTTTCCGTCTTTTCCCGCAAGGTCGTGACATCCGTCAAGTACCCTTGCGTATAGCCGGTGACGACCCCCGCATTCGTTAAGCTGAAGCGGATTTCACCGTATTTCGAATAAATCTGGCCGTCCGTCACCCGTTGCGTGTAAACCACCGTGTTGCGACTCGACAACTGCTGATTGTATTTATACTGCCGCCCATTGAGAATCAACGTGGCATTGCTGACCACCGTATCCAAGGTCTTATCCGGATGATCGGGATCCACGTCCGTAATGGCGGTCTTAAAGGTTGAGGCAATCGTCCCGTCCGACTGATACCGCACCGTCTGATCCGTCAACGACGTCAGGCTACTCTTGATGCTATCGTCATTACTGGTCGAAACGTAGTAGCCCTCGCCGCTCTTCTTAGAGGGCGTGCCAAACTTAATGTCGTCCGTCCGCATTTCCTTAATGATGGTCGTGTCGCTGTCCGCCGATCGACTCGTCGTATCCGTTTGGGCCGTCGTGTCGTGTTGAAACGCCGCGAACAGAAAGATATCAATTGCGATAAACGCGACTAGAAATAGCCATTCGATGCGTCGAAAATCCATGCCGGACCGCCCCCTTTCACCGGATTACTGTTGTTGCTTCAACAGCTGCGTGTAGGTCTTCCAACTTCCATTGTAGAGCACGTACCACGTCGGCGTCAGGTTGACCACCTTATCCGACGAGGTCGATGTCAGCCACTGATAGCCCACCTGGAGGCTCTCAATCTTCGCTTTACTGTACCCGGCTGCGACCAACTGATCGATCACCGCCTGAGTTCCCGGCAACGTCACCGCTTTTTTATCGGTGGGCACGGGGACTTGCAGGCTATAAAGCGAGAAGTTATACCGCCGAACGCCCTGCGAGAGCATCTGAATCCGGGCGGCCCCGTAATCACTCTGATTAATGATCGGGAAACCTTCCACGAAGCTACGGTACGTCACCGTCGAGTTCTTCGCGCTGTAACCATAGTACCGCAAGTTCTCCATCGGAATCCCAATGGTCTTCACGGCCGAATAGCTAGCGGTCAACGCCTGGCTAAAGGACAGCGATGACTGTAGCGCGCTATAGTCCTCGAACAGTGCGGTTCCCTGCTTATTGTAGACCGTCAACTGCCGTGAGGCTCCATCACTGTAGATGGTGTTGTCCTTATTCTTCTTGGCCGTCACGTTGGTCGACTCCCCTTTATTCAGGAGTCGCGACGTAAAGTAATCGGTCGACTGCTGGTTAACCAGATAGCTATATGAGGGCACCGAAACACTCGACTTCACGTACGCCGTTGCCGATTGACTCAACCACTTCATCGAGACGTTGATCCGGAATAGGTTTTCTTTCATAATCTTCCGGATAGCTGACGCGTCCGAGGACTTGACCGTCACCTGATAGACATCTTGCTTTTTATCGTCTAACAGATAGATGTGGTCCTGATCATCGAAGGGCACCAGAATCCGTGAAAACTGCGTTGATTGACTATTCAGCTGGCTGCCAAATACCGTGTTAAACATCTTCACGTTGATCGGACTGGCGTACGACAGTAATAGGCTATTCTTCCGCGTCAGGTAGCGCATATAGGCGCTCTTAGACGGCACCCGAATGTGATTAACCCGGCCAAATTGCCACTTGGTGAGGGCCTCACGCAACTCGGTCGTCAGATTGACTTTCCGGTTATTCAATAACTCCTGATTCCCGTTGGCATCGCTATACACAACCTGCGTCGGCAGATACACGTCCTTTTGGGGCCGCGTACTGAGTTCGGTGGTCGGCGTATTAGAGCTCCGTTGCCGGTTGCGTTCGTACTGCGCCGGGTTCGTCCAAATCATTGCGGACAAGACCACACTGACGGTCACGGCCGCGGCCAATCCGAGTGGCAAGAAGGCTTTAGTTATCTTCATCCCAAAGGTCCTCCTCTTCATACGGCTTGTAAGGCAGAGAAATGTAGAACGTTGACCCCCGTCCTTCGCGACTATCCACCCAGATTCGGCCGCCGAGCAATTGCACAACTTCCCGGGAAATAGCCAACCCTAGACCGGTCCCGCCTTGTGCGCGTGAACGGGCCTTATCAACCCGATAGAACCGATCAAAGATCCGTGGAATATCTGCGCGGGGAATCCCCAGACCTTGGTCAGACACGCTAAGAATCACGTTATTGTGGGTCTCAAGGAGCCGACAGGTCACCACGCCCCCATCGGGTGAGTATTTGATCGCGTTGTTCATCAAATTATCCAAAACTTGGGTGAAACGATCGGTATCAATCTCAACCCACAGGTCGCGCTTGGTGAAGTCGCGCTTGATGGTGTACGTCTTTTCTGGACGATCGTCTTGTTTTAACATCATATCGAACCGGTCCAACACGTAGTTGAACAGTTCATTTAAGTTCACCATTTCCATGTCGACCTTTTGCGTCCCGGAATCCATCCGAGACAAGGTTAACAGGTCATTGATCATCCGAATCATCCGATCCGTTTCCTCTTGGGTCACCTTCAAGAATCGGGGAGCAACCTCGGGGTCCTTCCAGGCGCCTTCGGACAGGGATTCGATGTAGGCCCGGACACTGGTTAACGGCGTCCGCAACTCATGAGACACGTTCGACACGAATTGTTTCCGGTCCTGGTCAATCTTCTGTTGCTCCGTGACATCGTGCAGGACGCAGACCAACCCGGAGATGAAGCCAGACTCCCGCTGAATCAGGGAGAAGTAGGCTTGCAGAATCAGATCGTGTTCTTTGGTCGAAAAGTCCAAGACTAAATCGTCCGGGTCTTCCAGCAATTCTCGCAACGTATAGTCGTCACGGATCGCCAACAGATCCAGAATGGATTTACCCACGGCACTATCGGTTTCCGTATCCAGGAAGCTCGCCGCCGTTTCGTTAATAATTGTGACATTTCCCCGGCGATCGGTGGCAATGACGCCATCCGTCATGTGGGACATCACGGAGTCCAGCCGCCGCCGTTCGGATTCGGTCGATTCCTGCGCCTCTTCCACGCGGACAGACAGGTTATTGACCGCACTGGCCAATTGCCCCAGTTCGTCGGTCCCATAGACCCGAACGTGCCCAGAGTAGTCCCCACGGGCGATTCGGAGCGTCTGTTTCTTCATTTCATCGATTGGTCGGGTAATTGCCCGGGAAATAATGATCGCCATCACGAGACCTAAGATGATCGCCACAAACGTTGCGGAGAAGTAGATCAGCGTGATTTGATTAATATTTTGATAGACCGAGTCCAGGCTCGACCGCATGTAAACAACCCCGACTAATTCGCTGTTATTTCCCTGCGTCCGAATCAATCGCGTAATGGTGGTGTAGTAACGACTATTGTTCTGTGAGTTGTACGTAGTCCGCACCACGTCACGGTTATTGTAGATTGAATTCTTAATATTGTTGTCGGTCGTCTTCTGACCCACAATCCCCTGGTTATCCACTTCATTGGTCCCACGAATGGTTCCCTTGTTGTCGATAACCCGAATCTGGGCATTGTTGGTGTTGTTGATCTCCGATAAGGTCGATTTGATTTGTTTGTCGGCCTTGGTTGTATTCGTGGTCGACAACTCATCAGACAAGCGATTGACGATGTACGTCTGGACCACCTGCTGCGATTTAAACGTGTTTAAGTTCTGACGTTCCAGTTGTCGGACGAACACGGCACCCACAATCTCCAGCGTGAGGAGTAGGAGTAGCGCGAAGACCAACGCGATTTTAAAATGAATCGACTGGAAAAATTTAATTTTGCTATTCACGAAGTCACAGACTCCTCCAATGCGAGATTTAGCGGCCGACCGCTAGCTAAGCTTGATCAGAATCGGGGTTACGTAAATAGTAACCAACACCCCGCCGTGTGACCAACCAAGTTGGATGGCTCGGGCTGTCCTCGATCTTTTCACGAAGACGCCGCACCGTGACATCCACGGTCCGCACGTCGCCGAAGTAATCGTAGCCCCAGACCGTTTGTAACAAATGTTCCCGGGTCATCACCTGACCAATGTGTTGGGCCAGATAATGGAGTAATTCAAATTCACGGTGGGTTAATTCAATATTAGCGCCCCGCTTAGACACAGAATAGGCCTCGGGATGAATGGTCAAATCCCCAATCTCGATGTCTTGGTTTTCTGGTTCTTCTGGCTGGGCATGCGCCGCCGTATTTTGCCGCCGCAAATTGGCCTTAACCCGGGCCACTAATTCCCGATTAGAGAACGGCTTGGTGACATAATCATCGGCGCCTAATTCCAATCCCAGAACCTTATCTAGTTCGGAGTCCTTGGCCGTCACCATGATGATTGGCATATCATGCTTCTTCCGAATCTCACGAGCGACTTCCAGGCCATCCACTTTGGGCAACATTAAATCAAGGATCACGAGGTCAGGATCGCCGTCTTCAACCTGTTGAATGGCGGCTTCGCCATCGTAGGCGACATCCACTTCGTATCCCTCTTTTTCCAAATTAAACTTCATGATATCAGTAATAGGCTTTTCGTCATCGACAACTAGAATTTTTTTAGGCATAATTAAAAATTTCCTCCTTAAAGGGAAATACAGTCCGATCCGGTAATTGCAGGATTACCGGCAGGCCAGCCATTGGATGTCAAACTACCATCGTCAATGGGGCCACTACGATTTTGGTACGGTTTTGTGTTGATCGTTTAAAGTCAAGGAATAGTGGGCCAGTCGTTGTCACTAACCCGATTTTTTCAAGTGCGTTGACCGTCCTGAGAAACTTCCAGTGACGGGAGTGCAACGCTAGTTAAAGTATAACACATCATGAAAATTCTTTCAGTTCAGACCGCAGTAAGGGTTAAGCTTATGTTAACCAAACATTTCCCGGGAAATGTTTGACAGTAATAGACGAATTATTGATTTATGTCCGTTTTATATTTTTTTCGCGCTTTTCCTTCGTCACTTATCGGCGATTGGCCTTAAAAATCGGTTTTTTTCAAAAAAAAATTTATTTTTCAAAAATCCAGATAATTCCCGTTAAATTAGGAAATTCGGGTGCCTCGATAACCAATTTTTTGAATAAAAATCAACTTTTTTTCAAAAAGGGGTTGCGCACCCCCCATCCCCATGATATGATAGTTCTCGTTGATATGGAAGACATACAACAGCAACAACTTAATCACATGGGCAGTTAGCTCAGCTGGCAGAGCAACGGACTCTTAATCCGTGGGTCCAGGGTTCGATCCCCTGACTGCCCATAACGACTAATCAGCTTTCACGAAGGCATTCTTCGTGGTTGCTGATTTTTTTGTGCACTCAAGTTATAAATATCCGTTTTACTTATGTTTATTCAATCTGATCAGGGGACCACCTGATGGCCGACTGAACCACTTCGGCTATTTTCTACCAAAAAGATCATTCACGCTTTCGTGAATGGTCTTTTTTCATTTTCCGGCCTTCGGTTATTCAGAATCAATTTTGATTAACAACTTGCGTTATTCACCATCTCGATTCAGGACACGACTTGAGGCCCTAGCACGCTCCCCCTAAACATAAGGAAAATTGTATTCAATTCGATGTATAAAGGGGCAAAACGTTGACTTGGTGCCGCCATTTCCGTAGTCTGAGAACTAACTTATGGAGGTGACGCTTATGAATAAAATGACGTTAGGGAGCCTGGCTGCCCTCACCATCACGGTTGTCGCGGTCGGCTTAACCATCAAGTCCAGCACCGCCAGTCCGACCTTTACGGTGACCCAAGCCCGGTACAACGGGCATACCCATCAACTACGCCTAAAAGTGAAGTCCACCCGGCCCCAGGCCCTCAGAGTGATCTACAAGGGACACACGTTGGCCAAGACCAGCCATAAGGCCAAGCATCAGCAATTTAACGTTAACTTTCGCGGCTACGGGACGTTTAAGGTCACCAATGGTCATCTGACGAGGCACGTTGCGGCGAAGCGTTACGCGACCAAGACGCCCACGCTACACGCTGCTAAAACACCGGCCCATCAGCAGGACTGGCACCCAACCGTGGCGGTCTCTAAACACAGTCGCGTCACGCTCAAATTTCGCGGCAAAACCTACCACATCTCCAGCCACAACCAACAGCAAGTGACGTTCAAGATTCCCGTCCGCACTCGCCCAACGGATCAGGCCTTTCGCCAGGAGATGGTCACCATTACGGCGAAACGGGCCCATAAGAAGACCAGCAAGCCCCTTCACCGCAAGATTGGTATGGACTTCCCAGCCTAAAAAAAACGACGCGTCCACGTATCGACTCGCCGTTACCTGTTCAACGCGACCGATAGCGGCGAACCGCTTCGAAAAGATCAATTAGGCCGAATAACCCAATAAATCCACCCACGCTCTTTAAGAAAAGAATAATATCACTCAGCCAAAACAATTGGCCCTGAGAGATGAAATCAATCATCCCCTTGACCAAGAAGATTGGCACAAGGAAACACAGAAAGATCTCTAACAAATCAACGGTTTGCACAATTTGATCCCGCAAAATCTTTTGAAAACGCACGGCACAACCTCCTCCAGGTCAGGCCGACCCCATTCACTCGTTATTTGCCGCCGACTCGTTGTCCGCGATCCCCCAAATAACCGGATGAAACGGTTCCCCGAGGCCTTTCCCAATTCCATAGTAACATAAACCAATCGCTAGCTGATTAGTTTTCTCATACAACTATTTCGCTGGTTTAAACGAAAAAATCGCCCTGCAATTCCTGCAGAACGATTTTTAAGATAGAGGGTGGATTATGTCGGGTGAGCGGGGTCTCTCCGGGCGAACACTCACGGAATTACTTGCCAGATTTACTTCCAGTACGCGTATTTATACTGGGCGTCCGTCATCATGGTGTATTTCAATCCACCCACTTGATCGGAGACCAGATGCGCCTTGGCTTGTTGATACAGTGGCACTAGCCCTGATTGCTGGGTGACATACTTGTCGGCTTGCTTCATCAGATCCCACCGTTGTTGGGTCGTGTAAGCGGAAGTGTTGTCGATTTCCTTCATTAGATTCGTAAAGTGCGCATTGTTCCACTTGGTGAAGTTGACGGAGCTGGTCCCATCGGCCATCTGGAGGAAGTCGGAAGGATCCCGCCAGTCGGTCGTCCAACCGTCCAGATCGATATCAAAGTTCCCGGCGGAGCCCTTGGCAATCTGTTGGGCCAGTGGCATAGACTTAATCGTCAGCGTCAAGCCAGGCATGTACTTCTGAGCTTGTTGTTGCAGATATTGCGCCGTATGCTTCTGTTCGTCCGTATCGGCCGTCAGCAGTTCCAGATTGGCCTTCTTAATGCCCAGTTCCTTCTTGGCCTGATTCCATAGCTGGGTGGCCTTCTGTGGGTTGTAGCTGACTAAGTTGCCAACGTCTTCGGAGAAGTCCTTACCCGTAGTCGGGTCATTGCCATCACCGTAAGGAATCAGACTCTTGGCAGCGGATGAGCCATCCTGCAGGACGTTCTTCGTCAGGGCCGTCCGATTGACGACATAGGAGAAGGCTTGCCGAACCTTGGTATTGTGCGTGACGGTCTTCTTATCGTTGAATTCCAAGAACCGCATCGAGCTATTCAGCGTGGTCTTTAATTCCTTATTATTCGCATTTTGCTTAATGTATTGGCCGGTCAAGACGGTTTCCTGTACCTTGCCAGACTTGAAGAGGCTAGCGGACGTTCCGGGATCTTTAACCACCTGCACATTAACCTTGTTAATCTTGACGTTCTTGGCATTCCAATAGTGCGTGTTCTTGACGTAAGACCAACTGTCCGTGGTGCCACTCCAACCGACCAGCTTGTAGGCCCCTTCGGACATGGTCTTCGTTGCGGAGGTGCCGTACTTGCTGCCGTACTTCTTAAATAAATCAGTCTTCATTGGATATTCCGCTGTCGCCAGGATGTCGGGTAGCCATGGTTGCGGCTTAGACAAGGTCAGTTGTAAGGTCGACTTGTTCAGCGCCTTAACGCCTAATGTAGAGGCCGATTGCTTCCCAGATTGCACGGCGTCATAGTTCTTCAAGAACTTCAGCTTGTTGGCGACCTGTGACTTGGACTGTGGGTTGACCTGCCACTGGAAGGATGTTACGAAGTCCTGCGCCGTCACGGGATCACCGTTAGACCATTTCGCAGATTTCTTAATCTTAAACGTATACACGGTCCCATTCTTGGTTGGTTTAACCACTTTTTCCGCAACCCCCGCAACAACTTTGCCGTTCTGGTTCAACGTATACAGTCCCTCTTGCGTCTGCGCAATCAGGCTGGAACTATTGGAATCGCCAGAAATAGCCGGATTCGCCGTAGCCGGATTGCCAATCATCGTCACATCTAACGCCTTGTCCGCACTACTCTTAGCCTGTGTGGTCCCACAACCAGCCAATGCTGCAATCGCCAATAAACCGAAACTCAATCCCATTATTTTTTTCATAATCCAATCCCTCATTTCGTTTAAATCCAAAAAGCCACTCGTCTCCGTTGGTTTCTTCAAACCAACAAGGGCGAATGGCTCGCGGTACCACCTTGTTTTATCTCTCATGGCGCTGACGCTAATCAGCTCCCGTGCGGTAATGGGCACGACTCAGGGGCAACTACACTGTTCACTGTCCCGACGCTCCGATGCGCTTCACCCTAACCGGTCGATTCGGCTTCCATCATCCCGAACTCGCTACACAACTTGATTAAGGCTACTCTTCTTTGCTTGGTCTCATTTATTGATATTAAATTTATCATCATTCATTATCTGTGTCAATACTTTTATAAACATTCATTTTTATGTATATTTTTTGAATATTTGGGTAAAGAAAGAGCCAACCCTTATCCCTGTAGGCTGGCTCTCCTGTATATCATGGTCTTAATCGTGTTAAAAAGCGTCAAAATTAAGTGTCCTATGCATTAGTGATGCGTCTGATTTTGTTGTTGCCGAACTGGTGTGGTGGTCGTTGTTTGCCGACTCACCATTTTCCCCTCTTGACTCGTTGTGGTCTGTGTCTTAATTTCGACATGACCGCTCCCCGTCGTATTCGTCACTTGAACCGCCGTCTGGCCCGAAGTGGGTTTGACAACGGAGTCCGTAATGGTCGACTGATTGCGCGGCGGTTGTGCAAATAGCAGCAATCCCAGCACCAGACCAATCAGCAGGCCACCGATTCCCCTAATTCGTTTTTTCATGTGCTTTCCCCTGATTTCCCTAATGATTCTGACAATAACCTAGTTTTATTATACACCATTCTCTACGGAACTCATTTAAAAGTTTCCACACGGTGTTGGTTCCCCGTAATGATGACGCCGTTTAACCCCAGAATCACCAGATTGGCCAATGCCGCAATGATGAAAAGCAACGTGTAGGAGGAATGGTCAATCACGAGGCCCCCAAACAACGGACCGACCGCCTTGCCCACCGAGGCCCAGGCGTTGGCCATTCCCTGGTACTTCCCCTTAACGGCCGTGGGCGTCAGATTGTTGACAATGGCCGGAATCGCTGGAAAGGCCGTGGCCTCACCCATCGTCAAGATCACCATGGCGATGACAAAATGAAGGTAGTCCTTCGCAAAGATCAACGTGACAAAGGAAACCGCCACGAAGAAGATCCCCGCATACACCTGTAAATAAAGGTTGCTGAAGTAGTGTGAAAACCAGTTAATGAAGGCCTGAAAGACCACAATTAGCCCCGCATTGAGCGTCCACAACAGACTGTAGTCCTTCATCGGAATCCCCATGCCCGTCATGTACACGGATAGGTTGGAGACCCACTGCTCGTACATAATCCAGATGACCACCAGCGAGACAAAAAAGCCCGCCATGATCCGGCGATTCGGCAATGCAATGTGGACGCGTTGATTCTCCTGCTTCACGACCTGACGTTGCATAACCGCCGGCGCGTGGTAACAGAGCACCGCCACAATCAAAAATAGAACAAACAGACTCGTCGCAATTCCAAACAGGAGGGCAACGCTGGTATTATAGACGTACCCCACCATCGCCGTTCCCAAGACCACCCCTAAGTTTTGCGCAAAATACAGCATGTTAAATATGTATCGACCGTCGCGACTGTGGATCGTGGTCCCTAGTGAGTTCACCATCGTCAGCGTCCAGCCAGACGCCAGACCCAAGAAGATTAACGAGATGGGAAACGCCGGCCAGCCGTGATTGAAGATCAGGCTCCCCAACGTGAGTAAGGATACGCTCACGCCACCAATCGTCAAATAGTAGGGATTCAACCGGTCGAATAGGCGACCCCCTAAGACACTGCCGACCACGTTAGCCAGCGAGTAAAACAATAGGATAATTCCCACTTCCGTTAATGAGGTCCCCAGCCGATTGTGCATGTAGATCGTCGTCAATGGCCAGATAAAGCTCATCCCAATGCTACTGAACAGCGCGCCTAGCAACAGCCAGCGCAACCGAATTTCTTGTTTCATCGTGACCCTCCCTTTCCCAAAAGTACGTTAAGCTACATTCTAGCACTAGCCTTCGGGAAATAACCACCCATTAATTTTGGGAAACCGCTGCCAACTCCGTTCAACTGGACTTTATGAAATTTACACAAGCCAACCAAAGGAGCACACACCTATGACCATTTTATTCATCAACGGGAGTTCCCGGCGTCACGGTAACACCGCCACACTCGGTGAACGGTTACTGGCGAATTATCCGCATGTGACCCGCCATCTCACCGCTTACCAGCTACATTTTGTTCAGGATTACCGGGACACCCCCCATGCCCAATGCGACCCGCACGATGACTACGAAGCCCTGATGCATCACGACTTCGCCAATGCCAGCGATATTGTCCTGGGAACCCCCGTCTACTGGTACACGATGTCGGGACAACTCAAGGTCTTCATGGATCGTTGGTTCGACAGTTTTAGGCAGGACTTCCCTTTTGCTGGTAAACGCGTCTATCTCCTCATAGTCGGCGCCGATCACCCCGAACACAAGGCCACCGGCATTGTCGACGCCGTGCGCTACTCCTGTGATTGGCTCCAGATGGACTTTCAAGGCGCCAGCATCGTGACCGCCGATGGCCCCCACGACGTTGCCACCCTGCCAACACTTCCGACGAGTTGCCGCGCCCTCCAACACCAACTTTCACAATTTAACGCCTAATGTTTCACATGAAACATTAGGCGCGCCACGAATTTTGGACGCAAAAAAACCACCGCTCGGGGAAAGCGATGGTCATCGGAGTAGGGGTAACGTCATTATAACAATGACGTTAACTATTTTTTTCATTATTCCAGGGGAGGAGGAGTACATGAAAAAAGATTGTTAATCTTTGGTAGAAGCAACCTATTGGTTAACTTCTATGCTTCATATACTAAGCTGAAAATATGACGAAAATGTGAACATTCTAGCACAACCCTATGAATTTTACGGTTAAACACCATTTATCCGCTTATTTTCTCAAATTAATCAACGATTCACGGGAACAACTTGATTGATATCAAGTTGTCCGCATAAATTTTTGTCTCCGCACCCACGATATCTCGGTAAAACAAAAGCCGTTGCCCCCTTCATCCAAGCAACGACTTTATTTTTTATTCGGGGGTGTACGCCACCGATGAAAATTTATTGAATGATTTTACAAAGAGGAGTTTGACGGTTCCCCGCGGACCCGACCGGTTCTTCTCAATAATGACTTCAACTTCCCCGACATCCTGATCGCCCTCATCACGGGGATCGCTGTCATTGTCGCCGCCACCATCTTCATCGCCGTCGCGTTCGTAGTAATCGTCCCGATAGAGGAAGGAAACGATATCGGCATCCTGTTCAATCGACCCGGATTCCCGAATATCGGATAATACCGGCCGCTTATCCTGCCGTTGTTCCACGCCCCGTGAGAGCTGGGATAAGGCAATGACCGGCACGTGCAATTCCTTGGCCAACTTTTTCAACTGCCGCGAAATATCGGAGACTTCTTGTTGCCGACTTTCGTGGTTAGTACCTTCAATCAGCTGTAGGTAATCGATCACGATGAGCCCTAGATTGCCCTTTTCCTTGGCCAACCGCCGGCATTTCGCACGAATTTCGGTAATCTTATTTCCGGCCGTATCATCGATGTAAATGCTGGCCTTGGCGAGGCTCCCCATCGCCACAATCAGGTTCTGCCATTCATCCTCGGACAATTGCCCCGTCCGCAAATGGTTGGCGTCAATCGAGCCTTCCGCACACAGCATCCGGTTAACCAACGACTCCGCGCTCATTTCCAGACTGAAGATGGCCACGGTCTTATCCGTCTTGGTGCCGACGTTTTGCGCAATATTCAACGCAAACGCCGTCTTCCCAACCGCCGGACGAGCGGCTAAAATCATCAACTCATCGTCGTGAAGGCCCGTAGTCATCTTATCCAACTCGGCATAGCCCGTGGAGAGTCCGGTAATCACGTCACCCTGCTCAGATAACTTGTTAATTTCTTCAAAGGAAGTGTTCAGGACGTCACGAATCGGCTTGAACCCCGATTGGTTTCGCGTCTCCGCAACACTCATGATGTCACGTTCGGCATTGTCCAACAGATCCGAGACGTCCTCGTCTTGTTGATAACCCTGCGTGGCAATATTCGTCGCCGTTTGAATCAGTCGCCGGAGGATCGCCTTTTCCTGCACGATCTTGGCATAGTAGGTGGCGTTGGCGGCCGTGGGCACGGCGCCGGCCAGGTCGGCAATGTAGGTAATTCCCCCCACGTCGTCCAATTCATTTTTAGCCGTCAACCGGTCCGTGATCGTCACCACATCAATGGCTTCATCGCGGTCGTTGAGGTCGATCATGGCTTGAAAGATAATCTGATGTTCCCGGCGGTAAAAGTCCTCCGGGGCTAGGTATTCCAACGCATCCACCAAGGCATCGGTACTTAAAAAGATCGCCCCGAGGACGGCCTTTTCGGCATCGAGGTTCTGTGGTGGGGTATGGTCTGTGAGTACGTTATTATCCATGCTTAACTAATTACCTCTTCACTGGTGCCTAGACAACGTTCCAATTCACTGTGCTTGTCAAATTCGGACAAGCATTAAGATACCTATTCTACCATGTAATCAGGGGTCAGGTAAATATGCACGCTCGCTCACCTTGAATCATACACGATTTTTACCAATTCTGCGCGATTAAACACGATTACCTTGAAAAATATGCCCATCAAAAAGGACCGTCACGCGTGCGCAACGGTCCTCATAAATTTCATTATTTTTGCTTCGCTGCCACGTGGACGCGAATCTTCGCGGTGACGTCGGTGTGCAGTTTGACTGGCACGTTGGTGTAGCCCAGCGACCGGATCGGCTCTGGCAATTCCACCTTACGCTTGTCGATCTTCAAGTCAAATTGCTTTTGCAAAGCCTGAACAATCTGCTTGCTTGGAATTGAGCCGAACAGCCGGCCATCTTCACCGGCCTTGGCCACAATTTCAACGACCGTTTTATCGTTTTCCAAGTGCTTTTGCAGGTTCTGGGCTTCGGCCAAGTTCTCCGCCTCACGCCGTTCCTCTGCCTTACGCTCACCCTTCAACTGGCTCATCGCAGACTGGTTGGCTTCCTTCGCCAACCCCCGCTTGATCAGGAAGTTTTGGGCGTAGCCATCAGGAACGTTCTTGATTTCGCCGCGCTTACCCTTGCCGCGGACATCCTTCATAAAAATGACTTTCACGTCGGTCACTCCTCACTTATAATTCATGCTTAACTTTAATCCTACGCCGAAACGCAGCCAGAAGCAATTAACTATTTGGCCGCGTCAACGGGCGCCTCGGTCGGATTCAGAATATCCAGCAACTGCTGTTTAACCTCCGCGACCGATTTATCACTGATCTGCGTGGCGGCATTGGAAAGATGACCCCCGCCACCCATGTCTTCCATGACCAGCTGAACGTTAATCTCACCTAAGGACCGAGCGGAAATGCCCACCCGACCATCGGCTCGCCGCGTAATGACAAACGACGCGTCCACGCCGGACATGTTCAACAGGTCATCGGCCGCCTGAGCCGCCGTGACTGGATCGTAGGTTTGATCCTCTTCGCCAGCAATTAAGGCCATGTCTTCGTTAACGAACTCAACCATTTCAATGAGGTGGTTGCGTTGCAGGTAGCTGTCGACGTTTTCCTTCATATACTGCTGCATCTCGATGGAGTCCGCCCCGGCAGACCGCAAGTAACTGGCCGCGTCAAATGTCCGGGTCCCGGTCCGCAACGAGAAGTGCTTGGTATCCACGAAGATCCCCGTCAACATCGCCGTGGCTTCCAGCTTGTTGATTGGTTCGCCCTCTTGAGACTGGTACTCAAACATTTCGGTGATTAACTCACACGTCGAGCTGGCGTACGGTTCGATGTAAACCAACAGTGGGTTCTCAGGGAACTCTTCGCCCCGCCGGTGATGGTCAATAATCATCACGCGGTTTTCCAACCGGTGGTAAAGGTCCGCCGAGATTGAGATTGATGGCTTCGAGTGGTCCACCATCAATAACATACTCTGCGCCGTGGCCTTTTCCAACGCTTCTTGCGGTGAAATAATCGCCGCGTCGATGTCGGGATAGGCCTTGAGGTTATCCAACAGTCGTTGGACGTCGGAATGGACGGTTTCCTTGTCCAGCACAATCCAGCAGGTCTTGTGATTCATCTTGGCAATCCGCCGAATCCCCAGGCAAGCCCCCAGCGAGTCCATATCGGGCTGGGTGTGTCCCTGCACGAAGATCTGGTCGGATTCGTTCATCAATTCTTGAAGCGCTTGGGAAATCATCCGCGCTCTGACCCGCGTCCGTTTCTCCATTGGATTGGTCTTCCCGCCGTAATACCGGGCTTCCTGATCGGCGGCCTTCACGACAACTTGGTCCCCACCCCGGCCCAACGCCAGGTCCAGATTACTCTGGGCTTGATCGGCCAGCTTATTCAGATTAGGGTCGCCATATGCGATCCCAATACTCAACGTCAACGGGAAGTTTTGCTTGGACGTGGTCTCCCGAATCGTGTCCAAAATCTTAAACTTATCGGCTTCAATCTCCGCCAATGATTTCGCATAGGCCAAGACGAAGTAGTGGTCATCGTCCAACTGTTTCAGATACATATCGAACTGCTGAACCCAGGCCGACAGCTCATTGGTCACGTAATTCCGCAGATTGGAAATATCCTGATCGGTCATCGACTGGGTTACTTCATCGTAGTTATCCAAGAAGACCTGGCCAATCGCAATCTTTTCATTATCATACTGTTCCTGAATCATCTGGTAATGGGTAATATCATAGAGATACACGGCGTGAAAATCCGGTTCCACAAACAGCGTAAACCGTTTGTCACGCCACTTCACCGTCGTCATGGTCTTGGGTTCGGCGTCATTAATCAGCCGCGCCAGCTCCACGTCGACATCATTAATCGACCGGCTCAGAATATCGGTATCACCGAAATAGTTCTGCAGGTAGGGATTCACCCACTCCACCTGATCACTATCTCCTAAGATCATGACGCCCGGTGGCATTCGCAGCAGGGCCTCTTGCTCACCCTGCTGAATCCGAAAGGACAGATCTGAAATGTACTGCGTCGTGTCGTCGCCAATCTCCGCCATGGTATTGAAGACCATCAGCGTGGCGATGCCCACTAGGATCAGGACCACAATCCCGAAGATCCAGTTCAGTAGAAACGACAGAACAATTCCAAGAATGGCCAGAGCAGCCGTCATAATAGCGATGCCACGCAGGCGCCGGTTCTGTAAGAACTCGGGAATGTTGGCTCGCGAAAATAATTTTTTCATTTTGCTCCTCATCTGATTCATCTGGGAAAATTGGTTTTGCTTCCCACATCGCAAGCAGGTTGCGGGGGAATCAAAAAGTTACAAATAATACCTTTATTTTATCACATTACCCCCTAATCACAAAATAGTCCTCCCGCACGAAACCGCGACATGACGGGCCTGATCTTGATTTTTAAGGGGACCAAAGATTTAATTGTCTGGCACAACCTTTAACGACACTGATTTTTCGCAAGTCGCTTGACCTTGACGTTGCGTAAACCCTTATAGTAAGTTCTAAGCAAGAAGGAAGGAAACGGTATGACCTACAGTATCCAGCAGCTCGCCCAACTCGCCGGTGTCAGTCCACGGACACTGCGCTATTACGATCAGATTGGCCTCTTACCGGCCCAACGCAACGCCGTGAATGGTTATCGTGAATATCCAGCGGCGGCCGTCGATCGACTACAGCTGATTCGCTACTTTCAAACGTTTGGCTTTCAGTTAGCTCAGATACAAGACTTATTGGCGCAGTCCCCCGCCGAACAGACGGCGGCTCTGGTCGACCAACGCGATCGCCTGCAGGCCCAACGTACCCACCTGACCGCCTTGCTAAATACCCTGGACCGCACACTAGCGGCCCGTCATGGAGGTCCCCAAATGACAGATTCCGAAAAATTTGCCGCATTCAAACACCAAACCCTCGCCGAAAACGAGCAGCAATTTGGTGAGGAGGCGCGGCACCGCTACGGCCAAGAAACCGTCACGACTAGCCAGCAAAAATTCGCCGCGTTAAGTGAAGCCGATTATCAAGTTATGCAGGATACGGAAGCCGCATTAATTGCCCAACTAAAGATCGTGACGACCAGTCAAGACCTGGACAGTTCTGCCGCTCACGACGTCTATCGGTTGCATCGTCAATGGCTGTGTTTCACGTGGAACAATTACACACCGGCTAGACACCGTGGACTCGCCCAGCTTTATTTAGCGGACGACCGATTCGCTCGGTACTACAACCAACGCGTGGGCTTGCCGAATGCCACGGCCACCTTAGCCGCCATTATTGACCGGTACGCCGTCTGAGTGTGCGACAGAAAACGGTTAGCTAGTTAACTTGACGCCTGTTGGCACACATTCAACTGGCTGAAGCTAGAGATAAGGGTTCGGGACGTTTTGTCCCGAACCCTTATTTGGCTTAATCCAATCCCCACTCAGCATCCCCGACAAAGTAGGCGCGCCCGTTAACCTTAAAGTTCGTCCAGCTAGCGGCCGTATCGAAGGTATCATCAACCGGCGTATAACCTTGCGACTGCTTGCCACCCTGCTTAATTGTTAACCGATAGTGGTGTGGCCCAATCTTATGGTCCGCAAAGCCCTTCAGTGGCGTCCGATAGTCAATCTTGTAGCTGGTCCCCTTCTTCACAAGCTTGGTAATCTTCACGCTATCCGTGGGCTTTTGCTCAGCAAAGTCATTGTACACATTCCGAGTGCTCCACTTGTCATCAATCTGGGTCATCCGGGCCTTGGTGTAGGTCTGAATGTAATTATCCAGCGTCACGTAGAGTGCTGACGAATAGGTTGGCTGGTTAAACTGCGTCTTGGACATCACGAAGCCCTTGCCCTGCCGCAGCAACTGTGCCCGGATCGGCGCCCGTAGCGTCTTCACATAGGTAAAGTTGGTCGTGTTAAAACGAATGGCCTTGTTGCTGTATTTAATCTTGCGGTAGCGCGCGTAGCGAATCGCCCCGAGAGTGAATGTCGCCTTCGTATAAGCATTCGGATACTTGCCATAAAAGACAATTCCGTCGACCCGTAGCAACTTATTCTTCTTCACGTGAATCGTCTTGTAACCGGACTTGGTCTTCTCCTTGGCGCCAATATCCATGGCATGCTTGGTTCGGACATAGGTCGTGTAGAGTGGCAGGTCCTTGGCCTTGGTTTTAGTGGCTGCCTGTGCCGTCACGCTACCGCCCACGGCAACTAAGGCGATGGCGAGTGCGAGTGTCCATTTATGTATTTTTTTCATGTAATCTCCTCCTATTGCCATCCTATGCTTTTCTCCGGTAAAAAGAAATACTCACTTCTACTGGACTCATCCACTATTTCGAAATGGCAAGTCCTCTATCTATGTTTAGCGTCAACCGACTCCTGAACGACTTAATGACCACGTGAATGCGTTTCCAGCTAACCGAATCACATTAATCGCTATATACACAACAATTGTGTATAATGGTTTACAAAAAGAGGTTCCCCCGAATGCCAATGACGCCTAAGGAATGATTAAAACTCCTCAAGCAAAACGGATTCATTGTTAAACCCAACCAGCACAATGGCACAAGTCATCTTAAAATGTGGAATCCTAAAACTAATGTCACTATCCCTGTCCCCATTCATCCCCATGAGCTTAAAAAGGGGACCGAACAGGGAATTCTCAAACAAGCCGGCTTGAAATAGCGCCACGCCCTAAGGAGGCCATTCTCATGACACAAGATACACAAGTTATTTATCCCATCATTCTTCACCCCGAAAATACTGGCGGCTATAGCGTTGAGATTCCGGATCTTGCCGATTCTTGGACCCAAGGGGATGATCCCATTGAGGCCTTAGAAATGGCCCGCGATTTAATCGGCACCCTCTTGATTGATGAAGCAACGTTTCCAGCGGCAACCCCCTTCGAAGATTTGGCAGTCACTGCCCCCGCTATCAAGAGTTTAGTCGAGGTGGATATGCGGGCCTTTCGTCAGAATCATACCCATATCGTTAGAAAGAACGTTTCCATCCCCGAGTACCTCAACGTGCTCGGGAAAAAACAGGGTCTCAATTTTTCCGAAGTTCTAACCGAAGCCCTCCACGACAAGTTGAACGCCTGAAAGCCCTGAACGATGTGCTCAGGGCTTTTTCAATCCCAATCTTTATCCTGAATCAATCCGTTCCCGGCCACGAGACTTCATGAGCCAGCTGAGCCAGTTTATCGGGAGTGCATACACGATAGTGATGCCCCACCTTTTCCAAATACCCTTGTTCAACAAAATCCGCCAGCACGTAGAGCAGATGTCGATAGGACACGCCTAGGTATTGGGCCACCTGCGTGTGCTTTTCCTCGTAGATATCCTGGTTCGCCGTCAATAAGATAAAACCAGCTAGGCGTTGGGCCAAGGTAAACGCTTGATTCTGCGAGAACGTCTGAATATTCCGGGCGTTCTTCCGTCCCAGATACTGACCAACACACCGCAAAAAAGTCGTATCGTGTAATAATTTTTCTCGATAATCAGCCATCGGGAGTGCTAGGCACCAACAGTCTTCAATGGCTTGAACTGTAAACGATGAACTAGCTGGGTCTAACAGTTCCATTTCACCGATAAAACACGGTGGCGTGAAAAAATCAATCAGTGTCACCTTACCATTCGCCTGCGTATCATAAAGTTTTGTCTTCCCCTTCACCAGATACAATAAATTTTGCGGACGTTCCGGTGCCTGAACCAGGAGACTCTTAGCTGGAAACAACACGAGCCGGGCCGCCGCCATCACATCAAACGAAAATTGTTGGTCATATCCCCATTGCTTGATTAACTGGCTTTTCAACACCTCGTTTTGAATTTTCCGCAATTTAAGTCACCTCCACTATGAGATTTCTCATACTTACCTTAGCAAGGACCCCGCTATAATGCAATCAGTAAGTAAGGGATTACATCAAATTTAGGAGGCTTTTCAAATGACGAAACGAAAAATTATTCTCGACTGCGATCCGGGGCATGACGATGCGATTGCCATGTTGATGGCTAATGCCCATCCTGATATTGATCTACTGGGAATCACCATTGTTGCGGGTAACCAGACGCTAAAGAAAACGGTACGCAATGGCCTTAATGTGGCGCAACTCCTGGATATTGATACCAAGATTTATCCCGGTATGCCACAACCCCTGGTTCGTGAACAAGTCGTGGCCGGTAATGTCCATGGCAAGACCGGACTGGATGGCCCTGTCTTCCCAGAACTTCATCGAACGGCTGAACCGGAAAACGGCGTGCGGTTTATTATCGATACCCTCATGGCTAGTACCGGCGACATTACCTTAGTTCCGACTGGTCCTCTGACCAACATCGCCACGGCAATGCGCATGGAACCCCTAATCATCCCCAAGATTAAAGAAATCGTCTTGATGGGTGGGGCTTACGGCACTGGCAACTTTACACCATCGGCTGAATTCAACATCTTCGCCGATCCCGAGGCCGCTCACGTGGTCTTCAAATCCGGTGCCCCGATTGTCATGATGGGCTTAGACCTGACCAACCAGACGATTTGCACCCCCGACATCATCGACCGGATGGAAGCCGTGGGTAACCGGGCTGGCAAGTTGTTCGGTGACCTCTTACGGTTCACATTGAAGACCCAATTTGAGGAATTCGGCCTCGCCGCTGGTCCCATCCACGATGCCACGACGATTGGTTATTTGATTGCTCCCGAGCTCTTCGACTTGCAGGACATGTTCGTCGAAGTCGATATCAACCGGGGCCCCTCATATGGCCGCACGGTCTGTGACGAGAACGCTGTCTTGGGGCAACCCGCTAATGCCAAGGTCGGCAAAGGTATCGATACGGCGGGCTTCTTTGATCTCGTCGAACACTGTATTCGGATGTACGCATAGTCATCACTAGATAAAGGGGATAGAACCATGTACTTAGCAATCAATGCTGTGGGGGTGGGGGTCTTTCTGGCCATTGGCTTCCTCTTCTCCAAAAATAAACAGCATATTCATTGGCGGTCAATTGGCATCATGTTGGCCCTAAACCTAATCCTGGCCTGGTTCTTCACCAGCTTTAGTGTCGGCCAGGATGCCGTGAAGGCTGCGGCCGATGGCTTTAACTGGTTGGTGGAGGTCTCCTACCAAGGAATCGTCTTCGCCCTACCCAACTGGGTGACGCCGGCATTTGGGGGAACCGCGGGCTCCATGAACTTCATTACCAGCGCACTCCTCCCTGTTCTGATGATTGTGCCCCTCTTCGATATTCTAACGTATATTGGTGTCTTGCCTTGGATTATCAAATGGATTGGCCGCGGCCTATCTTTCATTACGGGCCAGCCTCGGTTTGAGTCATTCTTCGCAGTTGAGATGATGTTTCTGGGAAATACCGAGGTTTTAGCAATTTCCGGAATTCAGCTTCGGCAAATGCGGGCCGAACGAAATTTAACACTAGCCATGATGTCCATGAGCTGTGTTACCGCTTCTATTCTGGGGGCCTACACGCAGATGGTCCCCGGTCAATTCGTCCTGACCGCCGTTCCAATCAACGTGATTAACGCCATCATCATCACCAACCTATTGAATCCCGTTCAGGTCGCCCCCGCAGAGGATACGATCGCTAAGGTTGGGGCTGAGGGCCAAGACAGCGACGGCAAACGCGAACCGTTCTTCTCATTTCTGGGCGATTCAATTCTGACTGCCGGACGCTTGACGTTAATCATTGTGGCCAACGTCATTGCCTTCGTGGCCCTCGCCGCGCTGGCCGATAAATTGTTGGCCCTGATCTGGAAGCCCCTTTCACTCGAAAGTATTCTAGGAGTCATCATGTTCCCCTTTGCTTGGTTGCTGGGATTCCCGGTTCATCAAGCCTGGCTCCTATCACAGGATATGGGGCTCAAGCTGGTCACCAACGAGTTCGTGGTCATGGGCAAAGTCGCCGGCCATGTCATTAACGGCTATACGCCCCATTTACGCGCCGTCTTAACGGTCTTCCTGACGTCGTTCGCCAATTTTGGGACAACGGGAATGATCATTGGCGCCTTCAAGGGACTCGTTGATAAAGAAAAGAATGATTTAATTGCCAAGAACGTGGGCTACATGCTGTTATCGGGGATTCTGGTTTCTCTACTATCCGCCGGTATCGTTGGCCTGTTCGTGTGGTAAGCCTTAAAATGGCCGCCGTTTTTCAACGACGACCATTTTTGATTAGGCATTCGGATCTTTAATCTGGCTCCAGGGCATCACGTGTAACAGCCACGAAACGCCGTATTTATCCGTAAAGTGGCCCAGCTTACCACCCCAAAACTGCGTCTCAAACGGCCGATCAATCGTCACGGTTCCGGAAGCACTGACCCGCTGGTAGAAGTCCTCGGCGACTTGGGCACTCGCCGGGTCATCTGCATTAATATCCAAAATCAAATCAATCTGTGTCGTAGGTGTCACTTGATTGCCAAAGGCATCGGCACACTGCAGACTCGTCCCCAAGACACTAAAGCCCGCGTGAATGGTGAGGTCGTCGAGATTAATTCCCGCTGGCAGACCAAACTGTTTAGCCTGCGCCGCATCCGGGCTGAACCGATAAATATCAGTCGCTCCAAAGACCATTTGGTAGTAGGCCAACGCCGCCTTGGTATTCTCAAAGGAAATGCTAGGAATTAAGCGTGATTGCATGGCTAGTCCCCCGTCGTCTGGGCCAAGTCCTGTTGCCAAGAAGAGACGCTCAGCATCCACGAGATCCCATACTTATCCGTGATGTGGCCCATCTTGTCGCCCCAAAACTGGGTCGCAAACGGCATATCAATGGTCACCTCGCCGGAATCGACTAACCGTTGGTAGAAGTCATCCGCCGCCTGAACACTCACCGGATCATCCCCATTAATGTCGAGCATCACCGCCACTTGGCCTGACGGTTCCTGGTGGCCCTGGAAGGCGTCTGCGCATTCAATTCGCACCCCCAACACGGTAAAACCGGCGTGCATGGTCATCGTGGTTAAGTCCCCATCCGTCGGTAGGCCAAATAATTTAGCTTGTTCTGGTTGCGGCGCCAGCCGATAGCTATCGGTGGCCCCAAAAACGCGTTCGTAATAGGCAATGGCTTCTTTTGCGCGATCAAAGGCAAAGTACGGAACAGCACGGGTTTGCATGGTCAAAACATCTCCTCAAATTTGAATAGCCTAAGTGTACCAAGATTGCGAGGACAACGGTAGTGTTTACCCTCAACGATCGGCCAACCGCGACCCACACAAAAAATGTTTCATGTGAAACACTACCATAAGGTGTCTCGTCAAAATGGTCGACCGTGACCAATTTAATTTTAAATTCCCGGTTGACTTTCTAAATTCCCGTGCTAAACTAGCAATTATTAACAAATGATTAGAAAATTAAAAAGTGATGATGAAGTCCAGTAACGCCAGCTATCCCTTGTTAGCGAACCCGGTTTAGTGCAAGCGGGTCAAGGTCGCCAGCGCGAACATCCCTTCGGAGCTGTTTGCTGAAATTAAAGTAAGTCTATACCGGCCGCAACCGTTATCAATGCAGTGAATCGCGAGTGTGGTTCGATCTCCCAGTAGATCCTAGACTCTGGGAACGTCCCTCTAGGAAGCTCGCCGTTCATGGCTAGTGCTACTTTTTGAGTAGCAAAAATAAGGTGGTACCGTGCAGATTGCGCCCTTACGGAGAGTTTTTTCCGTAGGGGCGCATTTTTTATTCTCAGGTATTTTCTAATCATTTGGTATTCTAGGAGGTTTTTCGATGAAACATCTTGCTTTAACCGCGCCGTTAGTCCTACTCTTACTCGTCACCCTGAGTGGCTGCGGCAGCGCTGCCGGTAACACCACCAAGAACCGCACTTTAAACGTCACCCTACCGAGCGAACCGGCCACGGCCGATCCCAACAAGGCCACCGATACCAATAGTGGTAGCGTCATTTCTCAAACCATGGAAGGCCTCTATACGTACGATCAAAACGGTAAAATTGTCGCGGGCGTCGCCACCAAAGTCGTCCAACCTACCAACAACGGCAAAACCTATACCTTCAACCTGCGGAAGACGGCCAAATGGGCCAATGGCCAGGAAGTCACCGCTCAGGATTTCGTGACCTCACTCCGCCGCTGGGTCGACCCGAAGACCAAGGCCCAGTACGCCAACAAGCTGTCCGCCATTAAAGGGTACGCGGCCATCCAGAACGGCAAGGCTGATCCCTCCACCTTTGGCGTTAAGGCCCTGAGTAAAACTAAGCTTCAAATCACCCTGAGTAAAGCCGTGCCCTACTTTAACGATCTCGTTTCCGACTACTATCCCTTGAACACCGTCACCGTGAAGAAATACGGTCAAAAGTACGGCACCAACGCGACTAAGACCATGAGTAACGGCGCCTACAAGCTGGTCGGCTGGACCGGGAGCAATTCATCGTGGACCTATGTCAAGAACACCCACTACTGGGACGCCAAGAACGTCAAGATCAAGAAGGTGAAGGTCGCGGTCACCAAGGATGAAAGCACCGCCGCCACCTTGTTTAAGAGTGGTAAGGTCCAAGAAACCACGGTCAGCGGGCAATACGTCCGCGCTAACGCCAACAATAAAGAACTTCATAAGACGTTACAGGGGCGGTTGCAATACCTCTACGTCAACAGCAAGAAGGCCGCAACGAACTCCGAGGATCTCCGCCAAGCCATCTCCTACGTCACGAACCGGCAAACCTTAGCCAGCAAGGTGCTTCAAGACGGGTCCAAGGCCGCGCTCAGCGCCGTTCCCCGCGGCGACCAAGCCAACCCGAAGACGGGAGAGGACATGGCCAGCCAATTAGGCAACCTCTTGCCGACCGACGTGGCCAAGGCCAAGACCTATTGGGCCAAATACTTAAAGACCACCGGCAAGACCAAGGTCACCTTGAACCTACTGACCGACGATACCGATGACGACAAACACGTGGGCGCCTACCTACAGTCCGTGATGGAGAAGAACTTCAAGGGGCTCACCGTCACCACGACCTCGATTCCCCACGCCCAACACGTGGCTCGAGACTTCGCCGGCACATTTGAACTGAATCTGACGGGCTGGTCCACCAACTTACTCGATGCTTCCGACTTCCTCAACTTGGCAGCCAAGGACAACACCGTAAACTTCACCGGCTGGAATGATGCCACCTTCAACCAACTGCTCGCCAAAGCCGAGACGCAAACCGGCCTGACCCGTTACAACACGCTGATGGACGCCAACCAACGGCTCATGGCCGTCAAGGGGTACATCCCCCTGTATCAACCGTCCCAAGCCAAACTGGTCAGCAAGGATGTTGGGGGATTGAAAGATACCCTGTTACACGCCGCCCAGTATCGCTACGCCTACTGGAAATAACGTGGTTGCGACCCGCAACTTTTAAATGACACCGTTCAGAAGCACGCTATTTTTCAGGTCCACGCCGCCCGTACCCCTTCTCCCGAAGCCCTCACCACGATCTGACATCCTCAAATGTTCTCACCGGTGAGCGGTCTCCCGCGAGATTCGGTCTGTGCGGCGCACCACCAGACGCGATTTCTTATCAATTCACAACCTAGATAATCAGGAGGAATTCATATGACCAAAACCACTTTCTTTAATTTCACCTTATTCGATGGCACCAACGACCAGAACCAGGCCAACGCCTGGTTCACCGTCGATAACGATTCCGGCAAATTAGTCGACCGCGGGCAGGGCACGCCCGCAACCGCCGACTCCAGCGTTGATCTCAATGGACAATACGTCATGCCGGGCTTCATGAACGTTCACGTCCACGTCACTGCCAATCCGCAGGAACTACAGGGTAAGGAAGCTTCCGAAGCCGAAGCCGGCGTCCTCGCCTTCACCAACCTGCAAACCTTGCTCAAGTCCGGTGTCACCTACGTTCGGGGATGTGGGACCGGCTACGATGCCGACATCAAGCTCAAGAAGCTTCAAAAAACCGGCCAACTTCCCCACACGCCACACATGTTAACCTCCGGCAAGGCCTTCTCGATGACTGGCGGCCACGGTGATTCCCCTCACGGCGGACACGCGGTCGATTCTCCAGATGAGATGCGCAAGGCCGTCCGCACCGCCTTTAAGAACGGGGCGGAAAGCATCAAGGTCATGGCAACCGGTGGCGTCATGACCCCCAACGATTTCATGGAGGATGCACAACTCTCCGTGGCCGAAATGCACGTCGCCGTGGAAGAGGCCCATCACAAGCGGCGGGTTGTGGCCGCGCATGCCGAGGGGAATCCGGGGATTCAAAATGCCCTGGATGCCGGCGTAGACTCCGTGGAACACGGTTTCTACGTCACCGAGGACGAGGCCAAGCAGATGGTCAAGCAGGGCACCTACCTCACGCCGACACTGATCGCCGAATGGGTCATCCCCGAACAAGGCCCCGGCGTATTGCCCGACTGGGAGGTCAAGAAGGCCGCCGATGCGCTGGATGACACCTACGTCAACATGCGACGAGCCTTCCAGCTCGGTGTCAAATTCACCTGTGGAACCGACGCCGGCACCCCCTTCAACGGCTTTGACCTGACCCCCGAGGAGTTTGGCCTGCTGACGAAACTGGGGATGACTCCCGCACAGGCCTACCAGTGTTCCACGTTAAATTCCGCCGCGCTGATGGGCGTGGATCAGGAATACGGGACGCTTGAGGTTGGAAAATTCGCCGATTTCCAGGTGCTGAAGACCGATCCACTGGCCGACACTGCCGCCGTTGTTCAGGCCGATAAGCAGGTCTACTTGGGCGGTCACCGGGAATTCTAACTCACGTTAAAATGCAGTGCAGGCACACGGGATCCGACCCCTGGTGCGCTTGCACTGCGTTTTTTTGCGGTCTGGTGACCGCCAAATATTTATTTCGTTATATTAACGATTTACCATTTGACATTGATTCTGTTTTCGTTAAACTGAGGAAGACTTCCTCAGTTCTTAAGCTGTCCTAGCCCGCGTGGAGCAGAAGGTCCTCGACTAAAGGCCAACTTGAATAAACGTACTTAATGAGCGCTCTAAGTCAGGTAAGGCCGGGATTATAGCTCAATATTGACGCAATAGCTGACGCGATAGTTCATCCGTGGCTTTGATCGCGCAGAACACATCGCGTGCGGTTACGGCGAATCCCATGTTATGAATGGTTTCTCCCGGCTGCGTGGTGAGTTTGGCCACCTGCATCAGCTCATCATCGGTCGCTTCGTCCAAATGCAGGTCTGCCAGCGTGGTAGGCAGACCCAAGTCGGCTTCAAAGTCCAGATAGCGCTGATATTTAGCATCGCTGGCGCCCTCGAGAACCAGATTAACCAGCGTCCCAAAGGCCACCTTCTGCCCGTGTGAGAGTCGGTGAACATCTCCCGATAACGCCGTCAAGCCATTTTGAAAGCTGTGCGCTGCGGCTAGGCCAGAACTTTCGGCACCGACCCCGCTCAAGAGAATATTGGCCTCAATGATGTGCCCCAGGGCTGGCGTTTCCACGTGATTACTGGCTGCGGCCACCGCCTGATGCGTGTATTTAAAGAGAAGCGCTTCGCATTTCTCGGCTAGCGCGAGGCCCGCCGCCGTCTGTCCCGTCTGTAAAGGCAGTAACGTCGTCGTCCGGGCCCGGGCGATGGTCTGGGCCTCAACGTTGGTCGACAGGGCATCGGCAATGCCATCAATCAGGAAGCGAACCGGGGCACCGGCAATCACGGTCGAATCGACCAACACCAGGTCCGGGTTCTTATCATAGAATTGATACTTGAGAAACTCCCCGTTAGCCGAATAGAGAACACTCAACCGTGTACAAGGCGAATCGTTAGAGGCCAGCGTGGGCACGATTACGACCGGAACGTGAAGCTTGTCGCCAACCGCCTTGGTCGTGTCGTTGGTCTTGCCACCACCCAGGGCAATGACGAACCGCGCATCCTGTTGCTGCCCGATGGCCTGAATCCGGGCAATCTCTTCCGGCGAACTTTCACCCTTAAAATGAACATGTTCAATCTTTAATCCATCCGCTGTTAAATAGCGGTAGAACTGGCTCCCAACTAATTCCCAAACCACATCATCCGCAATCATGAGCCCGTGATCCCCAAACGGCGCAATATACCGGGCGGCGTGAGGCAGTAACCGAGTTCCCTGAACGTACGTTGCGGGACTTGCAAAAGCAGTAATCATTTCCTAGACCTCCAATACTAAGTTGATACCTTCAGTCTACTGAAATCCAACCATAAGCTAAGCCAAATACATCTTTAATTTGGCGTTAGGGTAGTGTTTGACCGTAACTAACAAACACGCGACAGAATGCAGTTAATTTCACTGCTTCCCGTCGCGTGTTTGTTTGACAATTCGTCCTACCATAAAAAAGTAGACCATGCCCTTCAACATGGCGCTGGCGGAGGATAATTGTCGAAAAAAAAAGAACCAACACCAAAGTGTCAGTTCTTAATCGACTACTCTTCGCTAACGAATGGCATTAAGCCCATGATCCGTGAACGCTTGATAGCAATAGTTAACTTCCGTTGGTTCTTGGCACTAGTACCAGTTACCCGGCGTGGTAAAATCTTACCCCGTTCGGAGATGAACCGACGTAATAAGTCAGTATCCTTGTAATCAATGTATTCGATGTGGTTGGCTGCAATAAAGTCAACCTTACGACGGCGACGGCCGCCACGACGTTGTCCTGCCATGAGAAATTCCCTCCTCGTATTTTAGTGTTTAGAACGGTAAATCATCATCGGAAATGTCAATTGAATCGCCAGTATTCGCGAACGGATCAGCCGAGTTATTCCCAGCATTGTTGCCGTTGTTGTTTGCTGCCGGATTCTGATTTTGCGCTGGGGCCGTCGAGGACGGGTTCCCACTCGTAAATGGATTGGCATTTTGATTCTGATTCTGTTGAGGAGCATTATTCGCTGGGTTACCGCCGTAGTTATTGTTACCGGCGTTGTTGTTCGCGTTACGAGAACGTGGTTCGAGGAACGAAAAGTCCTCGACAACAACTTCGGTGACATAAACGCGTTGGCCCTGTTGATTTTCGTAATTCCGGGTTTGAATCCGACCTTCAATACCGACAAGGGAACCCTTGTGGAAGAAGTTCGCAAAGTTTTCCGCGGACTTGCGCCAGATGACGCAACTGACGAAATCAGCTTCCCGTTCACCAGATTTGTTGGTGAACCGCCGATCAACGGCCAAGGTAAACGTGGCAACAGCAGCACCGCCTTGGGTGTATCGTAAGTCAACATCCCGTGTCAGTCGGCCAGTTAGTACTACTCGGTTGATCATTGCTGAATAACTCCTCTCAAATTTAAAAGTTTAAAGTCAAATTAATCTTCGCGCTTAACGATCATGTGACGTAAGATGCTGTCATTGATCTTGGATAAACGGTCAAATTCGTTTAATGCTGTATCGTCATTAGCGTTTAACGTAATAACGTGGTAGATACCTTCGTTAAAACCGCCAATTTCGTAAGCAAAACGACGCTTGGACCAATCCTTTGAGTCAAGGATGTCGGCACCGTTATCCTTAAGCAACTTGTCGAAGCGTTCAACCAAAGCGGTCTTTGCGGCATCGTCAAGGTCTGGACGAATGATGTAGGTAATTTCGTATTTAGTAGTTTCCATGAATGTTACACCTCCTTATGGACTTCAGGCCCCCGCTGCAATGCGGAAGCAAGGAGAGACTCTAGCGAAAGCCAGATACTCACAAGCTAGTAGTATAGCATAAATCATTTGGTTACGCAAATCGGGGCCGACCGACGGGTGCTGCCTTACGCTACATGACTTAACTCCGCAAAATGTCGGCATCTGTTTTTTATTTTTCCAAATTAATTTAAAAAATTGGTTGTGATAGGCATTTAACGCTGATCGTGACTAATTGGCCGCGTTCCATCGACCGCCGGCGTCGCAGACATTGGCGGTGTTTCCCGTAGCCCATCATGCCTTAAAAAGAGCGTTTCTTGAATGGCCACCCATTCACTCATCATTGGTCATTCCCCCTGACAGACGATTTAAGTTGACCTTCTATGTCAGAAGCTTGCTGGGCCGCACATGAGGCCGTTGGCTTAAACCCGCATAGATTTGCACGAGTAGATAATAGTCATCCGCTAAGAGGTAATGTGAACGATGCGCGACCGCCCAATCAATGCCTTCGAGAAGGATGGGTAAAGCACGTTCGGGTTGTCCTAAATGCAGACAGGCCCGCGCGTACTGATAAAAGATGGCGCACACATTGTCCTGCGGGTCGATTAAGCGCTCCTCACGAATAATTTGCACAACCCGTTCAAAACCACGAAAGTCCGCCTGCTGCGTCGTGGTTACCTGGATTTCATTTTCTACGGCCAACAACAATAGCTCTAGCGTTCGATACCGCCGCGGTCGTTGCGGGAGCATCATCGTCAACGCCGTACGAATCCGTTGCAATGCCGTCGCTGAATCATGAGTCGCCTGATACGTCGCGTAACCGTAGTAGTAATAGTAAGTTTTAAGGTCTTCATCCGTGTTCAGCGCTTGTAGGTGCTGTGGCTGGTCTAAATAGGTCATGAGGGCCCCATACTGCTGGTGATCGCTTAAGCGATGAATCTTACGGCTAACAGTCGGTAATCGCCGAATCGGGTAATTTTCCTTGAGCAGTTGGCCCAGTGGCAAGTGCAGGCGCGTACATAACCGGGTTAGCAGTGTCGCATCGGGCACCTGTTGTCCCTGTTCAATGCGATTGATCTGCGTCTGTGCGCAAATACCCGCTGCTAATGCGGCCTGCGATAGATTTAAGGCTTGTCGCCGTGCCTGTAGATATCGTCCTAAGCGCAATACTGCTGTCGCAAAATCCGTGGTGGTGATTGCCATGACCGCTTCAAATCCTCCTAGCCAATCGGACAAATTAGCGCAATGTCCGTTGTTGCTTTGAGTTTACCAAACCCACCGATTAAAGTAAACACATTTAACTATATACAATTATTTAAATAAAAGAAGTGGACGCCTTATAATTCCTTTTATATTAAGCGTTTATGTGAATATCTAGTCGGTTCAGATTAAATAATATTAACAGTGCCAATATACATCCATTGCTGATAAGTGCGTGATTGTAAAAAAAGAGAATTGATGACTTCATCAACTCCCTTTACGGTTCTTCTTTCATCTTCTTTTCAGGCATGCTAGGTCAAATTTAACAACATTCAGGGGTCATCGTTCACGATGACGCCAGCGCCATCCCACAACAGTCAGGAGTAAACCGCCTAAAATAGCCAACCAACCACGATTGCTGGCTTCACTAGTCGCCGGTAATCGACGTTGCTGTTGCTTAGCAGGCGCATGCGTCGCCGTATGGCCGCGATGAACAATGGGCTTCCGTAGTTTCTTCTTCACCGGAGTGGCCGTTGGCCGAGCCGGCTTGCCTCCCTGGATCAAATCCCCGTCATCCCCCGTTTCAAGCGGTGGATTGCCGTCAGGCGCTTCGGGAAGTGGAGCCGGTTCTGGTGTTGGTTCAGGCGTTGGTTCTGGTGTTGGTTCCGGTGTTGGCTCTGGCGTCGGCTCCGGTGTCGGTTGGGGTGTTGGTTCAGGCGTTGGCTCCGGTGTTGGTTCCGGTGTTGGCTCGGGATCTGGGTCCGGCGTTGGCTCAGGGTCCGGGTCTGGATTAGGAACTGGATCCGATTTATGCTCGAAAACCAAGACGATTTCTCCCGGGTATTGCCCATAATCCCCCGGATAGTCGCCCTCGGTTGACTTAAACCGATAGCCCGCTAGTGCATCGTCCAAACCACTTAAGAAGCGTTCTATCTGATATGGTGCGCCCCAATCATCATAAAAGGTCCGCGTTGGCAGCAGAATACGACCTTCCTCATCGACATAATCAACCTCAACCTTTCCCAATTCCAAGTATAAAAATGTCAAGAGCTGGGGTTTTTCAGTGAAAATGCCCTGTGATGGCACCGGTGACTCTTGATCTAGCCGGTAGCCGGGAATCTCTGGCGGTTCAATCACATACTTTTGCCCAATCTTTCCAATCTGCGTCTTCTCTGGAAGCAAATCATTACCGGACCTATCCTTGAACTTAAAGGTCACACTCCCCATATTCGCCGCCGCTTTAAGATAATACAAGGTCACTTCCTGCGGTTGGTTGTCAAAGGTTCCCGTTAAGGCCCGCGTTGCCCACTGATACTGATAACCGTCTAGGGTCGGGTTAATTTCAAATACCGCACCAACATTGCCCGACAACGTCTTCTGCGGGTGGATCACCTCATCCGTGGCCAAATCACGATAATTGATGGTGACCGGTTCTGCTGGAATCTCACGCACGTACGCCCCCGCCATTGCAGGGGTGTACGTTTCTTCTAAGGCTTGACTGCTCAAGACGGGCCCCTGTGGCTGAGTCACGGTTCCGTTGCCCACAGCATGCCAATTGGCCTTGTTAGGAACCTCATCCGTCCCTAATCCTAAGCCGACGGTATAGTGGTTGGCATCCTTTAAAAGCGTCTTAGGTCCCAAATATAAAACCTTCAGATTAGGCATCGCCGCCAACATGAGCTCAACGCGGCCATCGCTCCAGTAGAAACCGTCTCCACTGCCATAATCTAACCGTGACATATCAAAACCAGACAAATCGAGAACCCGTGCCTGCGATGCGTAAAACATCTTCTGCATACTGCCCGCATGTGAGGTTTGCCAGCCACTGAGGTTGATGACGCGCGCTTGACTCCGAGCAAACATCTGCTCAAAATTGACCATCTTACGCACGTTCCAGCGATGCAGATCAAGCGTTTGAACGCCCGTTTGGGCAAACATTTGATCCATCTTCGTCACCTGACTGACATCCCAGTTTGCCACTGCCAGGTTCTGCGCCGGAACGTAGCGAAACATCTTCGACATGTTTTGAACGTTGCCTGTCTGCCACCCGTTGACCTCTAACGTGGTTAAACTATAACAACGCCAAAACATGCCATCCATCGTCGTCACCTTGCTGACGTCCCACGACCGCAAATCGAGTGAGATTAGGCCAGATCCCGAAAACATATTCGTCATGTCTGTCACTTGACTTGTATTCCAACCATCTCCCAGACGCAAGTCCGTCAAATTGTGGTCCTCACAAAACATCCACGACATCGACGTGACCTCATCCGTCTGCCAATCCGTAAGGTCAAGCGACGTTAAGTTGTACATCGAGTAGAAGGCACTATTCAGTGACGTGACCTTATTCACGACCCAGTGACGTATATCCAATCGTGTGGCGCCACAATACATGAATAAACTATCCATCGTTTCAACATTAGAGGTATCCCAAGGCCCCACGCGTAGGTCCCGTAAGTTTTCGGTCCAGGCAAACATTCCCCGCATGATTGTGACCTGGTGGACATCCCAAGTGTGCAAATCCAAAGCTTCCAGTTGTTCATCAGATTCAAACATCGACGTCATGTTGGTCACTTGATGCGTGTCCATCAGGTCCGTTCCGGTGAATCGGCGCAACTGCTTAAGCTCACTGAATAAATCATAGCTTTGCTCGGGCAAAACAACCCGGCCAGTAATCCGAATTTCCTGAATTTGATCAGCATATTTACGCCAGGTTTCCGTTCTGTTCAGTTCCCCAGCCCCAATCGTGAGGACACCATCCTGTAGTGACCATTGACTGGTTCCCCAGGTCCCACTTTGCGCCTGACTGTCATCACGTTCAACGCCGACCGGTGGTTTGATGGGAGCCGTTGTCTGGGCCCGAACCGGTGAGGTGACTGACATCGTCCCAACTGCCGCTAGTCCGACAATAAGACCAATTCCAAGCCGAATGGCTACCCGTGATCGCATTTGAGGTAAATACTGCGTTTTCAAGATTTCCTCCTCCAGCTACCTAACATCATCGAACAATTCTGGTCTAGACCGAGTATACCTGTCGTCAATTTCAATGTCTATTAAAACCATTTACAAATTAAATTATATTCAGGCCATGTTTAATTGGTCGCAAAAAAACTAGCCATTCCCCTAAGGCAATGAGGCTCTTTGTCAACTGTTGTTGGTAATCTGCTGTATAGGGTTGCCTAATCGCATTGTGATTAGGCAACCTTTTTGATTCCGAATACTAGATGAATCCTT
>NZ_JAAVSC010000019.1 GCF_012641095.1 Lactobacillus sp. HBUAS51381
TGGTTTATCCATAACAAAAACCTCACCAATTTATTTGATGAGGTAATCATATCGTTTTGCGACCATCAATCATAGACGGTCAGTTATTAGGTGCTTACCTATTAATGGTCAGCGAACGTGTTTAGGGTCGGCCCCCATGTTCATTGGCTAGGTGGCTTTAGACTTGTGGGAAGACTGGCTCATTCGACAATAGAGAGTGCTGCTGAATTCGTCAGTCGACACAGATCAAGTTGTGACCGTACTGTTTAAGCACAGAGCGCTTCTTCTACGGGGAGTGCTATTGGCTTACATGATTTAGTCCCTGTAAGTCCGTTTGCATCGTAAGCGAATTTGCAAGGTCAACGTTCCAGGACCAACAGTAGTCGACTAGTAGAATTAAACAGCGGTTGTGTGCTGCCTGGCGATCCCAAAATAAGGCTGTAACGGCCGTTAACTATAGATGGGAAAATGTCACTGAGACTGAGAAATGCCGTCCGAAGTCCCCCAAAATGGTGGCGCTCAGGGCCCAAGAGCTTGGTCGATTAATTTACCAACCCCCAACCTAGATACACCTCTAACGGCCGATTGCAGCCATCAAGCGCGATGTCGAGAGAACCGAATGACCGGATAGGCTGCTTACAAGCCAATCCCGGAGGTGGGGTTCAACCCCACACGTCGGCCTGGATCAGGCAATCTTCAGTCTACGCTGATTGTATCTTCTTGCTGGCATAGGGAGGTCGACAAACCATGGTGCGTACCGAAGCATGCGCCCAACTTAGCAAGCAGCGAGGTTCCGGCGTATAGTGGCGGAGAGGGGGAGGTTCAGCCAGTGTCAGTGTCAAGCTTGGTCAAATCCAGCCACGGTTCATCTGTAAACGGCACTGGTGAGCCAAGCTGTGGCAGACGACGTTAACGGAGAGCTTTAGACAAGACAAATAAGAAGCAGTGAGGAGCGGAGTTCTGCTTTGGGAAGCCTATCAAGAGCTGCCAGCTCATCCATGACTAGTCAGCACATTTGGCGCAAAAAAAGACCCCGGCCGGACCAGCCAGGATCTATCTATCAGTCAAATAAGAAAGTTGTTCAGTCGTTCAGGTTTAATCGTTGTAGGCGTTTTGTAACCCAACCTTGTCTTGCCGGTCGATGGAAGCGTAACGGTCAGATGCATACATCACGCTGGATTTGTCGCCGGAATGGCTCAGGCCCAAGGCATGGCCAATTTCATGGGTGGCAACGTTAGTCCGTTGATTCTTCGTGTAACCGTACTTGGTTAACAGGCTCCGGTTCAACGTGGACTTAGCAGAAACAATCTGGTTGTTATTGCTCTTCTTTAAGTAGGAGTAGTTCGTGTAACCAGCCAGCTTACCACTCTTGGTGCTCAATGACTCGGAAGAAGTTAAGGTGATGTCAGCCTTTTCGCCGCTCTTAGCAGCCTTTAACTGAACGACACCGACTTTGTTCCACCGCTTAACGGCATTCTTCCAAACACTCTTGTAGTACTTGGAAGACGTGTTGGTCTTGTAAGTAATGGTGGTATCATCCCAGCTCCCCCAGGATGGTGTTGGCTTGCTAGCGGAAGCTAAGATTGTTGAACTGAAACTGGCAAGGGTGAGGACGATAGTGGCAACGACTAAAACTGTCCATTTCACAACTTTCTTTAACATTTGAATGACCTCTTTCTTAATTTCCGAACGTTTTACAATTCGGTTGTGTAATATCTTATTGACTATCGTTAGTATAAATCGGGTCATGGAAGAGTAGTTATGCCATAATGTCGAGTGTGGATAGTTTCCGGGGGACAATCTTGTCGATGTGGATATAAATGGGCAAAAAAGGCCGCCAACACCGCGAAAATCGTTACACATCGGGCATTGTGGCCACTTGAAAAATCATAAAAAAAGCGCCTTCACAAATTGATTTGAAGACAAAAAAATAGCGGCTAAAGTAGAACTCTTTTTTTCGAGTCACTTTAACCACTATTTTTATAAACTAAATTATATTAAAGCGTAACGAACATTCAATGGTAACACATCGCTGAATGTGGGGTAATCATTTATATTTGACGGCTGTTCCGTAGGCGGCCACGGATTGCATATCCGTTCCAATGGACCCGGAATCAAACCGCATCATCACCACGGCGTCGGCACCCATCGCAGCCGCGTTGGTGCGTAGCCGTTCGATGGCGATGTTCCGCGATTCATTCAACATCTTGGTATAATCCTTGATCTCACCACCCACCACGTTTTTCAGGGAAGCGCCAATGTTGCGCATGATATTCTTAGACTGCGTCGTTAGACCAAAGACTTCACCGAGAACTTCGTAGTCCTGACCGGGAATTCTTTCCGTCGTGGTGACTAAAATTTCTGCCATAATGTTCATCCTCCTCAAGGTTCTTGACCATCATGTTACCGGTTTTAGCCAAGAAATACAATGCTGTCAAAATCCGAAGAAAATTCAACGATTTTTGACCGCCTAAGCTGATTAAATTTTTGAATAAATACACGCATTTTCGGCTATTTATTCGCTCACAGGCCCTTATCAATCCGAATAATGAATAATCCGTTGGTTAACTGAGTATGAAGAAAAACTCACAAACAATATTAACTGTTAATTATACGTCTGACGTGCTAAAGTAACTTTACGGAGGCCTACTAAGGGGCCCTACAAAGGAGTAACTATGACTGACGACAATAACCCACCACGAACTTTCACATCCCAAGAGATGCGTAAGCAACCATTATCGAACCAGGATCGTGACATTATTGACCGTTTCTTAGCTTCCCGTCAGGCTCACCGTCAACTGACCATTGAGGTTGAGCGTCAGTTGCGCGAACCTCTGAATCACTATCAACACCAGCGTTTGTTCTATCAAGACGTCAGTGACTTAACGCATTTTCGGTTAAACTTCTTTCAACACATCGGTCACTTTTTACAAAAGTCGGTGGCCGTGACCTACCAATTGGAGTTCTGGGATCGCAAGTCACACCGCAAGCTTAGTTTCCCCTCATCGGAGCTCTTACGGGCTGACCAGTGTGCCATTGAGCTGGGAACGGCGGTGGAGACGATTACCTACGAAAAGTTGGGATACAAGTTACGCCGCACGTTCGATATTCAGAACCGGCATTTATATTGGCAAAAGTCCCAATTCTATGTCAACGGGCAACCCTATCCCTTCGTCGATGGATTGATGCTCCTTCAGCAACGCTTAGAAGTTCGCACATTCTGGTTGCGTGACTCGTTGCTACACATCAGGGATTTCACTTAAATTAAATGCTCAGCGTGAGCCAGAGGATGGACATCCTTGGGCTCACGCTTTTTGATGACAGCGGGTTAACCGAAAACTAAAAAAATCCAACCACAATCGTCGTGAGGTTGGATTCATTAGTTTGCTGATGATTGGGCCGCTAAGATTGTCGCTAATCTTCGTTTAGTTGCGCCAATTTGACCGCGTAAGAGCTCGGTGTGGCTGACGGGGACAATATTGGCTAGTCGGCGCTGATGGCCACTAGCGGCAAGAATATCCGCATCTACAACGTAAATGGTCGTTGGGTCAATCTGCAAATCCCAGTGGTGTTCAGCGCGAACGGACTGGGGTGATAGGGACAGGGCGGTAATCAGGCTCTGACAAAAGCGATCGATCAGGGCAGCATCGACAATGGTATTCCCAGTCAAGGTTGGCTGAAACTTACCGCTGAGGATGTCACCGATCACTTTGATTTCAGGCATAGGGGTTCCTCCAATTTTAATGATGCCCCATTTTAACACGGGACATCGTGGAACAGGACCGATTATCACAGAGCTTAGCGAAACTTTAAAATTACATCAATAAATAATTAACGACGGGCAATTCAGTCGAAGATAAGCAGGCCGAGAATTAACTGCGCGACACTCGTTGTCACCAGCCGATAGCGTACGTTGATCTTGGGTTGAAGCCACCAGAAGGCGAGGGCGAAGATTGCGGCGATAACGTGTCGCCATGAAAACCCTGAAATGAACAGGGTGATTACCAGAACGGCCGGTGTCACCAGTGTCCAGCGCCAGTCACGGTCGGCGGGTAAATAGTTTCTCTCGAAGAACAGCAGGTAGCTGGCCACCAGAGGAAGCAAAGGCAACAGGAACTGCATGGCCAGGTAGTGGTTACGTAAGAAGAAGAGGATGACCGGGACGCCGCCACCCGCCAAAAAACTGAAAACGATGAGACCGTAAGCCGATTGTAGTCCCAGTTGGGGGATGCAGGCGAGCACCAAGAACACGCAAAGTAACAGGGCGAATAGCTGAATCAAATGGTCATGTGGCGCAGCAAGTAGTCCCAACGTCGCAGCCGCTACGACCAGGATGGGTCCAATGTGCGACTGAAATTGCCGGTTGAGGATTAAAAAATAACCGGCCGCTAGCAGCATGCCGTAGCCGCCCAGATAAAATTTCACGTCGGTCGCGAGCGGAGTGCCTGTGGACGCGGTCGAGCCGGCGACCCACCAGAGAATATTTTGAAAAAAGGCAAAGATGAACAGTTGTTGGACCGTTCGATTTTTAAAGAAGGCCATGATTGGACTCATGGAATCGCTCCATTTCAACAAATTTTAGTATTGTCTTTTATAATAGATATTGTTTCGTGCGTGGTCAATCATTCTTTTCAAAAAAAACGGGTGCTTTCTTTTAACGGTCCGTAATCTATGTTAGAATGCTTAAGTTATGAGTCAATTCCCGATAGGATTCACGCATCTCAGTGAAGCTGCCTTGTAACCGACTGACGCGAGATTATCGGTCAACTCGTCGTCAACACTATCTAGGGGGAATATCCATTGCAAGAAAGACATTTATTTACATCAGAATCCGTCTCAGAGGGACATCCAGATAAAATCGCCGACCAGATCAGCGATGCCATCTTGGACGCCTTATTGGCCCAAGATCCGGACTCTCGGGTGGCCTGTGAAACGTCCGTGACCACCGGTTTAGTGCTGGTTTTCGGTGAAATTTCAACGAAGGCCTATGTCGATATCCAAAAGGTTGTCCGTCAAACGATTAAGGAAATCGGGTACACGGACGGCCAATATGGCTTTGACGGCGACAACTGTGCCGTTTTGGTCGCTATCGATGAACAATCGCCCGATATCGCGCAGGGGGTCGATGACTCCTACGAGACGCGTGAAGGGGACGAAGATCCATTAGATAAGATTGGTGCCGGAGATCAAGGCCTTATGTTTGGCTATGCCATTGATGAGACCCCGGAATTAATGCCACTACCGATTACGCTCAGTCACGCCCTCATGCGGCGGATTGCCAGCTTACGGAAGATGGGCACCATTGACTATTTACGGCCAGACGCTAAGGCGGAAGTCACCGTTGAATACGACGATGACGGCAAGCCATTGCGGGTCGACACGGTGGTTCTAAGTACCCAGCACGATCCCGACGTCACGTTGGATCAGATTCGGCAAGATGTGATCGATCAGGTCGTTAAGGAAGTCATTCCAGCCAAGTTGTTGGATGATCGGACCAAGTACTTCATTAATCCTACCGGTCGTTTCGTCATCGGGGGTCCTCAAGGGGATGCCGGGTTGACGGGTCGGAAGATTATCGTGGACACGTACGGTGGCGCCGCCCATCATGGTGGGGGAGCCTTCTCCGGTAAGGACGCCACGAAGGTGGACCGGTCGGCTAGTTACGCCGCCCGCTACATCGCCAAGAACATCGTGGCTGCCAAGTTGGCCAGCGAATGTGAAGTTCAGATTGCCTACGCCATTGGGGTAGCGGAACCCGTTTCCGTTTCCATCAATACGTTTGGTACTGGGACGGTTTCGGAGGCTAAATTGGCCCAAGCCGTTCGTCAGATCTTTGACCTGCGCCCAGCCGGAATCATCAAGATGCTGGACCTGAAGCGGCCAATCTACAAGCAAACCGCTGCGTACGGTCACTTTGGTCGGACCGACATTGACTTGCCTTGGGAACACACCGACAAGGTCGATGCGTTAAAGGCGGCCTGCAAATAAGTCCCACATAAACGATAAGTAACGTTCAAATCCCGTTAGCCTGGCTCTGTAGCCGGCTAGTGGGATTTTTTTACAGGTCGAGTTTGCGTATTACCTTAAGCCGGTCGAGGCGACGTTAAGTCCGTCGCTGATCTGACATGTTTGAGCCCCTTCACTGGTTTCTTGCCTTCAGGGGTTGTATTTTTAGCGGTGACCCGTGATAATGTAAAGTATTACTGTTTCAAACAGAATTTGGGAAGTAGCGCGCTTGGCTACTCAGTTTCGTTGTGTGGTGGGGCCCAACGGTAGGAGGAAATTATGGAAAAGAAACAAACGAACGTTAAAGTTGTAACGATTGCCGTGTTCGTGGCAACGTTCATGTCCGCCGTTGAAGGAACCATCGTCTCAACCGCCATGCCAACCATTGTGGGGGACCTACGGGGGGTGGCCCTGATGAACTGGGTCTTCTCGATTTTCTTATTGACCAGTGCCATTGCGACGCCCATCTATGGCAAATTAGCCGATACGATGGGGCGGAAGGTCGTCTTTCTGGTGGGCCTATTGATCTTCGTCGTGGGGTCCACGTTATCGGGGATGTCCCACAGCATGGAAACCCTGATTGCCTGGCGGGCGCTGCAAGGAATAGGTGCCGGCGCAATCATGCCGGTCTCCTTTACCATTTTGGCCGATATTTATCCGGTGGAACAACGCGCGCGCGTCATGGGTCTCAACGGGTCGGCCTGGGGGATCGCAGCGGTGGTTGCGCCGTTACTAGGGGGATTCATTGTGGACCAACTCAGTTGGCACTGGATCTTCTTCATCAACATTCCGATTGGGATCATCACGATGGGCTTGATTTGGGTCTATCTGAATGAAAACACCCAACGTAAGGCCTTCAGTATGGACTGGGCCGGTTGTATTTGGCTATCCGTGGGCCTACTAGCGGTTATGTTGACATTCCAGTTGCTCGGTGAAGGTGACCTGAACATGATGTGGGTGGTCTTCGGCTTTATCGTGGCCATCATCGCGTTTTGGGCGTTCATTCGCCAGGAAAAGCGGGTGAACGACCCGTTAATTCCCATGGCATTGTTTAGCAACCGAACCTTCGTGGTGCAAAACTTAATTGCAGCGCTATTGAGTGGGTTTATTATGGGCTTTGAGGTCTACCTGCCAACCTGGACGCAGGGGCTACTCGGCCTGAAGGCGTCCGAGGCCGGGTTTGCGATTACCCCGAGTTCTCTGATGTGGATTGTGGGTTCCTTTATCGCCGGGAAATTATTGATGAAGCGGTCACCTTACCAAATCGTTAATATTAGCCTGACGTTGGTTTTGATTGGGGCGGTTACGATGGCCGTTATTCCCGCAACCACACCATTCTGGAGCTTCTTCGTGATTGCCGCCATCTGTGGGACTGGCTTTGGGATTACGATTACCACCACTACCGTTACGGTACAGAGCAAGGTGGCCGTCGATGAGATTGGGGTCGCGACATCATTCAACACGTTGGCTCGGACTCTGGGACAGACGGTGATGGTCTCCATCCTGGGAATTATCATGAACGTCGCCATGGCACGCGGGGTCGCGAGTCATGCCGGGACTTCCATGGCAATGATGAATAAGTTGATTAACCCACAGACGGCTAAAGCGTTGCCAGCCCACCTTTTACCGACGTTACATGGTATCCTGTACCAAGGGTTACACCTGATCTTCATTGCGGGGGCGTTGCTGATCGTGCTGTCCTTTGTGGTCAACGTCTTTGATCGCCGAGAAACACAAAGCCTTAGCGATCACCAAGCGTAATTATTCCCGTTTTAAAGGGGAGTAAGGTATAATGGTTCTAAATGACCGAGAGTGGAGGCGAAGAAAATGTTCGAAAAAAATCATGCACGTTATGCCAGTTATGGCACCGTTGCGGTTCTACCCGGCGACATGATCGACGCCGTTTGGAAGATTATCGACCACGATCTTCAAGGGGTCTTCCCGTTGGAGAATTTATTGACGTTTAAACTTCACAACAATCAAGGGACGACAACGTTTGAATACGTTCAAATGGATGCGAACAATCATCCTGGCGCGCTAAGTGCAGGGGTTGATACCAATTTCGCCTATACACCCGAGTTGCCGGAGACGGTATTGGCTTACGATGATGGCGACAGTCAGATTATTCTGTTGCCGTCCGAGACGGCGGATCACTAGACACAAAAGCTCCCGCAAACCCAGTGGTTTGCGGGAGCTTTTTTCAAGTTATTTAGGCCGGGGTGTCGGTACGAATGCTCTTTAAGGCATCGTCGATTTGGCCTAATACAATTTCAGTGTTGCCTGGTTGGTCAAGGTCGTACTTCTGTAAGTCAATCTTGATCTTAGGGCTGATGTCGTAATCGGCGAACCAACCTTGGTAAGCCGTCCACATCTTCTTGTAGTAGGCTTCGAGTTCAGGGTTGTTGTCGAATTGTTCGTAGTCACGGCCACGCTTCTTGATCCGGTGAAGAATGGTGTCGAAGTCTGCGTCCGCGTAAACCAATAAATCTGGTGCCTTCTTTGGCAGTTCATCAAGTTCGTTCATCATATTGTCGAGGAGTTGTAAGTAGACCTCAAGCTCGGTGTCCGTGATGTTTCCTTCGGCGTTGTTTTCTCGCGTGAACAGGGCGTCTTCGTAGATTGAGCGGTCTAAGACGTTGTTATCGTCCGCGAGCGCGCGCTTGATCATACTGAAGCGCTTGTTCAAAAAGTAGATTTGAAGCAAGAAACCGTATTGCTTTGGATCCCGGTAGTAGAGTGGTAATACCGGGTTATCACCGACCGGTTCGAAGAATGCTTGCGTGTTTAAGTGTGATGCGATTTTTCCAGTTAGGGTTGTTTTACCGACCCCGATCATTCCAGCTGTAATTATCACCATGATAGCCCCTCTTTTATTAGAAATACAAGATATAGTGTACCATAAAATGACTGACTACTACATCTGCCGGGAAGAAAAAATGCCGTCATTTCCAGTCCATTGGTCATTGTTGTATAATGAAACCGTTGGTATTAGTGGATTTAGGAGGTTGATTAAATGTATCAAGCAATCGTCTTTTTTGATCTGGATGGGACTTTATTTGACGACGACAAGAATGTTTTACCGACAAGTGTCGCAGCCATTCATGAAATGCAACAACATCATATTCTACCAGTTATTGCGACTGGAAGAAACATTTTTGAAATTCAATACGTCCTCGATGCAACGGGTATTGACGCCGTAGTCAGTGCCAACGGGAGTTATGTGCAGTATCAGGGCAAAAAATTAACGGCCGCGGTCATCCCCCAAGAGACCCTTGAGGCCATCACGGCCTTTGCGAAGGAACAGGGCGATCCGTTGGGCTACTTTAACAATCGTGGCTTCCGATTGAGTCAGGCCAATCAGGACACCACTGATAATTTCAAACTCCTGCGGTTGGATGCACAGGTGGACCCGACGTGGTACCAACACCAAGAGATTAACTTTCTCAACGTCTTTAACCGTGATAAAGAACGGCGTTATCAGGAAAAGTTTGCGGGGACGTTAGCCTTCGTCCGCAACAATCCACGAGCACTCGATACCATGCAGACCGGGGTCACCAAGCAAACGGGAATTCGGACCTTCCTCAAGGAGGCGGGGCTGACCGGGATTAAGACCTATGCGTTCGGGGATGGCCTGAACGACCTGCAAATGTTTGACGAGGTGGATATTCCGGTTGCCATGGGCAATGGCGTCTTTCAGGCGAAGAACAAGGCCGCTTACGTCACCGCCGGGAACATGGACGATGGGATCGTCAAGGGGTTACGGCACTTCGGACTGATTCAATAATAATCATGAAAAATAGCACATCAAAAAACGGCGTGTCCGCCAGCCCCACAACTCGTGGTGGGGCTGGCGGACGTGCCGTTTTATTGTGGGATTGCACAGGGTGGTCATCCCACTTCGTAAGTTTTCCTAAAGCCATCCGCCACCGTGCAACAAAATCCGCTATTTTGCCATTAGTATTAAGTAGGCGGTGCCTTTGCTGCCAACTAAAAAGAACAGCCACGGTCTAGCCGCAACTGTCCATAAGACCCAATGAAGTGATTAACCGAGTTTCTTAGCGATATTGGCTAACGTGACGTCCGCCGTGTCGGCAAAGACCATGTCAGCGGCCCCTAATTCCGTGGCGTCACCAATACCCAGTGAGACTTCACCGGCCGCGTTGATGGCTTGGACACCGGCCGCGGCATCCTCCACCCCGATGCATTGTGCGGCGGGCAAATTCAAGAGTTCGGCGCCCTTGGTGTAGATTTCGGGATCGGGCTTGCCGTGCGTCAGGCTAGCGGGATCGACAACCTTAGGAAAGTAGTCGGCCAGTTCCAATTTGCTGAGGACTCGTGGGGCGTTCTTGGACGCGGAGGCCAGGGATAACTGGTAGCCCTTCGCCCGTAGATCGTCGAGAAAGGCCTTCATCCCCGGCAGAATGTTGGCGGGGGTCATCTTGTCGACCTCGGCCACGTAATTCGTGTTCTTCTTAGTGGCGAGTTCTTCCTTTTGGGCCTGCGTGTAGTCGTTTTCCTTTCCACCGGCCTTCAGAATCATTTCCAAAGAGTCCATGCGGCTAATTCCCTTGAGGCCGTTAGCGAGTTCATCGCTCCAGGCAACACCGAGATAGTCGGCGAGTTGGTGCCAAGCATTGCCGTGAAGCACCGATGTATCGGTGATGACGCCATCTAAATCGAAAACGAATCCTTTAATATCAGCGAACTTTGTCATGAAAAAACACTCCTTAATATGAAATAGTTGCGGGTTGTTGCGGTTTTAGTGAAACTTGGTGTTGACCAATGGTTAGGGTGGTGGCGTGGTCGGCCGTGACGTTGACTTGATGATGGTCGATCTCGAAGTGATAACGAATGCCCCGCACCAGTTGCGTGAAACGAAGCGCCTGCCACTGTTTTGGCAAATGCGGCGTCACGGTGATCTCTGGGGCCAGGACATCGACACCGGCGTAGTGGCGCGTTGACATCAGGGTGACGGCGCCCATGACGCCGAGGTGAATCCCCTCGGCAGTGGTACCGCCCTGAATGTCGTAATAGTCCGATAACAGGGCCTGCGAGAAGAGTTGCCACGATTGGTCCATGTTCCCGGCCATCGCGGTGAGAACGGCGTAGACGATGCGAGAAAGGGTGGACCCGTGGGTGGTCCGATCGAGGTAGAATTGCAGGTTCTTCAAGAGTGCCTGTTGGGGGAGCTCGTAGCCCAATTGCTTGAGCAAGCCCATCACGGTCTTAGCGTCCAGACTATAGAAGGCCATCAACGCATCGGCTTGCTTGGCAACTTGATAGGCGTCGGGGGTCTTCCCCTCGGCCTTCAAGATCCGGTCCATCCGAGAAATGTCACCGTACTTCTTCTGGTACTTACTGAAGTCCAGTTGGGGAAGCTTAAAGTAACCCTCAAACTGGCCAATGATGCCGTCCTCATTGATATCGAGCTTCAAATGGTGACTAACGTTATGCATTTTCTCGGCGACGTCTTGGGTGAAGCCAGTCTTCTGATCGACCGCCTGAACCTTGGTTTGGGGCAGGTGGTGCCGCAAGTCGCGTAGCCGATTGAAGAGCCAGGTGACCATCAGGTTGGTGTAGGCGTTGTTGCTGAGACCGGTGGCATCGGAATTGGGATAATTCTCGTGGAATTCATCGGGTCCCATGACCTGATCAATGGTGTAACGCTTCGTCTGATCGTCAAAGGTGGCCTTACTAAGCCAAAACTGGGCGATTTCTTCCAACATTTCGAGACCGTAGTCGGTCATAAACGCTTGATCACCGGTAATGTGGGTGTACATGATGACGTTGTAGGCCACGGCCAATGAAATGTGTCGCTGCAAGGACGAGTAGTCGGGATCCCAGGTGTTTGTCAGGGGGTTCAGGTGAACCACTTGAGACTGTTCATCACCAACCGCACCGGATTGCCAAGGATACATGGCGCCGGCGAATCCGGCCTGCTTGGCGTTTTGCTTGGCCGCGGGGAGCCGACGATACCGGTACATCAGGAGTTGTTTTGCCAGCTGAGGGTCGTGGAGAGCGTAGACCGGCAGATCAAACATTTCGTCCCAGAAAACATGGCCGCGGTAGGCTTCACCGTCGAGACCGCGGGCGTTAACCGACGCGTCAATCTTGCCAGAGGCGATGGCCTGAGTGGAAATGAAGAGGTGGTACAAGTTGACCCGGGTTAACTTCTGCGCCGTAATGTCGCCGGTAATCTGGATGTCGGCGTCTTGCCAGCGGTGTTGCCAGTAGGCGGTGTTGCGCTTCAATGAATCGGCAAATCCGGTCTTAGGCAATTCTGCGCGCGCCGCCGTCATTAAGTCACTATGCGTTTCACGGTTCGTGAAGAGCACCACGTTTTTTTCAAAGGTGTACGTGTGGTTGGGCTGAACGGTGACCGAACGCATCTGTTGGATGTGTTGCTCGGCATTGGGTCGGACATCACGGGGTGCGGGGAGGGGCTGACCAGGTCCGGTAAGGTGAGAGCCCAGAATAAAGGCAACCTGCGACGTCCGGGTCTGACCCTCAAGGTAGATGGTATCGGGCTGCTGGCCCGTTCCCGTGACTTGAATGTGGCGTTGATCGAAGGCGGCGTACCGGTCGACGTTAGCGTTGATAACGCTACCATCTATCTCGGAGTAAATCTGCAGGGACCCGGCAAAGTTGAGGGGGGTCACGCTGTACTGAATGCTCAAGCGGTGCCAATCCTGCATATTGGCGAGCTTAGTCGACTTGATCTGGAGACTGTGGCCCGTGGAGAGCTGAACCAGCATCGTGGTCGTCAGTGCCCCGGTGTGTAGGTCGAGGCTCCGGTAAATGTCCTGAATGTCACTGGCCCTAATCTGAAAGGGATTCTGATGGTCGACGCCAAAGGTCAGAGCCTGGGCATTCGGAAGGTTGACCAGATCTTCGTTCGTCACCTGACGACCATTAATATTGGTCGTGAGCTGATCGTAAAGGCCGGCGCTGTACAGTCCCGGATAATTGTCCCGATCGGCGTGTGCTTCCGGATAGGCACCACGTAGGCCGAAGAAACCGTTGCCCACGGTCAGCATGGCTTCTTGCCCGTAGTTGCGTTTGCCCTGATACTGGCCGTAGTAGTCGAGGTGCCAACTGAGATAGTCGCGTTTGGCCTTTAAAGCGGCGTCCAGCCCCTGTTTGGCAATCGCCTGACTGCTGACGACGGGGATGTTGAGCATGTTGGTAATGGCGAGACCGATATCGATGCGTTGGTGATTAATCCCAACGACCGTATCGGAGAAGGAGTAGCTGAGGGCGTTGTCAATGACGGCAGCGTCGACGTCGAGGCCCACGAGTTTCACGCGGAGGTTTTCCAAATTTTCGCCAATCCCCTGATCCGAATTGTATGCAATTGTGAACTGACGTTGCGCGGCGGGATGGCCGGTGGGGGCGTAGCTCACTTGTAAGGAATCATCTAAAACGTGTAATGTAATTATTTTCAAGCTTGATCGTTATCCTTTCTGCTATTGTTTAGCGTATTCATTCACTATTTATCTTAAGTTACCGATTGCCAATAAGCAATTATTTCCCCTTAATTTTTGACAATTTGCATTGAGATAAAACGCCTGAATGCCGCCGTTGCAAGCGATTGCACGTTTTGCAATTTTTCGGATTGGGTCGACCAATTTTTCACCAAGTGATCGACAAAATTGGCGGTCGGCAAATGGGTGGAAACGTGGTAAGCTTTTAGCATGACAATGAGAAGGGAGAACACACCGATGAAAGTGGTAACGGCAATTCTAATTGTCCTCATGACCGGTCTAATTATTGGCGGGACAATGTGGGGATTGTTGGCTTGGGCGCTAGTGGGATGGGTGAAGGTGCTCTTTGGCTTAGGTGGCCTGGCACTGGCAACGGTAGTGAATTTCTGGGTGTTTTGGAAATTGTGGCCGCGACGTCCCTTTGAAGATGATGATGAGTGACCGCCCCGCCGAAACGCTGAAAAATGGGCACAAAAAAAGCCATTACGATAAGTCGCAATGGCCAAAGAGTAAGGTTACAACATAATTGGGGGATTATGTTGTAAAAATTTCATCTACTTTGGGGGAGTAAAATGAAATCTGTCTGTTGAATGAGGACAGAAGCCTCACGCGCAAGTTGAAGGTTAGTTCAAACTTACCCGCAACCCTATAGTAACGCAGAACCGTGAAAAATGCTATTAAAATATAAATATTTAGCAAATTTCTCACGTTTTCCGGCTACGGGCTGTGAAATGCTGGTAGTGTAAGGGAGATTGGGGTTTGTTTAGCAAGAAAACAAAATGATATAGAGGGAATGATCACGTGCAACGAAAAGATCAACAGTCGCGTTATTGGAATTTTGGGTGGGTACTCATTATGATTGTCGTCGTTTCGGTGGTCCAGATTCCACTGAGCTTTATGGTTCACGGAACGGCGCTCCACCGGGGGCTGTGGGCTGCCGGTTATTTGGCCGGGTTTGCCATTGCCATTGCGTTAGGGTGTTGGCTGTATGTGCGCGTTCATCCGGTCCACTGGCAACGTTTGACGCGTCAGGATTGGCAGTTAATGATTAAAGGTTACGCCTTTATGATTGGTGTCGAGATCGTGTTGAGTTTAGTTAATGCGGGGCTGTTTGGTGAGACCAGCACCAAGAATAACATGGTTATTGCAAATATTATGGGAACCAGTACCCTGACCTTAGTGATGCTGAGCTTGACGGCCGTGTTGGCGTCGCCCATCTTAGAAGAGTTGACGTTTCGGGGAATCCTCGTGGGGGGATGCTTCCCGGACAAGGCCTTTTGGCCGCCAGTCATCGTCAGTGGTGTCGTTTTCTCACTGGTTCATCAGAGTAATAACCCCATTAGTTGGCTAATCTATGCCGTGATGGGGGGCACCTTTGCCTATGTTTATCGACGGACGGATAAGCTACAGGCGACCATTATCATGCATGGCTTCAACAACCTTATCGCCGTTGGGGCGATGCTGGCCACGCTCTTTCAGCACTAACCAAAAAATGACCAACGCACTCAAACTGGGGGCGTTGGTCATTTTTAATTAGTTTGGTCGACTTTTTTAGCAATCAGTCGTTGATGACTGACCGTATCAAGTTGTTCCTTGACGGTAACCAGCTCGGACATCATGGAGTCAATCTCATTGGAAGTCATGCCCAGTAAGGTCTGACATTGGCCGATACGAGAATACACTTCATCACGCTTCGTGGTGGCCATTTCAGTTAAGTGAATGAGGACTTGGCGTTCATCGGTTTGACTCCGTACCCGGCTGACCCAACCTTGTTTTTCCAGGCGTTTCAGTAAGGGGGTAAGGGTCCCGCTATCAAGTTCCAGCCGTTCACCAAGTTGGTGTACGGTGAGCGGTGCCTTTTCCCAGAGAACCAGCATTGCAATATATTGTGGATAGGTTAAACCGAAGGGCGCAAGGGCGCTTTGGTAAAAATGGTTAAATTTCTTGCTGGCCGAATAGATTGAGAAGCATAGCTGTTCGTCCAACAGGACAGGATTAACGTCTGCCATTGGATTGGCCTCCTTTCGTTTACTTTCCAGAGTATTGTATACAATTAAATTGCCACTGGCAAGCAAAACATCTTGTGTAGTAAGTGAATATGACCAGTAAAGATGGCCATCAATCAGTCGGCTGCCGGACAATCTAATCTAAACGTCACATCAGATTAATTATATAGCATATCGACTGATAAGTATAATGTTTAGTGATAGCCACGGTAAATACCATCATCCGACAAGCAATCAAATGATGGGAATCGTATAGGGTATGTGTGGTGAAATTAGGTTGGCTACCACCCGGTTGAAAAAATATCCTCGCTCAGCACATCACAGTTAATGAACGAAACAAAACAAATAGGGCCGTGGTGATTAAAGTAGTCAATTAAACAGTCGGTTGATAAGACTGCTTAAGTATACCAGAAGATTCCAAAATGGAAAGTGAAATTTTATGAAAATGATAATGAAAAGATATGCCTATGTGAAAATTCTCAGTTATCACAGGGTAACAACCGGTGAGAACGCGCGATTGGTGCTGGCGGGATCAACACGTGTGAAATTGAGGGCGTACGTGTTCAAGCTTCACAAGCCAGTTGGAAGTGGGGAGTTTGTGACGAGGGGGCAGTTTGATGATGCACAAAGTATGTGCAGAATGAGTTGATCTTCTTCTGTTTTTTAACATGTCATAAAAAAATAGGAACCTCGCTAAACGTTAATTTAACGGGATTCCTATTTTTTATAATTCTTGTAAATCGTCTCATGATGCCCCGAGCAGGATTCGAACCTGTACTTGATCTCTCAAACAGCGACCTGAACGCTGCGCGTCTGCCAGTTCCGCCATCGGGGCAACTCAACAACAAGTAATATATTACACTATCCTTGTATAAATGTGAACCCCTAAATTAAATTTTTTTATTTCGGAAATTTCACCGCCGTACCGTAAGCATGTACCACCAGAAATTTGGGGGCGACATTCATCCGGACGACCTCGGTATTAAACCGCACGTCGATCAAGCCATCGGCGCCATTTTTCTGGGCTTGCGTCATCAATTTCTGCTTGGCTTCGTCGAATAGCTCATCGAACAGCTCAAATTGATCAGGCTTTTCCGACCGCAACATCGTATGCGTGGTTGCCGTTAAAATCCCTTGAATGGTGTGGGAGCGATTCAACCCCCCAGTTGTCATGAACATTACAAGTTCCTCCTCATTTTAAGACCGGATAGTGCCGTTGAGCGACCAGCATCAGGGCAGCACCAATGACGACGCCTAAACAGTTGGTGATGACGTCGTTGATGTCAACCCAACGGCCGAGACTGACCCACCAATTGAAGAGGGCCTGCCCAGCCTCAAGGGTGAATCCTGTCGCTAGGCCCACCACCAGCCACTGTCGCCAGCGATGGGAACTGTGATTGTATTGCCAGACCATGCCCTGGGGAACCGTCATCACGATATTTAGCCAAAACGACAGGTCGATTCCCGCCGGTTGTAGAGGCCACAGCACCCAAGTTCCCCCGGCCCACTGAAAGGATTGGATCTGTCCCACGCTGCCGCCTAAGGTAATGGCGATCGGCGTCCAGGTCAGGGCGTTGAGTCCCCAGCAGCCCAGCCACCACCAGATTCGCCTGAACCGGTGGTGGGTCCAATCACGCAGACACAGCGTTGCCCAGAGCACACTAATCAAAATAAACGGTAGCCATCGAACCATCGTTCTCGCCCCCTAATGTGATTAAGTATACCGATTCGTGGGAACGGGAACAATCATTTTGGCGAATTTTTAGAAGAGAAAATGTGGGCACCATACTGTGCGATCATGGCCTTGCGCCAGTCCGCGTAGGTGAGATAGGGCCCCGTTTGGTAGTCGTCTGTTTGTGGATCACGGTATTGCCGGTTAGGCGTGGCGGGCAATTCGCCCGTGCAGGGGGTCGCAGTGCACCGACAGCCCGGGTGAAAGGGCGGATAATTTCGGCCGGGTAAGGCCTCGTCTGTCCGGTAGATTCGCCCGTCTTGCGTGCCACAGTCCGGACAGGTGTGCTTATCCAACTGACAATTCAGCTGATAAAAGTCATAGTGGCGTTGCTCGGCTGGAATCTCTGGCTGGTCCGATTGTGGCCGGTTCAGGCCAATCAGGCGGCTAATCTGGGGGAATGACCAATAAATGACGGCCAACACGGCGGCAATAATCGTTGACCACAGGATGGCTTGGCCCAGTAGGAAAAAGATAACGCCTAGAGTCACGTCTAAAATCAGAAAAACAACAATACTTGTCGATAAATTACGCGTTTTTTTCACGAAAATCCTCCTTGATGATGGTTGGGGTCGCTCGTCTAAACGGCTGTTAAAAATAGTATACACGTTCGTCAGGCAAATGGCCGAAATGGTTTGATGCAACGACCAGTTGTGATCCGCGTGATTGGTGACGGCAATCAATTTGGCTTTAAAGCAATCGCCAAACCACGCCTCTGAATTTTCGACGGAACTGGGGTAGAATGAAAGCACTGACTAATTTTGAAGGGAGTCCGTTATATCTATGCCGAATCAATTGCCGTCAAAAATTAAAGTCCGGGGGGCCCGCGTCAACAACCTGAAGAATCTCAACGTTGACATTCCGTTGAACCGATTTGTGGCCATCACTGGCCGCAGCGGGTCTGGTAAGTCGTCATTGGCCATGGGTGTGTTGTATGCCGAGGGGGCGCGGCGTTATCTTAACGCCCTGTCGACGTTTACCCGTCGGCGAATCAACCAGATGGGGAAGGCCGCCGTGGACTCTGTGGAATATCTTCCGTCCGCATTGGCCTTGCGCCAACGGCCCGCGGTTCCTGGGGTGCGTTCCACGGTGGGCACGATGTCGGAAAGTCTCAACATTTTACGCTTGGTCTTTTCCCGATTGGGCTCGCCCGTGTGCCCCAACGGCCATCAGGTGCCGCCAACCCTCGATGTGGCGGAGAACGATGGCTATGTGACCTGTCCGACCTGTGGCGTGAAGTTCCGGGCACCGGGGGCGGAGGACTTCGCCTTTAACTCCGATGGGGCCTGTCCAACCTGTGGTGGTCTGGGCGAAGTTCGTCAGCTAGATGCGTCCCTGTTGATTGCTAATGAAGATCAGACCATCGAAGAGGGCGCAGTGGCGTCCTGGCACCTGCCTGGGCGGAACTTCATGCCCATCGTGGCCAACGCCATTGGCATTCCGATTGACGTGCCCTATAAGGACCTAAGCGCCGCCGACAAGCAACGCGTCCTCCACGGTCGGAAGCAGACGGTGGCCATTAACATTCCCAGCAGCAAGGGAAAAATTTTCCACATGGACAATGCGGTCTACGAGAATGCCTTCGCGGCGGTGGAGGACAGCCTTGCCACGACCAAGAACGATCGAACCATTGCTAAATTAAATAAATTTTATACGTTCGATACCTGTCCCACCTGCCATGGCACACGCCTGAATCCCGAACGTCTCAAACAGCAACTCAACGGCAAGAACTTAGCGGAGGTCTGTGAGTTACCCATTAATCAGCTACGGACCTTCGCCAAGACAATTGTCGACTGGTTGCCGGAGCGGATGCATCAACTGGGGACGGACCTGGTGGATGAACTCCTATTGAGTCTCCAACCCATGGTAGACCTCGGCTTGGACTATCTCACGTTGAGTCGACCGGGCGCAACCCTATCGACCGGGGAACTGCAACGGATTCAGCTGGGGCGGACGTTACGTAGCGCCACCACTGGCGTCCTCTACGTGCTAGATGAACCATCCGTCGGCCTGCATCCGGCGAACGTTACCGGGCTGATTAAGGCTTTTCGGGGCTTAGTGGCCCAGGGAAATTCCGTGGTGGTGGTTGACCACGATACGCGGATTATTGCGGCGGCCGATGAGGTGATTGAGATTGGTCCCGGTGCCGGTAAACGCGGGGGAACCGTCATTGATCAGGGAACGGTCGCCGAGATTGCCCACAGTCCGCAGTCATTGATTGCACCATTTCTGAATGGTACCGCCACGCTCCGTGAGCGGCCGCAACTCGACGAACGCGCTCTTTGGCAAAAGGGTAGCCTTGGTCTGGAGGTCCAGCACCGCTTCAACATTCAGGATGTGGCCGTGAAATTTCCGAAGAATCGCCTGACCACGGTGACCGGGATGAGTGGGGCTGGCAAGACCACGATGATTTTGGATAGCTTGATTCCGGGCATTGAGGCGGACGTGGCCCACCGACCGCTACCGCAGCACGTGACGCACCTCGATCGCGCGGGTATTCGTCACGTGATTAAGGTGGACTCCGTGCCGGTGGGCAAGAATGTCCGGTCCACGGTGGCGACCTATACGGATATCTTGGATCGACTACGCCGGTTATTTGCGGCCACACCGGCAGCCAAGGCGCAGGGCTATACGAGTAGTCGTTTCTCCTATAACGTCAAAGCGGGGGCCTGCCCCACCTGCAATGGGACCGGGCAGATTTCGCTGGACGTGCAGTACTTGCCGGACATTACGGAAGTATGCCCGCAGTGTCACGGGCAACGGTATAACCGCGAGACGTTAGCCGTCAAATGGCAGGGGTATAGCATTGCCGACATCTTAGCGTTGTCCGTGGACGAGGCGTTAGCGGTCTTTACTGACGAAACGGGCATTGAACAGACGCTCCAGACCTTGCATGACATGGGGTTAGGCTATTTGCTATTGGGTGAAAGTACGCCGGCTTTGTCTGGTGGGGAGGCCCAGCGGCTCAAGTTGGTCTCCCGGATCGGCAAGCGCCAGAACGGAACGCTATTCATTTTCGATGAACCCACAGTCGGGCTGCATCCCCTGGACGTTCAGCAGTTGGTTGAGGTTTTCGATCAGTTGCTGCAACAAGGGGCCACGGTGATTGCCATCGAACACGACCTAGAGCTCATCGCCAATGCGGATTACGTCATTGACATGGGACCGGGTGGCGGTATTAACGGCGGTCACTTGGTAGCCACCGGGACGCCCGCCGAGGTTAGTCAAAATCCAGCGAGTGTGACCGGCCGGTATTTGAAGGCGGAATTAGACTTGTTCGCCGCCAAGTAACGCTAAAAGATTGAGAACACGTCTCGGTCCCAGCTAGCAGGGGTTATTGCCATTAAATTAGTTATCAGCGATCACCTGCGGCGGCCAGATTCTAGTCGTAGTTTACCTGTTCGATAAATCAAGCTAAAAAAGAGCGCCAACAGCTTGATTGCCGTTGACGCTCGTATTAGCCAAAGTTAAAGTTTCTTACTGATCCGGTATTTCTCGCTGGCCGCGTGGCCGGTCTGGCCATTTCCTAATTGGGATTCTGCTAGGAAAATATCAAAAGAAGGTTCGCCTTTGTCACTTTTTACGACCAAAACATGACCGGAATCGGTGTGACGTGCTTGATAGATTTGGGCCGTCTGCACGGCTTCGTGATAATCGTGAAAGTTACCAATTGAATCGCCAGGGTTAAAAAGTACAACTTCATCCATCATAATCATTCCTTTCGGGGCTAGCTGCTAATTTCATTATACCGCACTTGCTCTGAAAACGATATCATTTCACAAGTTCTGGTCCATCTTAAAGGATAATTGGGACTGTTCAGCATTGGCACAGAGCAGTTTACCGGCCTGGTTCTCGATGGCCGTAGCGAATTGTGCGGCGGTGGCCGCATTATATTTGCCTAGGGTTGGCGCATTGGGAGCCTCAAGGGCGTCCCCCTGGGTTAACCGTTGAACACCCAAGATCTGCGTCTGTTTGAGAAAGTCGGCGATTTGCTCACGGTTTTGTTGATAGTGGGCTTCTCCCAGTGTTTCCAGTAGCTTGCCGGCCCAATAAGGATTTTGCGGCGAAAATTGGTGGTTGTCGGCCCTGTAGGTGGCACCTAGCTGATCGCCGGCCGCGTAAAACGGGACGTACGGATTGAAGGCCGGGTTGCCGAAACACTGCCAAACGATACCGGCGAGGCGGGGGATGACGTGCCGGCGAATTTGAAGGATGTGGGAATTTTCAGTTCGAGACAGGCCGATGGCGCGGTAGAGGTGGCGTTCCGTTGCCGTACCGGAACCCAACGGATCGTAGGGCGTCTCCTGATAGTGTGAACCCAGTAGGCTGGCCACGTCGGGGACGCTAATCTTCCGTTCCGCGTGACGGAGGAAGGGCAGCTCCTGATCGGTTGGATTCTCAAAGGCACTGGGCGTGAACAGCCGGTGACCGTACCAGACGCGGGGTGTGTTGTAGTGGGCATCGAAGGTGGACTGGGTGCCAAAAATGTGGCGTGAATTGAAGCGATTGCCGTCGGGATTCAGGTGGTTGACCTGCACAAAGTGTTGGAGGTTGGCGGAGGTCAGAAAGTCGCCGGGCCGGTCGAAGTCAATCTCCTGAATGGCCAGTTGATTCGCGACCACGGCATACATGTCGTCCGGAATCCGCTGGGCGACCCAGTGATGGCCACTGACAATTTCCATGTACCAGACCTCGTCGCTGTCGCAGAACAAGACGCCATTGGCTTCCGCGGCACCGTGGGTCTCGACCAGATGTCCCAGCCGTTTGATCCCGGCTTGTGCGGAGTCCACGAAGGGCAGGACGACCGTGACCATGGCATCTTCGGCAATCCCGTCACTGACGAGCGGGTCGACACCGAGTACGCGGCTATTGGCGTAGGCGGACTCCGTGGCGCTCATGGCGACGTTGTGGGCGTTAATGCCACTTTCGGCGTAATCGCCCGCACTGGCATCACTATCGGGGACGGCGGTGTACTGGGCCGCGTGGGTGGGTAACGTTGTGGTGAAATGATTGTTTTTGGAAACGAACGTCGTGGGATTGTGGTCCGTGGCGGGGTAGATGACGGCCTGTTTGGGCCAAATGGCGACCCCATTGTCTTCATTGCGGGCAATCAGAGGGCTGCCGTCGATGGTCGCTAGTTTGCCGGCTAGAAACGACGTGCAGGCCTGATGGGTTTGACGGTTCATTGCGGTTCCTCCTTGTAAGTGGATCTATAAATTTTACTATAGCATATTTTGAGAAGTGAGGCGTTTACCACCGTTTTGCGGGCATAATTTGCTAAAATAGAGAATGGATAATTCAATTAAGGAGGAGATCGTGTCATGGTACAGGGACATACGCATGAACATTCGATTGAGCGGGAGCTGGAGTGCGTCTCGCAGGTGCCGATCTTTCAACGTCTTTCCGCGGATCAAATGATGTCGGTGGCCCAAGTGACCCGACCGATTCACGCGGAAAAGGGCGGCAGCGTTTTTAGTACGGGTGAGGTTTCGCAGACGTTGTATATCGTTAATCAAGGTCAGGTTCGGTTATACCACCTGGCCGAGGACGGTCGAGAGCAGGTGTTACGGGTCTTAAATCCCGGCGACTTTATCGGTGAGATTGCTTTGTTCACGGATGAAATTCATTCGTCCTACGCCGAAGCCACCAAGGTGACCGAACTGTGTACCATTTCCCGGGCTTCCTTGACGGCGTTGATTAAAAAGTTGCCGCCGTTATCGATGGCCCTACTGGGGGCGTTGGCGGATCGACTGAAGGCCGCGGAACGGCAGGCCACGTTGCTGGCCATTCCGGATGCCTTACCACGTTTGGCCGGTTATTTGCAGGAACTCACCAACCATACGACTGGGACGGTCGATTTGCCGATGAGTAAGCAAGATTTAGCAGCCTATTTGGGGATGACACCGGAATCGCTGAGCCGGAAGCTCCGACAATTGGTCACGGACGAGATTATTGAAACGATTGGGCGCCGTCAGATTAAAGTAACCGATTCCATGGCGCTTGATGCATTAGCCCCGTCATAGCGCAATTTCAGCGAACCGTTTAAGAATCCTTAATAATATGGTATTCCCGAAATAAATTTGCTAAAATGATGGGTGTTGTGTTTCATTAAATGCTTAATGAACGACCAAAATAGACGAAACTTAATAATAAACAGGAAAAAGGGGATACGCACATGTGTGGATTCGTTGGCTATGTGAATCAAAAGGATGTTCCGGCTACCACGATTAACGATATGGCAGACCGGATCAAGCACCGGGGACCGGATGACGAAGCCTACTTCAGTGATGATCAGGCTGTCATGGGTTTCCGTCGCTTGTCAATCATTGACTTGGCTCACGGGAAGCAACCGATGTACAACCGGGACCAGACCAAGGTCTTAACGTTTAATGGTGAAATTTATAACTATCAGGAAATTCGGGCGGACTTGCAGAAGCTCGGCTATGAATTCCAAACGGACGTGGATTCAGAAGTCTTGATTCACGGGTATGATGCTTGGGGCCCTAAGCTGTTGGATCGGCTACGGGGGATGTACGCCTTTGCCATTTATGACAAGACGAAGAATGAAGTCTTTGGTGCCCGTGACCACTTTGGTATCAAGCCAATGTATTACTATGATGATGGCAAGACGTTCCTCTGGGCGTCCGAAATCAAGGCGTTCCTCGAACATCCTAACTTCAAGAAGGAATTCAACGAAGAACTCTTACCCATTCATTTGAGTTTTGAATTCATCCCTTCACGCGATACGATGTTCAAGAACGTTTACAAGGTATTACCAGGGCAATACTTCATTCATCATGCCAATGGTGAGACGGAAACACACCGTTACTTTAAGTTCAACTACGACCACATCGACAACAGCCAGACGGTGGAAGAGGATGCCAAGAAGATTCGCGGCATCGTTGATGAATCCGTTAAGACGCATATGATTGCCGATGTTGAGGTTGGGAGCTTCTTGTCCAGTGGGATCGACTCTTCCTACGTCTTGAACGAAGCCGCCAAGTTAAAGCCCATTCAATCCTTTTCTCTAGGGTTTAAGAACTCAAAGTATAGTGAATTGAGCTGGTCCACGGAATTTGCTAAGGAAATCAAGCAAAAGAACACGCCATTATACATGACCGGCGATGATTATTTCGATATTCTGCCAACGATCATGTATTACATGGATGAACCGCTCTCCAACCCATCAGCCATGCAGCTCTACTACCTGTCGAAGGGAACGCGTAAGTCCGTGAAGGTCGCGTTATCCGGTGAGGGGGCCGATGAATTCTTCGGTGGCTACAACACGTATTTGGAAGCCATTCCGTTCGAACGTTACCAGAAATGGGTGCCTAAGGGGATCCGCAAGATGCTCGGGGGAATTGCCGAAAAATTCCCACGTTTTCACGGTCGGCGGTTCTTAGTGCGGGGTGCTCAGCCATTGAGCGAACGCTACTATCGCGTGAACTACGTCTTTGACTACCACGATCGTAACAAGATCTTGAAGAATCCTAAGCTGAATCGGGATGCCGGCGCTTATACCAAGCACCTATTCGATGACGTCAAGGGCTTGGATGAAATGACGCAAATGCAATACTTCGATATCAATACCTGGTTGCCTTATGACATTCTCCACAAGGCCGATCGGATGAGTATGGCGAACTCGCTGGAAGTGCGGACACCATTGGTTGATAAGGAAGTCGCCAAGTTTGCGGCCACCATGCCGGTGAAGACGCGAATTCATGCCGATGAAACCAAGGTCTCTCTGCGGACGGCTGCCGAGGCCGAACTGCCAGAACGGGTGGCGAAGAAAGAAAAGATGGGCTTCCCATCCCCAATCGCCACTTGGATCAAGACGGAACCTTACAAGTCACGGATTATTGAAGCTTTCAATTCTGACGTGGCCCACAAGTTCTTTGATACCGAAGCCTTGATGGATATTCTTCGTGAACACATCAACGGGAAGTCCAGCATGCAGAAGATCTTTACGATCTACACGTTTATTCTGTGGTATGAAGTTTACTTCCCAGAAGACACGACGGCCAAGACGGTTGATTTGGTGCGTCGGACGCAAGTTTAATATTTAACGGTTCGCCAGTGATGACTTGCCGATAACGCTCAAGGTTGCTATTGGACTCGTCCGCTAACAACCTTGCTTGCGTTTAACCAGAAAAAAGTAGTTGTGAAGGGACTTTAATTCGTTATGGAAAATAATGGCGTCAAATTCACCCCCATCTTGTTGGGGAGTGACTTCAACGTTTACGGGATGGCCCGCTCATTTTACGATCTTTATCATGAACCCGTGCAGGCCTTTGCTAGCATCCAGCTGGCGCCCACGCGTTATACAAAAGTGGTTAACTTGGAACTGATCCCGGGCTTCGATGAGGACCCCGTTTGGATCGAAACGATGCGTAAATTAAAGGAACGCTATGCCAACCATCCGGAACCGGTCATCCTAATCGGTTGTGGGGATGGTTATGCCGAGCTGATTAGTAAGCATAAGGCGGAGCTGGAAGATGTCTTCATTTGTCCGTACATTGATTACGACAAGCTGCGGCATTTGAATAACAAGGAAAACTTCTACAAGGTTTGCGACCAATATGATTTACCGTACCCCGCCACGCGGATCATCACCAAGGCAGAAGCCACGGCCGGGAATATCGATCAACCCTTTGATTACCCAGTAGCGCTGAAGCCGGCGAACAGTGTCGAATGGCTCGACGTTCACTTTGAAGGTCGGAAGAAAGCGTTCCGGATTCAAAGCGAAGCCGAGTTCAAGGACATTGTGGCCAAGGCCTACGCTAATGGGTATACGTCCGACCTGATTTTGCAGGACTTTGTCCCCGGCGATGACAGCAACATGCGGGTCCTGAACGCCTACGTCGACCAGCATCATCACGTGAAAATGATGTGTCTAGGTCATCCGTTGCTGGAAGATCCCGCCCCATCCGCAATCGGAAACTATGTGGCGATTATTCCGGAATACAACGAGACAATTTACCACAACATTCAGACGTTCCTGGAAGCCATTGATTTCACCGGTTACGCTAATTTCGATATGAAATACGATGTGCGTGACCAGACGTTTAAGCTATTTGAGATCAACTTGCGGCAGGGCCGGAGTAGCTTTTTTGTGACGTTAAACGGCTACAATCTTGCGGATTGGGTTGTGAAGGACTATGTTAAGGATGAATTGGTTGACGCACCAACCGTTTATGGCAATCAAGATGAAAGCAAGCAAGCACTCTGGTTGGGTGTGCCGGTCAAGGTCTTCAAGCAATATACACGCGAGAATGCGGATAAGGAACGGGCATTGAAGCTGATTGCCGCCGGGAGATATGGCACCACGTATCGTTACGATCAGGATATGAACCTCAAGCGGTGGGCGTTGATTCAGTGGATGCAGCATAACTATGCCGTCAACTTTAAGAAGTATTTCGCAGAAAACAAGGGGTAATGACCATGCAAAAATTCTTTACGATTATTGGTGGTATGGGTACGATGGCCACCGAAAGTTACGTGCACCAGTTAAACTTACGGACACCAGCCCACGCCGATCAAGAGTATTTGAATTATATTTTGGTTAATCACGCGACCGTTCCGGATCGGACAACGTATATTTTGGATCACAGTCAGCCCAGTCCGCTACCGAGCTTGTTAGACGATATTCGCCAACAGAGTCAATTGGGGCCGGAATTCTTTGCCCTCCCATGTAATACGGCGCATTATTTTTATGATGACTTACAGGCAGCCACGGATATTCCAATTCTGCACATGCCACGTGAGGCGGTTAAGGAAATTAAGCGTCGTTATCCCGAGGCCAAGCGCATCGGAATTACGGGGACTCGCGGAACAATTGCCGACAAGATCTATGAACAAGAGCTGGTTGCGGCGGGATTGGAGCCCGTGTTACCGACCGAAGCCATCGAAAATGAAACCATGACGTTGATTTATCACGACATCAAGGAAAACAATACGGTGAATGCGGCCCGCTTCCACGGGATTGTCAAGGACATGGTGACCCAGCAGCACGCCGATGTGGTGATCCTCGGGTGTACGGAATTATCGTTAGCCCAAGAACGGGAGCCCGAAACCGAGTTTCCAACGATCGATGGACAGTCTATACTGGTTGACCGGACGTTGGAGTTGGCTTTGAAGATGCAGAAGGGAAAATAGGCCTTTCAATTAGAAAATTCAAAAAGCGTAGGTTGCTTGTGGTTTAAAGCAATCTACGCTTTTTTATCTAGAGATGATAGTGACCTGGGGATACGCCAACATGAGCTTTAAACGTTCGAATAAAATGACTGTAGTTGCCAAAGCCACATTGAATACAGGTATCAGAAACGCTTTGCCCGTTTGCAAGGAGTTCTTTGGCTAGTTCAAGTCGTTTCTCAATAATGTAAGTATGTAGCGGTAGCCCCATATAGCTCTTAAAATAACGGTTAATATATGCAGATGTTAAGAAGAAATGTGAACTGAAAGCGGATAATGTGAGATCACCGGATAGGTTCAGATCAACAAATTCAGTGATTTGCTTAATTAGTGAAGGGATCATATTCTTCTTGTCAGGTCGGTTGAATGGGGAGGCAGTGTTGGCAATTAACATGATTTGGGCAATCAAGGCTTTCCGCTTGATGTCACTGCCATAGTCAGACGCATCAATTATAGGAATGAGTTGGTGACAGAGAGAGACGTACGTTGACATTTGCTGAGCGTCTAATTTTAAAATATTAATATCATTTTTGCCGTTTACATAGAAACAATCTGCCAGATTAGTTTCCGAAGTAGAGAGTTGGTCGATAACATTTGGTTTGAGGTTAAGGACAATTCGCTCATAAGGGATGACGTCGTGAACGGTCATAGTTCTGTGCCAGACACCAGGTGGAATCAAAGTCAGAAAACCTGGTTCCATATGATAGGTCAATTTATCAGTAATGAGGTTAATATCACCTGATATATATAGCTCTAGTTCAAAACCAGTATGTTTATGGAAAGGCATGCTGTATTGGTGATCGCTCTTATGAAGACAGACAATATCATACTTGATCGTACTATCAAGTGGTAAATCCAAATAATTCATCAATAATTCCTCCCCTCTAAAAAATGCGTTTCGTTGAAAGCGCTACCATTTTCTGAATTTAGTATACCGCATTTCGTATATATGTTGAATGTCAAGGTTCGTTTTCGCAATAAACTGAAGGCTAAACGCAAAGAATATTCTTTTTGAAGCGGTTACAATTTAAATTAAAGAAATGAAGTTAACACGTTTCTAGTTTTTAAGAGTTGCGCAACTCGTGGAATTAGTACTAACCGATGAGTATAAAGAATAGGAAGTGCGGATATTGAATGGACTAGAATCAAAACCACAACGCCGAATTACGTGGTTTACGCGAATTGCTTATGGGAGTGCCAACCTGATTGGGAGTGGGGCTTCAAATATTTCAAATGCTTGGCTCTTATTCTTCTTGACAGCCTTTGGTCATATTCCGGCTTGGCAAGCGAGCTTAATCTTTGCGATAACATCCTATATGGATGTTATTGCTAACCCAATCGTTGGTTTCATTAGTGATAGCCTGTATTCAACGAAGTTAGGGCGACGGTTTGGTCGTCGCCGATTCTTCTTGTTAATTAGCATGCCACTGATGATTTTATACCCGGCAATTTGGATTAGCGGCATGAATTTCTGGTATTACCTAGTTACCTATATGGGATTTGAATTGGTTTATGACTTGATTATGGTGCCTTACGATACATTAGCTGTGGAAATGACATCTGATTTCAAACAACGCACCTATTTAACTGGTAGTAAGGCTTTGTTTGGTAACATTGCGAGCTTTCTAACAGGGGCATTGCCTGGTGTCTTCTTTACAATTTTAGGTAAGCAATCGCCATATGCTTATCTGGCAACTTCCCTAACGTGGGGTATTGTGATGTTAACAACGTTGATCCTAGTTTATAAGAATTCTTGGGAACGAAAGCCAGAAGAAGTGGCAGACGAATACGTTGGGAATTTCTGGTTAGGGTTAAAGAAAATGTTCATTGATGTTTTGTCTACTTTCAGAGTTCGAGCGTTTCGATTACATTTGGGTAATTATCTATTTGGGGCACAAGGAGCTCTAGTTATTTTTACCACGATGTTCACCTATTTTGTGGTGTACGCATTACAACAATCGGCCACTTTAGTTTCTGGAATGAACAGTCTTAATAGTATCGCACAGATTATCGCGACATTTGCGTTTATATTTATTTGTGCTCATAAAGGATTTATGGGACCAAACCAAGTGGCCTTGACCTTCTTGATTCTCTGTGTGTTTTCCTACGCAAGTATCTATTGGCTTGGTATCTCCGGCAGTATTGTATTCATCTTGCTGACAGGACTCTCAGTTATCATGGGGTTGAGTATGGGGGGAACTTACTACATTCCCTGGACGGTTTATGTATTTATGGCAGATATTGATGAACTGGTTACCAATCGTCGTCGGGAGGGGATCCTGGCCGGAGCAATGTACACCTGCAATAAGTTCTTGAAAGCGACGATTCTGTTTATTATCGGGGCATTACTATCCGCTGCTGGTTTTAAAGAAGGTTTAGGTACGCAGTCCAGTTCAGCAATTGATGCGATTGTATGGTTGTTTGTTGGTGGGACGACGCTGTTAACCTTAGTCGCAATGTACAGTACGCATCGATTGAAAATATTCAATCAGGCAACTCATCAAATTGTCTTAGATGAATTGGCTCGTGTGCATGCGGGTGGTAAATTGTCTGAAGTTACTGATAAAAACCGAAAAGTTGTTGAGCAATTAACGGGATTTGAGTATGAAAAGTGCTTTGGTAATAACAATGTTGGTTTTAAGGAATCTAAGGGAGATTGATGATGATACAATCTAATGAACGAGTAAAATTGAAGGTGGCTCCGGCGTCATTAACAGCAACTTCCTGTGACTTAGTCTGGCGACAATTTGCAGAACCTATGAAAAGCTATACAGTTTTTCAGGATGGAGTGGAGTTGACAAAAGTGGGTAGTGAACATACCTACTATCATGCGGATAATCTGAATCCGGAACAAATCTACAATTTTGATATTCAAGCGCAGTCGGCTGATGATAAGCTAGACCAAGTACTACGAGTGACAGTAAAGACGCTTCGGCAACATGACTGTCTTAATGTTTGCCTGCCACCGTACAACGCTGACGGTACAGGCCATCAAATAGAAACGAATCGCATTCAACAAGCCATTAATGATTGTGAACCAGGGGGGACCGTATTAATTCCAGCTAAATCAATTGTTTGTAGTGGGGCATTAGATTTGAAGTCAGAGATCACACTAGAAGTGGATGGCCGATTGCAAGGCAGTCATGATCCCAATGATTATATATACACAAAGACAATTTCTGCTAATGGTACGCGTCGCTGTAATTCGGATGGTCTAGTTTTAACGCGATATGAGGGGTGGGAGTTATATTGCTATCGCAGCCTACTTAATATTGGTTACTTGGATCCAGATAATCGGGATCGTAAAACCTGTCAGAATGTTCGAGTCTGTGGAACTGGACAGATTAGAGGTGGCGGTACTGAATTAGGGGATGCAATGGAAAAAATCTATAGTGATCCACAGGCCTATCCAAAATACGTTTCGGATGGCATTCCCGGTCGTCGGGTACGTGGTCGGCTAGTCAATGCTATTCAAGTGAGTGATTTGCAATTGACGGGAGTATCCTTTGAAAATCCACCTTGTTGGACACTACATTTGCTTTACTGTGATGCAGTCACAGTTAACAACATAGGTATTTCATCTCAAGGTATTGATAATGGAGATGGAATTGATCCAGACTCTTCGCAAAATGTTTGGATTTTCGCGAATACATTTGATACTGGTGATGACTGCATTGCAATCAAGTCTGGCAAAAATCCCGAAGGTAATCGAATCAATCGGCCATCTCGAAATATTGAAATATTTGATTTGAAAATGACTGGTGGTCATGGATTGGCAATCGGAAGTGAACAGTCGGGGGGGAGTCGAGAACGTTGAAATTCACCATTGTAGGATTCAAGATACAGATTCCGGTATTGAGCTAAAAGCTAGTGATGAACGGGGTGGCTATATTAAGAATGTACGGATTCAAGATTGCTGTATTGATAGTTTCTTTGCACATTCAACGCCATATAATAGTGATGGCGTGAAGGCTACAGAACTTCCGAAATTCGAGAATATTCAACTACAAAATGTTGAGATATCTGGAAATCGCAGGAACTATGATGTCATGGGGCATCCTACGCATGCGAAGGGAAAGGCAATCGAGTTGATTGGCTTTGCTCCTACACTCGAGAATAATTCCGACTATTTTATCAACCAGCTTACTTTAAACAATATTAAAATTGATCGTCCAACGGATTCAATATACTTGAATCGGTGTAAGAATGTTCAGTTTAGCAATATCCATGGGGCGGATGAGACATCACAAGAAGTTAGGATTAGTTTTGGACCTCAAGTTTTACAATTTCAGTTGAACTAATTACCAGCAGTAATAGAATACACCAAATAACCCAGGAAAACGGCCACCGCCGCTTCCTGGGTTATTTTTCATAAACATCGAATTAGTGAAATGCCAATGTCAATCCTAAACCAACCGTAATCAGGGCCACAACGCCCAATATCCAGTAAATCAGATGTGGGGTATCGCGTTCCATCTTCCGGCCAAAGCTAACCTCGATCAACGCAATTGTGGCGATGCCCAGCGCAAACTTGAGACTAATCAGTAGGGGGGCATGTGCGAACGTGCGAATGCTGAGCACCACACCGCTAATGATCATCACTAAGTAGGCCAGTCTTGCCAAAAGTAAAAATTGGGTTATCCGTTTTTCTGAATGTCGGGTGAGACCCAGGATCACCAAAACGGTTAGGACGATCCAAGTCCAAAAATGTAAGGCCAACCACATTGTAAACCGCTCCCTTAAGCACTGTTTGCTTCAAGCCTACCATATTCGACCGCTAAAAGTGAATTAATTACTCAGGTGATAAACGACCTCGGCGAGCGGACCGTAGTGATGGGTGGTGACCAATTCCAGCTCTTGCTGGTGGGGAAGTGTCTCAAACAAGCGTTTTCCGTTTCCCAGCAGAACTGGCGCAATCTGCACGTAGAGGTCATCCACCAGATGTGCTGTTAGCAACGGGGTCAAAATACCACTGCCACCAACGATCCAGACGTTTCCACTGTGGGCCAAGCGCTGCGCTAAGGTCGTCACCGGTTCGCTGGTAAAGGTGAATCCCGGTTGGCCCGGATGGGAGCGATGCGTCATGACGTAGCTGGTCATTTGCGGGTTGTGGGGATTCAACGGCGCGTGCGGCGCCAATTCTTGGACGGCGTCGTAGGTTACCCGCCCTAGAATCGCACTGCTCATTTGCTGGAGTGTCTCCGCGCCAACGTCGTTTGGAATTCCTGAAAGGTTGGTTAGCCAGTCAATCCGGTCGTCCGGCGTGGCCAGGTAGCCATCTAATGAGATGGCCCCGTAAAATTGAATGCGTCCCATGCTATTTGCCTCCTTAGTAAAAAGAACGCGCCACTCGCAGTGACGCGTTCTCTTGAGCAATTTATTAGGCGTCTAAGCCGATCAGACTCGTGGACTTTGCCCAGTAGGTATTACCGGCAACTGTCACGCGGTACCAAGTCGACCCATCGCTGGCCTTATAGCCTTTTTTGTTAATCTTAGCGGTGGTATTGGCCTTGAAATCTTGCGTGTGCGCCATCGTCTTGGACAAGTAGTTCGAGTTCAACACGTGGTTGTATAACGCGCTATTCTGTGTCGTGTTCAGCGTGGGCGTTCCACTCGCGTCACTGTAAGTGACCTTAGGGAAGTTCAACACCTTGTTGTAAACCCAGTACTTGTAACCCGAGTTCTTGCCAAAGCGAATCCGGTACCAGGTCCCACTCCAGCCGCCTTTCTTGACGCCACGGCTATCGACATAGACCTTGGCCCCGCGGTGATCGGCACTGAGATTACCCCAGCCAATCTTACGGGCACCATTGGTTCCCTTGATGTGATTGTAAACGGTCCAGTTGGTGTAGTTGTTGGCTAACGTGGCCGTTTCGTTATTACCGCCATGGTAGTAACTCACCGTCTTGGGCTTTGCCGTTGGCTTATTTGCCACCGTATGCTGCGTGGAGTCATCGGTTGACGTTGTGTCCGTTGTATTGCTCCCACCCAAGTTGGCGTACTGCGTCTTGACCAAGCTAACGAAGTCGGTCATGTTGTAAGTTGTGCCGAAGTATTTCTTCGCGTTGGTTGCCCAGTAGCCGTCGGGATCGGAGTGAGACGTGCCACCCAGAAGATTCGAGACATCGTGATGAGAAAGGACGGTCGTGTACCGCTTAGGCGTCAGACCGTATTGCTTCAAAATGTAGGCTGTATAGTATGCCGCGTTGTTCAGTTCGGATGCGAAGGCCGCTTTGGAGTGGACCTCCACCTGTTCGAATTGCACGTAGCGTTGGTTGGCAACGGGCCCGGCCCCCCAGCTCAGGTACTTCGTGTTGGCGATGTTGATAATACGACTAGCATCTACAAAAGTGTGCACGAAGGCATTATTATAATGGCCAGTCATGTAGCTGATTTCACCGTAGATATTTGAGTTAGGGTTGGCCGTTTCGTGGACCACGACCCCCTCGGGTTTGTTGTAACGATAGCTATTTTTCGGTAAGACGGCCTGGTAAGATTTGGTGATCTTAGGCGTGCTGTAGTCCTGGTTGCCAATATAAGTATTGATTGCATTGGCACTTGCGGTCGTGGACGACCAGAATAGACCCAGGCATCCCGCTGTGAGGGCGATTCCCCGAATAGCCCAGTGTTGCCATTTCTTCATCATAAACTTTTCTCCTCCTGCTGAATGGTTCTTAATTAAAAAAAGATGTAACGCAACGCCTCGATTATAACGTATTTCTCGAAGGTTGAATATTAAACAAGTAAGGGGGTAATCTACCGGCGTTGTTCGGAATTGACCGTCATCGTCATGAAAATAGTTAGATAATTTGGATAACGATCGGATTTTCATTCATTGCTTTCTTAAATCAGCCTTAAAGTTCGTGATACGCTCTTTGTTTCAAACTTTTTACATTTATGTGGCAGAAATAGAAGGGGGCAATGCTTGCGCTTAAAGTTAATATTGACTATAATTGTTATTTGCATACGAAAGGAGCGACGAACAATGGCTGAGACGACTGAGATTAAGATTGGCGATTACGTTGCGGCAAAGAAATTTGGTCCCCTGGAACATGATTTCACGGGTGAAGTGACCAAAGTGTATGATAATTCAGTTTTAGTTGAGATTCGGGACTACGATCCAGCTGATAAGACGGCGGTTGGAGATATGAACAACCGTGCCGTTGTACGCAAGTCAGCTGCCAAGATTACGGGGAACAAAGCGGATAAAAACTAGTTTTTATTGAATATTTTGAATTTATTTGCAAAAAGATGATGACAACTCACAAATGGTATGCTATACTCATTTGTGTTGTGCGGGTGTAGTTTAGTGGTAAAATTCAAGCTTCCCAAGCTTGCGTCGCGGGTCCGATTCCCGTCACCCGCTTTCGAATGGGGCGGCCTTAGGGTCGTCTTTCTTATTATTCGAAAGCACCTCAGACGAAATAGTACAGTACATCATGATTTTCAGCGAGTCCGGGCGGCTGTGAGCCGGGCAATCAGTGTGGTGGAACGGAGCGGCTGAGTCAATTAAATTGATCATTTAAGTGGACTTTTAAGTCAAACAGAGTGGTACCGCGGGAAATCTCGTCTCTTACAAATAATTTTGTAGGGGACGTTTTTTTATCTCGCCGGTAAAATGATGTAAACTAAACCCACCACGTCATTGATGAAGGCAACTAATAGGGAGGAAAATTAGCATGGATTACAAACAAACAGTAACTGCTGCGTTAGCCAAAGCGCTGGACGGTCAACTGACGGCGGACGAAATCGCCGCCAAGCTGGAACGGCCCAAGACGTCTGATAAGGGGGACATGGCGTTCCCAACGTTTACGTTGGCCAAGGTCTTGCACCGCGCACCCCAACAGATTGCGCAGGACTTAGCGGACAAGCTAGACACGACCGCCTTTGAAAAGGTGGAAGTCGTGGGTCCTTACCTGAACTTCTTCTTTGACAAGGGCGCTTACAGTGAAGCCACATTGAAGACGGTGTTGACGGCCGGTGCCAGCTATGGCCAAAATGAAGATGGTCATGGTGGTAACGTGCCAATTGACATGTCCTCACCAAACATCGCCAAGCCAATGTCCATGGGTCACCTGCGTTCAACGGTGATTGGGAACTCTATCGCTGAGATTTTGACCAAGAACGGGTATCATCCCATCAAGGACAATCACTTGGGCGACTGGGGAACCCAATTCGGGAAGTTAATCACGGCCTACAAGTTGTGGGGGAACGAAGCCGACGTTAAGGCCGATCCTATCAACAAGTTGGTTGAATACTACGTCCGCTTCCACAAGGAAGATGTCGACAAGCCAGAATTGGACGACATCGCACGTGAATGGTTCAAGAAGCTCGAAGACGGTGACGAAGAAGCCCACCGTCTGTGGAAATGGTTCCGGGAAGCTTCCTTACAAGAATTCAACGATGTTTACGATGAATTAGGCGTTAAATTCGACACTTATAACGGGGAAGCCTTCTACAATGACAAGCTCGAAGAAGTCGTTCAGATCTTGAAGGACAAGCACCTGCTGGTTGAATCGCAAGGCGCCCAAGTGGTTGATTTAAGCAAGTACGACCTGAACCCAGCGTTAATTCTCAAGAGTGACGGGGCCTCCCTGTACATCACGCGGGATATCGCCACGGCGCTGTACCGTGACCGGACGTACGCCCCGGCCAAGAACCTCTACGTCGTGGGGTCCGAACAGACCTACTACTTCAAACAATTAAAGGCCGTGCTCCGAGAAATGGGTGTGAAGTCCGCTGACAACCTCCAACATGTGCCATTTGGGCTGATTACCGTGGACGGCAAGAAATTGTCTACGCGTTCCGGCCGGATCATCCTGTTGGCCAAGGTGCTGGAAGAATCCGTGAAGTTGGCCGCTGAAGAAATCAATGAGAAGAACCCTGACTTGGCGAACAAACAAGCCGTTGCCCAACAAGTGGGTGTCGGCGCCATCGTCTTCGGTGACTTGAAGAACGAGCGGACCAACAACATCGACTTTGTCTTGGCCGACCAGTTGAAGTTTGAAGGCGAGACGGGGCCTTACGTCCAGTACGCCCATGCGCGGGCCGAAAGTATGTTACGCAAGGCGGCCGGTGTTGACGTTCAACCAGCTGGGAACCAAATCACCGATCCCGAGGCTTGGGACACGATTAAAGTCTTGGCCGACTTCCCAGCCATTGTGAAGATGGCTTGCAAGGAATTGGAACCTTCCGTGGTTGCCAAGTATGCGATTCGGTTGGCGAAGACGTTTAACAAGTACTACGCTCACTCCAAGATTCTGACGGAAGATGCCGAATTATCGGCTCGGTTGGCCCTGGTTAAGGCCGTGTCAACGGTGCTCAAAGAATCCCTGCGTCTGTTAGGGGTTCAAGCACCTGATGAAATGTAAGCAGCATAATTAATTAAATGATTTTAGCGGCTGTGACTATTGGGAGACTGATGGTCACGGCCTTTTTGCTGTTTAACTAAGGGTTGAAAGATAGAAAACAGCTAGAATCCTTGATGTGACAAGACTATCATCCATTATAATATGATAGTCGCGTGCTGGCCGCCTTACCGTTCGCCAAATTTGGTCTGGAACGCGGTGGGAAGAATCGGGAAAAGCCAAAGTACTGTCTTTTCCCTCGCTTTGAACCGTCAGCCCGCTATCGTCTTGTCATCAACATAGCCGAAACGTGTGCCAACAGGCAACTGGCTCCGCTTAACACTGATAGACAAATAATCCAAAGGCAGGATTATCCGCCTATCAGCGTTAATGCTCACCAGTTAACCGCCTGTAGGCACACTCTTGTCAACGGCTGAGACCAAATTTGACTCACTCACGGCTACATGAGATGCATCCAATTAAACTGGCAGAACGTTGCCATTCCAGCGATGTCACCGCACATTGAGTCGATTTCAATTATATGTAACCGGAGGCAGCCAGAGATGTAGGCAGCCGTGACAGCGCTGTAAGCTGTGCAACAGCTTACAGCGCGGGACGTGTTTGGAGACTGATGGTTTTTATCAGGCTTCAAACCGAGCCGGAGGACCGGTTCTCAGGCCGCAGGCGGTCCCCACAGCGCCGGAATCTCTGGCAGCCGCAGGTGGTCGGTGATGATTGATTTTATGGCGATAAGCCTTGTCAGCTGGGGACTGGGATATGTTCGTGAACTTTCAACCTTTAGCTGTTTAAGTTCAGTAGTTTTCCGATCATTGGGGAGCTTCCTTTTGCGTTGAAAACGAATATTTGGTACACTTGCTTTATAAATATGCAGAGACGTGTGGCTAAATTCCGCATCCTTTGTTATACTTAATGCAATTTTATGCGGGAGGGTGGTCGCCATGAAGAAAAGCATGCGTCAATCACGAATCGAGCAGCTAATCAATCAGTATCCCATTGGCACTCAGGAAGAATTAATGGAACATCTCGAGGAGGTTGGCATCCAAGCGACACAGGCCACCATCTCGCGAGACATTCGAGAAATGCAGATCGTCAAGGCACAGGATGGTCACGGCCATTTGCGCTATACAATTTTTAAGGCCGGAAATCGGAGCGAAGAAGAACGGCTCCGTGAGACGATCAACGAAGTGGTCACGGGTTTGACCCGCGTTGAATTTGTCAATATTTTGAAAACGCTGCCGAGCAACGGGAATCTGTTGGCGGCAATCTTTGATGACCTCAATCTCCCCGAAGTGGCGGGGACGTTGGCGGGGCATGATACGATCTTTATTATTAGTCCCAGTGCCGAGGTCGCGGTGAAGTTGCACGACATGATTGCCGACGAGATGAATCCGGATATTGTCCACTAATTCAAGCAGTAAGGTACAGAGGCGTAAAGCGAATCGTCGTTCGTTTTGCGTTTTTTTGTTGAGTGTATTCGGACGTTAAGCTATTTTAAAGCTTCGTAAAGTTTCGGTGAAATTTCGGGGGAGCGTAAGGACTATGCTAAAATGTCTATATTACACCCCAGCCCCAGATTTCAGCGATCCGGGGGACGACGGGGCATAACGGAGACTGGCATCATCGCCAGCTAACCAAGTCAGCATGCAATCTGACAATGGAGATAAGAGGCTACTATGAATAATCAACAACCTAATCAGGACTTTTGGTCAGGCTTCAAGACGCGTTTCGCCTACATCTGGCACCGATTCCAACTGACTCGGTGGTTGATTGTGATTGTGTTGAGCGGGTTCTTGTTGTTGAGTGGGTACCTGACATTTATGGCGAAGACGGCCAATGTCGGTGATCTCAAGGCTGCGTTGGAGAATCCCACGCAGATCTATGACCGAAGTAATAAGAAAGCCGGGACATTGTACTCGCAAAAGGGGACATACGTTCCGTTGAAACAGATTTCACCTAACGTACAGAACGCGGTCATCTCAACCGAGGACCGTAACTTTTACCATGAATATGGCTTTTCGTTCAAGGGGTATGCGCGGGCCTTCTGGCTGTATGCCAAGAACAAGGTGCTTCGGCATAACTACATCAGTGGTGGGGGGAGTACGCTGACCCAACAGTTGGCCAAGAATGCCTATTTGACACAGGAACAAACCTTTACACGGAAGTTTAAGGAGTTATTCCTGTCGATTGAAATTGAAAATGTGTACTCTAAGAAGGATATTCTGTCGATGTATCTGAACAACGCCTACTTCGGGAACGGAGTCTGGGGTGTTCAGGATGCGGCCGAACGGTATTTTGGCACGTCCGCGGAGAATTTGACCGTCCCAGAATCCGCCGTATTGGCGGGGATGTTGACGTCACCGAGTGGCTACAATCCCATCGATCACCCGGCCGCGTCTAAGGCTCGCCGAAACGTGGTGATTGGGCTGATGGCCGAGACGGGCGCGATTACCAGCGGCCAAGCCAAGCAGTATCAGGCCACGGCGTTAACGACCAGCGATAACTATGCCTATAAGAACACGTACAAGTATCCTTACTTCTTCGATGCCGTGATCAATGAGGCGGTTAGCAAGTATGGATTGACCGAATCTGAGATCATGAACAAGGGCTACAAGATCTACACGACGCTGGACCAGTCGAATCAGCAACAGATGCAGACGCTGTTCAAGAATAATAGTTACTTCCCAGCCAATGCCAGCGACGGGACCAAGGTTCAAGCCGCCAGCATCGCCATCGATCCGAATACCGGGGGTGTCGAGGCTGTCGTCGGTGGTCGGGGCAAGCACGTCTTCCGGGGCTATAACCGGGCAACGCAAATGCAACGACAACCAGGTTCGACAATTAAGCCACTGGCGGTTTACACACCGGCCCTGGAGAATGGCTACTACTACGATTCGGAACTAACGGATAAGAAGAAGTCTTATGGTTCGAACCACTATACACCGGGGAACTACGGCAACCAATACAGCGGTAAGATTCCGATGTATCAGGCATTAGCGCAAAGTACCAACGCGCCGGCCGTGTGGTTACTCAATAAGATCGGTGTCGACAAAGGGTATGAGTCGGTGAAGAAGTTTGGCTTGCCGGTAACCAAGTCCGATAAGAACCTGGCGTTAGCGTTGGGCGGCTTGAAGACCGGGGTATCGCCACAGCAGCTAGCTCAGGCCTACACGGCATTTGCCAACAACGGAACCATGTCGTCGGCCCACTACATTCGTAAGATTGTGGATGCATCGGGGAACGTCGTGGTCAGCACCGATGATAGCCAGGCCAAGACCACTAAGGTCATGTCCCAGAAGACCGCTAAGCAGATGACCAGTATGATGATGGGCGTCTTTAACTACGGGACTGGGGCGAGTGCCAAACCGTATGGCTACACGATTGCCGGGAAGACCGGGAGTACCGAAGCCGATGGGGATGCCGATGCCACGCGGGATAAGTGGATCGTCGGGTACACGCCAGATGTGGTCGTCACAACCTGGGAAGGCTTCGATAGCACCAGCAGTAAGCATCACTTGGAGAACGTCAGTGGGATCGGTGAAGGTCCACTGTTCCAGGCCGAAATGCAAGGCATCCTGCCGAACACCAAGGGAACGTCCTTCACCACAAAGGATGCCTCCACGCTGGCTAAGGCGCAGAATTCCGGGACCGATTCCTCGGCGAGTGATATCTGGGATCAGGTCCAAAACGGCATCGACAACGCTGGCAAGAGTTTTAACAACGCCGCCGACAAGGTGAAATCGTGGTGGGAAAAGGCAAAATCCTACGTGGAATAGCCGAAACGCACTGGGGTTGCACGCTAAAGCATGGTACAATAGTTGGTGATTAACTTATCCGGGCGGACGCCCACCGAGGAGGAACACTAATGGCAGACATGCACGCATTGGGTGAACAAGTGGCCCAAACCTTGCAAGAAACGCAAGAATTCAAGGACCTTCAGGCAGCTTTTGACACGATGAAGGCTGACGACGAAACGTACAAGTTGTTTAAGGAATTTGAACAAATTCAAATGGACTTACAACAAAAGCAAATGACGGGTCAACAACCAACGGACGACGAAATGAAGCACGTCCAAGAAGTTGCCGGTCGCGTTTCCGAAAAGGATGCCATCAAGGCGTTGATGGATAAGGAACGGGGCGTTAATGACCTGTTAACCGAATTAAACAAAATGATTACCCAACCCATTCAAGCCATCTACCAAGGCTAGGGTTCAAGAGAGTCGTCGGCGCAATCCTTCCATTCGGGAGGTCGGCGCCGGCGATTTTTTTAGGTGAACGGTGAGGACTGATGCTGTTGAGCTACCGCCCGCAGTGGGTCAGCCCAAGTGTGGCGTACGGTCAGGCTTCAGTCCAATAAATTATAATTGATAAAAACATAAAGAAAGGCAGGCCCGAATCATGAAATTTATTCATGCGGCTGATTTACACTTAGATAGTCCGTTTTTGGGGCTGCAACACTTGCCCAGCGCTCTATTGACACAGGTACGAGAATCCACGTTTCATGCGGCCACTGCCGTTTTCGACCGGGCCATCGCCGAGCAGGTCGACTTCGTTTTGCTCGCGGGGGACCTGTTCGATCGGGCCGAACAGAGTGTGGCGGCGCAAGCGTATTTATTCCAACAGTTTGACCGGCTCAACGCGGCGAAGATTCCCGTACTCATCAGTTTCGGAAATCACGATTACTTGGCCGATCAGCATCAAACCGTGGCTTATCCGGCCAACGTCACGGTCTTCGGCGCCGATGTGAGCACCCAGACGTTGACGCTGGCTTCCGGGGAAACGGTGGCCATCAGTGGCTTCAGCTACCCCCAACGTTGGGTCACGTCCGATCAAACGCCGGCGTTTCCCGATCATGCCGCGACGGATTGGCACATTGGCATGCTGCATGGCGCGGTCGCTACCGGGAGTGACGATCACTATGCGCCGTTCACCGTGGCCGAATTGCTGGCCAAACGCTATGATTACTGGGCGTTGGGGCATATTCACCAGCGTCAGTTGCTGGTAGAACAGCCACCCATGCTGTACGCCGGGAACACGCAGGGGCGCGCCATCACCGAGGCCGGTGATCGCGGCGCCTATCTGGTCACGAGCGTCGCCGGTAAATTGGTACCGCAGTTCTTCAGTGCGGCCGCCATTCTGTGGGCCGCACCGCAATTGGACTTGGCGGATGTGACGACGCTGACGGCGTTGAGCCAGCAGTTAGTGACGTGGCTGGCGGCCAATCCCGCCGATCGCCCCACACTGACGGCGATGACCGTTCATTTGCCACAAACCTTAGCACATGAGGATGCGGATCAACTTGCCAGCGGGGACTGGCTGACCCTCTGGCAGCGGACCCAGCAGCGGGCCATGCGTCAGGCCAACCGTTACGTCATTGCGGTTACGGTCACGGTCCACGGCGCTTCGGTCAGTGCCCCCCAGTTAGATCAACAGTACTGGGAACAAGGGGCCGCCACGACATTTACGCCGGCCAACCTGCAAGCCTTGTTTGGTAAATTAGCCCAGTCTCCGGCGCTGGCCGACTGGTTCACCCGGGCGCAGACCCCGAGTGACCTTGAGGCGGCGGCGCAACAAAAATTAGCCCAGTTGATGGGGGAGGAGGATGACCATGCGTCTTAATCGACTCACGATTTATGGCTTCGGTAAATTTCACGACCGTACGTTCCAACTCACGGCGGGACTGAACGTCTTACTGGGGCCTAATGAGGCCGGAAAATCAACGTTGACGCAGTTTATCAGTGCCATCTTCTTTGGATTTCCAACCAAGAAGCATCCCGAACTGCGGTATGAACCGTTGGACGGTAGTCGCTTTGGCGGCGAGATCGCTTTCACCCTGGCCGGGACAGACTATCTGCTCAGTCGCGTCGATGGTCCGCGAGGCGGGAAGGTTACCCTCCGGAATACGACGTTGGACTTAACCCTCCCGGCAGCCACCCTCCCGCGGCTAATGGCGCCGGTGGATGCGCAATTATTTAAAAACGTTTATGCCATGAACGAACCCCAACTGGGAACCGTGTTTGCCGCATCCAAACAGGAGTTGGTCGATCGGCTCCGGCATGTGGGAGCGGTGGGGAGCGATTTCTGGCTGCACCAGGCCCGACAGTTGGACCGGGCCGCCGATGAGGTGTATAAGCCGCAGGGCCGCAAGCCGGCCTTGAACCAGTTACTCCAGGAACACGCGGAACTGACGGCCAAATTAGAGAAGGCCAACGCCGGTTATGCCAGCTATTGGGACCTGCTCCAGCGGCAACAACAACGCCGTCAGCAGCAAACGGATCTCCAGCGTCAGTTGGCCGTCCAACGCCAGATTGCTGGCCAATACGATCGGCAATTGGCGTTGTGGCCCGTTTATCAGCAGTGGCGCAAACTGGCAGCCACGCCGGAAAGCACACACAGGGGATTCCAACAGCGCGATGCCACGGCTCTGGAACGTTTGACCAATCAAGCCAAGGCCACGCGGGCGTCGCAACAGGCGGATCAAGATCAGTTGGCCGGGTTACAGGAACAGCAGCAGCTCGACCCGTTATTTCAGGACTATCTTCTGGTGAGCGCACAGGTTGATCCCCTGATTGTCCAGCTACCAGACATCACCATCGCCGAGCGCGAACGACAACGTCTTCAAACGGATCAAGCCGACCTCCAGCGGCGGGCCAGCGAGATTGAGCAGCAGTACGCCACGCATGGTCAGATGCCACGTGCCTTTTCACTCGTCACGACGCAGCAGGTTCGTCAGTTAACGTCTAACCTGTCCTTGGCGACGCAGAAACGCCGACGATTACAGCAACAGCTCAATCAGCTTAACGAACGATATCGGCAGCAACAACCAACGCGACAGCAACGAAAAAATCCCTTGGCCGATAAACAGATTGGCTGGCTGGCCGCCGGGTTAATTGTTTTGGTGGGATCGATGTTTTTACCGGCAACGCTCTTTAAACTCGCCGGAGCCCTACTAGGGGTCGCCGTGGGCTATTACGGTGTCTTTATTGTGGATAGCAGCACGCCGGCTAGCCGACAACAGCAATCGCTAGAGGATGACATTCGTGACGTTCAGGCGCAACTGCGTGAGACCAGTCAGGTCATCGAGCAGGTGACCCGGCAGCTCGATGATATTGGCGACGCTCATGGGTTGGGCGATATCTCGGTTGACCAGTGGGCGGCGGCCCAGACGGCCATCGTGACCTGGGATCGGCTGACCCAGCGTCTCGAGGCGGGCACGGCACAACTGGCGACGGCGACGCAGACGGTAACGGATTTCAAGGCCGCCATTCAACGCGTCCTACCGCGCATGACGGTGACCAATATGGGAGATTTGACCACCCAGCTCAAGGATTTACAGGTGACGCAGCAACGCCTACAGTCACAGGAAAGCGACGTCGCGGCGATTGCCGCGCGGTTGAAACGCGATCAGTTGGCGGTTGATCGGGCCCAGCAGGCCGTCACGACCTTCCTACAGACGCGAAATGTTCGGAGTACGGATGCCTTTTATCGTCAGTACCAACAAGTCCGCGAGCAGGGAAATCGGCTCAGCCAACGGGATGCACTGGCTCAGCAAATGGGCGACCAGCAGTTGGCCGCCTTGCAGCGGGTGACCGATCGGGCCACATTGGTTCAGCAGGCGACGACCGCAACCAGTCAGGTCACCAAGTTTCAGCGCCAGTTAGATACGGTGACCGAGGCGTTGGCCACGGGGGCGGGGCAGTTGGTTCATTTGACCGCAAGCGGCACGCAGGCTACTTTACGTCAACAGCTGGCGAACTTGGAAACCCGGATGCAGGCGCTCACGCAAGACTGGTTGGTCGATCGGCTGGTGAGTCAGTGGATTGCAGCTACGTTAGCCGCGGCTTCGGGTGATCGATTGCCCCAGATTGTCAAAACGGCTAGCCAATTCTATGATAAATTAACGGAAAACCGGTATACTGAAATTGAACTCACGCCAACCACGCTGCGGGTACGCCGAACGGACGGCGCTTGGCGGTTAGTCAGCCAGCTCTCGCGGGGGACGGCGGAACAACTGGACTTGGCGGTCAAGTTGGCCTTTGCCGTCGTCATGGCGGAACGGGTGGCGATGCCCGTGGTGATTGACGATGGCTTTGTGAATTTTGATGACCAACGCCGGCGGGCGGCTTACCGACTATTGGCGACGATTAGCGCCGACGTCCAGGTGATTTTGCTCACGGCCGATCCAGTGGTCACAGATGAATTAACCACGGAAAATTTGATTCGATTAACCGATTAGGAGGGTCTAACATGGCGGCAACAAAACAATTAATGGACTATGCAGTAGACGAAGCGGTTGACTTATTCGTGCTTCTTAAGTCTGCCGATGTGCGGGTGGCGAAGAACGGGAAGCAGTACATTGCTCTGGTCTTTGAGGATCGTTCCGGTGAGATTTCTGGAAAATACTGGGATGCGTCTGACGAGGACGTGACCAACTATGTGGCGGGACGCATCGTCCACCTGCAGGGTAAACGGGAGAATTATCAAACCCATCCCCAGATTAAGATTTTCCATCTGCGGTTGTCTAAACCTGGCGAACCCGCCGATCCGGAACTTTTCATCGAACAGGCACCCATGGATCGGGCGGCCATGGAAGACTACATCAACCAAACGATTTTTGAGATTACGCAGCCGACCTGGAACCGGCTCGTTCGGAAGTTACTGGGAGAGTATCAGGACCAATTCTTCACGTATCCGGCGGCAAAGAGTAACCATCACGCGTTCAAGGGGGGCTTGGCGTTTCATACCATTTCCATCCTGAAGTTGGCCCATTCGGTGGTCAAACAGTATCCAGACTTGAACGCGCCGTTGCTGTTCGCCGGGGCCATCCTGCATGACTTGGGGAAGACCATTGAGTTGTCGGGACCACAATCGACGACCTATACCCTGGCCGGTAACTTGGTGGGGCACATCGTTTTGATTGATGGTGAACTGGTGCGGGCCTGCGATCCGTTGAAGCTAGATCCTCAGGCCGAAGACGTGCTGCTGTTGCGGCATATGATCCTCAGTCATCATGGTTTGTTGGAATATGGGTCACCAGTGCGGCCGGCCTTACGAGAAGCCGATGTGCTCCATCAATTGGACGAGCTCGACGCCTCGATCATGATGTTAGATACTGTGGTGGAACATACGGAGCCCGGCGAATTCTCAGAGCGGGTCTTTGCCCTGGATGGTCGGCGGTTCTATCGGCCAACCACGGATGCACCGAAGAACCAGCAGGACTAGTCGCTATTAGCGGTGACACAAGTAGATGTTAAGTTGGTATTAGAAGGGATGCATGACATGACAAACCGGGATAAAATGCACACGGGCGATCTCTACCTGCCGGATGATCCGGCCATCGAGGTCGAGCAGCAACGCTATTTAGATAAACTCTACGATTATAACCATACGCGGCCGAGTCAGCCCGAGCAGCGACAAAAATTGCTTCACGAGTTGTTCGCGGAATTGGGGCCGAATTGCTACATTGAACCGCCATTCCACGCGAACTTTGGGGGTCATCACGTTCACTTTGGCGCCAATATTTACGCCAACTTTAACCTAACGTTGGTCGATGATACGCACATTTACGTGGGGGGTCACACCATGATTGGGCCCAACGTCACGTTGGCGACGGCGGGCCATCCGATCAACGCGGCACTCCGGGCGCAAAACTACCAGTACAACATGCCCGTTCATATTGGGCGAAATTGCTGGCTAGGTGCCGGTGTGATTGTCCTGCCGGGGATCACGATTGGCGACAACGTGGTTATTGGCGCGGGGAGTGTTGTGACTAAGGATTTGCCAGATAACGTGGTCGCGGTGGGCGATCCGTGCCGCGTCATGCGTGAGGTCAACGACCACGACCGGGAATTTTACTTTAAGGACCGGCGAATTGATCCCGCATTGTTTGATGAGTAAGCGTGTAAAAAAGCTAGTGTTCGTGTGTCTCCTCGAAAAAGGGGGAGGGCACGTGAGCACTAGCTTTTTGAGTATGAATGGGAACAGAAGAGAATTCGAGAAGTTCTGTCCCAAATTAAGCAAATACGGAAATTATTTTTCGAGTTGTTCGGTGATTAGGGCAAGTAGGGCATGTAAGTCATCGGTGGTTGCGCGATTCTTAACGAAGCTGCGGGCCTTTGAGCGATCAGAGATGTAGCGGGTTCGTTCTTTATGAGCCGCGTCCCATTTTTTATTCGCTGCTTTTTTAGCTGCGGAATAGGGTTGTGCTGACATGAGTCACCTCCTAATTAGGTATTAAGCTATTTCTGAAAACAGAGACAATAACAGCGATGTTGACACATCTGGAACACCGCTTTTCGCTTACATTAAATATACCGTATGCAAGAGTCGTAACCAAACGTTTTCTGAAAATAGGCCATACCTGATTGTTAGAGGAATGTCTTACCTATAGACCAGAAGAAACAGTGTTAAAAAGCGGGCCAAGATGGGGGAGCGATGGGGCTGATCCCGCATTTAAATGAAAAAAATCCCCGGACCATCATAACTGATGATCCAGGGATTTTCATGAATTTAGAAATTACTTAGATGATGAAGTTGAAGTGGTTGAAGACTTGCTTGATGATAAGTAATCAGACAAGATGTTCTTCAAGTCGTTATCCTTGATGGAAACGTCACCCTTCTTCAAGACCTTGGCAACCACGTTGTGCAGAACAGTCGAATCGTTCATGTCGTTGTCGATGATTTGCTTCTTAAGTTCAGCCTTGTGTTGGTTGATCGTGCCCTTACCAGGGTTCTTCAACATTAAGATGACGTGGTAACCGTATTGCGTCTTAACAGGCGTAGCGGTGTATTCGCCAGTCTTCAGCTTGAAGGCAGCCTTCTTGAAGGTTGAGTCCAAAGAAGTATCGGTGCTATCGAAGGCACTCAACTTACCACCCTTATTCTTGGTAGCCGTATCAGTGGAGTACTTCTTAGCTAACTTCGTGAATTCAGTCGTCATGTCGCTCTTCTTAGTCTTCTTTAAGTCGCTGATAATCGTGTTAGCAGTGGACTTCTTGGAAACCAAGATGTGGGCAACGGAAACTTCTGGTTCGTAGCTCTTGAATTGCTTCTTGTATTGCGCGTCCGTAACCGTAACGTTGTCCTTAACGGCTTCCTTCAAAAGTAAGTTAGAACGAATTTCAGTCTTTAAGCTGGATTCCGTCATCCCACTTTGGGAAAGAACACTCTTGAATGATGAACCGTATTGGGTCTTGTAAGTGTTAAATTGCTTGGTAACGGCAGACTTGGAAACCTTGCTACCGTATTGCTTTTCCAAGACCTTGTTCAGAATCATTTGTTGCAAGACTTGCTTACCAGATGAAGTTCCCTTCAAACTGCTGTAGTAAGCACTTTCGGTGATTTTACCACCGCTAGTGGTTGCAACGGTTTGGTTCCCACAACCAGCAAGCGTTACCGTCAGTAACAAGCCGGCAAGGGCGATAAACCATTTCTTCATATTACTCAACACATCCATTCATCAAAATTGGTGTAAACACCATACTTGGATATCATAACACAAAAATTCGCAAACCCAAAAAGGTACGAGAAGCTTTACAAAAAGTTCAAAATTACAGTTTGTCCCACCGGGAGACGGTGTCTTCAATGACTTCAACGCGCGGCGCAATCTTAAAGGCGAATTTTTCGACATCGCTCTGAATGTCTTCAATCGCAGGCGTTGCCGCAGTCACGGCATCATTGAGGGCTTGGGCTTTAGCCGTCAACCGATCCTTGGCGTTTTTGACATCATCGACTTGGTCCGCGGTGGTCTTGACTTGCGCGCGAACCTGCTTGACCCAGGTTCGCGGATCCTGTTTGGTCAACGTAAAGTAGGCTGCCAAACCAACCCCGGTGGCCAGGGTGACCCCAGTTAAGAATTTTCCAATACCCATGGTTAGCCCTCCAATTGTGCCTTGATTTTAGTCTGAATGGCGGCGTAATCGTCCGGTGTGTAGTTGGCAGAATTATCCTTGAAGATCATTCGGAAATCATCGTCGTCCGTGTAGCGGGGAACGAGGTGGAAGTGGGAGTGAAAGACGGATTGATAGGCCACCGTCCCGTTGTTGTTGACGATATTCATACCCGTGATCTTGGGATTGGCATCCTTAACGGCGCGGGCAATCCGCGGAATCCGGGAGAAGACCGCCGCGGCAAGGTCGGCATCGTAGGCAAAGATGTCCTTGACGTGGGTCTTGGGAATCACCAGCGTGTGACCGGGGGTTCCCTGCGAGATATCCAGGAATGCCTTAACGATATTATCTTCGTAGACGGTGTAGCTGGGAATATCTCCCTTTAAGATTTTGCAAAAAATGCAATCATCGTCATAGTGCGGTTCGAGTGTCATTTTAGCCATGAAATCTCCTTCTTTCGCATCGATTTCGTTTATTATACACCATCAACAGGGCGTGATTCACCACTATCGTTCGTTCACTGAGTGAGCTATGGTATAATAGCTGAGTTATGACCGGATGGCGTGGTCCTTGAGAGACGCTTCGGTTAGTTTAAAGGAGAAATGAGGGAATGTGTATGGCTTTAGAAGTTAGCCACGTTGTGGGAGGGTACTCCCAGATTCCCGTCTTAAAAGATATTAGTTTTGACGTTAAGGACGGCGAATTGGTTGGTTTAATCGGGCTAAATGGTGCCGGTAAATCGACAACAATTAATCATATTATTGGGTTATTGACGCCCCACAAAGGGACGATTACGTTAAACGGCGTGACGATTCAACAGGATAGTCAGGCTTACAAGCAACAGATTGCCTACATCCCAGAAACCCCGGTACTTTACCAGGAACTCACGTTGCGCGAACATTTGGAAGTCACGATGATGGCCTATGACTTGGATCATGATCAGGCGTGGAAAACGGCCCACAAATTATTGAAGACGTTTCGGTTGGATAATAAATTGGATTGGTTCCCTGCGAACTTTTCCAAGGGGATGAAGCAAAAGGTGATGATCGTCTGTGCCTTTCTGACGCAGGCTAAGTTGTTTATTATCGATGAACCCTTCTTGGGGCTCGATCCACTGGCGGTCAACGATCTCTTGCAGTTGATTGAAGATCGTAAGCGTAAGGGGGCCAGCATCCTCATGTCCACCCACGTGTTGGATACGGCGCAACGTTATTGTGACCGCTTTGTTCTCCTTCACAACGGGCAGGTGAAGACTGAAGGTACGCTCAGTGAGCTACAAGCCGCTCTTCCGGAAGCGGGGGAATCACTGAACGATATTTATCTGTCGATGACGAAGGTTGACCGCGCATGACCGCCTTATTTAAGACACGGCTGCAGCGCCATCTCCGGGAAATGGCCAAGTATTTGCGGCTCGTGTTCAATGATTTCTTCGTTTTTGCGCTACTCTTCTTGCTAGGTGGCCTGGGTTACGGGTATTCGAATATGTTGAAGACCCTAAAGGCCGGATACTGGTGGGCGCCGGTGGTTGCGCTTCTCGTGTTGGTGATTGTCGCGCAGATTGGCCGATTGGCCACGCTGATTGAGGATGCCGACCGGGTCTTCCTGCTACCGAAGGAACGGGCAATGCATGCCTATCTGGTGGCCGCACGGCGCTACAGTCAGGGCTTGGCCCAAGCCATGCAGATTGTCGCCGTCTTTTTACTGGCACCCTTCATGAGCGTCACGATGCATTGGACCGTCCTAAGTCTGGTTGCGTTGGGTGTCGCCCAGATTGTGCTAAAGGATGCGCTCTTGCGGTTGGACCTGGCCAGTGCCTATCAGGTAACGGGCCAGACGCGCATGAACCACTGGGCCATTAAATGGGGAGTCAGCCTCATTGTCTTGGCCGCCGGGCTTTGGACGTTGCCGTGGGTGGCCATCATTTTGGCGCTCGTGCTCGATGTCGCAGTCGCCGGATGGTTCGCCCAACACTGGCAGAAGCAACAGATTCGCTGGCGAGAACAGATTAAGATTGAGGATAACCGGATGCTTGGCATCTATCGGTTCTTCAATATGTTCACGGAGGTGCCGATGCTGTCGGGGACGATCAAACGCCGGCGCTACTTGGACGGCTTATACAGGCTCATCAAGCCCAGCCACGACCACTTGTACCTTTACCTCTTTAGCCGGGGGATGGTCCGCGGCAGCGAATTCAGTGGGCTGGTCGTCCGGCTGACCGTGATTGGCATGCTTCTTCTGTATTTCGTGCGTGGCGAATGGCTACCGGTCGTTTTGGCGGCGCTATTCATCTACCTGATTGGGTTTCAGCTATTGCCGTTCTTCCAGCAGTACGATGACGTGGTCTTTACCCACGTCTATCCCGTACTACCTGCCCAACGGCTCAAGAGCTTTGTGACGCTGGTAACCCTGATTCTTGGTGTCGCGGCGGGCTTACTGTGGCTGGTCGTTGTCGTGGCCAATCCCCACGTCGTGACCGCCGGCGTGACCCTGTTGGTCGAGGTCGTTGAGGTTTGGTATCTTGCGAGAATCTATACCCCCCAACGGTTAACGCGTTCTGCTGAAAATAGGGGTTGACGTGGGTCGCGTTTGCCCATAGAATTAATAATAGCTGACAAATCGAGGAGGGGTGGCCATGGCACTGGATATCAGTGACGGCTGGAGCTTGTATCCGCTGGGCGGGAATACCGGTACGGCGTATATGGGAACGAAGGCTTCACAAAAAGTGTTCTTAAAACAAAATGCGTCACCGTTTCTTGCCGCGCTCTCGATGGAGGGCATCACACCTCGGTTGGTGTGGACCAAGCGGCTTGCCAGTGGGGATGTGATGACGGCCCAGGAGTGGCTCAATGGTCGAACGTTGCATCGCGAAGAAATGCGCGAGCAACGGGTGGCCCGGCTGCTACATCGGGTGCACCATTCCCACCTACTTCATGATATGTTATTAAAAGTCGGCGGACGATTTACCACGCCCGCCCAGTTGTTAACTCGCTTACAGCCGGCCTTAGCCGCCGACTTGCGACGCCACCCGCTGATTCAATCGGCGTTTGCGACGTTACAAGGCGAGCAACCACAACTGCCCAAGACGCATTACGAAGTTTGTCATGGTGATTTAAATCATAAGAATTGGTTGCTGTCTGACCGGCGGCGCCTGTATCTGGTGGATTGGGATGCCGCAACATTTGCCGATCCCGCCTACGACTTAGGGGCCTTGCTCTGTGAGTACGTGCCGCTGGAAGAGTGGCAACGTTGGCTCCAGGACTACGGTGAGAAGATGACCACTGATCTGATCGCGCGGGTGAACTGGTACGCGCGGATCCACTGTCTGAGTGTGATTGCGGATAGTTACCATCAACAACGTTTTCAAATTATGAATCAACACTTAATTTTACTAGAAAAACTGACGAGAGCGTCAGTAACGGATTAAACGTCGGCGGGAGCGGGGCAGAACCTCGCGCCCGCCGTTGTGATTATGAGGAGGAATTGAATCGTGCGTGTGCGAAATAAACCGTGGGCCAAGGATTACGTGGCCGAACATCCCGAACGCTTGGTCGAAGAACCAGAACCTTTGAAGGGCAACTGGCAGAGCCGTTTTCCCAAGGAACAACCGTTGTTCGTGGAGATTGGAACGGGAAAGGGGCAGTTCATTGTGGAGATGGCCAAGGCCCATCCCGACCGGAACTTTATTGGTATTGAAATCCAATTTTCCGTGATTGCGGCGGCCTTAAAGAAGGTCGTGGCCAGTGAACTAACCAACATCCAACTGGTTCACACCGATGGCGAAGCGGTGAATACGTTCTTTGCGGCTGGCGAAGTGGCTGGTCTGTACCTGAACTTCTCCGATCCGTGGCCCAAGTCGCGCCACGCCAAGCGGCGGTTAACATCGCCCGTCTTTTTGGCGCACTACGCCGACGTTCTCCAACCCAATGGGGTCATTCAATTCAAGACCGATAACCGGGGACTGTTTGAGTATTCCCTGAGTAGTTTGAATAACTTCGGGTTAGTCTTTGATGGGGTGTGGTTGGATCTGCACGCCGCCACGGATGACGTGGAAGATATTCAAACCGAGTATGAACAAAAATTCTCAGCCAAGGGCCCAATCTATCAGGTGATTGCGCATTTCCCGACTGAAAACTAAACTTTAATCATTCGACCCGTGGGGGCAAGCATTGGCGATGAGCCAGCGTTTGCTTTCAGGGGCCTTTTTAAATAAAAAAAGATTGCGCCCCCTTTGACGTAGTTAAGGTGTAGAAGGGGGTGACCGCGGTGTTAGTGGCGGTATTACAGGATAAGTTGGTGGATGCGCTCTACGCAGAACGGCGGTCGGACTATGTTTGTCCGGCTTGTCATCAGCGCGTGGGGTTACGGCATGGGACCCGGGTACAGCCCTACTTTGCCCATCGGCCGCAAGCACCCTGTACGATTCTGAGTGAAGGTGAGACGCCGCAACATATCGCAGGGAAACGGCAATTGGCGACCTTCTTTGCGGATTGGGGAACGATAACGTTGGAACACGTGTTGCCCGCGATTCAACAACGAGCCGATTGCTGGGTCGCGCGGCCTGCCCGGTCACCAGTTGCCTTGGAGTTTCAATGTAGTCCCATTATGACCCGGCACGTTCTAGCGCGAACGCGTGGTTACCAGAAGTTGGGCGTTCAGCCGCTTTGGATTTTGGGGAGTCGCTATGCCCAACAGAAGCTGGGCTGGTCGTTAATTGAGCGGTTTGCCATGCGACTACGCGGGTGGGGGCTGTGCCTCTTATTCTGGGATGTTCGCCGCCAGCGGTTGCGGATCGATCACCATCTCTATCAGGACGCGTTGGGAAATTATCACGGTGGCACGGCCTGGTTGACCGGGTTGGCCGAGCTGATTGCCGGGGCCCAGTGGCCGATACCCGAGCCCGTCTTAGATTATCCGCTTTGGCGGTCCAAATTGGCCAGAGACCTTCACTTGAGAACGGCGGGCGTCTTGGCGGTTCAAGAACACCTCTATCCCTTAGGCCACCACCTTTTGGATATTCCCATGGCCCTGGCGACCACGGCGAAGACGGTGCCACTCTTTGGTCAGGGATTATTGGTCTGGCGAGCACTGGTCGCGGCTAAATTGTTTGCCTTACCCACGCAGAACGTCACGGCAGCCACGGTTGATCGGCTGGCTGAGGCGTGTTTTGCGATTGTGGGTGGTCATCGCCGTACGGTCTGGTTGACGATTGATCGGACATTAGAGATTGCTAAGCGTCACTTAATGGCCGACTTGGTGAGTCAGGGCTATTTACGGGAGACGGCTGGTGGTTGGGCGATTCAACGACAGTTAGGTTGGCCGGGAGAAAATTAAAGAATAATGAGATAACGAGTTGTCAGACCGCCAAACTTAGGAACGAAAGTGGTAAACTGAAAGTATGTAAATTTGAAGGAGGACGAAGACATGAAGCAAATTCCTAATCGTGCGGCGGTTCCCGAGGCCTTGACCTGGGATCTAACCCCAATTTATCCCGATGACGCGGCCTTTAAGCAGGCGGTCGTTGCCGTTAAACAACAGGCCAAGGAGGTGGCAACGCATCAGGGGCAACTGGCAGAAAGCGCGGCCGATCTTTACGAAGTCACGGCCGCCGTTTTCGACTTGAACCGGCAGTTGGAGAAAGTCTACGTCTACGCTTCCCTGAAGAACGATCAGGATACGAGCGATGCTAACGCACAGGCGCTGTCTGGCCAGGCAGAGAGCCTGGTTGCGACGGTTGCGGCGGCGACGTCTTGGTACGAACCAGAAGTCTTGAATCTCCCTCAGGTCGTTTTACAGGCGTTGATCGATGCCGAACCCCGGCTGACCGAGTACCAACACTTCTTTGACGTCTTGGGTGAACAGCGGGACCACACGTTATCGGCGGCGGAGGAGAAGTTGTTGGCCGGTGCCAGCGACATTTTCGGTGCTTCGGCGAAGACCTACAGCGTCCTCAGCGATGCCGACCTTAAATTCCCCGTTGTTCAAGACGAGGACGGCAAGGATGTCCGTTTGTCAGAGGGGTTATATGGGGTGTTGCTCCAATCAACCCAACCTAAGGTCCGAGAACAGGCTTTTAAGGCCCTGTATAGCGTGTATCAACAGTTCCGGCATACCTTTGCCAGCACGCTCTCAAGTGAGGTTAAAACGCATAATTTCAACGCTCAGGTCCGCCATTACGGGAGTGCCCGTGAGGCCGCGATGAGCAGTAACCATGTGCCAGCCGTGGTCTACGATACGTTGGTGAAGACGGTCAATGACCATCTGGAGTCGTTGCACCAATACGTCAACCTGCGTAAGGAAATTCTGGGCTTACCGGAACTTCACATGTACGATCTGTACACGCCAATCACCGGGGAACCTAGCCTGAAATACACGTATCCGGAAGCCCAACAGGAGGCCCTCAAGGCCCTGAACGTCTTGGGTCCCGATTACGTGGCTAATGTCCAAAAAATGTTTGACGGCCGCGCCATTGACGTTGTCGAAAATCAAGGGAAGCGAACAGGAGCCTACTCCGGTGGGATGTACGATACCAAGCCGTATATCTTGCTGAACTGGCAGGATAGCCTTGAGAGTCTCTTCACGTTGGTTCATGAAATGGGTCACAGCATGCACAGCCACTATACTCGGACCAACCAACCTTATCAGTACGGCGATTATTCGATTTTTGTGGCGGAGATTGCGTCGACGACTAACGAAAACCTGCTGACGGATTATCTGTTAAAGACCCAAACCGATCCGCAAGTCCGGGCATACGTGCTGAACCATTACCTGGACGGCTTCAAGGGGACGGTGTACCGGCAGACCCAGTTCGCCGAATTTGAAGATTACATTCACCAACAGGCCGCGGCCGGCGAAACGCTGACGGCTGACTTTATGAGTAAGTTCTACGGTGACCTGAATCAGCGCTACTACGGCGATGGGGTCATCTCGGATCCGCAAATTGCCGATGAGTGGACGCGGATTCCGCATTTCTATTACGACTACTACGTTTACCAATATTCCACTGGGTTTGCAGCAGCGACAACGCTGGCCCAACGGATTCTAAGTGGGGATACGGCAAAGCGTGATGCCTACCTGAACTACTTGAAGTCCGGCAGTTCTGCGCTACCGATTACGGTGATGCAGAAGGCGGGTGTCGATATGACCAAGCCCGATTACTTGGAGACCGCCTTCAAGACGTTTGACGAACGGCTGGCGGAATTCAGCCAGTTAGCACACGAATTGAAGAAATAAACAAATGGCGTCATCACTGTGATTACTTGCAGTGATGACGCCGTTTTAATTTAGTCTGCTGAAGGTTGAGAGATAGAAAACAGCTAGAAGCCTTGTTGTGACAAGGATAGCAGCCATTGTAATATGATAGTCGTGTATTGGCCGCCTTACCGTTCGCCAAATTTGGTCTGGATCGCTGTGGGAAGGATCGGGAAAAGCCAAAGTGCTGTCTTTTCCCTCGCTTTGAGCCGTCAGCCC
>NZ_JAAVSC010000002.1 GCF_012641095.1 Lactobacillus sp. HBUAS51381
AGGACGATGTTCTTTCTTGGCCCGTAATGCGCGTCGAGAGAGTGTACGCTGAGCTTTGGCTAATTTGCCCTTGATTGACCGGTAGAATCTCGGATTAGCGATTACGTTGGCATTGGAATCGGTCAGAAAATTATCTGTGTTTAAGTCAATTCCAATGGCTGATCCTGGTTTTGGCGTCTCTGAATCAACGAACGGCTGGTCGGATGCTAACTGCAAGGAAACGTAGTAGCGGCCTGTCGCGTCCATCGAGATCGTCGTTGTGCCAATACGGACCTGGGCTTTACGGGTAAGAATCTTAGTTGGCATGCCCTTAAATCGCAACCTTCCCAGTTTAGCTAGCCGGATATGGTTATCATCTAACAAGCGGACACTGCCGTTAAGCATATTGGGCAGATCATGCTTACGGTCATAGTGATTTGAGGTTTGGTATTTTTGTTCGGTTCGTTTCTTGTGGAATACTGGTGTCCCTGCGCGATGGACTTTATGGAAATTTATCCAAGCGCTGCGATAATTCTTGATGGCATTAGCCTTCATATCGCTGTCAATTGCTTTATCATTCAACCAACCGTGAATATTGGAAATATTAATCGCCGGATGCTTTAAGCGCTGCTTCAATATCTCGATTCGCGTCTGAACTAGCTTAATGGGTATTTTAACTTGGCGTAAAGCGAATAACTCCCGATTCATGCCGTTCATTTCGTTGTAAATAAAGCGACTGGCATCACTATTCAGCTTAATCAAGCGTTTCTGTTCATTTGATGGAAACACTCTTAGTTTTACCCCGTAATGATACGGTAACTGGGCCATCGTTTTACGCAAGTCAATTCCTCCCTTCACGGTGGAATTATGATATCATATAAGCCAATCAGATCGTACTAAAAACACTTATAAATAAAATCATAATAGAATACGGATGAGTAAAGAAATAACGAAAAACACATCGATAACCAATGCATCAAGAATCCTCGAAAAATAGTGACTGACATTCCTCTCCTGATTGAAATCAGAAGATTCCTGCCTTAGATATCATTGAAGAGTTCACGTTCTAAGAAATGGAAACGTTTACTGATTATAAGTTTAAGTGATTGGCCTTTGTGCGAACCAAATTAAAATCCATTAGGTAATGTAGGTAGTAGTTTACCGAAGATAAATTATCCCCAATGGGTCGAAATAATGGTTTAATCAATGGCATAAATCGTTTATCGGGCCATTTGCAATTCTACGGTATTAGATTTCTTCACAGAATACCAACGAGATATTTGCGCTGAAATTTAATCCAACCTGATATCCTTTTTTTGCAAAAAACAAAGAGTGACGACAGTTATTGTTGCATTAAGACTTATGGCTACAAAAGTTTTTTTGATAAAGCGTGATACTTGAAACTAGTTGGTTATTTTTAGTAGAATGTTAGTTATGGATAAAAATGAAGAATCAACTTTAGGTGAGATTACACAAATTATGGTTTTTAAAGCCTTAGCAGATCCTGTAAGACTGCAGATAGTTCAATATTTAAAGCACATAGAGCACGAGGTTGCATGTGGAGAGGTAGGTAAAGCGATTAATATCAGCAAAACCTCAGGTTCATATCACTTTAAGTTATTACAGTCCGCTGGATTGATAACAGCACGTAAAGAAGCAAGAGAGAAATATGTGACTTTAAATAAACAAACCTTTGATCAATTTGTTACTAATTTTTACGAAAATCTTTAAGGTATTTTTTTGAAACAGTATATGAAGAAATTTCTTTAACGAACAGGAATGCTTAAGTGCATTCCTGTTTTTTTACACGTTTTTTCTTGTCATATAATTTGTTGCATGTTAAGGTTAAATAGTTCAAAACTTGTTGAACTATTTAAATGACTTTTAGGAGATTAGGAATGCAAACGATGACATCAGCAACCGATACTTCGGTAATCAATGCAGCCAACTTAGATGCATTGATTACCGAAGCTGTTGAACAAGCACCAGAACAAAGCATCACTTATGTAGGTTCAGATTCAACTTAAACTATGTCACATCAAGCAACACTTGATGATGCAAAGAAAATGTTGGTCAATGATTCCTGAAGCATACCACATTGTACCAGTTCAAAGCCCAGGTAGCTTTATTTATAGTAGCCACAAATAGTTTTGTCGAAGGGAACGTTGATTAATGGAAAATAAAAAAACGAGTTCTGCATGGATATTGAGTTTAACCTCACTTGGCTTTTTTATGTCAATGATGGATTCAATGATTGTCACAACAGCGTCCACTGCTATTAGAACTGATTTTCATATTTCAGTTGATACACTCCAATGGGCATTGAATGCATATAATATCACGATTGCTTCGGTATTACTTGTTGGTGTTTCATTAGGCGAACGAATAGGGCGTCGTAAAGTATATAATATCGGGATTTTAATCTTCACGATTGGATCTATTTTATGTGCCATGTCAAACAACATTTCTTTTCTTGTTATAGCTCGGATCATTGAAGGTGTTGGTGCCTCAGTTATGACACCAATGTCCATGGCCATTTTAACAAACACACTACCTGCTTCGGAACGTGGTAAGGCATTAGGGATTTGGAGTGGCATTGGCGGATTGGCATTAATTGTTGGACCTTCATTAGGTGGATTTATTGTTGCAAGACTCGCATGGCAATGGATTTTTTGGATTAATATACCGATTGGCATCGTTGCTATTTACTTATCGAACAAAATGCTGCCAGAAAGTACAGGCAATAGCGATAAGATTAGCATATTAGACTCAATTTTAATTATGCCTTCTTCAGCCGGCATTATTTGGGCACTTTCAGAAATGACATCACCAAAACTTAGCATTGCCACAATTGTTGTTGGCCTAGTGAGTTTGACCATTATAATTTGGTTTGTACTTCGTCAGAAAAGAGAAGAAAAACCAATGATCCCGTTGCAATATTTTAAGTCAATGACGTTTACTGGTGGAAATGTGGCCACCTTTCTCTTATACGCGGCCATGTATGGCGTTGTTTTCTTTTTACCACAATTCCTACAAGTAGTAGGTGGTGCAGATTCGCTGCAAGCGGGACTTGAGATTTTACCGTGGACCGGAACTTTAGTTGTTGTTGCGCCATTTGCAGGTAAAGCGGTCGACTTGTTTGGTGAAAAATCAATTGCCACATTAGGCCTATTTCTTCAAGGGTTAGGTTACCTATTAATTGTGGTCTTTGTACATCAGCAAAGTTCGTATTTAGTTATGGTCATTCCATTGGCGGTAGCAGGAGTGGGTTTATCACTGGCAGGTCCAGCACTACAAAAAGGAGTTTTAGGTGCTGTTGAGCCTAAAGCTATTGGGAAAGCGTCTGGTATCTATAATGTTTTCCGCTTGTTAGGTGGGGCTGTTGGAACAACAGTTTCAGTAATTGTTTTCTACAAATTTGGTAGTGTAATTAATACGAACCAATTCGCGAGTGGTTTTAGATCAGCTATGTTGAGTGCAGCCACTTTATCATTTTTAGGTATCATTTTCTCATCCCAATTTAAAAGGGCGCAATAAGTTAATATACAAAGGCAAAATTGACTTTGAAAAGAAAGTTTTATGTTGCCGGATTTACTGTAATGCTCGTTCTGATGTGTCAATGGAAATTTGATAAGAGTAGAAAAGCTTGACTTGAAAAAAATGACTAGTTGACTTTAAATATAAAAAATAGAGTTAAATCAACAGCATGTGCTGGTTTAACTCTATTTTTTGATGTTCAGTTAATTTATAATGATCATTTCACGGATATAAAGTACGCTTTTTGCCAAAAAAACTGGGAAGTTTTACTTATTGCGTGACTTATTTTAATGAGAACTACATTTTCTCCAAGCCCTGCCGTTGTTCCTCATCAATAATGTGTGTGTACAGCCCCGTCGCGCTGGTTGAGTTCTGGCCGAGCTGGGTGGCTACTAACTGCTCATTTTTGGTGGCCAGGTAGAGCTTAGAAGCCAGCGTGTGCCGGAGCTTATGGGGCGTAATTCGGACCTTGAAGGCCGCCGAATATTTTGCGACCATCTTTTCCATGGAATTGGCCTGCATCCGCGAGGCCTGACCACGATAACTGCTGAGAAATAGGGCACGGTCGTTGCTGAGGGCGTGGTAAGTGGCCGTGCGGTGGTCGACATAATCCTGTATATATGGCAGCGTCCACGGTGCAATCGGGACGGTGTCGCGCTGGCCGCCCTTACGGATAACCCCAATCGTCCCGGTCTTGAGGTTTAGATGCCGCAGGTCGGCGTTGGCCGCTTCGGATACCCGGAGGCCACTGCCCAGTAGCAGGGCGTTGATGGCCAGATCCCGGCGTTTATCCCGGTGGAAGTAGCGCTTCTTAGCCGGCGACAAGAGCGCCTCATATTTCTGATCGATAAAGCCTAAGTAGTCGTGGTCGGTGTTGCCCAGCATGAGCTTGGTCTTGAGGTTGGCCGCCCGGGTGGCGTAGGTCTCGCTGGTGCGGACCAAAGCAATCTTGTGCATGACATTCCGGTCGAAGTAAGCCTCACCGTTGTCGTCTTCCGTATTTTCGGTTAGGTATTTAAAGAGTGAGGAGAGGGCGTTGAGCGAGCGATTGATCGTGGGGTGGGTACGGCTACCAGGTGCGCCGGTCAGTTTAGTCTGGTTCAGCAGGGCCGACTTATACAGTTCCACGGTTTCTTTCTTTAACGTCGCCAAGACCTGAATGTTGATATCGGCAGGACGTGTAGCAGGGGTCAAGCCTTCGCTAATCAGCCAGTTAAAGAAGCGGCGGAATTCCGTGAGATATTGGTATAACGTGGCCGGTGACAGGGGAATTGTGGCCTTGGCCTGGTAATATTCCTGCACGTACCAGGGTGCCGTGGCCAGTTCTTCGTTGATTAATTTTAAATAGTGCTGCTTTTCCATAGAAGAGGCCTCCAAACATATGTTCTCATTAACCATGATACCGGGGAAAAGAAAAATTAGCAAGTCCCCCCGTCTAATTTTTGCCTATTACTATCTTTAAAATATTTGTTTTAATGAAAGTAGTCGTAGAATTCGTTATCGTCAAAGCCTAGGTCACCTAAAATTGACGATATCACGGACACGTTATCAGATAGCAAAGAAACGCTGTTGTGACTGCGTTTAGCGTCATCTTATGCCGATTGAGACGTATTTTCTTTAAATTGATCGACCATTAGCATCAAATACCGGTATATCAACGATTATAACGGATTAAGGGACTTGGATTGGGGTTAAAATCCACGTTGCAAGCCTAATATGAGCCAGCTATGAAGTCGGCAGCGACCTTATTTGAATTATCTGGAATTACCCACAGACTAACGCAAGCAACATTAGCAGCTTAAGTATTGGCCGCTGAGTTTTAGGTACATTAGACTAGCTTAAAGTGACGATCGGTCGTTCAGCAGTCGCTTCGTCAGCAATTAAATCGACCGGCTCACGCCAGACCTGCATGGAACGGCAGTCACTGAGCCAACCAGTCTCAAGCGCTTATTTTAGACGTCGATTCTGAGCACACGTTCAGCAATTGGATGGAGACCTGACCACGAAATTAACGCAGAATACGCCTTAAAATAAAGCTAATCTGTGTCATTTTCGTACGTAACGACCGCAACCGGTGAAGCGGTGAGTTGCCATCGCATCGAGAACGGCTGGTAAAAATTCTGCTGTGATCTTTGACGAAGTAAATATAATCTCACCAGAATCTAGCGAATTAATTCACCTAGGAAGTCGTTAATAAAAATAGACAAGTAAATTGTGCGCTCAATCAAAACGGAATGGGGGCACCACCAAAACTCATGAAGAAAGTCATTTCATCCTCTACTTTACATAATATATATTATCGAAAGTAGACTCAAACTCAAAAAAATAAGGGCGTCTACGCGATCTGGTCCTTGGACCTTAATAATCGCGCTTAGCCCTTATCTTCTTAATTTAAATCTTGCCTTCACGATTCAACGCTTGTAAAATTCGTTGCGTGATTGGCGTGAGTTCTGCTGGCAACTCATCCAACGGAAAATACATGGCGCTGCTGGTTTCGGTTTGGTCCGCGTACAGCTTGCCGGTCGCCGTGAGCTGATAAACTGCGGTTACGGAATCAATCTGATCACCGTTGGGATACGTGTATTGCATGCCACGTCCACTGACCACCGTCAGCAATTTTGGTTGCCGGCCCGTTAAGCCCGTTTCTTCGTGGAGCTCGCGACCAGCCGTCATGGCCAGATCCTCTGTGAGTTCCTTGGAACCCGCGGGCAAGCCCCAAAGCGCGTTATCCGTTCGTTTAACCAATAAGAGCTGTTGTGCTGAAATCACCACGGCTGCCGCACCAACCACGATTAACGGTTGTGATCCAATCGTTTGGCGCAAGTCTAAAACGTAGCCCATACCGTTTCACCATCCTTTAAGCTAATTGTAACGCACTGATGGACAATTAGGCTTACCAATTTTTACGAATAAAAGCTTGCCGACCGCCCATTTCCTCGATCTGGTAACGCAATGGATTCTTACGGTAGAAGTCCTGATGTTCTTCTTCGGCGGGATAAAACGGTTGTGCTGCTTCAATGGTGGTCACGATTGGTGCGTCAAATTGCCCACTAGCCGCCAACTTGGCCTTGGAAGCCTCGGCGATTTTTCGCTGTTCCGGACTATTGACGTAAATCACTGGACGGTAGCTGTCGCCGCGATCCTGAAATTGGCCGCTGGCATCGGTGGGATCGGTTTGCCGCCAATAAATCTCAACGAGTTGGGCATAGCTGATGACGGCCGGATCAAATGTGATCTGGACCGCTTCGGTATGACCAGTGGTATGGCTAGCTACCTCGGCGTACGTCGGATTGACCGTATGACCACCGGTGTAGCCTGAGACGACGGCTTCAATACCGGGTTGGGTGTCAAACGGTTGGACCATGCACCAGAAACAACCGCCGGCAAAAGTTGCTGTATCCATATTTACAAAGTCCCCCTTTTTTATTTCTGATCGGGAAAAAGCTGTTCAAAGTCATGGTAACCTTGAGTTTCAAGCTCACTGGCAGGAATGAACCTCAACGCGGCCGAGTTGATGCAGTAGCGTAAGCCGCCGGATTCTTGCGGGCCATCATTAAAGACGTGGCCTAAGTGAGAATGCGCATCAGCACTGCGTACCTCTTGGCGGACCATCCCAAAGCTGTGATCCGTGTTTTCCTTGACGTTGTTGGCGTCAATTGGCTTGGTAAAGGACGGCCAGCCACAGCCGGCATCATACTTATTGGTGGAGCTAAAGAGCGGTTGGCCACTCACCACGTCCACGTAGATCCCGGGTTCATAAAAGGCATCATATTTGCCGGTAAAGGCCGGTTCTGTCGCGGCTTTCTGTGTCACCGCGTATTCTTCTGCGGTTAAGCGCTCTTTTAAATTTGCTGCTGATTCTGGTTGTTTCATCGTTCATATCCTCCAATCAATTGCGCACAATCTTTTGCTTAGTTCTAGTTTAGGACTCTTCGGCAAAAAGGCAACTAATTTGCCTAATGCCATTACAATATTAGTGTCCCAATTAGTCCCCTAACTAGCGGGGTATTCCTTTAGTCACCGATTCAAAAAAGCGCCGTTCCCTAAAGAACGACGCCTAACTCCTATTCAGCTGATTAGCTGGCTTGTCCAGCCGGTGTTTGATAGCGTTTCTTGACCCCATTGATATCAACCTGTTGGATGCCAACAGACCGGTTCTGGTAGTACATCACGCTATGCTTAGATGGATTGTGTGCCAGACCCATCGTGTGACCTAATTCGTGTTCTGCAACGTGTAAATCATCTGATCGAGAATAGCCGTAGCTGTGAAGCAAGGACGGGTTGAGCTCCGAATTGATCTTGTAGAAGTAATCATTTCTCGCCCAGAATTCTGTCAAACCAACATCCATGCCTAACCGCCGTGCTTGACTCTTTGAAGCCGTGCTTAGTTTAATCTGAGCCGACTTTTGGGATGCGAGTCTGAAGGTAAAGGCCCCCGTTTTGTTCCAGGCCTTAATTGCCGATCGCCAAATTTGTTGATAATACCCTGATTTGGTCGTAATCGCATAAGTCGCATGATCCTGTGCGAATCTTTCAGGGCCAAACGGCGTTGTGGTGGCTGCCGATGCTACAGCGCCACCAATTTGGCTGACAAAAAGACCGATCGCAACAATAGCTATTACGATTTTTTTGTACCAAGTACTTCTTGTCATGCATAATCCCTCTCTCTTATCAGAGGAAAATGCCCGACGCCTACCATCAACTTTTATTATATTCGGGTCGGCCCAAAGTTACGATAAAAACGCCCCACGAGGATCGATTTTCCTCGTGGGGCGTCAAAATTATTGTAAATTAACCGAATTAAGCGTTAAAAGCTTCAGTCAATGGTGGAACGACTTGCTTCTTACGAGAAACCACACCCGGTAAGCTGGCCCGATTAGCTGCCAACTTGGTGTTAAAGGCCTTCTCAACAACGTCCTTAGGTTCACCAGCAACGATCATTTCGGAGTCACTGTTTAAGACGTTCGTAGCTAACGTGATGAATAAGTCATAGCCGTCGGCGGCGATTTCGGCGTTCATTTCCTTTTCCAGTCCAGCTTGACGAGAGATAACATCGTCCAAGTCAACCGTGTTAATTTGACCGATACGAACACTGTGACCACTCATGTCGAAGGACTTGGCGTCACCATCGATCAGTTCCTTGTCGCTCTTAGCGGCCAGGTTGGTGCCGGCCTTCAACATGGCAATCCCGTAGCTTTGCACGTCGACGTCGGCAATTTCGGCCAAGGCGCGAACGGCTTCACGGTCTTTGTCCGTCGTAGTTGGGGATTGGAGCAACAACGTGTCGGAAATGATGGCGGATAACATTAACCCAGCCAATTTAGCAGGAATTTCGATCTTTTCTTCATCGAACATTTCCGTCAAGATGGTGCTGGTACAACCAACGGGTTCAGCCCGGTAGTACAGCGGCTGATCCGTTTGGAAGTTCGCAATCCGGTGATGGTCAACGACGAAGGAAACCTGCACCTTGTCCAAGTCGCTAACACTTTGTTGGGCTTCATTGTGATCGACTAACATAACTTGATCGACTTCGTTGGCCACCGTCTTGACCACCCGGGGTGCTGGTTCGTCAAAATGGTTTAAAACGTAGTTGGTTTCCATGTTGGGGTCGCCCAAGGCAACGGCTTCGACATCATAGCCCTTTTGGGTTTGGAAGTAGGCAAAGGCCTTGGCTGCCACAATGGCATCCGTATCTGGATTCTGGTGACCGAAAATTAACGCTTTACTCATGAGTAAAAAACTCCTTTAATCAATAATTTTAAATTTATTTGTTACGCAACTGTTTAAGACGCGAGATGTAATCGTCCGTGTGAAGATAACGGTCAAACTGCGCGAGAAAGTGGCTGATCCGTGGAATCTCCGCCTTGCCCTTGCGGAAGACAAAGGCTAAATCGAAGCGAATGTTGGGATCAAAATGCGCCGTCCACGTTTGGGGTAAGCTGTCTTGCCCGACCATAAACGAATTGGGCAACGCCGTTGATGCCCCGGTCTGCATCGAGAAATGCAGTAACTGGGTTGGCGTGGTGAAATTAGCCACACCCTTAGGAAAATCGGCCAATTGATTCTTGTAGGCCTCATGAATCGTCTGGTTCAGATAGTAGCCATCCGGATACATGGACCAGACGTTTGCCGTGGTGTCCTTGAATTTAATCCGGTGCTTCTTGGCCAACTTTTCATCGTGATGAATGAACAATAGGTCATCCGAAATAATCTTCTTGGATTCATAGGGCTTCCAATTCTTGATGGAATCATCCGGCAAATACATGATGGCCAAATCAATTTTGTTGTTTTCCAGCCGCTCCCAGATTTCCTTTCGCGTTAACATGTGAAAAGAAATCTTGAGTTCGGGGTTGTTTTGGTAGGACAAGATGGCAAAGTCTTCAAAGACGGCATCCTCAATGGAAGCCAATAAGCCAATGTTAATCTCCCCCTGAGTCGCACTGGTGGACTGCTGAATCTCGTCGGTCGCTTGATTCAAGATGGCATAAATCTTGTGGGTTGCGTCCAACATGGTATATCCAGCGTCCGATAACCGTAGTTTCTTCCCAACTGAGTAGAAGAGCGGCGCCCCCACAGTTCGTTCTAACTTCTTAATCTGCTGGGTCAAAGCTGGTTGGGTGATGCCCAAAATCTGAGCAGCCTGCGTATAATTCATGGTTTCTGCAAGTTGCAGAAAATACGTCAGGGTTTTAGAAGAAAAAATACTTTCTTGTTTCGTCTTCATCCGCATTTACTCCTTATGACTGGCGTGACGAACCGTCTAGCCGACACAACGTCAGCCTAATAGTAACTATTAATCTCTATAATAGGCTGTTTTGAATGAAAGCGCAACGATTACCGCTCGTAAATCCATGGACTAGGCTAGTCCAAAACGAGTTCGGCCGGTTTAACCCGTAGTGAGACGGGTGTCCCTTCCACGTCCGTATCGACGACGAATGACCCATTCGAATAGCGCCCACTCAGGGGATGTTCCGTCGGTAAGACATCGTGGGTTCGTTCGCGACTGGTCCTGATTTCCAGCGGCGGATTGCCCGCTGGAATGGTCATGAAGTCCACGACCCTGTGTGGATCACGCTTCAACTCGCGAAGCACGAGAACTCCACGGCGAGCCCGACTGGTGACGGAGAGTTCCTTCATGGCGAGGCGTTTGAACCCACCCCGCTGGGTAATCATGGCAATGGTATCGGCGTCGGTCACTAACGCTAGGTTCACGACCTCGTCATCATCGCGAAGATCCATCGACCGCACGCCAGTCGTCCGTGCACCGTTGATGGAAACCTCATCGACGGGATAACGGAGCGCATATCCATTCTTGGAAATCAACAGAATCCCCTGTTCGACGGGTTCCGTCAGGTAGGCGACGTGCACCACACGGGCATCGTCGTGCTTGAGTTTCTCGTAAACCGCCGCACGACTCTTGTACGTCCGGCCCGGGGTCAGATCACTAAAGGCGGTCTGCTTAACGTAACCATCGCTGGTCGCAATCAGGAAACGACCGGGTTCCTTTAATGACTTGAAGGCAAAGGTGGCGACAATCTCCTCATCACTGGCCAAGCCAATCGTCTGGGAGATGTGTTCGCCGGTTTCCTTCCACTTCACATCACTAATTTCGTGAACGGGACGGTAAATGAGGTTGCCCTTACTGGTGAACATCATCAGGTGATCGAGGGTGCTGAGCTTCTCCATAAAGATCGGATAGTCTTCATCCTTGAGCCCATTGTCTTCAGGATCAGACGCCGTATAAGACCGCACACCGGAGCGCTTGAGATAGCCATCATGACTCACTAGGACGACAACCTCTTCGTCCGCAACCGTTACCGTGGTCTTAATCTTCAGGTCCTCAATTTGGTCCTGAATTTCGGTCCGGCGGGGGTTCCGGTATGTCTTGGCGACGTCCTTGAGTTCCTTGCGCAGAACGGCATTTAGGGTCTTAGGTTCGGCCAGAATCTTATGATCCTGTTCGATGGCCGCCGAGAGTTTGTCGGATTCGGCCTGTAGTTGTGTCACGTCCGTATTGGTTAAGCGGTAAAGCTGCAGGGCCACGATGGCGTCCGCTTGCTTTTCCGAGAAATCATAGGACTTAACCAGATTGTCGCGGGCATCGCGTCGATCCTTGCTGGCCCGAATGGTGGCAATCACTTGGTCCAGAATGGACAATGCCTTGATGAGCCCCACCACAATGTGTTGACGATCTAAGGCCTTCTGAAGGTCGTACTTGGTGCGTTTCGTGATGACGTCGCGTTGGTGGTCAAGGTATGCCGTCAAAATGGTCTTCAAGCCCACGTGTTCCGGACGCATGTGGTTGATGGCCACCATGTTAAAGTTGTAGGTGATTTGTAGCTCGGTGTTCTTGAACAGATAATTCAAGACCCCTTGAGCATCCGCGTCCCGTTTTAATTCAATCGCAATTCGTAACCCATCGCGGTCCGTTTCGTCTCGAACTTCGGCGAGTCCTTCGACCTTTTTGTTCAGGCGAATTTCGTCGATTTTCTTGACCAATTGCGCCTTGTTCACTTCGTAGGGAATTTCGGTCACAATAATCTGACTTTTGCTTCCCCGTAGCGGTTCAATGGCCGTCTTGGAACGGACCACTACCCGGCCACGGCCGGTCTCGTAGGCTTTGACGATGCCGTCTTTACCTTGAATGATCCCTCCGGTTGGAAAGTCGGGACCCTGAACAAATGACATGAGTTCTTCAAGGGTCGCCTTGGGGTGACTGAGTAAGTAAACCAGCGCGTCCACGACCTCGCCCAAGTTGTGCGGCGGAATTTCCGTGGCATATCCGGCGGAGATCCCGGTGGACCCGTTGACTAACAGATTGGGAAAACGGGCGGGCAAGACGGTGGGTTCGTATTCGGTATCATCGAAGTTCAGAACCATTTCTACCGTGTCCTTGTCGATGTCGCGTAACATTTCACCCGCAAGCTTACTGAGCCGGGCCTCGGTGTACCGCATGGCGGCCGCCGGATCACCATCCATGGAGCCGTTGTTCCCGTGCATCTCAACTAAAGGCTCGCGAACCTTCCAGTCCTGACTCATCCGGGTTAAGGCTTCGTAGATGGAACTATCCCCATGGGGGTGAAAGTTACCCATGACGTTACCAACGGACTTCGCCGACTTACGAAACCCTTTGTCATAAGTGTTGCCATCCTTATTCATGGCAAATAAAATCCGGCGTTGAACGGGCTTGAGCCCATCACGAATGTCGGGTAGCGCGCGCTCTTGAATAATAGACTTGGAATACCGGCCGAACCGGTCGCCCATGACTTCTTCCAGAGTTAATTCTTGAATATTTTGTCCTTCACTCACGAAATATGTGCTCCTTTCACCGGTTATTTATCCGTTGATTCTGCGGATTCGGAAGCTTCCAGCAAGCTGGTGTTATCGTCTTCCAACGTAAACTGCACGTTATTTTCAATCCACTTGCGCCGGGGCTCAACCTTATCGCCCATCAACGTGGTTACGCGCCGTTCGGCCAAAGCGGCGTCATCGATTTGAACCCGAATTAAGGTTCGTTTGTCTGGGTCCATGGTGGTGTCCCACAGTTGTTCGGCGTCCATTTCCCCCAGTCCCTTGAACCGCTGGAGATTATAGCCATGCTTGGCAATCTTCTTGGTCTTCTGCTCGAGTTCGTCATTGGTCCAGGCGTATTCGATCGTCGACTTCTTGCCGGTCGTCTTAATCCGGTACAGCGGTGGTAGGGCAATGTAAACCCTTCCGGCGTCAATCATGGGCCGCATGTACTTGTAGAAGAAGGTGAGCAGTAGAATCTGAATGTGTGCCCCATCGTCATCGGCATCGGTCATGATGATAATCTTATCGTAGTTGGCGTCCTCAATGTTAAATTCGGCCCCAACCCCGGCGCCGATGGTATAAATCATAGTGCTAATTTCTTCGTTTTTCATAATATCGGGCAGCTTGGCCTTCTCGGTGTTTAAGACCTTCCCCCGCAACGGCAGGATGGCCTGAAACTTCCGGTTACGCCCCTGTTTGGCGGAACCACCGGCGGAATCCCCTTCGACCAGGAACAGTTCGTTCTTCGCCGAATTCTTGGATTGCGCGGGGGTCAGCTTACCAGACAGCAGGCGTTCGTGCTTCTTGTGACGTTTGCCATTACGACTTTCGTCACGAGCCTTGCGCGCGGCTTCACGGGCTTGACGAGCCTGGGTCGACTTGCGAATCAACATCTTCCCGAAGTCCCCGTTTTCCATGAGGTAGTAGCCCAGCTGTTCACTGATAATACTATCCACGGTCGCCCGAGCTTCCGGCGTCCCGAGCTTTTCCTTGGTCTGGCCTTCGAATTGCAAGAGGTTTTCTGGAATCCGCAGGGAGATCACGGCTGACAGGCCTTCTCGCACGTCGGTTCCTTCCAGATTCTTATCGCGATCCTTGAGTAGGCCCACCTTGCGCGCATATTCGTTAAAGGCCTTGGTCCACCCACTGCGCATACCGACTTCGTGGGTTCCGCCGTCCTTGGTGCGGACGTTGTTGACAAAGGACAGTAGGTTTTCCGTATAGCCGTCGTTGTACTGGGCGGCTACTTCAACCTCGATACCATCCTTTTTGCCATCGAAATACATGACGTCACCGAGGGTATCCTTATCCTCATTGAGATAGCTCACGAACTCCTTAATACCGTCTTCAAAATGGTATTCTTCGGCCTTCTCCTGGCCTTCGCGTTCGTCGGTCAGCGTGATCTTGACGCCCTTCAGTAGGAAAGCAGATTCACGCAGACGTTCCGACAGCGTGCCAAAGTTATAGACCGTTGTGGTGAAAATCTGGCTATCTGGCTTGAAGGTGATGGTCGTCCCGTTGTGGGCCCGCGTCTTGCCCTTCTTTTCGAGGGTGCCTTGCGGGTGGCCCCCCTTGGCAAATTTTTCTTGATACCGCACCCCATCGCGAACAATGGTGACGGTCAGTGAGCTGGAGAGCGCGTTAACCACGGAAGCCCCCACACCGTGTAGACCACCGGAAGTCTTATAGCCGCCTTGGCCAAATTTACCCCCGGCGTGTAGCACCGTCAGAATGACTTCGGGCGTGGGTAACCCGGAGGCGTGCATACCCACTGGCATACCCCGGCCGTGATCCACGACCGTAATACTATTGTCCTGGTGGATAGTCACGTTGATTTCCTTACCGTATCCGGCTAACGCTTCATCAACGGCGTTATCGACAATTTCATAGACCAGATGGTGAAGCCCCCGGCCGTCAGTGGAGCCGATATACATCCCAGGACGTTTACGGACAGCTTCCAATCCCTCCAAGACTTGAATAGAGGAATCGTCGTATTTAGGTTGTGTTTTCGCCATGCGTAAGTCCCCTTTACTTTTACTAGTTTCGAATTAACTTTACGATACCCTTTAGTTTACCGCAATGCGAACATATGTTCAAATGAATCGTTTAAATCGCATGGGGCGGGTTTTCAGTAACCACATTATCATACCACAGGAAACTAAAAGTTGGCGACTTTCCTGATATAATTGGCGGAACGACTAAAACATGCTAAAATATAGAACAGCTTATTAGTGGTACCGGTCACCCTGGGGTGGTCGGTACCGGGAGAAAGAGCGGAGGAATGACGTGTGAAATTAATTGGGTTACTCATTGTGGCCTACCTCTTAGGAGCGATTCCCAATGGCGTATGGGTGGGAAAGACCTTCTTCCATACCGATATTCGGCAATCCGGTTCCGGGAACATCGGAACGACCAATACCTACCGAGTGCTGGGCCCCTATGCAGGGACCGTGGTGATGGTTCTCGACATCGCTAAGGGAACCGTGGCCACCTTACTACCAACCTGGGGACACGTGACCACGGTATTGGGAACGGCAACGCCCCTACTATTTGGCCTGTTTGCCGTCCTGGGACATACCGTATCGGTCTTTGACCACTTCAAGGGTGGCAAGGCGGTTGCCACATCGGCGGGGATGCTGCTGGCTTACAACCCGATTATGTTCGTGATTGCGGCTGGCTTGTGGGTCAGCCTCATCTACTGGACCAGCATGGTTAGTCTGGCTAGCATGATCGCCTTTTCACTGATTACGGTGATTTCACTGGGCTTTCACGACTGGTACTTGACCGGAATTGCGTTAATTCTCACGATTTTCGTCTTTTATCGGCACCGGACGAACATCAAACGGATCAAAAACGGGACGGAATCACTGGTGCCGTTCGGGCATGGTTATCGGAAACGTCACGCTAAATAAGAACACGAGAGGCTCTCAACGACTTTTGTCGCTGGGAGCCTTTTTATGGTGTCACTGTCTGTTTAAAAATAAGTGATTTCGTATGCCGCGTTGAACGCTTCCTTGCCCGCCAACGTTTGAATGGCGACCTTACTGGTCAGATCGCCCGTGGCTTGGACGTCGTCGGCGAGGCCCCACCAAGGTTCCAAACAGACGAAGGGCGCCTGCTTCGGATACGGTGACCAGATTCCCAGGTATGGTGCCGCCACCGTCAGCGCGATACCGTGGTCGTCCGCTGGCGTGCTCAGCATGACCGTCGTCTCATGGTTGTCGAGCGTTAGCACCTGCGCGTCGTGATCGAATAGGTCGTGGTGCAAGGTTAGCGGTTGCGTAAGGTCCAGCGGCACGCTGTGGGTCGTATCGCTGTATGGTCCCACCAGCGGCACGCGTTGATACGTCTTCTTGGGCGAAACGGTCACGTGGTAGTCGGAGAAGTCGGCAGCGGCCCCCCCGAACGGCACGTTAAAGCCGGGATGCGCCCCAAACGAAAAGACCATGGGGGTGGTTGCCGGATTGGTTACGGTCGCTTGGACCTTGAGCTGATGATCAACCAGTTCATAGGACAGCGTCAGAATGAAATCTTGCGGGTACAGGGCCTTGGTCTGGTCGTCTGCCGTAAGTTCAAGGCTCACCTGAGTGGTGGTCTGGTCAATCACGTTAAACGTGCGATCACGGGCAAAACCGTGTTGTGTCAGGTGGTACGTTTGCCCGCCGAGTCGATACTGGTTGTCCTGCAATCGACCGACGATGGGAAATAAGATGGGGGCGTGCCGGCCCCAGTAGGCCTTATCGGCTTGCCACATATACTCTAAGCCGCTTTCGTTATCCTTAACGCTGGTTAATTCGGCACCCAGCGGATTAATCTCTACGGTCAGGTAATCATTCTTCAACGTAATCATCACAAAAGTCCTCCCACTTCACTTTGGTTCGAGTTGCTCCTATCATACCGTATTCAACGCAAAAGAGCCAAGACAACCGTCCTGACTCCCTGATCCGTTTATAGGATATACCGTGACAAGTCCTTGTTTTGAACAATGTCGCCAATCTTATCGTTCACGTAGTTTTCGGTAATCGTGACGTCACCGGTCCCCATGTCAGGCCCTTCGTAAAGCAGGTCTTCCAGAAGCTTTTCCAGGACCGTCTGTAGCCGCCGTGCTCCGATGTTTTGGTTCTCATGGTTGAGCTCGAAGGCCAATTCGGCAATGCGTTCAATGGCTTCCATCGTGAAGGTCACCTTGACGTTGTCGGTCCCAATCAACGCAATGTATTGCTTGATCAGCGCGTTGTTAGGTTCCGTTAAAATCCGGACAAAGTCTTGCTTGCTGAGGTCGTTTAATTCAACCCGAATTGGGAAACGACCTTGTAATTCGGCAATGAGGTCACTTGGCTTGGATTCAGCAAAGGCCCCGGCCGCAATGAAGAGAATGTGGTCGGTATCGATGGTCCCATACTTGGTCTTAACCTGTGTTCCTTCAACGATTGGCAGGATATCCCGTTGGACCCCTTCGCGGGAAACGTCGCCACTATTTTGGCCACTGCCCTTGGCAATCTTATCGATTTCATCGAGGAAGATAATCCCCGTGTTTTCGGCCCGCTTGATGGCATCGTGATTGATATCGGCGTTGTTGACCAACTTTTCGGATTCTTCGCTGACCAAGATTTCACGGGCTTCGGCCACCGTAACGGTCCGCTTAATCCGCTTCTTTGGCATAATGGACCCTAAGGTATCGTTCAGATCAATGCCCATTTGACCCAGCATATTGTTGTCGGTCGCACTCGCTTGTTGGGGATCGTCCATTTCGAGTTCAACGGTGTGATTCTCCAACAGGCCTTGGTTGAGTTGCTCCGTCAAGGATAGCCGTTCGTTGCGGATTTCATCGGTGACTTCTTCTTGTTCGCTCGGTGCGGTTGGCATCTGACCATTTTGCATCTGGGAGAACATGTTCATCATGTTCGAGAAGTCGTTGTTGTTCTTGTTTTCCTTCTTCTTAGCGGGGGCTAGCAGCTTCACCAAGCGCTTGTTAGCGGCTTGGGTCGCGTCGGTCCGAACATTCTTAAATTGATCCTGCTTTTCCATGGCGACGGAAACTTCAACCAGATCACGAACCATGGATTCCACGTCACGGCCAACGTAGCCAACTTCGGTGAACTTGCTGGCTTCGACCTTGGTGAATGGCGCATGCACAATCTTGGCTAACCGCCGCGCAATTTCGGTCTTCCCAACCCCGGTTGGTCCGATCATGAGCATGTTCTTTGGTGAAATTTCTTCTTGCATGGCAGCATCCAGCTGCATGCGCCGGTAACGGTTCCGTAAGGCAATGGCGATGGCCTTCTTGGCTTCATCCTGGCCAATGACGTATTGGTCCAGTAAGCCGACAATCTCTTTAGGTGTTTTATTAATGGCGTCCACTGTGCAGTCCTCCAGTTTTAAAGTTCTTCAGAAATAACGTTTTCGTTGGTAAAGATATCGATCCCACCGGCAATGTGAATGGCGCTTTCGGCAATTTCCTTGGCACTCATGTCGGTTGCGTGGTGGTGTAAGGCCGTGGCGGCGGCTAAGGCAAAGTTACCGCCGGACCCGATGGCGAGGATGTCATCATCGGGGGCGATGACTTCGCCGGACCCGGAGACCAGGAGCATCTCGTCCTTGTCCATGACGATCAGTAAGGCCTCGAGCTTTTGTAAGGCTTGGTCGGACCGCCACTGCTTGGCCAGTTCGACGGCTGCCCGTTGTAGATTGCCGCTGTATTCGTTGAGTTGGCCTTCGAACTTTTCTTCGAGATTAAAGGCATCGGCGACACTACCGGCAAAGCCGACGACCACTTGGTTATTATAGATCCGCCGAATCTTATGGGCGGTTCCCTTCATGATGACCTTTTCGCCCATCGTGACTTGGCCATCACCGGCCATTGCGTTGTGACCGTTGTGCCGAACCGCACAGATGGTCGTTGCTTCAAATTTTACTGGCATAATTATAATCTCCTTATGATTGTTTCGTGTGCGTGTGACCTTCAGTCGCCCGCGGGAAGAATTGGCGATAGTCGCGTTGCAAGTGCTCTCGCGTCACATGTGTATAGATTTGCGTCGTCGACAGGCTGCTGTGACCCAACAGTTCCTGCACCGAACGCAGATCCGCCCCGTTGTTCAAAAGATGGGTGGCAAACGTGTGGCGCAGCATGTGGGGATGAATCTCACTGGTGAGACTGCTGCGTTTGATGATCTGATTCAGCAAATAGGTCACCCCCGCCGTGGTCAGCTGACCACCGTGCGCGTTGATAAAGACAAAGTCGTGCTGTTGCTGGTAGCGCGTCATCAATGGCGTCCGCGCGGCCGTGAAATAGGTCGTCAGGGCATCGCTAGCGTAGTGGCCAAACGGCACGTAACGCTCCTTATTGCCCTTCCCGTGAATCAACATGATCCGATTATCAAAATCAATATCGTGCAGTGTGAGGTTGACGCACTCGCTGACCCGAATACCCGTTCCATACAGCACCTCGAGTACCGCCGAATCTCGGGTCGCCAACTGTCGATTGGCATTGCCCGCGGCGGCCGTGAATAGCGCCGTCATTTCCCGTTCGTAGAAGAAACGTGGCAGGTGATTCTGGTGATGCTTGAGCTGAATGTAGGCGAACGGATCATCCGTGGCTAGACCGTTACTCATCAAGAAGCTGTAGAACGACCGCAGAGTTGACAGCTTCCGCGCGATACTGGTTCGCGCGTAGTGGCGGTCGTAGAGGTTGCTGAGATAGACCTCCACGTCCAGCTGATCAATCTGCGTCCAGGGCTTCTCTCCGCCGTTGTCGCGAAGAAACTGGCTGAATTCGCTCAGATCTTCCTGGTAGGCCTTCACGGTTTCGGGTGAGTATTGCCGCTCCCCCTGCAGATACGTCATAAATTGTTCGACTGCTGAAGCCACGGCTGTCACCTCCTGTACGTGTTAATGCTAGCAAACGCGGTCTAAAAACTCAACTAACTCATCAAAAAATGGGCGCCCGGATAGTCCCCCTGCTGATGGAGTGCCGATTGTGACTATAATTGGTTGATAATCCGTTTACGATTATAATAAACAGAATTAATTCGGAGGCTTGGAGTCGAAGACAAAAATCAGATGACTGTCAGCTATATTCGAACGAAATCAGCCAATTGATTTAATGACTGTGTTGACAAATATGATAAACATACGTATGATGATAATCACTGGAGGGATACACGATGGCTCTAACCGATTTAACTTTAACCGAACTTGAACAGGGCTGGCATCAGACCGAGACCGCTTTCGTTTGTAATTACTGTGAGGCGACCTTTGAGACGACTCAGGTCTTTCCCGTTGCCGGTAAATTCTACCCTGCTGCGGAAATGATTCGACAGCATCTTACCACTGCCCACCCCAACGCCGTGGCCGATTTAATTCACACCTCAAGCAAATACAATCCGTTAACGGCGAAACAACAAGCCTTACTCGTTGCCTTTGCCAGCGGAAATAAGGACGCCGAGATTGCACGAGAAATGGGCGTTGCCGCCGCAACGATTCGGCACCAAAAGTTTACTTTTCGGGAAAAGGCAAAACGGGCGAAACTTTACCTGGCCATTTACGATCGGGTCTTTGATCAACCCGCCGCCGAGGATGCCCTGATTACCTTACCGGAGCAAGGTGGAGCGGAAGATGATCGATTTGCCTTGACCACCTCGGAGTACCAACAGATGCTGGCGAAATACTTTACGTCCATGAGTCCACTACGGTTACAACGTTGGCCCAAGAAGCAAAAGCCAATCTTGGCTGTTCTCAGAGCCGTTGCCGCCACTATCCCCAGTGATCAGCGTTTCACGGAATCGGCATTGACGGCCCGTCTAAAGCCTATTTACGCAGACTATCCGTTGTTGCGGCGCTATCTCGTGGATTATGGTTTTCTCAAGCGAACGACCAGTGGGCGTGCCTACTGGCGCAATTCCGATTATAAGATCTAACGCAGAAATGACTGCATGAACAAGCTAAAGGAGCTATTATGACCGACTTAAATACTGACTTCACCCCAATTGACCAACAGAACTGGTCTCGTCGCGACTATTTTTACTATTTCACCAAGATGATGCCGACCGGCTTTACCCTAAACGTGGACATAGACGTCACGACGACTAAGACTTGGCTGGCGGCGCGGCAGTTAAAATTTAACGCCGCTTACCTGTACCTCATCTCTAAGGTCATCACTCAGATCCCGGAATTCAGGATTGCGCGAACCCAGGATCAGCAATTGGTCCGATACGCCGTGCTTCACCCCGCCTACTCGGTAATGCACGCGGACGATCATAGTATTTCCAGTCTTTGGACGGCCTACGATCCGGACTTTCGGCAATTCTATCGCAATTATCTGACGGATCAGGAAACGTATGGGGCCCAACATTCGCCGATGCCCAAAGCCCCGCAAAGTGAAAACACCTATATGATTGGCAGTATCCCGTGGACCCATTTTACCAGCTACACCCCGCTACCCTTCACGCCGCTAAACACGTTTTTCCCCGTGATCCAAGCGGGTCGGTACACGTTGGTCGACCAACGGTGGCAAATGCCGCTGTCGGTAACAATTCATCATGCGGTCGCGGATGGTTACCACGTGAGTCAATTCTTAAACCAGGTACAAGCGGCGTTCAATCACCCAGAGACTTGGCTGATGACTGCATCGGGTGATGACTAATTTAATGGTGATAAGCCTTACCAGCTGGGGACTGGAGCGTGTTCGTGAACTTTCAACCTTTAGTAAAACCAGCCTTAAATTTGATGAAGAGGTCTGAGACAAGCATTTCAGGCCTCTTTTCATTTGCGCAAAAAGAGCCTGGGATACAGTTATCCCAGGCTCCGTCTTAAATCGCTTAAACTGTTGGTTACTTCTGTGGTGCTTCTTCATAATCGCCGTTTGGACAAACGATCTGAACACCGCCACGAATCTTCTTGGCAACCAGATAGTGACCATCCTTAGGACAATCACGACCGACTGGTTTATCCCATGACACGAAGTCACAGTCCGGATAGCGAGAACATCCGTAGAAGATCCGGTTCTTCTTAGACTTCCGTTCGATGACCTGACCCTTATGGCAAACGGGACAGGTGACGCCGATTTCCTTGACGATTGGCTTCGTATTTCGGCAATCTGGGAAACGTGAACAAGCGTAGAACTTCCCGTAACGGCCCATCTTGATGACCATAGGTGCCCCACAAATGTCACAATCGAAGCCAGCAGGTTCGTCACGAATCTGAATCTTCTCAATGGCATCTTCGGCATGTTCGACTTCGGTTGAAAACGGCTTGTAGAAGTCATCAATGACCTTGACCCAGTCTTGCTTACCTTCTTCAACCCCATCGAGCTCACCTTCGAGGTCGGCCGTAAAGCCAACGTCCACGATGTCGGGGAAGTAGTCCTTGATAATCTTATCCACGATTTCACCCAGTTCGGTGGGTTCAAACCGTCGTCCTACCAATTTAACGTAGTAACGGCGTTGAATCGTATCCAACGTTGGGGCATAGGTAGATGGTCGACCAACACCGTTTTCTTCCAGTGCCTTAATCAAATTGGCTTCGGAATACCGTGCTGGCGGCTGCGTAAAGTGTTGGGCCGGATCGGTCTTGGCCAGTTTCACTTGGTCACCGATCTCAAGGTCGGGTAGGAGGTTATCCTTTTCCTTACCGTCCTTGTAAATCTTCAAGAACCCTTCAAACTTCATCTTTGACCCGTTGGCCCGGAACGTTACGCCATTTTGTTCCAACGTCACGGCCATGGTGTCCATCACGGCATTGGTCATTTGACTCGCAACAAACCGATTCCAGATAAGCTGGTATAACCGGAATTGATCCTTGTTCAGTCGTTCCTTTAAGCTGGCTGGCGTCCGGAATACGGAGGTCGGCCGGATGGCTTCATGGGCATCCTGTGCGCCTTCGGGTAATTTCCCCTTGATGGGCTTGGTGGCGGCGTATTCGGCACCGTACTTTTCATGAATAAACGTGGATGCTTCATGCTTTGCAATCGTCGAAATCCGCGTGGAATCGGTCCGCATATAGGTGATGAGCCCCTGCGTGCCTTCCTTGCCCAGGTTAATCCCTTCGTACAACTGCTGGGCGGCCATCATGGTCTTACGCGTCCGGAAGTTCAACTTCCGGTTGGCGTCCTGTTGCATGGAACTCGTAGTAAATGGAGGTTGCGGCGAGCGTTTCCGTTCCTTACGTACCACGTTGGTGATGTCAAAGTCGCCCTTTTTATCGAGCTTGGCCAAGACATCTTGGACCGCGGCGTTGTCCTTCAGACCCGCCTTCTTCCCGTTAAGCCCGTAGAAACTGGCGCCAAACGTGTGCCGTGATTTTTTGAAATCAGCGTCGATTGTCCAGTACTCTTCCGGTTGGAACGCCTTAATTTCTTTTTCGCGTTCCAGAATCAGTGATAGGGCAATGGACTGTACCCGACCGGCACTTAGCCCCTTCTTAACCTTCTTCCACAGTAACGGCGAGATGGAATACCCCACCAGTCGATCCAAAATCCGCCGCGCCTGTTGCGCATTAACCAGATTCATGTCGATAGAACGCGGGGTCTTAAAGGCCTCTTTAACGGCATCCTTGGTAATTTCATTAAAGGTCACCCGGTTCTTGTCGTTCACATCCAGATTCAAGATGTGGGCCAAGTGCCAAGCAATGGATTCCCCTTCACGGTCAGGGTCAGATGCGAGGTAGACGGCCTTGGCCTTTTTAGCCTCGGATCGCAGTCCCTTGATGACATCACCCTTACCACGAATGGAAATATAATGTGGGTCATAGTTGTTATCGAAGTCGATTCCCATCGAACTCTTAGGTAAATCTCTGACGTGGCCGAGACTAGGCACAACCTTATAGGTGCGGCCTAAATATTTTTCAATGGTCTTAGCTTTAGCCGGTGATTCCACGATAACTAATTTCTTTTGCGGTTTCCGCCGCTTTTTCGTACTAGCTTTCGCTTTTGTCTTAGTCGGCAAATGACATTACTCCCTCGGTGGGTAGGCAACCAAGTCCCGCTGTGTGCGAGCCCGGGTGCCTACGTACTTGTTTTTACGACGAACGCGTTGTTCGCTAAATTTTTCACTATAATCCCACTCATCGTATTTCAAGTTAGGGTAACTTGTCAACTAAAAGTTCTTCCATTATATGTTCAGAATTCAAGATTGGTTTCGCACCGGCCAGAATTAATTCGTTGGTTCCCACGGAATTTTGGCCGTCAATCGTACCCGGAACGGCCAAAACATTTTGATTTTCCTGTAAGGCAATATTGGCCGTAATCAGGCTCCCCGAGCGGTGTGCGGCCTCCACGACCAAGACACTCTGGGACAATCCGGCGATGATGCGATTTCGTTCTGGAAAATGGTGACGAGCGCCGGGGGTGCCCCACGGATATTCCGATAAGATTAATTGTTGATGGGCCAAAATTTTCATCAACTCCCGATTGGCCGCCGGATAACAGCTATCTAATCCGGTTCCAATGACGGCAATCGTTGTGCCCCGATGTGCGAGCGCGACTTGATGGGCCAACGTATCCACCCCTTGAGCCAATCCCGACACTAAGCAAACGCGCTGCTCAACCACATCTGGTAGTAGCTGGCGCATGGCGCGTAAGGCATAATCCGTGGGATGTCGAGACCCGACAACGGCGAGCTGGGGTCCCCGCAATCGCCTTAAATCGCCCAGAAAGTACAAGGCCAGTGGCGGCGCGTAGGTCTCGCGCAATTGCTCGGGATAAGCGGCATCGGCAATTGTGAGACACCCGCTGTGCGTTAGGTTCTCCGTGACGGTATCGTTGGTCTCTCGGCTAAATAGGTCGAGCTGTAACGCCGCCGTCAACGTTGCGTTCAACCCTAACGCCTCCGCCAGTTGGGTGACCACGGTCGAATCCACGAGTTGAATTTCGGGATGAATCAGGAGCCAGCGCCAACAGGCATTGGCTGTGCGTTGACCGATGCCGCGTACCAAGTTTAGCCGCATGAAAAAATCACGAAGTGTCAGTTGCATCACAACAACCTCCTAGTCTCTTTAGGACTAACTCCGTGATTGGGCGTCAATTATTTTTTGAACCGGCGAAAAAGTTTTGCGATGAATAGGCGTGACGCCCCGATCGGCCAGTCCAGCTAGATGTTCGGCCGTGCCATAACCTGCGTTATGCCTAAAGCCATAGCCGGGGTAGAGCCGATCGTAGGTGTCCATCAGGTGGTCCCGGTAGACCTTGGCGACGATGCTGGCGGCGGCGACACTGGCACTCTTCGCGTCACCCTTAATTAACCGCGTTTGCGGCAGATCAACCGGAATCTGCATGGCGTCTACGATGAGATGTTGCGGGGCCACGCCTAGGCCCAGGACGGCCCGCTGCATGGCTACCCGCGTTGCTTGGTAAATGTTGATCTGATCAATTAAATCACTACTGCCAATCCCCACGCTAACGACCGTCGCCTGGGCCAAAATCAGTGGGTACAGTCGCTCACGCTCCTTGGGCGTCAACTGTTTGGAATCGTTGACCAACGGAATGTCGAAGTCTTCGGGCAAAATGACTGCACTGGTCACCACCGGACCGGCGAGTGGACCGCGACCGACCTCATCGATTCCGGCGACCAGCTTCCCGGCGGCCCAGAGTTCACGTTCGTAGTGGAGTCGCTCCTGAAAAGCACGTTCAGCGGCCGCCTGCTTGTCCAGGCGCCGTTTAATCTGGCTAAGGAGCTGTTGGGCCCCCTTGCGTGAATCGGCCGCCAGCGTGACGAGACGCGGGTCAGTGGGGTCGGCCAGATCGGCCAAATCTCGTTTGAGGCTGGCAAGGCTAGGTTGTTTACTGCTCACTGGAATCACCAGCTAATGGTGCCCGATCGAGTGTGAATCCGCCTAATTTCTTACGCCGAGCATCTAAGATTAGTCGTTCACTTGCCCGTTCATAGTCGTCGCGCATACCGACTTTTGCCGTAATCTTGAGTAACAGGTCCACATCACTCAGATCAAGGTCGGCATCGTTCAGGTGGTACCGTTCCAGCAGTGCCGCTGCGTGGTATTTACGGAAGAAGCTAAGCGCGTACAGGGCAACGTCGTCCTTAGCGTACAGCTTGTCTTTAATCGCGCCAGTTAAGGCTAATTTCTGTGCGGTTTCCTGATCCTTGAACTTTGGCCAGAGAATGCCCGGGGTATCTAGCAACTCCAAACGATTGCTGGAACGTAGCCATTGCTGCCCCTTGGTGACCCCCGGGGTATCCCCAACCTGTGCGGCCTTACGGTTGACCAAATGATTCAACAGCGTGGATTTCCCCACGTTCGGAACCCCAACCGTCATCGCACGCATCGGGCGTTCTTTCAAGCCCTTGGCCTGTTCGGCGGCCAACTTATCCGCTAGAATGTCCAAGGCAATCTTCGTGATCTGCTTGGGCGTCACGTTGGCCCGCGAGTCAATGGCGATAGCGGCCTGCTGATGGGCGCGGTAATAATTGAGCCAAGCCGCGGTTTGTTGCGGATCAGCGAGATCCTTCTTGGTTAAAATAATTAAATGGGGCTTGTGTTGCGCGATTCGGGCGACCTCGGGATTCCGTGAGGCGGCGGGAATCCGCGCGTCCACGAGTTCAAAGACGATATCGACCAGGTGGATGTTTTCCTCCATCTGCCGAATGGCCTTCGCCATATGCCCCGGGAACCAGTTAATGTTGCTCATAGTGTTCTCTCCTTTGTGATATCAACGTTTATAGCGTTTTTTAAATTTTTAAATGACTAGAATGTACCCTTGATTTGTCATGTGCCCGAGGCAGTTGGAAACCTAGAGGATCACCACTTCAAGCGACGATGATTTTCTAAGTCAATCATCGTTTTAGAAACTGACAAACCAGACCAATACCGCCCTTTATTCTACCATTTTATGCCCAACTATAGCGCGAAATTATCGGACATAACGGGATGGACACTAAAAATCCACCAGCGACAGGCCAGTGGATTTTTGTCGCAGTCAGATTAAGCCAATGCGGCCAAATACATCTGCCAAGCATCATCAAAGATGGTCATGGATGGTAAATACGCCGCGTTTTCTTCAAGATACTTGGACAATGGATCAAATTCCGTTTCCTGCTTGGGGAAAGAACTATCCAAAAAAGCGTTGTTTGCAAAACTGGCTACGGGATCGTAACTTTCAGGATTCCGTTGGGTCATGAGAAACTGGTAAAACGTCTTAGGCATGGGGTGCCTCCTTCATTAATCCGGAATCCGGGCTTGGAAGACAAACTTACCGGCGCCGGACATATCAATCTTCTTCGCTGCATACGACAGCTTCTTACCGTTGCCAATTGCGGTTAAGTGCAGGGTGGCAATCTTTTTGTGACTATCCATCGATACCCAGTTTGGTAGCGGATAATTCTTGGCCACGTAGTTCATGACGAAACTAACCGGGACGGGCAACGACCCCACCGACAGCTTTTCCGCCTTTAACTGCACGTCTCCCGAGGATAACACGGTTGGCTTCAGGAGTAAAACAAAATTCACGTTGGCTCCCAAAACCTTGGTTGATCCCGTCAAAATGGCGTGGTCGGTGACCTGGAAGCTGTACTTGACGGACTGGCCCTTTAAGGACTTATTGACGTAGTAGTCGGCCAACGCATTGACCTGTTTCTTGTTCAAAGTGACATTGATGTTGGTGGTCGCCGTGGCAGGCGTTGCCGTGGAATCAATCTTGGTCGTCCCCGTTGCCTTGACGCCCAGGGTGATTAAACCAATCACCAGTAGCGCAACGAGGGCTAGAAACCCCCACTTCCACCAATTTTGCGTTTTATCTTTAGGCGCTGAATGACGTTGCATTATAGATGACTTCCTCCTTACTTTTCAATTTTTACGCTGCTCATCGCAACAGCCATTGTTGATGGGCTTGCATCTCCTTGAAGGCGTAACGGGTCATTAATCGATAGCCCTTGGCGTTGGGATGGAAATGGTCGGCCGGTGACAGATAATTATTCAGCTCATCGCTCGCATCACTAGCCAGAATGGTCGCCTGAAAGGTCTGCGTTGAAATCTTTCCGTTATTAATGTCTTGAGAACTGCGCTTGAGTTTCGCTTGTTGTGTTGCCGACTTAAATTGCCCAACTGAAAGCGCCCGGTTAATGTCGATCCAGTGCAGGTTGTGATACCGGCTCGCCGTCTTCTTCGTCGCCACGTTCCAGTCGTCAACCGCGTTAGTCACCTGATCGATGTTGGCGAAATAGACATAGACGGGATTGTAAATAGAATAGAGAAAGATGGGTGCCTTAGGATTATATTGACGCACGGTATTGAATAGTTGACGTAATTTTTGCTGATAGGTGGTTTCGGCGCTATCCAGCTGGGTGTTCAGTCGAGACTGCTGGTTAATCGTGACGTTCTTGGTCAACGTTTGCAGCAGGTCATTGCCTCCCACCGTCATCACAATGGCCTGCGCCTGTTTGACCTGTTGCTGCATAGCGGGACTATTGACCAACCGCTTCTCAATCTGATCACTTCGGTCACCAGACTTGCCGTAATTGTGCATGACAACCTTGACCTTATCGCGGTGATGAATCATGGTCTTCAGTCGGCCAGTATAACCGCCCTTCTTCTGTTGATCCCCCACGCCTTGGGTGAGTGAATCTCCCAGGGCCACGACACGCACAACCTTACGCCGGTTGACGGCGGGATGCGGCCCACTCAGGGTCGTGCGTGCCCCGGGATGCCAGTAGGTCAATGCCGCCAGCAAGACCAGAACCACGAGGAGCACCACCCCCGTAATTTTGCTGAACCCTTTTACGTTTTTCATAAAAATCCCCCCTCGGGATAAAGAAAAAGCGGTGGCGAGCCACCCCTTTCCCAGTGAATTATTTATTTGGTCGGATCGGTGTAGTACATGAGTGCGAAGGCCCCAGGACCCCCGTGGGTGGCAATGATGGGCACCGTTTCGCGAACTAAGACATCTTTATCCGGTAAGATCTCATGTAGGTGACTTTGAATCTTGTCAACGGATTCGAAGGCCTCCACGTGAGAGATCCCAATTGCTTTAATATTAGGTGTTTGCTTAATCTGTTCATAAACTTTGTCAAAGTACCGGTCGATGGTCTTCATACCCCGACCCTTGGCTCTAATCTTCAGTTCACCACCAGTAACCTGCAGGACAATCTTGATGTTCAGTAGCGACGTCAACATGCCGGCTGCTCGGCTCAGACGGCCCCCTTTTAGAATGTTCTCGAGGGTCACGATGCCCATGAACAACTTGGTGTGGTCCCGAACGGCTACCGCCCGATCCAGGATTGCCTGCTTGTCGCCACCTTCAGCTGCCAGTTTGGCCGCTTCAACCACTTGAAAGGCCAGCGCCTGATCGGTGTATTGACTATCAACCACCGTGACATCCGTCTTCGATAACTTTGCCGCTTGTTCCGCCGTGTGGACTGTACCACTGATTGCGGCCAACATGTTGAAACAAATGACGCTACTGCCGTCTTCGCCAAGCTTATCAAATGTTTCCACAAATTTACCCAACGGGGGCTGACTCGTCTTCGGTAGGACCTTCGAGGCCTTCATTTTTTCAATGAACTCTTTATTGGTGATGGATTCCCGTTCAACGTAAATGGTGTCATCGATCATGACCGTCAACGGGATAATGGTAATATTGTAATCCTGGATTTGCTGGTCGGTTAAACCGGCAGAAGAATCCGTAACAATTTTAATTTTAGCCATGGGTATCCCACTCTTTCTGACCAGAGATTTTGGTTTATGCTACAATATGCGTAATGAAACATACGGTAATAGTATAGCAGAATTGTTGAACTTTTTCAGTAATTCTGCGAACTCACCGCGGCGATTATCGGAATTTATCGCTAATCAGCCCTAAAGGAGGAATTTGTTTGGTAAAAGAACGGAGTCGCACCTACCAGATTGTTAATGAGGTCCTGAATGCCGTGACCCATGGGATTGGAGCCGCACTGAGTATTGCGGGATTGGTCATCTTGATTTTGCAGGCCCATGGTAAGGGTGGTAGCTTACGGATGACTACGTTCCTGGTCTACGGCATTATTTTGGTGCTCTTCTACCTAGCGTCCACGCTCTTCCACGGCTTGTACTTTACCCGTGCCAGCCACGTCTTTCAAATATTTGATCACTGCGCCATTTATTTATTAATTGCGGGGACCTACACGCCATTTAGTTTGTTAGTGGTCGGGGGTAAACTTGGATGGTGGATGTTTGGCATTATCTGGGCAATGGCGGTGGCAGGCATTATTTACAAAGCCATCTGGTTGGGAAAACTTCAGACCTTGTCGACCGTGATCTACGTCATCATGGGGTGGATGTGTCTCATGGGGATTGGCCCGTTGTACCGCGGCTTAGGTCCAATTGGGTTTACGTTGCTGTTCTTCGGGGGTGTGGCTTTTACCCTGGGTGCCGTTATTTACAGTTTCAAAGGGGTACCCTTCGGCCACGTTATCTGGCACCTCTTCGTCATGCTGGGGACGGCGCTGATGTACTTCTCGATTCTGTTTTACGCTTAACTGTTTGGAATAGCCGTTGCTGGTCATCTACTTGGTGTGGGTGGCCAGCAACGGCTATTTTGTGGCTTGTAGGTCGTTTGGCAAATCGCCGGAGATCAGGACAATTCGTTCGTTAAAAACAAAGACGTTACGCAATCATGATAGGATTAGGTAACGTCTAAAGCGCGCTATTTGGCAAAATTACTGATCCAGAATTTCGTGAGATCCCGTTGCGACCAGCAATAAGATTAATTCATCGGGGTTCAAGCGATAAATCACAATCCAATTATCGAGATTCTGACTATGGCCGCCACCATATCTTGCGGGATGAAATTCACGATAGCCTTTCCACTTCCCTTTTAAGGCATGATCTTTAATTCGAGTTAACTTTGGGGAATCTTTCTCAACGATTGCCCTTAGACATGGCTTTAACACAGAAATTGGAAAGTGCTTCCTAGCTAATCGTTTTAATTGGCGTTCAAACAATGACGTCCGTTTAATTTTCATCTAGTTTGTCGATCCAATCTTCAAAATCCGATAGCGAACCAATAGTCTCCACTTGGCCAGCCTCGGCTTCTTTTTTGGCAGCCAATGCTTCTGGAGAATCTAAAAAGCTTACAAGACGGACTTCATTATTAGCTGCTTTGATCAACGACAACCGAATATATTCGGAGATTGTCAAGCCTTGCTTAGCCAAGTTATCCTTGGCACGCTTGCTTATGTCTGCAGTCACACGTGTTGAAACGGTTTTATTTTTAATAACACTGACATCCATAGCACTCACCTCTTCATTTTTTGTTTACCATCGTATGACACTATTATAACTTTTTGTTTCTTTTTTGACAAATGAAGTGATTTTCAAGACTGGTCTCATACCACTATCACCGATCCCAGCTAACCTGCCGTCACCAAAATAAGCTGGCTATCCCCAATATTTAGAGATGGCCAGCTTATTTCCCGACGTCGTTAACGCCGCTGATACTGTTCAAAATGATAATCGTAGGGATTCTGATCGTTCCGAATTCCCGGTTGGGTCGCGATTAATTGGAACTTATCGTAATCGATGACGGGCATCCAGGTATCGCCGGTAAAATTAGCGTCAATCACCGTGCGGTACAGAAAGTCCACGTCGTCCAGTAAGCCCACAAAGAGCTGCGCCCCACCGACCACGAAAAGCTTCTCATCGTGATGGGCGGCGGCATACTGCCGCACGGCGTCCAAACTGTTGAGCACAATAACGTCCTCCGGAAAGTCACTGGCCGGTCGATGGGTCACCACGATGTTTTGCCGATTCGGCAGGGGGCGCTTAAACGACCGGTACGTTCGGGCCCCCGCAATCACCGTGTTGCCGGTGGTCATCGTCTTAAAGAAATGCATATCTGCTGGCAGATGCCAGGGCAACTGGCCGTTTTCGCCAATCACACCATTGTGCCCTTCCGCCCAAAGAAAAATCAGCATGAAAATCCCTCCAATTTCAGTTAAACCGCAACGGGTGCTTTGATGGCCGGTGCGGGATCGTACCCCGTGACCTTAATGTCGGCCATATCATAGTCAAAGATGCTGGATTTGTCCGGATTCAACCATAGTTTGGGGGCGTCTCGGGGCGTCCGCGCCAACTGGGTCTTCACCTGCTCGATATGATTGCTGTAGATGTGAGCATCACCTAGGGTGTGAACAAAGTCGCCTACTTCTAAGCCCACTTCCTTGGCGATTAGTGACGTCAACAGGGCGTAACTGGCGATGTTAAACGGGACGCCAAGGAAGATGTCGCCACTTCGCTGGTAGAGCTGACAGCTCAATTTACCGTCGTTAACGTAGAACTGGAAGAGCGTATGGCACGGCGGTAGCGCCATAGCCGGTACGTCGGCTGGATTCCATGCGGACACGATCATTCGACGGGAGTCGGGATGGGTCCGCAATGTGTCGATCACGTTAGCAATCTGATCAATCGTTTCGCCGTTCTTCCCCTGCCAAGCACGCCACTGGCTACCGTAGACCAGACCCAAGTCACCATAATGGTCGCCAAAGGCCTGATCGTTAAGAATTCGATCGTCAAAGGCCTTTTTTTCAGCCCGATACTGCTGATTGAAGTCGGCATCTACCAGGGAACGGCGGCCAAAGTCAGTCATATCCGGGCCATGATAGTCCGGACTCTCGATAAACCGTTGAAAGGCCCACTCGTCCCAAATGTGGTTGTGGTGCTGGAGCAAAAAACGAATATTCGTATCACCGCGTAAGAACCATAACAATTCCGACTTAATTAACCCAAAGGGAACCTTCTTGGTGGTTAACAGTGGGAATCCCGCTTGAAGGTTGAACCGCATTTGGTAGCCAAATAAGCTCAACGTCCCTGTCCCGGTTCGATCGGATTTTTGATGCCCTTCCGTTAAAACCTTTCGGGCCAAATCCAGGTATGCATCTTCTAACATTCAGGTCGTCTCCTATTCAGCATATTCGCTGAGATATTCCCAGCGCGTCATTTTTTCATCAAGTTGCTTGTCTAAATCATCCAACTGTGCCTGCAAGTCTGCCAGCTTGTCGTAGTTATCGCCGTTGGCATTCATCGCGTCCTGAACCTGTGATTTCTGGTCCTCTAGACCATCGATGACTCCTTCGATCCCTTCCCATTCCTTTTGTTCGGCATAGGTCAACTTGACCTTTTGCTTGGGTTTGGCGGGTTCGCTTGCGGCCGGTTTGGCTGGCTTTTCCTTGGCGGGCTTGGCCTTACTCTGTTTCTGGGCGGCGGCCAGGTAGGCACTGAAACGACCGGAATACCGTTCAATCTGACCGTTGCCATTAAAGATTAACAGGCGATCCGCGACCTTATCCAGGAAGTATCGGTCATGGGAAACGGTGATGACGGTGCCGGCAAACTGGGAAATATAATCTTCCAACACGGTTAACGTGCTGATATCCAAGTCATTGGTTGGTTCATCTAGGAGTAAGACGTTGGGCTGTTCCATCAGAAGCTTCAACAGATAGAGGCGCCGTTTTTCACCACCGGAAAGCTTACGGATCAGCGTTCCATGCATGAAGCGTGGAAATAAGAATTGTTCCAACAACTCGGTAACGCTGACGGAGTTTCCGGCCTTGTCGGTAACGTTTTGGCCAACCTCAGACAGGTAGTTAATCATCCGTTTATCATCGGGAATGGGTTCGATCTGTTGGGTATAGTAGGCCATCTTCACGGTTTCCCCGATGGTCACGATACCGGAATCTAGCGGTATCCGTTGGGCAATGACGTTGAGCAGACTGGATTTCCCTGCGCCATTTTCACCACTAATACCGATCCGTTCGCCACCCTGAATCAGGTCGCTGAAGTCTTTGAGAATGGTGTGGCCGCCCAGTGACAGGTTGGCATCCTTTAACTCGATGACCTTCTTACCCAGACGCTGTTGCCCCAACGAAATGGATACGTTGCTTTGAACCTGTCGCGTGCCAACGTTGCTGGCCAAGTCGTTGAAGCGGTTAATTCGGGCCTGTTGCTTGGTAGAACGGGCCTTGGCACCGGCCTTCATCCAGGCGAGCTCCTTTTTGTAGAGCTGTTGTTGCTTCTGATCAGCGTCTGCCTCTTGACTGACGCGCTCGGCCTTTTCCTGAACGTAAGCCTGGTAGTTTCCGGAATATTGGTAGAGTTTCCCAAAGTCCAGCTCCCAGATCTGGTTGGCGACTTGATCCAAGAAGTACCGATCATGGGTTACAACGAGGAGGGCGCCCTTGTAAGCAGCCAAATATTGCTGCAGCCAAGCGATGGAATCGAAGTCCAAGTGGTTGGTTGGTTCGTCCAATAGGAGTAAATCAGGCGATTCGATCAGCACTTGTGCCAAGCCAACCCGCTTGATTTGTCCCCCGGACATCGTCTTAATCGACTGAGAGAGATCCGTAATCTTCAGCTGCGTCAAAATCGTCTTGACATCGCTCTCGGCCGTCCAAGCTTCCTCTTCGTTCATCTGGGCCTCAGCGTCCAAGTAACGCTGTTGGGCCTTGGCATCTTCCGGATGCTCGCCGTAAGTGGCCAGGGCCGCTTCATACCGCCGAATGGTGGCAAAAACCGGCTGATCACCAGAGAAGACGGCGTCCATCACGGTGAGGTTCTCGTCCAGATCTGGTTTTTGCGTCAGATAGCCAATGGTATAGTCCTTCGGGGTTGTCAATTCACCCGACTGTTCGGTACTAACACCGGCCAACGTATCCAGTAAGGACGTCTTCCCACTCCCATTGACCCCAATCAAGCCGATTCGGTCGTGTTCGTTAATAATAAAGTTTAAGTTATCAAATAGTGTTTTTTCACCATAGGTTCGGTGTAAATTTTCTGCACGTAAAGTTTGCATAGTCTCTTCACTCTCTTAATTAAAATTCTTAAGCCGTTGCACGCGCTACCAGGGCCGCCCGATCATTGGCAACGGCGCCCGTGACGACTTGATATTCCAGATCGCCCAGGATAGCCCCCAATTGTGGTCCGGGTTGAATGCCAGCTTGCATGAGGTCCTTCCCGGTGACGGCCAATTCTTTCTTGTGTTGAATGGGCAAGGCCGCTAGCCGTTGTGCCAGTGCCGGTTGCCGATCGTTAGCGCCTAAGATGACCGCGACCTCGTTAGCTATTGCGATGAGGTCGTGCCCACATTGGTACAGTTGCCAGGCGTTTAGATCGCCCTGAAGCAGTTGTCCAGCGGTTTTACTAGCCGTTTGAACGGCTGTCGCGGTCTGGTTAGCGGTCTTCCAGTGCTTCATAAATGGTGTCACCTTGGTGGGCTCCAGGCCAAATGCCGTAACCAGTAACGTCCATGCCGCAATCTCCGAAGAAACGCCGTGCGTAAGCCGTTGTGCCAACGTTTGTAAGGCATGCTCGTGAGCCGCGAAGTCGGGACAATACCGCCATAGCCCTGTGGCCAACATATCGGTTAGCCCGCGCTGCGGTGTCTTTCCCGTCAAGAGCTTAAGGAGCTCCACTTGCGTCCGCTCGACGGCAATTTTATCCAGCAATTGTGCGTGGGCGGTAATGGCGGCTAAGGTCTCTGGCACAATTGTAAAGTCGAGCTGACTGGCAAAGCGCACGGCCCGCATCATCCGTAGCGCGTCTTCGTGAAACCGTTCCTGCGCATCACCAACGGCTCGAATCCGGTGACTTTGTAGGTCACTTAATCCCTCAAATAAGTCGATAACTTCACCGTTTTCTCGCATGGCCAGGGCATTGATGGTAAAATCACGGCGCTTTAGATCCTCGGCCAGTGACCGGACGAATGTGACGTGGTCGGGTCGACGAAAATCGGTATAGGTAGATTCCGAGCGAAATGTCGTGGTCTCGTAGCCCGTCCCATGATCGAGAATCATCACGGTACCATGCTCGATTCCGGTGTCCACGGTACGCTTAAACAGGCCCTTAATCTCATTGGGATAAGCACTAGTCGCAATATCAACGTCGTGAATGGGCTTGCCGAGAATGGTATCCCGGACACTGCCACCGACAAAGTACGCTTCGTAGCCAGCCTGTTCAATGGTCTGTAAGACCGGTCGCGCCAGTTCAAATTCTTGTGGTAAATGTTCCAACTTCATTGTGTAGGTCACCTTTCGCCGGCTGTAATAGCCAAATGTCCGCACGATTTTTCATCGTGAACCTTCTATATGCCAGTCTAACAGATTGAACGGCATAATTGAATTCAAAGTAATTGTTGGGTGGGAGTTTCTCGTCTACTGACGCTTGCACTGTGCTATGATGGAAAAGTAAAAAATTCTTGGTTAGGAGGAAACGTCATGTCACAAGTGAAAGACGAATCCATCCGGCTGATTGACCTGTTGATGATTGGGATTGGTTGTGCGACCATGGCTTTTAGTCTGGTCTTCTTTAACATCGCCAATAATTTGGCGGACGGCGGAATTTCGGGGATTACCCTGATTATTCGGGCCCTTTTTCATCTCGATCCGGCCTATTCAACCATTTTGATCAACGCTCCCCTGCTCTTAATTGGGTATCGTTTCTTGGGTCGGCAATCACTGATCTATACGATTTATGGCACGTTCATGCTGGCCCTCTTCCTGTGGATCTGGCAACGGGTGCCATTTGCGATTGACCTCCATAAAGACTTGCTTCTGGCCTCACTGGCAGCTGGGCTAACTGGGGGCTTGGGCTCCGGTCTACTCTACCGGTATGGTGGTACGACCGGTGGGACCGACATCGTGGCCCGCATTATGGAGCGGTTCTACGGCATACCCATGGGGCAAACCCTGTTGTGGCTAGATGTCGTCATCCTGTTGATTTCATTGGTCTACATTGATATTCCGCACATGGCGTACACCCTGATCTATTCCTACGTGTTTGCCCGGCTAGTGAACTTTACGCAGGAAGGTGCTTACGCCGCTCGAGGGACCATCGTCGTCTCAGATCACTATCAGGAGATTACCGATAGCATCATGGACGAACTGCAACGTGGGGTGAGTCTGATCAATGGCGAAGGTGGCTTCTCCCACCGGCCGCGGCAAATGATTTACGTGGTGGTGGCGCCGAGTGAGTTACACCGTCTCCGCCAGATTATCTCGCGACATGATCCTAAAGCCTTCGTTTCGGTGATTAATGTGAACGAGGCACTGGGTGAAGGTTTTTCGTTTGCGCGCCCAAAGAAGAGTTTTTTGAGCAAGTTCAAGCCCTAGTGATGGGTTGGCAACCGCGGTTTTTGCGGTTGCTTTTTTGGTGAGTTATAAGTTAAAGTAATTTTTGTGTGTTTGCGTCATTAAAAAAGAATGATTCACATGAACCATTCTTTCCTCATTCTTAGATTCTAGTCGTCTTGATACCCTTCCAGCATGAGCGCCATTTCCTCATCGTCCGGAACGACCTTCAAGTACGCCGTCAATAGCTTCACTACTTGGTCAGTCGCGCCTTCTTCTCGATAAAAGTAGATGGCTGGTTTCAAGAAGTCTGGCTGATCCGTAAAGAACGGTACCGCGGCATCGTAGTACTTCCGTGCGGCCGCGAAATCCTCTTGGTGTTCGGCCGTTACGGCGAGGTTCCAATACAATTGAGGATCGGCGGCCTCCGCCTTCACGTATGGCTTGGCCAGCGCCGCATTCTCGTCCCATCGTTCCTGTTTGACGTAGAGATTACTCAACTGAATCACCGCGGCGAGATCATCGCTATCGAGTGCATGCCCCTTCTTCAGGTACTTCTCGGCCAACGCTTCATCGTCGAGCTTAGTGGCCACGTGGGCGGCCTGAAGCCAGAGTTTTTCGTTATACTGGTCCACACCCAGACCTTCTTGCAGCGCCGTCAGGGCCTCGGGTAAGCGATTCTCTTGCTCCAACGCCTGTCCCAGGTACGGGTACAGCGAAGTATAGTGAGCGTCGCTATCCTTCAACTCATTGAAAAGTTTGATGGCCTCGGGACGTTCCTTGAGCTGGAGGTAGGTAAACGCCGTTTCAAACTTCACGTCGGGCGTCATATCACCCGTGTGAATCTGTTTCAGGTAACCAATCGCCTGTTCGAAACGTCCAGCATTCGCGTAAGCTACCCCGAGTCGTTCCACCAGATTAACCTTGGAGAGTTCCGTTGTTCCGGCCGTAATGAGGTCTAAATACAGCGGAATAGCCTTTCTGAACTCACGCATGGTGAAGTAGAGCTCCGCCAAGGCAAACGTGATCACGGGCTCGTCAGGGGCCAATTTCTTTGCCGTCAGTAGTTTCTGTTCGCTGACCTCGAAGAGCTCCTGCGTCTGGTACAGATCCGCCGCCACCATCAAAGCCTCAACGTAGGCTGGGGAATCCGGACTGACCTGGTTCAGGTAGTCCAGCGCCTCGTCGTTCTTATCTTCATCAATCGCGATGTCCGCCAGATTCGTTCGTAATTCGTCTTCGTCCGGGTACTTCTTCAACAATTTCTCATAGATTCGCCGCGACTGGTTCAGAAACCCTAGCGAATAGAGTTCCTCGCCCAGGCTAAACAGGGTGTCATCATCGTCGTGCCGCAACGCCAGGGCATACTGCTTCTTAAAGTCCGCCAGTTGCCCCTTTTCTAATTCATCGAGTGCTGTTTGTGCGTAGCTCATAACCCGCCTCCATCTCAATCTACGATTCTTTTTATGACCCGTTCACCAGCCAATTTTATCCAATTGGTGCGGGGAATTATTCCAGTAAAAAACAACAGCTTTCATTATACGCAATCCGGTCAAACATGGAAACAATCAACACTTGGCTATCCCAATTTTTGCCGAATAAAAAACCAGTCCGACAATCGCCGTCCTGGCCCTTTACTCGTTAAATAATTAAGTATAATTACTTAACAGCATCCTTTAAAGCTTTACCTGGCTTGAATGCAGGTACCTTGCTTGCTGGGATTTGGATTTCTTGTCCAGTTTGTGGGTTACGGCCCTTACGAGCTGCACGTTCACGTACTTCAAAGTTACCAAAGCCGATCAATTGAACCTTTTCGCCTTTTGCTAACGTTGCTTGGACAGAATCGAATACTGCATCAACTGCAGCAGTTGCGTCCTTTTTAGTTAAACCAGTTGCAGTTGCAACGTCGCTAACCAATTGTGCTTTGTTTGCCATGTTTGAATTCACCTCCTGCAATGAAGATTAGATGAATGCCATCTAGTAATCATTTTTGAGTGGTCCAAAAATGATGAAACAAATACGGTCAACCGCATCATTTCTTAATCAAAGATAGCACAGGAAGCCTTATATGACAAGGGATAACGCCATTTTTTAGCAATTATCCATGATTTTTACGTTTTTTAGCCGAAAATCGGCCGAAATCAGCCTTAGAGTAGGACTAACGCCACTTTTCCTACTTCCGCGCCCGCTCGATCAGGTGGATCGGCGTGCCCTCAAAATCAAAGTGTTCCCGGATCTGATTTTCCAAGAACCGTTCGTAGGAGAAGTGCATCATCTTCGGGTCATTAACAAAGACCACGAAGGTTGGTGGGGCCACGGCGACCTGGGTCGCATAGTAAACCCGTAGACGCTTTCCGTTGTCGGATGGCGTTGGATTGAGCGCAATGGCGTCCATCACCACATCATTTAGCGTGGCAGACTGTACCCGCTTATTGTGGTTCTCGGAGACCCGCTTAATCATCGCTGGCAACTGTTCAAGTCGTTGTCCCGTCTTAGCCGAAACGAAAATAATCGGTGCATAACTCAAGTATTGGAACTCCAAACGAATCAAATTCTGGAAGTCCGTCAGCGTGTGGTTGTCCTTCTTTAAGGTGTCCCACTTGTTGACCAGGATGATGATCCCCCGACCAGCCTCATGGGCGTAGCCAGCGACCCGCTTATCCTGCTCGCGAATGCCTTCCTCGGCGTTCATCACCATTAGCACCACATCGGAGTTATCGATGGCGCGCATGGCCCGCATGACACTGTATTTTTCAGTATTCTCGTAAACCTTACCACGCTTCCGAATCCCGGCGGTGTCGACCATGGTGAACTTGGTGTCATCGGCCGTAAACTTGGTATCAATGGCGTCTCGCGTGGTCCCGGCAACGTCGGAAACAATCACGCGATCTTCACCAAGAATGGCATTAACCAACGACGACTTGCCCACGTTGGGCCGACCAATCAGACTAAAGCGAATGGAATCATCCTTGGGCGCACCCGTATCGTCTGGAAATTCCTTGACGACGGCGTCCAACAAGTCCCCCAAGCCCAAGCCGTGAGCCCCAGAAACGGGATACGGATCACCCAGGCCGAGTGAATAAAAGTCATAAATGGATTCCCGAACTTCGGGATTATCCGCCTTATTAACGGCCAGCAAGACCGGCTTATTGGCCCGATACAAAATTTTAGCGACGTTTTCATCAGCATCCGTCACCCCTTCAGGAGCACTGGTGATAAAGACGATGACGTCAGCTTCTTCAATGGCAATTTCTGCCTGTTGGGTAATTTGCGTAATGAACGGTTCATCACTGAGGTCGATTCCCCCAGTATCAATCATCCGAAATTCGGTTCCTAGCCATTCGGCCCGCGTATAGATGCGATCACGCGTAACCCCCGGCGTATCTTCAACGATTGAGATCCGTTCACCGGCGATCCGGTTGAAGAGGGTCGATTTCCCCACGTTTGGGCGACCCACGATAGCGACTACTGGATAAGCCACGACAAATCCCTCCTTTTTCTTTCAAATCAAGTTTAATGGTACGTTCTTTTGGATTGCCGCCCGACCGAATAGCCGGGGGGCAACCAACAAGTATCTTAGTCTACACGACAATGATGGGTCTGTCAAAGACCGCCACCATCGCGCTGAACTGTATTGCATGATAGCAGGTTGACAACAAAAGGGTCTGGTGCGAAACCAACAAAGTTCCGCGCCAAACCCTTCTTCAACCAAACAAATTACTTGTTTTCGTTGTCTTCCATGTCCTTCTTCAAGCTGTCACCAATCAGATCGCCCAAAGAGAAACCGGTGCTTTCTTCTGGGGCGTTAGCCGTTGAAGTTTCAGCAGAGTTCCGGTTGTTACGACGACGGTTGTTGTTCCCACCGTTGTTGCTCCGGCTCCGGTTATTGTTGTTGCTACGGTTTTCGGAAGCTTCGTCACCAGATTGTGGCTTTTCTTCCAAGGCCTTGATGGATAAAGCCAAACGGTGATCGTTTGGACGAACATCTAAGACCTTAACCTTGATTTCTTGACCAACCTTCAAAACGTCAGCAGGCGTTGCGATGTGTTGGTGAGAAATTTGGGAAATGTGAACCAAGCCTTCAACGCCAGGGAACACTTCAACGAAGGCCCCAAAGCTCGTCAAACGCTTAACAGTTCCGTCTAAGACGCTGCCTTGTGGGGCTTTATCTTCGATACCATCCCAAGGTTCTGGTAAGGTTTGCTTGATAGAAAGGGAAATCCGGTCACGGTCTGGGTCTACTGATAAGACCTTAACCTTAACTTCTTGGCCCACCTTCAAGACATCGCTAGGCTTTTCAACCCGTTCAAAGGCGATTTCTGAAACGTGAACTAACCCATCAACACCACCAAGGTCAACGAAGGCACCAAAGTTGGTCAAACGCGCAACCTTGCCTTCGACAATGTCGCCAGCGGTCAACTTGGCCATGATTTCGGCCTTTTGTGCTGCCCGTTCCTTTTCAACGATTGCACGGTGAGAAAGGATCAGACGGTTTTCGCTAGGTTCGATTTCGACAATCTTGAATTCCAGGGTTTGACCCTTGAATTGAGATAAGTCTTCAACGAAGTGGTCAGATACCATGGATGCAGGAACAAAGCCCCGTACACCGGCATCAACAACTAACCCACCCTTAACCACTTGGGTAACGGGTGCAGTCAACGTGTGACCTGCTTCGAATTCCTTTTGGATGTCGTCCCAAACCTTACGGGCTTCCAAACGACGTTGTGACAGTAAGTAACTGCCGCCTTCCTTGTCAGTACCAATACGAGAAATTACGACGAGGTCTAAAACGTCCCCGACTTTAATTACAGAATTAATATCATCAACTGGCTTCGTGGAAAGTTCCTTCTTTGGAACAACCCCTTCAATCCCAGTGTCAGCAATACCGACGATTGCTTGTTGGTCGTCATCAATCGTTAAGACTTCACCCTTAACGACGTCACCGACTTTAACGTTATCGATGCTATTTAAAGCATCCAATAGTTCGTTATTTTCATTGTTTTGACTCGTGCCATTTTCACTCATGCGAATTTTTCCTCCTTGCGACAACTCTAAATACCATTTTAGCTGATTATGCTGTTAAAAGCTAGTAAAATGCCCATTTCTATAGGGATTCTTTTTCTTGGATAATTTCAGCGATCCGATCCGCCACTTCTTGGATGGACATTGACGTCGTATCCAGTCGAATGGCGTCCGCCGCCTGGGTTAATGGCGAGATCTTCCGGGTGGAGTCTTTTCTATCCCGTTCCTCAATCTCATGCTTCAACGTCGCTAACGGCGTGTCGATGCCCTTGGCAGCATTGTCCTTTAACCGTCGTTGTGCGCGTTCATCCACACTGGCGACCAAGAAAATCTTGACTTCCGCGTGTGGTAAGACCGTGGAGCCAATGTCGCGGCCATCCATAACGATGCCCCCAGCTTCAGCGATTTGTCGTTGCCGTTCCGTCAATTCTGCCCGTACGGCAGACTGTGCGGAAATCTGTGATACGGCATTGGTCACGTCGGGTTGTCGAATCGCCAATGTGACTTCCGTATCGTCCACGAACACCTTTTGAACGGGGGTTCCCGGTTCAAAACGAATCGTGATCTGATCCAATAATTGCTTGACCGCTGACTCATCGTCCAGCGCAACGCCCGCTTGCAACACCTTCCAGGTGATGGCGCGGTACATTGCTCCCGTGTCACAATATATGTAGTGAAATTGTTGGGCCACGATTTTAGCGACCGTACTCTTACCGGCTGAAGCTGGGCCGTCGATCGCGACCTGCAAACCTTGTTTTTCCATGCAAACCAAACTCCCTATTCATGAATTAAACGCTACTTAACCCGTAACTTTTGACCAGGATGTAGTGAAGCTCCTGAAGAAAGTCCGTTGAGTTGTAATAATTTATCCACCGAAATCCCGGCGTTCGTCGCCACACGGTAGACCCCTTGCCCAGATTCGACCGTGGCATACTTCTCACCGGCCGTGGAACTTGAGCTCGTTGACGTGCTTGTAGACGCAGAGCTACTGCTTTGGGTGGTAACCGAAGAACTGCTAGTCGTTTTTGCCGAACTAGCAGTCGTGGTCGAAGTTGTCGATTTTTTAGAACTTGCTGAAGAAGTCGCCTTCTTCGATGATGCCTTGGATGATTTCGTCGTGCTCTTGGCCTTTTTAGAAGACGAGCTGGACGAACTAGCCGCGACCTTCTCTGTATTTTGTGGCCGGTTGACCGCGCTTTGCCGGGCCAGGCCGTAGACCAACGAGGCTGCCGCAATCACAATGATGATTGCCACCAAAACAACAGTGACCATGGTATTGCTATGATTTTGTCGCCGCATTTTCGTTCGTGACAGGTTTCCCTGATCGTCGCGATCATCGGCAAACGAGGAGTCCCATGGATGGGATTCCTGCTCCTTCGACGTTTGATCGTCACGCTTTTGACTCATCATCTAACCTCCCTGAAAAACTTTCAACCGTAATTGTACCATACCAGCCCGGCTAATTCTCTAAATTCTTCTTAAAATAACTGCCGTAATCGGGCGACCCAGTCTTCAGCCACATCAGTCGGTGCCTTCTGCGGCGTTGCACGTAAGCCCAGCCGCATCAAATCAAGGGGCATCCCCGCGGGTGAACAACACTGCTCATCGTGAGGCCGACTCTGCTCATCGAACGCCTGTAGCCAGTTGTGGCGCAAACAGTGGGGCTCTCGGACGTAGGCCAGCATCTGAGCCAGTGCCCGATTGCGTTCCCGCTCGCGCCGACTAAACAACTGAATCACGGCCGCTTCACTAATCCCGTGTCGCCGGTAGAACCCCAACAACGCAATCGCTGCATCGTCTTCGTTAAAGGCTTGGGGCCGCGCATAGTAGCGGTGGATAGTATCGGCTTCGGGGCGATTGAGCTGACCGAGCATTAGGGGAAGTTGCTCATCCCCACTGACGTACAACAGGATGGCCACGCTGGGTAACCCGTCTCTGCCTGCCCGGCCAATCTCCTGCGCGTAACTTTCGAAGTCCGCTGGTAAATGATAGTGAATGACGTAGCGCACGTCATTCTTATCGATGCCCATGCCAAACGCACTGGTCGCACAGATGACATCCAACTGGCTTGCCATGAACTGCTGTTGAATCTTGAAGCGGTCCTCGCTACTCAGCCCGGCGTGGTATGCCGCTACTCGACGCCCCGTTTGCTGCTGCAGCCGCAATGCCGTATCACTGGCCTGCTGCTTACTGGAAAAGTAAATGACGCCCGGCCCTTGGAGTTGATCGACTAACGCTGTCAACCGCTCCTGTTTGGCCGGCTCCGTATCGAGCTGCTCAACATCCAGATAGATATTCGGCCGATCGACGGATTCAGCGACAATTGTCGGTTGACTACGCAATTGTTTCGCGATTTCCTGTCTCGTCGTGGTCCCAGCCGTGGCCGTCAGCATCAGGGTTAACGGGTGATTAAGCTGCGTTCGAATCGCACCGAGCAGTAAGTACTCTGGTCGGAAATCCGGTCCCCATTGCACGATACAGTGCGCCTCATCAATCACCAACAAGCTTAAGGGCAACTGTTTGACCTGCGCTAACATTTGCGGTTGGGCTAACATTTCTGGGGACATAAACAGGAATTGATAGTCACGCAAATGGCGCTGAATCTCCTGTCGCTCCACATAACTGGTCAACGAGTTAATCGCCGCTGCTTGGCGAAACCCCGCCATGTGCATCCGATTCACCTGATCATTCATCAGCGATAGCAAGGGTGAAATAATGAGGACACATCCGGGGTGCCGGTAACCGTAAAGCTGATAAATTAACGTCTTCCCCGCGCCCGTTGGCAACACCGCTAACGTATCCTGCCCAGCCTCCAGTGCGGTCAGGGCAGCCTGCTGTCCCGTCCGAAAGTCGTGGAAACCAAAGACCTTCTCTAGGCTTGTGGTTAAGGGTTCAAGCATCCTGTTCACCTCGTTTATCAGTCCAAATCGCATAAAGCCGAAAATAGAAAAATGCATAGCGGGCCTGCACCGCCTCGGGCAAGGCCGTATACTGCCAGTCATCGATGGGACCCGTTAACGCTGTGGCAAACGTCTGCCGAATCGTCGGCGTTAAAATCTCGTCATAGGGGAAGTCCTTAATTGGCAACAGAATTGCGGCCTCCAAGAGGTGTTCCCGCACGGTACTGGCTTTGATGCCCCGTACTGCCACAATCTGTTCTAAGCTCCGCCCCTGCCCAACCGCGGCCAGCGTCTGTTGGGCACTACGCGACACTGGTGACTGCCACATGGGCTGTAGCAATTTGGTCAACGGCTGAGACTGCTTTTGCGCATCCTGGGCTATCTGCATCACTCCATCTAGCTGCATGAGCAGAATCTCCCATGACGTGCACTGCCTATCCTGCGCCAATTGCGCGGCCGTTTGTCCCGGCTGCTGATACCCGCTAAACAGCCGAGTAACCACCTCGGCTACCGGTTCGGGCAATTGGATCAGGCTGTTTTGAAGTGATGTGAACATTTGTTCGGAAAGGTTAGGCCCTTTTACTTGGTAGAACCAACGGCGAACGGCTTGCCGCGTCTCGAGTGCCGTGGCTAACGGGTAGTATCGCTTGGTCGAATGCGCATACTGACTGACGACCTGGACGGCCAGCAAGATGCGCTCCCGAATTGCCATTAGATTAACCTGTCCCCAGTCCTTGGCCGTCTGCGACCGATAATAGTTGACATTGCGTTGGGCCGTTAATCCAGCCGGCGTTAACTTAATCTGATCAGCGGTTTCACCCGCCACAACGAGTCCCTGCTGTTCGAGGGCCCGCGCCGGCGCATCCAACGCCCCTCTGGGTAACTTCTTCGCCAACCCCATCAGGTATAAGAGTCGATACCGTTGTCCCCAGTAAAGGGTCGACACCGTCTTCTTCTCGCGCAAGAGGTTTTCAATCACCCGGAGTCGCCGAAATTGTTGCCCATCGAGCAAGGCGAGTAAATCCGCCGTTTCCATGGTTCAGTCCCCTCTCGTTTTAGTCTGCACCTAGTTTACCATACGAAAAGGGCTGACAGGATGCCAGCCCTTGATTTCACAAGAATTCGTTATTTCATCAATCATGATAGCGTGTGCTTTCGTAGCCAGGGCGCCATCCGTCGATTAAGGAGGATAAACAAGACACCGAGAACCACCCCTTTAATCAGGTTAAACGGAATCACGCCGAATAAAATCAGCTGATTCACGGGCAAGCCTAGCGACATCCCCCAGACCTTTAAGTACAGCGGCGTAATGATCCCCCAGTTTGCCAGTGACAGGACAATCGTCAGACTCAACGTCCCCACAATTACCGCGACAATCTGGCGTTTGAGTGTCCATTCATGGTGTCGCAAAACGGCACTAATCGGCAAGACCAGGGCTAGGTCGGCAATAAAGGCCGTCAGCACCCCAATGAAGTTGACAATGTCTAACCCCGTGGTCACAAAGTACAGCAGTTCCTTGACCGCGGCGACCATGATGGCCCCCATTGGCCCAAAAACACCGAGTCCCAACAGAACCACCAAATCACTCAAATCGAGCTTCATGTACGGCACAATCGGAATGATGGGCACCGACACAAACATTAAGACGTAGGACACGCCAGCAAACAACGCCATTTCAACCATTGCCCGCACGCTGAGTCCTTTTTGACTATTTTCCATGAAACCAATTCCTCCTTGCGGCCATCCCAGTGACGCGACCCACCAAAAAAAGGCCTCGCCACAGAAGAGCAAGACCTTGGAGTTTACGTCAAAATTAAGCTACGCAAAAAGCAACGTCTCATCTTCTGCATACCAGACTATACTGTCGGTTCCGGAATTGCACCGAATCAACCGCTCACGCGGGTCGCGGACTTTACCGCCGGTCGGGAATTGCACCCTGCCCTGAAGATGAACCATAAATTTTTAGTACACCCTTAATGTACTAAACGAACCAACGCCTGTCAACCATTTGACTTAGACCAGATCCGTTAACCGCCGGAGTTCCTTGACCTCTTCGGGTTTCAGGTGTCGTGATTCACCCGGTTGGAGGCCCTTAAGCGTCAAGAAACCGTATTCTTCACGCTTCAGCTTTTCAACGGGATAACCCACGGCCGCTAACATTTTTTTGACCTGATGATTCTTGCCTTCGTGAATCGTCAGTGACACAATCGCAATCTTTTTCTTGTCATCACTGCTCAACAGTTTGGCCTTAGCCGGCGCGTACTTGACGTCATCGACCGTGATGCCCTGGCGGAGTTGCCGCAAAGCATTATTGGTCGGAATTCCCGTCACCCGGGCCACGTAGGTCTTCTCCACGCCGTACTTTGGATGCGTCAGCCGGTTAGCCAGCTCACCATCGTTGGTCAGCAAGAGGAGGCCCGTCGTATCGTAATCCAACCGGCCGACCGGATAAATCCGCTGATCAACGTCTTCGATCAAGTCAACCACCGTCTGCCGACCCTTATCATCGTTAGCCGTTGACACCACGCCCCGCGGCTTGTATAGCAAGACGTAGGCGGGGGCTTCACTGGTAATGGGGACACCATCCACGAGGATCTTATCGTGCACTCCGACCTTGGTCCCAAGTTCCGTGACCACGCTTCCGTTGACCTTCACGCGGCCACTCATGATTAACTTCTCTGATTGCCGCCGTGAAGCCACACCATCATGGGCTAAAACCTTTTGTAGTCGTTCCATCTATGCTTCATCTCCTGTTTCTCCTGATTGATTCAATTGCTGATTAAAGGCCTGTAAGAACAGGTCGCCACCGTCGCCATCATCCTGTTCGCTGGGATTGACCGCTGCGGGCAACGGCGGTAACGCCGTCAATTGCTTTAGACCAAAGTAGTCTAAGAAATACGCCGTGGTCCGGTACACCTTAGGCCGCCCCGGCTCGTCCAAGCGCCCGGCATCTTCGACCAGCCGCCGCAACACGAGCTTCTGTACTGTCGAGGCACTCTGCACGCCCCGGATCTCATCGACCTCAATTCGGGTGATTGGCTGGCGGTAGGCAATGATGGCCAAAACTTCCAAAGAGGCCGGTGAGAGGCTTGTACTCAACGGATTCTCGAAGTACTGCTTCACCACATCGCCGACCGCCTCCTTGGTCACCAGACGGTAGGTCGTGTCATTTACCATCAGCTCCAGAGCGGAGTCCGGATCGGCCGCATATTTTTGGGCCAATCGTTCCAAAGAGGCCAGAATCGCCGGCCGCAAGAGACCCGTTGCCGCAGCTAAGTCCGCGACCGTAATGCCCTCATCACCACTGACGAATAATAAACTTTCAATCTGTGCTAGAGGTGACATCTGCGCTATACCGTCCTTTCATTCGAATGAAGTTAACCTGTAACGGTACCAAGCGACTCACCTGTTTAAGCGCTACTTGCCGTTGCCGTGCCAGTTCTAAGACGGCCAAAAAAGTCGTCACGATCTCGGCCAACACCGGCGTTCGGCCAATCAGCTGTTCAAAGCTGAGGGGGCCGTGGCTATGTTCGAGACGCGTCAGCACCGTGGCCATCTGATCCTTAATGGTGTAATGGGCCTGCTGGATGCTCTGCGTAACCGGTTTAGCGACCATGGCACGATGGACCAACTTGGCCAACGCCGCCTGCAGATCCGCAGTTTCAATTCCCGGGGCCACCGATAAAGCGACCGACTCCGGCACCGCCATAGCCGGCCGGGTAAAGTGTCGCTGACGTTCCTGCGCACGGGCCTTTAGAACCTGTGCCGCCTGCTTATAGCGTTGATATTCCAATAGCTGGTTCACCAAGTCCTCTCGCGGATCGTCCGGCTCATCCTCATCACTGGGGGCCAACGTTTGGGGCTTGGGCAACAACAATTTCGCTTTAATCGCCATCAAATTGGCCGCCATCACGAAGTACTCCCCGGCAATATCGAGCCGCAACGTCCGCATCTGATGCAGATAGTCCAAGTACTGACTTGTGATGGTGGCGATGCGGATATCGTAAATATCCATTTCGTTCGTTTTAATTAAATGAAGCAATAAATCCAGCGGGCCTTCAAAATCACTGACCTGAATCAGCGGCTGGCCGCTTGCTGTGGCTTTGTCCATGGTGATACTCCCATTTCGCAATAATCTTAGCTGTGGAGAGGGTCCCCATCAGTCGTTTCGTCGGTAATGTCTTGGCGAGTTGATCCAACAACTGCCAGGTGTTTTCCGTTAAATCCTTATCCGGCATAAGTGTCAACAGTTGGACAATCAGATAATCGCCCTGAACCTGTGTGCCCACCACACCGGCAAAGTCATCGTGATCGTCCTTCCAAAGGTACAGGGTCCGTTCTTCACTACTCTGATACCAGGCCAGTTCCCGTTGCAGGCGATCCCAGTCCTTAAGGCTCGGCATCAAACTCAACAGGCCCATCGCAATTTTTTGATAGTCACTCCGATATTTCAGTAGCATGTTGTGCCTCCGTTAAATCGTCTTCATACTCTACCACACTTGACCGCCACTTGGCTAGGCCCGCGGATGGTAGTGATCGTAGACCGCTGCCAAGCGTTTCTTGGAAATGTGCGTGTAGATCTGGGTGGTCGTAATATCCGCGTGGCCCAGAAGCTCCTGGACCACCCGCAGGTCCGCGCCATTCTCCAAGATGTGCGTGGCAAAGGAATGGCGGAGCGTATGGGGCGTCACGTTTTTTTGAATGTCAGCCAACGCCACATAATGCTTAATTTTTTGCCAAATAGCTTGGCGTGACAATCCCCCACCGTGAGCGTTCAGGAACAAATAGGGGCTGGTTCGCTGTTTAAGCAACAATGGTCGGCTGTGCGCCAGGTACCGTTGAATCCAGTCCGTGGCCACGTCGCCGATGGGAATAATCCGTTCCTTGTCGCCCTTACCGAGGGTCTGGATGAGTCCCATCTCCAGATGCAGATCCGCCAATTTCAGGTGAACCAGTTCGCTGACCCGCAAGCCGGTGGCATACATGACCTCCAAGATGGCCCGGTCGCGCAAACCATATTTATCCTGGGTATTCGGCGCCGCTAACAAGCGGTCAACCTCGGCAACCGTCATAACGGCCGGTAAATGTTCCGCATGCTTGGGGGCCGCGATATTAGCCATCGGGTTATCCGCCAACTGATGCGTCTGTACCAGATACCGGTAGAACTTACGGAGTGCCGAGACGGCGTGAATCACGGAATTACGCGACTTCCCACTCGCCGTCAACGCACTCAAATAATTCATCACGGTCAGCCGATCAACGTTTAAGAAACTGGACAACCGTTGTTCGGTCAGATACGCCGCAAGATTGTGTAGCTCCTGCGTATAACTCGTGACCGAATTCTTGGCGAGGCCCTGCTCCACGGTAAGGTAGTGGGCAAAGTCGACCGTCTGATCAGCCAATTCCGTCATCCGCGTCCCTCCTAGTCCGTTTGCTGGTCCTCAGCGGAAACCAGCCAGAGTTGGCCATCGTGTTGGGTAATCTTACGTGCCTTCAGCAGGTGCCCAATGGCCCGTTTGAATTGGCCCTTGCTGATACCAAAGTAGGCCTTGATTGCCGCCGGGGCACTCTTATCGCTAAAGTCCAAATGACCATCTTCGCTGTGTTCCAGCGCTGCTAGTAGCATGGCGGCGTCATCATCAATCGCTTCATACGTCCGGGGACGCAGGGAAAGATTCAACGTCCCGTCGTCGTGCACACCGATGACGCGCGCGTGTAGCTCTTCGCCCAAACGTGGTTCCGTTTCCCGTTCGGAAGGGTGAATGAACCCCAGCTCGTAGTGGTCGGTCATGACCCGTGTTCCCACCAGCTTTAATTGGTAGGCTCGCGCCACAACATTGGAATTCTGCATCATTTTTTTAGCGGGTTGGGCAATGGCTGCGTAAATATCCCCATCGGCCAGCACACCCCAGAGACGATGCTTATTATCCTCACGAAGCGCAATCAATAAGCGATCGCCTTGTTGCGGCCAGAGTTCCATCATATCTGGTAGATCATCCAAGGAAACCACGATATCCTTGTTGGGCAAGCCAATATCCACGAAAACACCCAAAGTCCGTTGTGTCCGCACGACCGTCCCGAAGCCATAATGGTCAACCTGAACCTGCGGGGCATCCCGGGTAATTTGCATGTCATGGTCTTCATTTTCATAGGCGAATCCCTTGAAGTTAGACCCCAGCTTCAGTGGCTTCTTGATCTCTGATTTATCCAGCCGAAAGGTTGTCCCCGCAACTTGGACGTAATAATCGTTTTCGTTTTCGTCGGTAACTTTTCCCGCGATGATGCGGCCTAATAGTTCTTCCATAATCTCCTCAATTCTACTGGTCACCCAGTTTACCGTTCATAAGTGTCTAGTCCTTATTTTACACGGAAACCGACCAACTAGCGAGCCTTAATCTGACAAATTTAGTGATAAACCTGACTGGTCATCCAGCCACGAACCCAAATGAAAACGGACCCCCGACAGAGGGTCCGTTTTCAATAACAGGTTTATCTCTTATTAAAGCGCGTTGGAAGCACCGTGGTAAACGATCCCGCGACGTGAGTCAACGGTGATCAATTCGCCATCGGAGATCTTTTCGCTGGCACCGGTAGCACCAACGATAACAGGAATCCCCATGGAAATCCCAACAACAGCTGCGTGAGAAGTCAATCCACCGTTTTCAACGATCACGGCGCTAGACTTTTCGATAGCTGGCAAGTAGTCCTTGTCGGTGTTCTTGGCAATCAAGATACCACCTTCAACGACTTTAGCGTTGGCATCAGCAGCGGAGTTTGCGATAACGGCCTTGCCGATTACCGTGTCATCACCGACACCTTGGCCTTGAACTAACTTTGAACCGATCAATTGGATCTTCATCAAGTTAGTCGTACCGCGTTCGCCAACGGGAACACCGGCAGTGATTAAGATCAAGTCGCCTTCCTTGGCCAAACCAGTTTCAACGGCCTTGGCAGCGGCTAAATCAAACATTGCGTCCGTGTTAGCAGGCTTTTCGGTAACGATTGGGTAAACACCCCAGTTAACCATCAAACCACGACGGGTCCGATCGTCAAAGGTAACGGCTAAGATATCAGCATTTGGCCGGTACTTAGAAATCATCTTGGCAGTGTAGCCGGATTCCGTAGCTGCAACGATGGTCTTAACGCCCAATTCGTTAGCAACCCGGGCAACGGAAGCACCGATAGATTCCGTAACGTCACCGTTATCGAAGTCCAAGTTGTCACGGCCAAATTCTGCCAAAGCATTTTCAGCCTTGATGTCGATCCGGTTCATCGTAGCAACGGATTCTACTGGGTATTCACCGTTAGCACTTTCACCAGAAAGCATGGTTGCGTCAGTCCCATCAAAGACGGCGTTAGCAACGTCAGAAGCTTCGGCACGCGTAGGACGTGGGTTTTCTTGCATGGAGTCCAACATTTGGGTAGCGGTAATAACTGGCTTGCCTAAGATGTTGCACTTCTTGATCAAAGCTTTTTGTACCAAAGGCACATTTTCCGTTGGAATTTCAACACCCATGTCACCACGAGCGACCATCAAACCATCGGAAACCTTGATGATGTCATCAAAGTTGTTGATACCTTCTTGAGATTCGATCTTAGGGAAGATTTGAACGTGTTCCATGTGCTTTTCTTCGAGGAGTTCACGGATGTCCATAACATCTTGTGGCTTCCGTACGAATGAAGCAGCGATGAAGTTGATTTCGTGATCCAAACCAAAACGAATATCATCGGAGTCCTTTTCAGTGATCCCTGGTAAGTTGATGGAAACGCCAGGTGCGTTAACACCCTTACGGGAACCTAAGACACCATCGTTTTGAACCTTAACAACTAATTCCTTAGTTGCATCGTCTTTCTTTTCAACGACAGTATCTAATAAACCATCATCGAATAAGACGTGGCCGCCTTCGTGGACGTCATCGTATAAACCAGGGTAGGTAACAGCGATCTTTTCCTTGGTACCTTCGAGTGATGCATCCATGGAGATCCGGAATACGTCGTCGGTATGGAAGTCAAGCTTGCCACCCTTTTCAACAGTCGTCCGAATTTCGGCACCCTTAGTATCTAACATGATACCAACGGTCTTACCAGTAATCTTTTCAGCCTTGTGGACCTTTTCCAAACGGTCTAAATGTTCTTCATGGTCACCGTGTGAAAAGTTGAACCGGAAGATGTTGGCGCCGGATTCGATTAACTTAACAATCGTATCAACGTCAGTACTTGCAGGACCAAGGGTACTTACGATCTTGGTTTTCTTCATTAGAAAAATCTCTCCTTTAGAATTGGCCGAAACGGTCACCAATCTCGTTAAAAATTGGCATGCAAAAAGTTTCGGCTCAAATTTGATTCCAAAATCATTCTATCACTTTTAAAAATTTATGTCTGCTATGTTTATCGATTTTTCGTCACTTTGTACACAATTTCTCAAAGTAAGCGTTTTCCCTTACCGACCGGGGCTGAAAACCGATGACTAACTACTCGTTTCATAACCTATTCGTTATCGTAAAAATAATCTAGTAGTTCAAACTGCGATGAACATTCGTTGCGCGTTAACCGCATTTAAAAGTGATGGCCGCCGTAAACCACGCTGATTACCGGTTTTTCTCACAGTGATCCAGACTCCATTTGACGAGCGGTATACGTGATTATCAAAGGATGCTAGCTGCTTTCTATCTTTCAACCTTCAGCTATTCGTAAAAAAGTTACCGTCCTCGGGCAGGTACACCCAGACGGTAACTTTCAGAAGGCTATTTCAACGAATCGGCTTAGGCCTGTGCCGGCACCGGAATGGTGAAGCCCAAGTCGGCAATATCTTGGTCGAACGTCTTCACGGTGTCCACTGACACTTGGAAGGCATCCTTACCGAACTTGTCGAGCTTGTTCAAAATCTTAGGTGGGACCGTGATGATGTCGCATCCAGTCTCATCGGCCTGAATCACGTTAATGGACTCCCGGGTGCTTGCCCACAGCAGGGCCACGTTAGCTTTGCTGTGACATAGGGCCGCCGACTGCTTCATCAGTGGCACGGGGTCAACACCGGTATCGGCCACCCGTCCAGCAAACACGGATACAATTCCCCCCGTTTGTTCGTTCAACGCGTCCACCGCCAATTTAACTTCGGATAGCGTGGTAATTGCGGTCACATTCACGCGTACACCAGCATCGGACAGGGCCGTAATCACGGCTGTGTTGTCTGCACCATTCGCCCGAATAATCGGCACCTTAACGGCCACGTGTTGACCGAGTCCGGCCAAGACCTTCGCCTCGGCTAGCATCCGTTCCGGCGTGTTCCCGAACACTTCAAAACTGATGGATTGATCGGGGAAAGTCGCCACGGCTTCCTTGGCAAAGGCCAAGTAGTCCGTAATCCCCGCGGCCTTCATTAGGCTCGGGTTGGTGGTAAAGCCCTCGACCAAGCCCTTAGCGGCCACGGCCTTCATATCCTCTAATTGCGCACCATCGGAATAAACTTTTACGTTTAATTTCATTAAAAAATACCTCCAGAGTCTGATATCTTGTTCATTGGTATATATAATACAGAACTTGATACGATTAGTCTAGAGGTATTTTTATTAAAATTGGTCTATCCATTTTCATAAACTACATTACCGACACCCATCAACCGCTCCAGGGTTCCCTTGAGCTGGGGATCAGCCGGAAGCCACTGCGTCTTAGGCAGGAGGCGTTTCTGATCGGTCTGTGGTTGATAAACGATCACGGGCACGGTTCCCGCGTGACTGCGTAGCAACTGCGCTAATTGCTGGGCCACCGGGCGTTGGTCGTGTTCGGCATCGACCCGAATAAACCAGCGTTGGCCCGCCGATTCCGTCGGCGTTGGCTGCAGGCTTTCTGCCAGATCCAATCGATCGGCCACAATCTGTAGCCCCCGCTGCTGCTCCACCTTTCCGCGCACCACGATCACCTGATCCGTCTTGAGCCACTCACTCGCTAACCGATACTGATTGGGAAAGACGGTAATACTAACGTCAGCCGTCTCATCTCCCCCAGTGATAAACGCCATGGGCTCGCCGCGTTTAGTCCGAATGGTTCGAATCCGGGTGACGTACACCACCACAGTTACGCGACTATTGACCGTTAAATCGCTGATGGTCACGGCATGTAACCGCTGCGCCAACCGTTGAAATTGGGCGACGGGATGGCCGGACAGGTAGGCACCGAGGACGGCCTCCTCCTGCGTTAGCTTCGTCATCAGGTCAAAGTCCGGCTTGCGGGTCACCTTGGGTGCCAACGCCGCAAACAGTTCCACGTTATCCCCGGATAGTTCCACACTGCTCAAGAATTCCGGCAACGCCGCAATGAGTTCGGCCCGATTGTAACCGAAATGATCGAACGCCCCAGCATAGACCAGTGCGTTGAGAAGATCGGCCTTGCGGTACTTCCCGTCGATTCGCTGTAAGAATTGATGAAGGTCGCGGTATGGCCCGTGCTCATGGCGATCCGCCAAGAGTTCCCGTAGGAAGTCCCGCCGCACGCCCTTAATAGAACTCAATCCGAAGATAATGGCCCCGTCACGCAGGTTAAAGTAGGCCGACGACTGATTAATATCCGGCGGCAAGATCGTCACCCCATGACGTTTCGCCTCGGTCAAGTACAGCTTGGTCTTAACCGGCACGTTGATCACCGAGTTCAGCAGTGCCGCGTAAAATGGCCCCGGATAATGGGCCTTGAGATAGGCCAGCTGAAAGGCCAGCTTACTATACGCCACGGCATGTGACCGGTTGAACCCGTAGTTGGCAAAACGATCCATATAGGCAAAGACCTGCTGGGCCGTTTCGGTCGCATAACCCAGTTGCTGGGCCCCGCTAACGAATTTCTTCTGCATGGCGTCCATGGTCTGCTTCTTCTTTTTACTCATGGCCCGTCGCAACAGATCGGCCTCACCCAATGTGAAGCCGCCCATTGTGCTGGCCACCTGCATGACCTGTTCTTGATAGACCAGGACGCCATAGGTTGGCCCGAGAATCGGCTTGAGCGCCTCGGCCGCGTAGGTCACCCGTTCCTTGCCATCCTTACGTTTGATAAAAGTATCAATATTTTCCATGGGCCCCGGGCGGTACAACGCGTTGACCGCGGCGACCAGTTCAAAGCTATCCGGTCGGAGCTGGCGAAGGACGCGCTTGATGCCGGACGACTCAAATTGGAAGACCCCGTTCGTCTCCCCCTGTGCAAAGAGCTTGAGCGTTGCCGCGTCATTCAAATCAACGGCGTTAATGTCCAGGGATTGTCCCGTCTGCTTCTTAACTAGCGCCAAGGCGTTTGCCAGGATACTCAGATTACGGAGGCCTAAGAAATCCATCTTCAATAGGCCCACCGCTTCAACCGTGTCCTTGGGGTATTGGGTCATCAACAGGGTCCCTGCGCCCGGTTGAAGGGGCACGAGATCCGTCAACGCCCCCTGACTCAATACAATCCCGGCCGCATGGGTCGAGTAGTTTCGCGGTAACCCCTCCAGCTTACTGGCCGTTTCGTAAAGCAATTTGTTCTGATCGCTATCGGCCACTAAATTGCGCAGTTTCTGGGATTGCTGGTAGGCCGCGGCCAACGTGATATGCAGTTGATTGGGAATGGCCGCGCTCCAATCGCTCATCTGGTAAGGGGCCATCCCCAAGACACGCCCCACGTCTCGCAAAGCCGCCTTGGCCGCCAACGTGCCAAAGGTAATGATCTGGGCTACCCGCGAATGCCCATACTTATCGTGGACGTACGTCAAGACCTGCTCTCGTTTGTCATCCGGAATGTCCAGGTCAATATCGGGCATCTGGGCCCGTTCTTCATTCAAGAACCGTTCAAATAACAGGTTATACGCCAACGGATCAACTTCCGTGATGGCCAAAACGTAGGCCACCAACGAACCGGCCGCCGATCCCCGCCCCGGTCCCGTCTGAATGTGGGCCCGGTGCGCAAAGTTCATGACGTCCCAAACGATCAAGAAGTAGTCGTCAAACCCCATCCGATGAATAACGCCTAACTCGCGTTCTAAGCGCTGTTGATAAGGTTGGCTATCCGTCACGCCATTGGCCGCTAGCCGTTGCTGGAGACCCTTTAAACACAGCTGACGTAGATAATCCTGGGAGGCCTGCCGATTTGGCGTGGGAAATTGGGGCAGCTGGGGTTGTTGAAACCTTAACGTCACGTCACACGTCGCCGCCACCCGCTCGGTCGCCGCCACGGCCGCCGTTAAACCGGCGTGGGCGAAACGTTCCGTCTCTTCGGCTGCCGGGCGTAACCAGTGCGTGCCTAAGGTGGCCTGCGCCGCGGGTAAATCGTCGATCACCGCGCCGGCATCAATCGCCCGGAGCACGGTCACCGCAAAGTGGTCCTCGCGGTTGAGGTAGTCTACCGGCGTGACTCCCACCAAGGGGACTTGGGTGGTCGCCTGAAGCTGTTGAAGCTGCTGGCGGATGTCCGCTGACAGATCGGGACTAACGCCCACGGTGACCTGTTGAGGTGCCCACTGCTGAAGCTGGCGAACAACGCGAGCCGCCGCTGGGGCATCCCCAATCTCCAACAACTGATGAATCTCACTATCAAGGGGCGCCACCACGTTTAAATGGGTTAGATTCGCCGTTTGCTGGCTCAAATCGACCGGTTCTCCCGCCACTTGATAGGCCGTGGACAACAGCATCAGTTGCTGATAACCCGTGAAATCACGCGCCAAAAAGAGCAGCTCGGTCGGTTGGGTGGCCTCGCCAACCGCTTGCGTCGTCAGGGTCAGCCCCAAAATGGACTTGATCCCCGCCGCTTGACAGGCGTTATAAAAGGCCACCTCACCGTACATGACGTTCTTATCCGTCAATGCCAGGGCGGTATATCCCCGGTCCTTTGCCGTCTGCACCAGTTCAGGGATTCGGTTGGTACTCTGCAGCAGGCTGTAGGTGCTCATTACCTGTAACGGGACAATCATCCTGTCCACTCCTTTCTTCATCATCATTTATCGCTATTATACCAGAAAATGGCTGAAAATCTGGGATGACGAACAACTGTTTGCTTGGCAATTTTTTCCATTCCCGGTAAGCTGACTTCTACAGTGAGGTGCACGGCTCATCTTGGGCGATTTAATGGCATGTAAACCCGTGTCCCGCCAACAACTGGCCGTTCTACTTAACCACAACCCCTTCATCACACCCATAGAAAATGAATCAGCACCCGATTCAGCCGTGACTTCTCAGGGTGCTCGTCGACCGACCCAGGTCATTTTTCGGCCCGATAGCTCCCTGTCAATACCGCGAAAGGACGCGGAAAAGAAACGTGTTGCTATAGCCACCATCCACAACCGTCGAGCGATCTGATTAGCACTTGTCGTCATGACGCATTCCAATAGAAAAAACCGTCCGTCAGTACTTAGGCGGACAGTCCTCATCAACTAAAGTCATTGTTACTTAGCGTTGACAAGCTTTACCCACGACACGTGCTGTTTCCCTGTATTTAAACCGTCCGATTTAAAAAGAAAAATGATATTAACCGCCACAAATCGACAATTAACACCATTTTTCACTTCCGATTATTAATTCACATTCAGGCTGTCACTAACCCCATCGCCTCAGTCCGCCGGTGTCTGGACCGTCTTCGTCTGTAGAGCATGCGTGAAGACCAGCTGATCATCGGCCACGTCGATCGTAATCAAACTATTCACGGGAATGTTCCCCGCAATCAATTGCCGGGCCAACGGTGTTTCTACGTGCGTCGTGATGAAGCGCTGTAGGGGCCGGGCACCGTATGCCGGCAGATACCCCTTCTGGGCAATCCACGCCTGTGCGGCCGGCGTGATCGTCAGATCCAGCTGCTGTTCGTGCAGCCGGTTAGCCAGATGCCCAATCAACTTCACCACAATCTGCTGAACGTCGGCCAACGTCAGCGGCGTGAACATGATGGTCTCGTCGATCCGGTTCAGGAATTCCGGCCGGAAGTGGGCCTGCAGGAGCTTGGCCACCCGTTCCTGGGCGCTGGTCGAGATACGCCCCTGATCGTCCGTGCCTTGCAGGAGTATTTCCGACCCCAGGTTAGAGGTCATGATGAGAATCGTGTTCTTAAAGTCGATGGTCCGGCCCTGACTATCCGTCAGTCGGCCATCGTCCAAGACCTGTAGCAGTAGATTGAAGACGTCCGGATGGGCCTTTTCGACCTCATCGAAGAGCACAATGGTATACGGATTACGCCGCACGGCCTCGGTCAGCTGACCGCCTTCCTCGTAGCCGACATAGCCGGGAGCCGCCCCGACCAAGCGCGACACGGATTCTTTTTCCATGTATTCGCTCATGTCGATTCGCACCATGTGATCCTCGCTGTCAAAGAGGTTCTCGGCCAGGGCCTTGGCCAATTCGGTCTTCCCGACCCCGGTTGGCCCGAGGAAGAGGAAGGAACCCAGTGGCTTGGTGGGATCCTGAAGGCCGGCTCGTGAACGGAGCACGGCATCGGCTACCGCGGACACCGCCTGGTCCTGACCGACGACCCGGTCGTGCAGGCGATCGGCCAACTTCAACAATTTCTCGCGTTCGCCCTGAACCAGCTTAGTCACGGGAATCCCGGTCATCCGACTAACGACGGCCGCAATTTCATTTTCGGTCACCGACTCGGAGACCAGCCAGTCCTGTTGCTGATCCTGCTTTTCCAAATCGGCCAATTCGCGTTCCAACCGTGGGATGGTCCCGTGTTGTAATTCGGCCGCCTTGTTTAGATCGTACTGGGATTCGGCGTTTTCTAAGTCCCGCTTTGCCCGATCCAGTTCGGTCTTCTTGGCCCCCACGCTCTTAATGGCCGTCTTCTCCTGGTTCCACCGGGCACTCAACTTGTCGACCTTTTCCTTGGTGTCGGCGAGTTCCTTGGTTAACTCCTTGAGCCGTGCCTGAGAGGCTTCATCCGTTTCCTGTTTCAGCGCCGTCTGTTCCACCTGCATCCGCATCATTTGCCGGCGGGCCTGATCCAGTTCAGTCGGCGCGGAGTTCATTTCCACGCGAATCGACGCCGAGGCCTCATCGACCAGGTCGATGGCCTTGTCCGGTAGGAAGCGATCGGTCAGGTAGCGGTCGGACAGCTTGGCCGCCGCAATTAACGCGTTGTCGTGAATCTTGACCCCGTGATGAATTTCGAAGCGCTCACGGAGCCCCCGTAGAATCGTGACCGTATCCTCGATACTGGGTTCATTGACCACAACGCGTTGGAACCGACGTGCTAACGCTTTATCCTGTTCCAAATACTTCCGGTATTCATCCAGCGTGGTGGCCCCAATCAGATGCAGCTCGCCCCGTGCCAGCATCGGTTTGAGCAAGTTACCGGCATCCATACTGCCCTCACTCTTCCCGGCGCCGACAATGTTATGAATTTCATCGATGAACATGATAATCTGGCCGTCACTCTTGGTGACTTCCTTCAAGACGGCCTTCAGCCGTTCCTCAAATTCGCCACGGTACTTGGCACCAGCGATTAAGGACCCCATATCCAACGAGAAGATCGTCTTATTCTTTAAATTATCGGGGACATCCCCGCGGACGATCCGTTGCGCCAAACCTTCCACGATGGCGGTCTTCCCGACCCCGGCTTCCCCAATCAAGACGGGGTTATTCTTGGTCTTTCGAGAAAGAATCCGAATGACGGACAGAATCTCCTCGTCACGCCCAATGATCGGGTCAATCTTCCCACTGCGCATGGCCTTGACCAGATCAATACCGTACTTTTCAAGGGCCTTGTACTGGTCCTCTTGATTCTTTGAGGTAACCCGTTCGCCACTACGGATTTTATCCACGGCGTTGCGAACCATTTGTTCCGTGATGCCCTGAGCCTTCAGGTAATCCGTCAGGCTCTCACCTTGCAGCTGCATCAGTGCAATCATCACCGTGTCGATGGCTAAGAAGTCGTCGTGATACTTGTCCTTAATCGCGTCGGCCTTCTGTAGCAGATCCGTTAAGTTCCGGGAAAATTCTTGTCCGTACTGCACGCCGCTACCGGAGACCGTACTGATCCCGTCAAGTTCCCGGTCGAGTTCGCCATCCATCGCCGCAATGTCCACACCGGCATCGGCTAAGATTTCTCGGCCCAGTTCGCCTGGTTGAATCAGGTATTTAAAGAGGTGAGCGACCGTCACGGCCTGGTGCTTGCGGGTCATGGCAATCCGTTGCGCCTCGCCTAACGCTGCCGTTAGGGCTTCTGTCATGTTTTCTGGATTCATCTTGAGTCCTCCTTGGTTAAAAGTAATTTGCTTGATTAAATTCCGTTTTAAACGAAACGATTGACTCTCCCGCGTTTCTGAATTTGGGGGTCAAAAAAGAGGCAACCCTTAGGTTAACCTCTATTTTTCATTCATATTCTAACTGATTTTAACCAAAATTCAAAATAATTTGACCAATTTTGACTAATTAATTTAAGCCTGTTGTTCGGCGAGTTCCGCAATCTTAATGACCACGTCGGTCGCCTGTTCCATGGTTTGTTCGGAAACGTATTCGAACCGACCGTGCATGTTCTCACCACCGGCAAACAAGTTAGGTGTTGGCAAGCCCAAGTACGAAATCTTGGAACCGTCAGTTCCGCCACGTACGGGGAAAATCAGGGGCTTGATATTCAAGTCCTCGAGCGCTTCCTTAGCTAAGTCAACGACCGTCATGTCCTTCTCAATGACTTCGCGCATGTTGTAGTATTGGTCCTTGATGGTGACTTGAACCCGATCACTACCGTATGCCTTGTTCAATTGATCGGCCACGCCCTGGAAGAGTTGCTTGCGATCTTCAAAGATTTGGCGATCGTGATCACGGATGATGTAGCTGAGATGGGCGCTATCCACAGTCCCGTTCATACTGTACAGGTGGAAGAAGCCCTCGCGCCCTTCGGTATGTTCTGGCCGGTCATGTGCCGGTAAGGCCGCGTGGAAGTCCATGGCAACTTGTGAAGCATTCACCATGACATCCTTGGCTTCGGCGGGGTGCACGTTGGTCCCGGTGATTTCCACCTGGGCATCGGCCGCGTTAAAGGTTTCGTATTCCAGCTGACCCAGTGGGCCCCCATCGACCGTATAAGCGATGTCGGCGCCAAAATCCTTGACGTCAAAGTGGTCGGCCCCGGAGCCGATTTCTTCATCGGGGCCCAAGCCAATTTCAATTTCGCCGTGTTTGATTTCGGGATGGGCCAGTAGGTATTCTGCGGCCGCCATGATTTCGGCCACCCCAGACTTGTCATCGGCCCCCAGCAAGGTACTCCCATCAGTCGTAATCAGGGTGTGTCCCTTATAGTTCTTCAGGTTCGGGAAAACGGCTGGGTCCAGCGTGTATTTGCCAGCTTTATCCAACTTAATGACGGACTTGCCATCGTAGTTTTCCACGAATTGGGGGTTGATGTTCTCACTGTTGAAATCGGCCGTATCAAAGTGAGAGATAAACCCAATCTTCTTGACCTGCTTATCCGTGTTGGCGGGTAAAGTGGCGTAGACGTATGCACATTGTTGATTAATATGCACGTTGGACAGGCCAATTTCCTTCAGGTCCTGCACCAAGCCTTCGGCGAATTTGGTCAGCTCTGGGGTGGATGGAATCGTGCCAGAGTTAGGGTTAGAACGCGTGTTGATCTTGACGTACTTCAAGAACCGGGGAATCAGGTTTTCATACTTTGCCAAAATAAATCACTCCTCAATTGAATTAACTTGCATTTTTAGTGTACCCGTTTTCACAGCTAAATAAAAGTGAACGGGTCCGTATTTAATTGCGAGGCCACCACCGTGATCGGCCAGTCGTTGTCAGCCGCCCACTGCGTGAAGAGCTTCTGCAGATGGGGCTTACAGATGCTTTCAATGTGGTGCCCGGGATCGACCACGTTGAGGCCCGCCGCAATCATGTCGTGCCCGGGATGATAGGAAATGTCCCCCGTCACGTAGACATCGGCCCCCTTGGCCAGCGCCGCCTGGTAGAAGGGTCCGCCACTGCCACCGAGGACGGCCACCCGGCGAACCGGGGCGTCCGGCGTATGGCTGATTAACCGCAAGCCTTTTACGTGAAAGATCCGCTTACAGTCCTCAGCAAACTGGCGCACCGTCGTCGGCTGTGCGAGATTGCCAACCCGGCCCATCGTAATCGCGGCCGTCGCGGTTACCCCGTTGCTGGGCACCAGACCCTCTGTGTCCTGCAGGCCCAGTGCCGCCGCAAGCCAATCGTTCATACCATTGGGTGCGCTGTCCAGATTGGTGTGGGCCCCGTAGACCGTGATGTGATGCTGCAGTAAGGTTGCGTACATTTTATTCTGAGGAACCGCTAAATCAAGATTCTTGGCGGGATGAAACATCATGGGATGGTGGGCAAAGATGAAGTCGGCCCCCACCGCAATGGCCTCGTCCACGACTTCGGGCCGCACGTCTAAGGTCACCATGACCTTATGCACCTCGGCATCCAAGTCGCCCAGCTGTAGTCCCACCGGATCACCGGGTTCCGCCCACGTCTTCGGGGCAAATTGTTCAAATCGATCGACTAACTCACGCACCAACACGTTGCAAGACCTCCTCAATCTCCTTGATCTCCGTTTCTAACGCCGCAACCTTCTCCGTCGGCACGACCTTGGCCGATTGGACCTGGGCCAAGACCTGTCGGGTACGGGCCAATTCGCGCTGCCACTTGGCGATAAAGATGGCGTTGTGTTCGGTCAAGAGATATGGGCCAAAGCGGAGCTGCTCGGCCGTATACCGTTCGGGTTGGGCTACTTTATCGGCCACCAGAATCTCGTAGTCGTGGCCATCCTCCGTCACAATCTGCTCGGTCACCAGCTGAAAGCCGTGGGTCATCAAAAATTGCCGCACGTTTTGCTCACCGACGTTGGGTTGGAGAACCAAGCGCTTCACGCCCGCCAAGCGATTGAAGTCCTGCGTCAGGATCTGGACAATCAGCGTGCCCCCCATCCCGGCAATAACCACCGTATCAATGTGGTCGCTGGCCTTGATGGCTTGTAAACCGTTGGCCAGACGCGCCGTAATTCGATCGCTTAGGCCCTCCCTTTCAATTTCGTGCTGGGCGTTTTCAAACGGGCCCTTGACAACTTCGCCGGCGACGCCACCAGCGATCTTACCACGCTTTGCCAGGTTAACCGGCAGGTAGGCATGGTCGGTGCCGATGTCCGCCAAGCGGCTCCCCGCGGGGACGTACTCGGCGACCGTGGCTAAGCGAACCGATAAATGGTCTGCATCCATTCACACATCTTCCTTTCCAATTTTTTCATTAGTCTAAGTATAAGCTAGTCGGCGCCGCTTGAATAGCGGGAAAGTCATCCGCACGCCAAAATGATGTCCCGATTAATAGCCACCAACTTATGCAGCCAGAAACCACCTAAAGTCATAGCCGCAACTATGAAGCACTGTAAGCCGAACGTGTTTGGCGACTGAAGATTAATCTTTTCAATTAATTGCTTAAAATATGCAACAAAATTGACAAAATTTACATTAGTAATAAGTAGTGGCCGATGCAAAAAGTCCGCTCCACCATCGGGTAGAACGGACTTCCACTTTGCTTCAGTAACATTGATTATTGACGATTACGACGCGTTGGTTCACGTTCACTTTCTTCATCCGCTTCGTTCTGGGCCCGTGCCATCTTAGAGTAAGGGTACGGGTAGGTAATCTTCATGACGGCTGGCATCACGATTGGAAGCAAGATGACTAACAGGATAATCCCGATAATCACGGCTAACGCAATCTGAATCAGTGTCATGACCCCAGACGGAATTAAGGCGGCGAACGTACCACTCAGGATCACGCCGGCGGAAAGCACGACCGTTCCAATCACGGTGGCGGCGCGCAGCATCTTTTGGCTGGTAGCGCCCGGTTCGTGGAGGAACTCACGGTATTTCCGCATCAGGAAGATCGAGTAATCAACCCCCAGCGAGATCAACATGACAAACGTGAAGAATGGTGTGTTCCACGTCAACATATTGGTTCCCAGCAGTGGATCAACCAACCAGTGCACGATGGTCAAGGCGCCGGAGTAAGCGACCACCAAGATCCCTTCGATAACAATTGGTTGAACCAACGAACGGGTCACGACCATCAGGGCGATGAAGATCCCGGCCAACATGATGATGACCGTTCGCGTAAAGTCGCTAGACGCCATGTCGTTGATGTCGTTGGTCTGTGACGTATTGCCACCGAAGGCCACTTCGGCATTCTTTAGGCTGGTGCCGGCTAACGCCCCGTTGACGACCTTTTCCAATTTCGGCAACCGCGCCATCGCAGCCGCTGAGCTCGGATCATCGTTTAAGACGACCGTCAGCTTGGTAATCTTTCGATCGGGTGACATGTAGGTCGTCAGCGCCGGTTTGAATGAACTACCGTGTAACTGCTTACTTGGAATGTAGAAGGTTTCCGAACCCGCCGACTTCTGGAGCCCCTTCAGGTAAGTGTTGGCCGACCCAACCCCCGACGAGACCTGCGTCAGACCGGTGCTAGCGGAGGTTAACCCCTTCCGCAGCGCCGTCAGTTGTTTGCTCATCGCAGCGAGTTTCTCGGCCATGGTCTGGTTCCCAGTAGCCACTTGATTGGCCCCGGTGACCAAGGCCGGCATCTTGCCGTTGATGGTAAACATCGCCCCGGAGAGTTGACTCGTTGCACTAGCCAATTGACTAGATTGCGAGCTGGCCGTTTGTAAGGCCGTTGCCGCTCCCGGCAAGACCACGTTTGACTTCTGCGCCAACGTCGCCACTGCGCTTTGCAGCTGACTGGTTGACCCTTGTAAGGCTTGTAATTGACTGGCAACGGTTTGGTCGGCAGAACCGATGGCCGTTGCATCGCTCCCAATCTGCTTCAGTGAGGTACTCAAGGTCGCCTTCAGTTCGCTTTGGGCGGCACTTTGTTTCTGCAAAATACCAGCCAAAACGGCCTTTTGCGCGGCCGATAATGGTACGCCTTGTTGGCTAAAGGCCGCGGCCACCGTGCTGGCACTCATGCTAGGCAGGTTCGAAGTAGCACTCTCGACCTTGGCCAATTGTGACGCAATGTCTTGGGTGCTGTTCTTAATCGTGGTCAGAGACGTCGTCACACCGCTCGTATTGGTCGAGCTAGCGGAGACTTGAGCATTCAACTGTTGAATAGCCGCATTCAGCTGAGGCAAGGCAGCCTCTAATTGTGCCAATTGTGCGGCCTGTTTCCCCCCAGAAGCGGAGGAAACCTGACTGTTCAACGAATTAACACCGGTTGAGACCTGTGAAATTGCGCTTTGCAATTGCTGGGTCCCGGTGCTAACTTGCTTGGCCCCAGTGGCGAGCTTATTGGCATCCTTCACGGCCCCACTGACATTTTGTTTGCTCAGTGAGCTATTGGCGGACTTTAAGCCTTTATTAACCGTGTTGACCCCTTTTTGGGCCTTGGCTAAGCCGGTGGTTACCGAACTCATTTGGTTACGCACGTAAAGCTTCTTGATGGTCTTCCCACCTGGCTGCGTTACCGAGGCGACCGTCTTAACGCCCTCGGATTGTTGGAGTTGTTTGGTTAACCGATCCACAATCAGCAGGGTCTTTTCATTATCCATCTTGTTTTTACTTTGAATATAGATCGTCGTTGGTTCAGCGGTTCCCTTGGAGAAGTGTTTTTGCACCACCTTGAATCCTTGCTTGGCTGGTACATTATCACCAATTTCGACCAAGTTATCGTAGTCCAACGTCCCGTGAGACGTCAAGGCCAGCGGAATGAAGATAATCCCCGTGAGGATCAGCGTGATGACCGGTCGAATCATGGCGTGCTTAGCCATGCCGTGCCAGAGGCGGCTGTCACCTTCGCCTTGGAACTTCTTGATGGGCCAGAACATGTGAGGACCACAGATGGCCATGAAGAACGGATTCAGCGTTAAGAGCACGGCCAGTAAGACCACAACCCCCACGGCAATCCCGACGGCTGAACGGTACAGGGAGAAGTTGGCAAATCCCAAGACACTCATCCCAATGAGGACGGATAAGCCGGAATACAGGACCGTTCGCCCACCGACCTTCGTTGCTTCTTTGGTCGCCGTATACCTGTCCTTACCACTCGCCAGTCGCTCTCGGAATTCATTGTATAGGAGGATGTTATAGTCCGTCCCAATCCCGAATAACACAATGACGATAAAGACTTCCGTAAAGTTAGAGAACGGAAAGTTGAAGCGGTTGACCAAGTTAGCGACCACCGAAATCGAGGTGATCACGGACACCGCCACCGTTAATAATGAGAACAACGGGGTAATGGGCGACCGGAAGACTAACCACAACACCAGGAAGATAAAGATGGCGGCAATAATTTCCGTCTTCTGAACACCGGCCTGGGTGGCGTCGGAGAAGTCTTGGTTCAGGACATCCGCCCCCGTGACGTACGTGGTCACTCCGCTGGTCTTCGCCAACTTCGTAATCTGATCACGAATCTGGGTGACCGAATGACTAGATGACTTATGCACGTTCAGTTGTAACAACTGGGTACTCTTGTCCTTCGAGATCAATTGGGACGCGGCCGTGGAACTATCACTGGCCGCCGTCACCGAGCGAATCTGGTAGCGATCTTCGTGATTCTTAATTCGGTTAATCGTCCGATCAATCTGGTCATTCTGCGCACTGGTTAGCTTAGAATTTCCATTGTTGAAGACGACCACGACCGCCGTGGTTCCCTTTTGCGAACGGCCCCACTTGTCCTGCATGGTCGTTGCTCGGGAACTTTGATAGCTGCTAGGCACGGTAATTTGGCCCTTATCCGCCACCAATTTACTCATGTTAGGAATCGTGACGATGGCTAGGATCACAATGACCAGCCACCCAATCACGTTCCAGATGTAATGTTTATTCATCCAACGCACGCTGAAACCTCCTCGACGATTTTTAAGATTTATTTACCGAACAACCCTTTCTCAGGTGATCCGGTTCTATTCTGCTCATTAACGCGTCAACCACTTGGTCCAATCCAGTTGGAGGGATTGGTCCCCCGTGGTTGGCAACACGTCACCAATCGACAGCGTTGCCAGTTCCTGACGAAATTGTTCTTCCGCCTGGGCAAAGACACTCAGCACGTTAGCAACCGGCCGCGTATCTTTGAAGTCTTTCAACTCATAAGTCGCGATGAAAGCGTCCTTGTGTTCAAGGCCAAAAACCTTCGAAACCAATCCGGTGCTGTGCACAAAGGCGGTCGTTCCCTCAATGGCGTTGAAAACATCCAAGAGTGTGATTTTCAACGGATCTTTGGTCAACACGATACCTCCATCACGACCAGAAACGGTTTTGACGATCCCGCCAGCTGCTAATTTTTGAACAATCTTTTTCAAATAACTCGTCGAAATGTCCAATCGTTCTGCCACCAAACGACTATGTAGCGGAATTTTACGATCCTGGATTCCCAACAGGGCCACAATACATAAGGCCTGTTCTAAACTCGGTTTTGCCCTCACGATGGGCCTCCCTTCTCCTGTCTCCCATAACTTTTAAACGAGATACATTATATCCCCTTTAACGAGATTTTCAAGACTTTTGACGCATTAAATTAGCTGATGTAAAATTATTTTTCACTGTAAACGGTTTCAACGAGTGGATTCTCCTAATCTATAAACCACTCATAATCAGCACCATTCTAACGGACACCTTTTAAGTCCCCGCATCGGTTGGTCACATGATTGGTCTTCTCACGCTTATCCGTTTTATTTTCAAGAAAGTTTCACAATGATTCACTTTCTTGAAAAGTGTTATTTTTCCAGCCGTTTATCGCCTAAAACTCAGTTAACGAACCGAATTGTCCAGCGCTATTTTCACGAAATGCAAATTTTCACTCACACTAAAAAAAGGTCTCACCGGACCACCGCCGATTGGCTGTGATCCGATGAGACCTTCCTAAACTAACAATCAATTCACATCAAAATTTATTCCAAGAAATCCTTCAACTGCTTGCTCCGTGATGGATGACGCAATTTCCGTAAGGCCTTGGCTTCGATCTGACGAATCCGTTCACGGGTTACCCCGAAGACCTTCCCGACTTCTTCCAAAGTCCGGGTCCGGCCATCATCCAGGCCAAACCGCAACCGCAACACGTTTTCTTCCCGGTCAGTCAGCGTGTCCAGGACACTTTCCAACTGTTCCTTCAAAAGCTCGTAAGCGGCGTGGTCAGCAGGGCTCGTGGCGTCTTGGTCTTCAATGAAGTCTCCCAAGTGAGAGTCGTCCTCTTCACCAATTGGCGTTTCCAGGGAAACGGGTTCTTGCGCAATCTTCAAGATTTCACGAACCTTTTCCGTTGGCATATCCATTTCGGCCCCAATTTCTTCAGGCGTTGGTTCCCGCCCTAAGTCTTGGAGGAGTTGCCGTTGAATCCGAATTAACTTGTTAATGGTTTCCACCATGTGTACGGGAATCCGAATCGTCCGCGCTTGGTCGGCAATTGCCCGTGTGATGGCCTGCCGAATCCACCAAGTGGCGTACGTGGAGAACTTGAACCCTTTCCGGTAGTCGAACTTTTCGACGGCCTTCATCAGTCCCATGTTCCCTTCTTGAATCAAGTCCAGGAATTGCATCCCCCGACCCACGTAACGCTTGGCAATGGAAACAACCAACCGCAAGTTGGCTTCGGCTAGCTCTTGCTTGGCTTCTTCTTCGCCGTTTTCAATTCGTAAGGCTAAGGCCACTTCTTGATCGGCAGTTAACAGGTTAACCCGACCAATTTCCTTCAGGTACATCCGCACGGGATCGTTGATCTTAACCCCGGTGGTGGTCCCGGCTTCCTTTAATTCCTTCTTCGAAACGGCCTTCTGGGCTTTAACGGCCCGTGGGTCTGGCTCACCCTTAGCATCAACCACACTGATCCCAGCATCTGAAATGGTTTCAAGTAACTTATCCATCTGCTTAGCATCCAGCGTGTAAGGTGTTGCGACCTTGTCGGACAGGTCATCGTAGGTGATGCTCCCAGCCTTCTTATTGTTCTTAATCAAAGCGCGCACCGTTTTGTTGTATGCTTTTTGATCAAACATTGGTTGATCCGTGGTCTTTTTTGCCATTAAAATACCCCCTAGATTAAACTTGTTTGTTCGCCTGCCGCTGTCGTTCCAATTGAACGATCTCAACGACGAGTTGTCGCTGGCGGTCGGCATCGCCCAACCGCGAAGCCTCCGTCAATTGATTCTTCTTCTGACGCAGTTGCTCCTCAATTGGGGCTTCGTCCATGATAACCGCTAAATAGTCATCGATCTCCCGCGGGGTTGCCGCCGCGGACATGGTCGTTGTGGTTTCCAATTCAATGACCAGCTGCTGCAGACGATCTTCTTGAATGAAGTCCGTAAACTGTGCAGTCTGGTACACCTGATGGGTTTGAAAATAGCCTTGGGCCAAGGTGTAAATAATCTGATAATCGTCATGCACAAAACTGAAATCGGCAATGCCCGTCACCTTCGCCCACACGTTACGATCGTGCAAGCACCGATAGAGCAAATTACGTTCGGCGCGTTCCAGTCGATTTAACGGCCGACGTTGCTGATACACCGTCACCGGTGGTTCGGTAATTGGCGTTGGTGCTGGTGTTGCTGGCCGTTGCCGTTCTTGCTGCGCCGCGGAATCCCGCTGTACCTGTTTGAGCTGCGCCGTTAACGCCGCCTTGTCAATCTGAAACTCACTAGCCAATTGGCCGAGATACAGATCTAGTTCAACGGGCTCCTTGACCTGAGCCAAGAGTGGCAAGACTTGATTGACGTACGCTAGGCGCTCGCTATCCGTCTCCAACGCGCGATTGCGCCGCAGAAAACGCATTTGAAACCGTAACGGCGGTTCCTTGGCCGATTCCAACATTTGCCGAAACGCTTCGTTGCCGTGGGCCTTACGATACTCATCGGGATCCTGCCCCTCAGGAAGTTGAATCACGCTGAGCTGTAAGTGACTGTGGTCACCCAATAACCGCAGGGCGCGATCAATCGCCCGTTGGCCGGGTTCATCCCCGTCGTAGCAGACATTGAGTTTATCCGTCGTCCGCTCGATCGCATAGATCTGTTCGGTCGTCAGACTGGTTCCCATCGACGCAATTCCATTTCCAACGCCCGCTTGGGTTGCCGAAATGACATCCATGTACCCCTCAAATAGCGTGACCTCTCCGGCTTGTCGAATTGCCGGCCGTGCCAAGTCAAAGTTAAACAACAGCTTACTTTTATTAAATAATGTGGTTTCAGGGCTGTTTAAATACTTTGGTTGGTCATCGGCCTTGTGTAGAAGCCGACCGGAGAAAGCCGCCACGTGCCCGCTGGCATTGCGTAGCGGAAACATCACCCGTTCGGTGAACCGGTCACGCAGATTGCCCTGGGCATCTTCGATAAACAGGCCGGACTGCCGTAAGAGCTGGTAGTCACTCTGTCGTTGGTCAAAGAAGGGCTTCAATAGACGCTGACCCGGCGCAAAACCCAACTGATAGGTTTCAATCGTCTCATCGGTCAGGCCGCGGTCGTGGAGGTAATCCAGTGCCGGTTGCCCCATCTCGGTATTCACCAAGATATGGTGGTACAGCTTGGCCGCCTGCTCATGTAGCGCCAAGAGTTGTCCTGTCTTCGAGTCAACCGCGGGTCCCGCCGCATCCTGCCGGTATTCACTGTCCAGATCGACGTGGCTAAAGTCCGCCACCTTAACGACTGCCTCGGGAAAGGTCACGTGCTCCAGTTCCATGAGAAACTTGAACACGTTGCCCCCCCGTCCGCAACTAAAACAATGGAAGATTTGCTTATCTTCTGAAACGGAAAACGAGGGTGTTCGCTCCTCGTGGAACGGACAGAGACCGAATAAATTCTTACCGGATTTTTTCAGTTGCACGTACTGGCCGACAACGTCCGCAATATTCGTGGCCGTCCGAACCGTCTCAATCACGTCTTCGGGTATCTTCGCCAACCAATCACTCCCTTACGTGTTTCCGTTTGCTCACCATAGCCTTGAAAAGTCGCACCCCGGAAACCCGACAAGTGCGACTTTTTAGTTAGAATTCGTGCGCAAAAATACACTATATATGATACCACCTATGGGGGCATTGTCAACATTAAAGACTTAGGCTAAACTTCATTCTATTATAGCAAACTTAGGACGAATTGGGGCAATTTCTGCTTTTTAATGACCGACGATCATGGATCCACCAACCTTGAACCGGCCATTCTCGAAACAATACCTGCGTTATCTCCGCAATTACCCACGGTGTGGCGATCAATGGCCGCTTTAGCTGTCTGAAACCATCGGCATGGCTGAGACCCATTATAAAACAAAAACCAGCCCCCTTTTAGAGCTGGTTTCCGGGTTAACGTTACCCTGATTTTGGAACTAATCTTAGTGTGTTCTTAATCATCTAATCCGTTTAGCCTTACCTGATGATTGCCATCAAGAATCAGCATCAAGTTTTCTTCCGCGATGCCACCCTATCCCTACCAGACTAAACATGACGCTCAGTAAGGCTATCCCCCACCACGGTGAGCGTGTCTTTTCATTGGTTTTCGGTAAACGCTTGGTTGCCTGATCAGATAACGGGTGACGCGGTAATGAATTGATCATACCACCAGCCGCTCCACCGATCGCCACGGTGTCTGCCGTCCCCATCTGCATGACGTCGTGACCAATCGGTTCATCAGGATCAGCCGCTGGCGCTGTAAAGGCCGGTTTCAGGGGCTTCATCGGTTCCAGTTCTGACTGATTATTCTCTGTCGCAATCCGAGCATAAATGTAGGTCACCGTGACGTTGCTCTGGCCGAGTGTCCCCGTAGCATTGATTGGCGTCGTCACCAGTCGATAACCAGTTGTAACGTTAGTCGCCGGTCTGGTTCTATAAGGCTCGCCTACTTTACCAATCAATCGGTCATCGGGCGCAACAGGGATCCCAGTTGCCGTTTGATAATGGACTGTGACTGTGATGTTCTGGTTAGTCGTATCGGTTGGCGGCACAGTCTCCGCTGGCGCCGTTACCTTTTGCCGCGTGTAGATTACCGTAAATGAATTGGCCCCTTCGCCATCACCAAAGCTCGCTGGCAAAAGCTGGCTGGCAGTGTATCCCGCGATAGTTGGCGAATCCGGAAAAGTAATGTTCTCACCATACTTCCCAGTAACTACTTGCTGTGGCGCCGCCTGTTTGCCGTTGGCATAAACATAGTGAATTGTCGCTGACTCCTCCTGTGCTTTATAAACCAAGTCGATTGCCGAATCGGCCACGTAAGTTCCCGATAGCTGATCCGTCGACACTGCGACATTGGCCTCTTTTTGTTTAATTTTTTGAAAGACATAACCCTTCAACGCTGGTATCGCCGTCTGCCACTGTTCTCCCGGCTTCCCACTTAGAATCTGCGGTTTTGAGATCTGCTCACCTTGCTCATTTAGGAAATTGAGGGTTGTCTGAACGGGCTTAACATCAAACAGGAACGTCACATACGTCATCTTTTCTGCATAAGTTCCGGTTGTCGCCACATTATTTTCAGTTCCCACCACGGCATATCCCTTTTGAGCCAAGCGGTGAACGATCTCATTGACGCTGGCCATATTGCTTAAATCAAATTTCTCTCCTAAAGTCCCAGCTAGCGTCAGTTGCGGTGCCAATACAGAGCCATCTCTATTTTTGAAATTAACCGCCACATTTCCGACCGTATTGCTCATTTCGTAAGGAATACAAACTTCACCGGTAAATAGATACTGCCCACTGCCAACAGACCATTTCAATAACAATTGTCCTTCAGACTCGTTCAGTCGCCAAGTAATTGTCTGTGTATCAACATTAGTACCAGTCCCCGTGCTATTAAAGAAGTCCTCTGAAGTCTCCTCCGGACTTACTGGCACGCTTTCACCATGAATATTCGTTACCCCAAATGTCAGTGTGAAATCTGTGGTGTTGGCGTTTAATATGACCTTGGGTAACGTCACTAACTGATCACTCAGCGCCGAAAGAGGCGACAAGTTTGCCGCAGAATTTTTCAATGGTGATAAGTCGTAAATACGATTGTTATCCAACGCCACGTTTGTCAAGGTTAACTGGCTTAGCGCAGAAATATCTGTAAGCTGATTTATCTGCAAAGTGACCTCATAGAGTTTCGACAAATGCGCTAAGGCACTAATATCAAAAAGGTTACCATGCATAAACTGACCGTCCCAATCAAAAGACGCGCCAACCTCAGGAAAGATGTTCAGCCTTTCCAGCTGGACCGCATACTCCAGCCCCTTTAAGGATTGAATGCCAATGACGGCCTCATGATACGCACGATTGTTCAATTCATACGTGGGATCACTAAACAAAATCGTCATCTTAGAAACTAACGCCTTCGTAATCTGATTAACGGAAGAAATATCTTGATCCCTTTGTAATTGATGGAGGACAATCTGTTGTAAATTTCTATCTGGCATCCAGTCATCAATCAGGTCACCAACGACTGCTATAGGTAAATGATCAGCAACCTGGGACACCGTGGTTTGAGACACTGACGGCACAGTCTCGGTATCCGTGGGCGTCTTCTCACGTAGCGCCGTTGTCTCAATTTGCTTTTGCATGTTCTGTGGCCGTTTTGCCTGTTCGACACGTTCAGTTGGCGCTGTGCCTGTCTGCTTAGACGGTTCAGTTGACGGTAAATTCTCACTGCTTGTTACTGGTGGTTTTGATGGGCCACCCTCCTCTGGCGTTACCTTCGCATCAATGATGTCATCTGAATCCATCGGGACCATTTCATCATCGGTCGACGTATCTTGCTCGTCTTGATGATCGATAGTCTGATTGTCTGCGTCCGTTTGCAGGAAAAACGATTCGGTGACATTCATCTGATTAGCGGGACGGTTTACGACATGTTCGTGTTGGATGCCCGCCTCTGTACTCACATCAGCGTGCACGGAACGTGCGTCAGCTAGTCCCCACCCCAGAGCAAGTGTCAAAGCGCCAAAATTAAAAGCAGCTTTACCCGCTTTATATGTAAAATTATACTTATTTTCTACCCCAATCATATGCCAGTCCTCTCCACATTTGCCGCATGCCTCCAGTCTTTCTTTAATCCCCATCTTGTAGCTAAGATAGCAGGTTGACTTTTGGCCATAACGTCTAATCTTGATTATATCAGGAGCGTCACACAAAGTATATGGATCGTATAAACTTTTTTTATTATGTTTTATTAATCTTATGATATTAAGTCCAATCTTTCTGCGACAAATAACTGCTCATTCGCCTGGAATAATCACACGTAATTCGATTAACCTTATTATTAAATTGTTTATTTCAAGCCTTCTTTTTATACCGTTTTTTTATCTTTCACCAATTGTTGAGTCTGGGATAAAACACCCGGACCCTTTGTGTCTCCGAACTTAAATTACCAAAAAGTGGGCCAACACTAATATTCTCTAAGGGAACGCGTTTGCATGTTAAGTCGATAACTAATGTGTTAGAAACGCTAAGCACGTCTTAAATATAAGTGGACGAAAAAAAACCAGCCCCCTTCAGAGCTGGTTTCCAGGTTAACGTTAACCCCGATTATTTCACAATTAATTGGTCCAAATCGCCGAGAACTAGCGCCAGACTAGCCAATTTGCTGAGCTCAGTCAACCGGTTATTCCGAACGGCATCGTCCTTGGCCATGACCATCGTGGCTTCAAAGTAAGCCGCAATCGTTGGCTGGATATCGGCCAACGCAGCGTACAAGTCACTGAGGCCCTTGTCTGCGGCAGCAGCAACTTCAACAACACCCTTATCCAAGGCACCTTCACTATCGTTTTCAAACAGCTTAGCATCGACCGTCGCCGTCGCTAATTCGGCTGGGGCCTTCTGTGCCAAACGAATGACCCGCGTCAGGGATTCGATGACCGCCTTGAAATTGGCATCGTCGGCATGACTAGCCAAGATATCGGCAGCGGTAAAGATCTGCAAGACATCGCTGCTGGTCCCATTCGTCACGGCATCAATGATATCGTGACGTTGCTTAGCGGAACGCAAAATCTTGCGAATCCGGTCCTTGATGAAGTCAACGACTGCTTGAATTTGAGCCGTTTGATCCAAATCAGGGGCGACCTTAGCCGTCGTTTCGGCCGTAATAAAGTCCTTGGCCAATTCGGCAACGGGCAACGGCCAGTTCTGAGCCTTGGCAATCCGGACAATCCCGGTTGCCTGACGCCGCAAAGCGTAAGGGTCGTTGGATCCACTCGGAATCATCCCGGCAGCAAAGAAGGTCAGGATGCTATCGAACTTGTCGGCCAGGGCCAAAACGGCACCCGGAACGGATTCTGGTAGCGCACCGTCGGCTGAGATGGGTTCGTAGTGTTCGCGAATGGCTTGGGCAACGGCCGGATCCTCGCCGTTAAGTAAGGCGTATTTCTCACCCATGACCCCTTGCAACTCGGCGAATTCACCAACCATCCCGGTGACCAGGTCAAACTTATAAATTTCACTGGCCCGTACAGCGGCCTTGGTCTGCGCATCATTGAGGTTCAGGTGCTTGGCTAAGACCTTGACGATGGCCGTAACCCGGTTCATCTTTTCCGCCATGGTACTGATCTTGTCGTGGAAGCTAACCGATTTGAGACGTTCCACGTAATCAGCAATCGTCTTCTTCTGGTCTTCCGTGTAGAAGAACATGGCGTCTTCCAACCGCGCCGTCAGAACCTTTTCGTTCCCGGCAACCACGTTTTGAAGATCATGATCGGTCCCATTTCGAACAGAAATGAAGACCGGCAACAATTTACCATTGGCGTCACGAGCGTAGAAGAAGCGTTGATGATCACGCATGGAGGTGATCAGCACTTCATCGGGGATGGTCAGGTACTTGTCATCGAAACTCCCGGCAAAGGCAGTTGGCCATTCAACCAAGTTGTTGACTTCTTCCAACAGGCCCGCGTCCACATCGACCGTCCAGTCGTTATCGGCAGCCAATTGATTGATCTGCTTCTTGATTAAGGCCTTACGCTTGTCGGCGTCGGCAATCACGTATTGGCTGGTGAGGTTTTCCTCGTAGTCTGCGGCCGTGGCCAGTTCAATTTCTTTACCCAAGAAACGGTGACCGCGCGTGGTCCGGCCAGTCGTGACGTCCAGAATGGTAAAGGGAATCACTTGGTCGTCCAGCAGAGCAACCAGCCAGCGAATTGGTCGGATGTATTGGAAGTGGTGGGTACCCCACTTCATCATGGTTGGGAAGGTCATGGCCATGATGATGTCGCGGAGGCCGGCTAAGACCGTTGCAACGGGTTCGCCGGCGATAAACTTGTCGACGTAAACGTATTCCGTCCCCTTGATTTCCTTAAAGGTAATGTCATCGGGCGTCAGACCTTGCCCGCGGGTAAAGCCAATTGCGGCCTTGGTCCAGTTACCATCGGCATCCTGAGCAATCTTCTTAGCGGGCCCCTTAACGGATTCGCTGATATCTTCTTGCTTGTCGGCTAAGCCACTGATTAACAGGGCTAACCGCCGTGGCGTTGAGAACGGCTTGATTTCCGTATAATCCACGCGTTGTTCTTTTAGATAATCCGCCGTGCGTTTGACCAGTTGCTTAATGGCTGGCGTGACCACGTGGGCGGGCATTTCTTCCAAACCAATTTCCAGTAAAAATGTGTGTGCCATTATTTGGCCTCCTCATCAGCTAATAATTGTTCACGGAGCTTCTCGTCTTTGACTAACGGGAACCCACGCTTCTTCCGTTCGGCAACGAAGGCCCGCGCCACGGACCGCGCCATGTTCCGGATACGAGAGAGGTAACCGGCCCGTTCGGTAACGGAGACGGCGCCACGGGCGTCCAGTAAGTTAAACGTATGGCTGCACTTTAAGATGTAGTCGTAGGCTGGATGAACCAGGCCGTTAGCAATCTGCTTCTTGGCTTCCGTTTCGTATTCATCAAAGTGCCGAAGCAACATGTCCTGGTCGCTTTCTTCAAAGCTGTACTTGGAGTGTTCGTATTCGGGTTCCTTAAAGATGTCGCCATACTTGACGTCATCGGCCCATTCCAGATCGAAGACGGAGTTGACGTCTTGAACGTAGGAGGCTAACCGTTCCAAACCGTAAGTGACTTCAGAGGTGACGGGATCAACTTCCATCCCCCCAACGACTTGGAAGTACGTGAACTGGGTGATTTCCATCCCGTCCAACCAGACTTCCCAACCAACACCGGCACAACCCATCGATGGGTTCTCCCAGTTATCTTCGACAAACCGAATATCATGTTCCAGAGGATCGATACCCAGTTCCCGTAGACTGTTCAGGTAAAGCTCCTGAATGTTGTCGGGTGAGGGCTTCATGATCACTTGGAATTGGTGATGTTGGTATAACCGGTTGGGGTTTTCCCCGTAACGACCATCGGCTGGCCGACGGGAAGGTTCAACGTAAGCGGCGTTCCAAGGTTCCGGACCAATTGCCCGTAAGAACGTGTAGGGACTCATGGTACCGGCCCCTTTTTCAGTATCGTAAGCTTGCATCAGCATGCAACCTTGTGCAGACCAATACTGTTGTAACTTTAAAATGATTGCTTGCATGGACAGTTTTTCTGTCATGGGTGCAGTTCCTCCTTGTATGGTTGCCAGTTAACAAGCTGCCAGCTGGTTGACCGATTAAACAAATAAGCGCGCAAAAAATCCCCACGAGAATTCACCGAGGCAAATTCACGTAGGGACGAATTTTTATTTTCGCGGTTCCACCCTACTTCTAGTCAATGACTAGCAGCTTACTTGGAAACGACTCCGAATGTGCCAACTCACACCGTCCTGGATTCGGCTTCCACTCTCCCGAACTCGCTAAACCAGTGACGCTGTGACTCTCATTCATCATAATCGACTTATTTAACTGTGTTTTATGATAGCTGTCTGGGGCGGGGTTGTCAATGTGTTTCCTAGAAGTGAGCGGAAATTATCGATGGTTTGCCGGGATAACATCCTTTCCCTGTAACCTGTAAGGCTTTTCTCAGCCTAGGTCATCAATCGCAGCGTCGCCTCACCTGTACCTACGCCAGCGCTCTCCGATTTCCCCAATAGACCATGACAACCACTGGGAGTGTGACCATCATCATCGGATACAGCCAGGCCCACGGGAGATAAGTCGTAATCACTCCCGCCAACATGGGGCCGAGCGTCATCCCGAGGTCAATGCCAATGTAGAAAGTACTGTTCGCTAATCCCCGATCGGACTTGGGGACCAATGTCAGCGATTTGGCCTGACAGATGGAAAACATCAACCCGTATCCGGCCGCAAGTCCCACGGCCCCCACGGCCAACATCAACCAGTTGGTCATATTCGTTAAGCCGATAATCCCAACCAAGTTACATCCTAGACAGATCCAGAAAAACTTTTTAAAGGGAATTCGGTCAAATGCATCCCTTAGCAGCAAACGCATCGCCAATAAGACCAGCGCATAAACCGGAAAGAACGCCCCAGCCGGAATGTCAAAACCGCGATGTTCCACGTAACTCACAATATAGGTCTGCGTGGCAAAGTACGGCAACGAGAAGAGTAAGAGAATGGTCGCAACCGGCACCACTTTGGGTTGAACCAGCCGGAACTTAGGCTGTACCTCTTTGTTGTTTCGATAGTCAGGGTGTGGCACACTCCGATTGCTCACAAATTGAATGATCAGTAATAACAGGCTTACACAGATTGCCGCGACCCAAAAGACACTGCGGTAGCCAAGATGATGGTAGAGATAGACACTCACGGCCGGTCCAATCGCCATCCCCAAGGCATTCGCGATCCCATAAATTCCCATACCAGCGCCAATGCGATCTGCCGGTAACAGACTGGCCATCCAGGTCGACATACAAACCGTACACAGCGTGTAGCCGAGCCCATTCACCACCCGCCACATCATAATCAGTGGGACGGATGTGGTCACACCATAACCCACACAGGCAATGAGAATTAAGACGCCGCCGATTAGCGTCAATCGGTATTTCGAAAATCGGTCCGTCAGATTCCCCGCCAATGGCCGTAACACCAGTGATGTGAGGTTCATCATCCCCGCAACCACACCCGCTAAGACACTATTTGCACCAATATTGCTTGAAAATCCCGCAATGATGGGATTGACGAGCATCGGACTCATCAAGAAAAAGAAACTAGCGGCGAGAACGAGCTTGACGTCACGTGTATACAATTGTGTTTTCAAAAGACGTCGACCCCTTCCAAGTTCTGACTAATTTGATCGAGCATTGCGAGGAACCGTCGCTGTTCTTCCGGTGTAAACCCCGTAAATAACGTCTGACTCGTTGACGCGATGTGCCGGTCTAATTGCTGCCATTTAACCCTACCGGCAGCCGTTAAACTAACCAGCTTTGCACGACCGTCGTTAGGATTGGCCTCTAACTGCAAAAGCTGCCGGTCGACCAGGCGTTTAACAATCAGTCGCGCCGTTTGATGCGTAATCTGCCGATAATCCTTAAAATCCGTAATGGTCCGCCGAGGAGCGTCCGCAAAGTAGCGTAACGCATCGGCCTGTTCACTCGTTAGGGACAACGCCTTAGCAAAGACGTTTCGCTTATTTCTAATCTTTCGTCCCAAAATTACAATCTTGCGGGAAACTGCTTGATTGTCGTCCATGTCATCACCTTCTGTTTTAATTATACAGCAAGCTGTATTGTTTGACCGAATTATCTTGACTTTCTTCAGCACTTATCTGCCATTCGCCGTTACAGTAGCCGATATTTTCTCATCTTAATACCGCGAAAACCCCTTGATAGCAACATGTCAAAGAACTTTGACAGACACGGCTTCAGTCCTATGGGATAATGAGCCTAAACACAAAGGAGGACCTTTTTCATGACACCTTTAAAGCTACAGCACACGCTCGTAACCTATCGCGAACAACATCATTTAACGCAAGCCGCCTTGGCAGACCAGCTCTACGTATCCCGCCAAACCATTTCTAATTGGGAAACGGGTAAAACCTACCCAGATATCAAAAGCCTGTTGCTCCTCGCCAGTCTCTACCATGTAACAATCAATGAGCTAGTTCAAGAAGACCTCACTACCATGCATCAGCGGACATCCAATTTCCATCTTAAACCGCTCATTAGCGTGGCCATCGCCTGCCTGATAGCCGTCTATGGCTTATTCATCGGTCTGCGGTGGTTGCCCATGATTCCTACCATCATGGCCATCTCAACGGTGACGACCATTGGGCTCGCTTCAACGGGCTACCTGCTTTACCTCAGTCAACGACTTCAGCTAAAAACTTTTCGGCAGATTAATGCCTATCTCCACCATCAGTCAGCACCAATCACTAAGCCTGAACGGAAATATCGCACGGTAACGTTAGTTCTTAGCGCTCTCATTGGCCTAGCGATTGGCGGCGGCTTAACTTGGTGGATCGCAACGGCTTTTCTACACTGGTCGTTTTAGTAAAATTGGTCTAACGGGGGAAGCAAGCCACCCCTTTCACCAAAGTTGACTTCATCGTATACAAAAAGGGAATCTATAGAATTGACCATAGGTTCCCTAGTTTGAGATTTAATTCGTCTTGGGGTCCTCATCCGTTGATTCGCCCGGTGGCATCGTCATCCGTGCCGACCAGGACTGCATCTGATCCAAGAAACGCTTGCTCTTGGGATGCACCCCAATCTGACTATCGTAGATTTCATCCATCAATTGCCGCAGGGAATGCTCCGTCTGCGGTTTTACGTTGATCGTGTGGAGCTTGTCTAAGTCCAACACGGAGAACTGCCGCAAATAGTAAATCGTCCGCTGGTTCAGGTGCAGACGCCGCGGATCCATCTGCCAATGCTGCTGACACAGGAGACCGCCGTAACTTTCCGAGTAATCAAACGGTAGGTCATTGCGCCCACAGACCGCACAGCCCTGTAGTTGCGGTGCAACCCCAAAGGCCGGCATCAACTGAATCTCCATGATGTTGGTCACAATGCTGGCGTTAACCCCATCGTCAATCAGTGTTAGAGCGCGCTGTACGCGGTGATACCAATCCGGTAGGGGTTGACTGTCCGGAAACGCCGAATCAACCAGACTCATGATGTAGGTCGCGTAGGCATTTTTAAAGATGTCGGCGCTGATATTTTGAAATTGACTGGTCTCGCGCGCCGTCCGAATGTAGGACAGCCCATCGTCGGCAATGTCACCCACGTAGCTACCCACCGTGAACGGTAAAATATCCGCCACCATCTTGAAACCCTTCTTCTTGGCGCCGCGAACCAGAAACATCTTCTTCCCGAATTCGGCCGTCAGAAACTTAATCAGAAAGTCGCGCTCGGCATAGTCCCGCCGAAACAGGAGGATGCCGTGAAAATCAGTCACGTTACGTGCCATCGTCATCCTCACTTTCTTCGTTTCAGTCTAAAGATCGTCCTTGCGGTAGCCGTAGCTCTTCAGCAGGGTGGCCTTGTCCCGCCAGTTTGGCTGGACCTTGACCCACAACTGGAGATAAACCTTACTCCCCAGCAGATGTTCAATGTCCCGGCGCGCCATGGTCCCAATCTTCTTAAGCATACTACCACCCTTGCCGATCATAATGCCCTTTTGGGTCGGTCGTTCGACAATAATGGTGGCCTCGATGTGGACGTGATCCTCGTCCTTTTGTTTCATACTTTCGATTTCGACTGCCACTGAGTGCGGCACTTCCTCCCGCGTCAGCATGAAGATCTTTTCCCGAATCAGTTCGCTGACCACGAACCGTTCGGGATGATCGGTCACCTGATCTTCGGGATAATACTGCGGTCCATGGGGCATCTCATCCACGAGATCAGATAGGAAGTCGTCAACGTTATTCCCTTCCAATGCGGAAATCGGGTAAACGGCCTTCCAGGGCAACGCCGTCTTGTATTGGTCCATGACGGATAAGAGATCATCCGGATGAATCTGGTCAATCTTGTTAATGAGCAGGTAGACCGGCGCCTTGATGCCCTTTAAACGGTCGATGATAAAGTTATCACCCGCGCCCCGCTTCTCGGCAGCATTAATCATGAAGAGGACGGCATCGACTTCGTTAAGCGCGGACATGGCGGATTGCACCATGTAGTCGCCCAACTTACTCTTGGGTTTGTGCACCCCTGGCGTATCAATGAAGACGATCTGCGCCTCATCGGTCGTGTAAATCCCCTGGATCTTATTTCGAGTGGTCTGTGCCGTATCCGACATGATGGCAATCTTTTGACCAATCACCCGGTTTAAAAACGTTGATTTCCCCACATTGGGCCGGCCAACGATGGCCACGAATCCTGATTTATAATTTGGATTATCCATATTTTCCTCCACTTAGAACCAACGACTTAACGCCGGTAGCATGACTAGCGCACCCACGATGACCGCAAACATAGCGGCCAGGAGCACGCCTCCCGCTGCGACATCCTTGGCCCGCTTAGCGAGATCGTGATAGGTCGTCCCCACCACGAGGTCGACCACGGCCTCGACGATCGTATTGAGTGTTTCTGCAATCAGTACCAAAAAGATGGCCAGTACCAACCACAACCACTCGTTGAGCGTCAACCGCAGGACCATCCCGGCAATCACGGCCAGCGTACCAACCGCCAGATGCTTTCTAAAATTTCGTTCATAGTGAAATAGCGCCCGCAGGCCATCCCACGCATGACCCAGCGACTGCACAAATGCCCGGTTTTTACCGGTCTGTTTCTGTTGCTTATCGCTTGAGGCCATAAGCATCTAAGATGTCGGCTTGCAGCTTGAACATGACCTTCTCGTCTTCTGGCTTCATATGGTCATACCCATTCAAGTGCAGGAAGCCATGGACCACGAGAAAACCAAGTTCTCGTTCGTAGGAGTGGCCCAAGTATTCCGCCTGCTCTTCCACCTTATCCATGGAAACGAAAATGTCGCCAATGTTTTCTGGAATCTCGGCGGCCATTTCTTCGTCCATGACTAACGGAAAATCATCGTCCGCCGACTCATCATCCTCGATCGCAAAACTGATGACATCAGTGGCCCGGTCGACGCCGCGGTATTGTTTGTTGATTCGGTGGATATCTTCATTGTTCATCAAGGTGACGGACATCTCGGTATTTTCGGCCAATTTTAAATACTTACCGGCATACTCCAAAACGTCCTTAATGAGGTCGACATGCTTAGCTGGCACGCCGTCTTTGGTCTTATCGTAAATCTCTAAATCCATTATTTTTTAGCTCCATTTGGTTTAGTATCGTTGGCTTCATAAGCGTTGATGATGCTAGCCACAACCGGGTGACGGACAACATCGTCGGCATTAAAGGTCACAAATTTAATGTGGCCCACGTTTTGCAGAATGTGCTGGGCCTGAATCAGCCCCGATTTGGCATTGTGTGGCAAGTCAATCTGGGAGATATCCCCGTTGACGATCATCTTCGAGCCAAAGCCCAGCCGCGTCAGGAACATCTTCATCTGCATGTTAGTCGTGTTTTGGGCTTCATCCAAAATGACGAAGGCCGCTTCCAGCGTCCGGCCCCGCATGTAGGCCAGCGGCGCAATTTCAATGACCCCGCGATCCATCAACCGGGTGGTATGTTCCGCCCCTAAGATCGCGTATAACGCGTCATAGATGGGGCGCAGGTAAGGATCGACCTTTTCCTTCAAGTCCCCTGGCAGGAAGCCGAGACTCTCACCGGCTTCCACGGCTGGCCGGGTAATGATCAATTTCTCGACATCCCCCCGTTTGAGCGCGGCCACGGCCATGACCACGGCCAGGAAAGTCTTCCCCGTCCCGGCTGGGCCAATACCAAACGTAATGTCGTTATGCTTAATCGCATCAATATACTGGCGTTGGCCAAAGTTTTTGACCCGCACAGCGCGGCCCTTGGCATCCTTGATCAGGGTTTCGTTGTAAAAATCTTTAAAATACGTCAGCGTTCCCTTGCCCGCCATCTTCATGGCACTGATGACGTCGGCACTATTGAGTTTAATGCCCTTAGCCAATAAGTCGCTCAAGTTTCGTAAAATAGCCAACGTTTGGTCGACTGCATCCGCAGCACCAGAGACTTTGATTGAATTACCGAAGGGCTTGATCGTCACTTGTAAGCCCTCTTCCAGGATGGTGACAAACTGATCCTGGGCACCCAGTAAAGCAACTTCGTCTTCGGGCCGCGCCAAGATATATTCTTTTTCAATCGCTGTATTTTCAGTCAAATACGGTGGCTCCTTTATTTTTTAAATTAACGGCCAAGCGTCGTGTGCATCCCATCGCAACGGGCCGCCTTAATCCGGCCAGTCACCACGGCACCCTCAGCGTGTGTCCAATAGTCAAATTTTAGCATACTGCCGGGGATTGTAAAAGGATTCAGCGCGAAAACCAGGGAATTCGACCATTTCATAGCCCCGACTTGTCGGGTCGTCAACTGATGGTCGTCACTGTCTTCGGCTCTACCGTGCGTCGTACGCCGCTCCAATTGGGCTTAAAAACGGGAAACTGCCCGTATTGGCCAGTCTCCCGTTTCATAGACTTATTTATTCAATTGGGCCTTAACCGTCTTGTTGACGATGGCCCCATCGGCCTTGCCCTTAACCTGAGGCATCACAACACCCATGACCTTGCCAAAGTCCCCCATGCCACTGGCAGACACCTTCGCGATGCTGTCAGCGACGATCTTGGTGATTTCGTCTTCACTCATTTGCTTAGGCGCGTACTCTTCAACGATGGCAATCTCGGCCTTGACGCCTTCTACCAAGTCGTCCCGGTTACCCTTCGCAAATTCTTCCATGGATTCCTTGCGTTGCTTCAATTCACGCGACACAATCGTCAATTCTTCATCTGGTGTCAGATCATGGCCTTGCTTAACCTTTTCGTTAGTCAATGCGGTCTTCATCATCCGAATCACGTTCAATGATAATTTGTCGTGAGCCTTCATGGCCGTCTTTAAATCGGTGTTGAGTTGGGTTTCTAAACTCATTTTGTTTCCTCCTAAAAAATATGGTTATCATTTAGTTTACACCTAATTAAGCGAAACGTCAGCCGAAGTTGTTTACGTCCTCACTTTGACTGGCCGTCACCGCGAAAACAACCCAGTATCGACCCCGTAGAATTGTCTTTCTGACCAGAATGCGCTAGTCTAACAGTGATGCAATGATTACGGAAGGGGAATCTTACCATGCCAGACATGCGTGCCATTGGTTTTACAGAGAATTTACCCATTGCAAATGAAAAGAGTTTATTTACGTTCTTCGAACCCCAGCCGACGCCCACCGGTCATGACCTCCTCGTCAATGTTCAGGCCACTTCGGTGAATCCCGTTGACACCGGTGTTCGGCGCGGAACGGTCGGAACCCTGGCAACACCCAAAGTCATCGGCTGGGACGCCTATGGCACCGTAACGGCCGTGGGCGCGGACGTCAGCCTGTTTCAGCCCGGTGACCAGGTCTTTTACGCCGGTTCGTTTAAACGCCCGGGAACGGACAGTGAATACCAGCTGGTGGACGAACGCCTGGTGGGTCACGCGCCAACCACACTCAGTCCGGCCGAGAGTGCGGCGATGCCGTTGACGTCGCTGACCGCCTGGGAAGCCCTTTTTGAGCAACTACCGATTCGCTTTGAAGACGTTGCGGCCAATCGCGGCAAGACCATCCTCATCATCAATGGGGCCGGTGGTGTAGGGTCCACGGCTACCCAACTGGCACATTTGGCCGGCCTGACCGTCATTGCAACGGCCTCACGCCCCGAGACGATTGCGTGGACCCAAGCTCACGGGGCGGACGCGGTGGCCAATCACCGGAAGAATCTCGTCGATGAAGTGCACGCGTTGGGCTACCCAACTGTCGATTATATTTTAGAGCTGAGTAATCTCAACCAGCACTGGGACGAAATCGTCGCCTTAATCAAGCCCAGCGGTCACATCGTTTCCATCACGGGCAACGACCACCCCATTGACTTACGGGCGCTCAAACAAAAGCGGGCCACCTTCGCCTGGGAATGGATGTACACCAAGTCATTCTTCGAAACGCCGGACATGATTAGCCAGCACGAAACCCTGGAAAAGATTCGTGAGTTGTTAGACGGTGGTCAACTCCAATCCACGATGACTAAGATCTTCACGCCGATCAATGCCGCCAATCTGCGGGCCGCACACACTCTGGTTGAGGCTAACCGGATGATTGGGAAGGTTGTTTTAACCAACTAAAACCTTTTTTACGCAAAGTATACAAAAAGCCGCTGACCCATCCAGGTCAGCGGCTTTTGCGTTAAATTGCAAAAAGAGCTTAGAAACGCTTCTTCTTGGCTTTACGCTTACGCGCAGCTTCTGATTTTAACTTTTTCTTCACACTTGGTTTTTCGTAAAATTCACGTTTACGGTATTCTTGTAAAGTACCGCTACGGGAAACCGTACGTTTGAAGCGCCGAAGAGCGTCGTCAAAAGACTCGTTTTTGCGAACGACTGTCTTTGCCATATAAAATTCCCTCCCTCCGAGCACAAGTAATAACGCCGGTTAGCTTTTTACCACCGGCGTAACGGTTCTTAACTATTATACATAATCATCCAAACGGCGTCAATAACGCAGGTAAATAAATTTGAACCGTTTTATCGGCGGGGGTAAACTAAGAGTAATCACCCATAAAATACGTCAGAGGAGTTGCTCGCTATGCCGCAGATTACGATCTTTATTATTTCCGATTCTTCCGGGGAAACCGCGTTAACCGTGGCCCAGACCGCCGTATCGCAGTTTCCCACCGTGCAAGCCAGCTATCAGCGTTTTCCTTTTATTCAAACCGATTCCATTCTCGATGGTATCTTAAACTTAGCGAAGAAACAACGGGCAATGATCTTCCACACCTTGGTGAATGCCACGTTGAGCAAAAAGGTCCGGGAGTTTGCGACCACCAACCAGCTTCAACAGTTCGACTGCATCCAACCCGCCATGGGCGTCATGCAACGCGCAACGGGGCTAACCCCCGAGGGCGTTCCCGGTCTGGTACACAACTTAAATGACACCTATTTCGACCGGATCGCCGCCATGGAATTTGCGGTCACCTACGACGACGGCAAGGACCCGACCGGCCTCCTAAAAGCCGATATCGTGATTCTCGGGGTGTCGCGGACTTCCAAGACCCCACTGTCCCTCTTCTTAGCCAACCGGAATCTGCGCGTTGCTAACCTACCACTGGGGCCAACCACACAGGTTCCGAATGAATTGTGGCAGGTCGACCCCAAACGGATCTTTGGCCTGACCAACAAACCCGAGTCGCTCCGCAAGATTCGCCAGGAACGCATGATTTCCTATGGTCTCCCTGCCGACAGTGCTTATTCCGACACCCAGAAGATTAGCGAGGAGTTGGCCTATGCGCAGAAGATCTATAAGAAGATTGGCTGCCTCGTGATTGACGTGTCCAACAAGTCCATCGAAGAAACGGCCACGTTGATTATGGAAAGTGTGGATTACGACTTGATTCCACACTCTCTGACGGATTAATCCCCATTTCGGTCGCTTAGTCCTTAGTCCAGCCACTGAAACGCGCTCAAAAAATCAGGACCCCCATCTCGGGGCTCCTGATTTTTTTAATCTCTTTAATCCGGTTAAGCCCTCAAGTAACGGCGTTAATTTCGCGTCAGATAGGCATCCACCGGGTTTGCCGCCAAGACATCGGCGACTAAGTCTGGATTGAACCGTTGGTGTTTGAGCATGGCCACCTCATAGCCTTGCGGGTTAACCCCATGCTTGCGGTCGGGCCCAATCACCGGCGTCTCCATGATCTTGGGCACCGCAGTGAGTTGGGGATGATGGGCCACGTGATTTAACACGTCGAAGCCCAGCGTGCCCAGTCCAATATTGGTGTGCCGGTCCTTATGGCTGCCCTGCGGATTTTTCGAATCGTTCAGGTGGATGACCTTGAGTTTATCCAACCCAATTACGTGGTCGAATTCGTTCAAGACGCCGTCAAAATCCGTGCCAATGGCGTAGCCGGCATCACTGGTATGACAAGTATCAAAGCAGACCGACAACCGGTCGTTGGCCGTAGTCGCCGCCATGATGGCCGCCAGCTCTTCGAAGGTCCGCCCGACTTCAGTCCCCTTGCCCGCCATCGTTTCCAAGGCAATCTGCACCGGCTCATCGGCCGCTGCCAGAATTTCATCGAGGCCCTGCGCAATCTGAGCAATGGCCGCATCCGGCCCGGCCCCCACGTGGGCGCCCGGATGAAGAACGATCTGCGTGGCACCCAGGGCCGCTGCCCGTTTAACCTCGGCCGTCAAGAATTCCACGGCAAAGGCATAGTTCTGGGGCTTCGTGGTATTGCCTAGATTCACCACGTAAGGCGCATGAATGACCACGGCGCGTTGCTTGTGATCGGCCATGAATTGCCGGCCAGCCGGGATGTTAAGCTCATCGATTGGCTTACGACGCGTATTTTGTGGCGCCCCGGTATAAATCATAAAGACGTTTTCACCGTACTGGGCCGCCTCCTTCGCCGATCCCAGGAACATCTCTTTGCCCTTCATGCTGACATGCGATCCAATCAAGAATTCTGTCATTGGCCTTCATCCTTTCCACTCATGATTAAGCGGGCCACCTGTTGACTCGCCGTCCCATCTTCCCAGGAACAAAACTTCTGGTAAAAGTCCGCTTGTTGTTGCTGATAAGCCGGAAAACCGCCTTGTCGCTGCCATTCATCCAGTTGTTGGTAGAAGGCCGACGCGGTGGTCACCAGGGGGCCCGGGATTTCTTTTTGATAGTCAAAATAAAAGCCCCGCAATTGATCACGATAATGGGCCAAATCATAGGCAAAGAACAACTGCGGCCGCTTGAGATTGGCGAAGTCAAACATCACCGAGGAATAGTCGGTAATCAACAGATCCGTCACCAAATAGAGCTCGGCAATATCGGTGTCGGCCAATATCGTCACCCGGTCCTCATAACCGCGAATATCCACGGCATCCTTGACCAGATAGTGCGGCCGAATAATCAACCGCGTTCCCGCCGGTACGTGTTCGAAAAAGGCCCCCAAATCAAACGGCAGATCGAAGCGATAGACGCCGGGCCGCACCGCCATATCGTCTCGCCAGGTCGGCGCGTAGGTCACAACAGGCCCAGTTACCTTCCCCAGCAAACGTTGACGCAACGCCGCAATCTTCTCGGGGCGATCGTCCGTGTACAACACATCGTTGCGCGGATAGCCAATCGCCAGGAAGTGCCCGCGATAACCAAACGCCCGTTTAAAAATATCACGTGAATACTGGTTCGGGGCGATCAGATAGTCCCAGCGTGACGAAGCCGTCACGAATTGTTGGTGATAGTCCGCCGTGCTCGTCCCAGGAATCGCAACGTGTTCAATATCTGCCCCTAACTTCTTCAGCGGTGTGCCATGCCAGGTCTGAATCGTCCGGGTTCGACGATTGGGTCGCCACCAATTGGGTAGCCGTGAATTCAACACCCAGTACTGGGCGCGGGCCATCAGCCAGACCCATTTGGGCGTGAATCGCTTAACTAACTGAACATCCGGATAACGGGCCTTCAAGGCCGCATACGTCCGCGGCTTAACGCTAAAGTACGCCGTCTTCCGGTAACGCGGATCGGCCGCGACTAACGCCCGGTAGATTGCCGCCGGATTATCATTAACATCCTTGCCATTAAAACTTTCAAACATCACTAGTCGCCGTTTAATCGGTAAACAAATAAGCCCATCGTTCATCACGATGAGCCCATAGCGAGCAACTAGCTTCAATGACTGCGTGATTTTTCGTAAACCGTTCGCCATTTGAGGTTGCTCCTTTCAATTAGATTAAATCAACAAAACGTGACCGGAACTTGTAGTGCAAGTGGGAACCCACGAGCAGTAAGAAGAACACGAACAGCCAGAATTCCAATGTCAACATTGGCTTATCCCAGAACCAACCGGTCCCCAGGAAGGATTCCCGGAAACCCGCCACAATGTAGTAATACGGGTTCAATTCGAGTAAGTGAATGAAGGGCGTAGGAAACGACGGCGTCACGAAGTTAAACAGCACCCCGGACACGTAGAACAACATCCGCATCACGGATTGTAAGAGGATGTGGTAGTCACGCACCAGCACACTGATACAAGAGTTGAAGATGCCCAAAGCGACCAATAAGCAGATCATCGCAAAGAAGTAGTAGATCCACTGGAACCACGCAATCTTGGGATAAACCCCGTTTAACAGACCGATGAAGATGGTGAAGACCATCATGGTCCAGAAGGAACTCAGATTGCTGACAATCTTAATCGTGGGTAGTGCGGAGACAGGAAACTTCATCTTTGCCACCATATTAACCCGTTGGTAGATACTCTTTGATCCGTCCAACGTGGCCCGGTTCATGAAGAACCATGGTGAGATCCCAATGACCATCCAAGGCAGGTAGCCCACACCGCTAATCGGTTGGCCGTGCTTCAAGCCGACACCGAAGACTAACCAGTAAATCCCAATTTGAATCAAGGGATATAAGTACTCCCACATTAAACCTAAGTAATGGCTCTGATAACTTGCTTGGTCTTCGTAGCGTGAAATCCGAAAAATGATTCCAATGCTCGAGACCTGTTCTTTGAATAAGGTCATGACCTCTTTCAAGGCACTGCACTCCTTTAAATTTTAATCGCTGATGCTTACTTTGCGAGTAGTGCCGCATAGCGGTCCACAACGCGTTGGGTTGCTGCACCATCGTTGGCGGAATTCCACCGTTGGTTAAACTGCGTCAGATCAGTTGGCGCATCGGCTTTAATGGCCGCCGCCAACTGCGCAGTCGTCTTAATGATTGGCCCCGGTAACCACTCTTCCAGATCCGGTTGGACACCCGGATCGCGCCGGTAGTCGTCCAGATCGAATAGGAAGAACAGAAGACTGTGGGCATTGGGTACCAGACTGTAGTCAAACGCAACGGAGGAATAGTCCGTTACCACCGTCTCCGCGACGTTCAACAGGTCAGTGGTGCTAAGTGACTCGGTGACCACCACCTGCTGTCCCAACTGCGCCTGAAGCGCCTGAGCACTGTCCCGCAGCGCTGGATGTACCTTCACCACCACTTTGGCAGTCGGATCGGCCGTCAACGCGGCAGCCAAACCGGCCGGCGGGGTGAAGGTCACACCCTCACGGTAGGTCGGGGCGTATAAAATCACGCGCTGATCCTTCAATTCAGGTGCCGCTTCCACCACGGCTTCACGTGACAGACGTTGCCACTGCGGATCTAAGTACCGATCCGAGCGCGGATACCCCAGTACCTGCATACGGTCCAAGGGCACCCGATAACTCCGGGCAAAGACGCGCGCCATGGCGGGCGACCCCACGACGTATTCATCAAAGTGGTCATATACCGCCTGGAATCGTCGCTGGTCACTCACCGACCGCTGCGCCGTGGTCGGATCGTCCCAACCAAAGCGTTTAATGGCGCCTGCCGCATGCCAGACCTGCACGATCCGCATCCGTCGGGGATGAACCAAGCCACCCAAAAACGCGTAGTAGTTATCACAGAACAGGACCCGCGCACGCATAATCACGGGAATGCCCTTGAGGACAAACCGAAGATTGTCGCGAAACGGCCGCACATCAATCCCGGACCGCGCCAAACGCTGCGCCGCCCGTTCCTGTTGCGGTCGGTAAAAGACGACTAACGGTTGCGTCGTCGGTGACGCTTGGGCGAGTGCCCGGATAAACGCCAGATTGTCGCCAAAGCTCATGAGGTAGACAAACCGACGTTGTCGCCGCCAACCACACACCCCCGACATCAATCGGATTAACCACAAATAAATATCTTTCACGCTATCACCAATATCACTTATTTTCGCTGTCCATAACACCGAGAATTATACCACATCTCCGCCGGGAACCTAGAGAAATTTAAGAACCTTTAAGAAATGGTCGGTAATCCCGGCACTGAGCCGGTTGATCTCCGGTCTAACTGGGGAAAACACAACCAACCTTGCCTATCATTTAAAAAAGCTGCAACAAAAACGGCCAAAATTACATTAGTAATAAGTGAGGACCCCATTTAGCCCAAATAAATACAGCGATGGGGCTCACACCCACATCGCTGTACCACGATTACCATTTTGGCTCATAGAAGTGTCCCAATACCTTAATCGTATCCGAGATGCTCACAAACGCGTGCGGATCGGACTCCTCCATGGCAACTTCCAATTCATCCATTTCATAACGGGTAATGACCGTAAATAAAATCGTTTTTTCATCGTGACGATAGGCCCCTTCTGCGCCGTGGACAATGGTGATTCCCCGCCGCATATGGTTTTGAATGCTATCAATCACGGTCTTGGGCCGGTCGGTAATGACCATGACCTGCATGCGTTGCTGCCGCGTAAACGTCATGTCGATGACCTTGGCGTTGACGAACAACCCTAACGCTGAATACAACGCATACGGCCAACCGTAGACAAAGCCGGCACTGATGACGATCAGACTGTTAAAGGCAATGTTGATCGTCCCCATGCTCCGGCCCGTTTTACGCCGCAACACAATGCCAATAATATCCAGACCACCGGTTGAGATGCCGTTTTTGAGGGCAAAACCGGTCCCAAAGCCGTTGACCGCACCCCCGAAGATCGCACAAATAATTGGATCACTGGTGAGATGGACGGGTTGAATGAATCGGATCATAACTGACGCGAACAGAACACAGATAAACGTAAAAACGGTAAAGGACTTGCCAATTTGCTTCCAGGCCAAGATAAACATCGGAATGTTAATCAGAAACAACCCGAGGGCCGTGGAGATGTGAAACGTTCCTAGCCCCGCCGTCAAACTGTTCACCAATTGCGCTAACCCCGTCACACCGGACGAATAAATATGTCCCGGTGTCCAGAAAAAGTTCACCGCAATCGATACCAAAACGCCATAAAAGAACGCAACCGAAAACTTCGCCGTATAGGTATGCCGTTTCAACAACTGCTGCACATCATCCATGATTTAAACCCCAACCTCGCTTACTTTCATTTGCCATATTTCATACTATGCTCGGCTTAGTATAGCATTTATCCCGGTTGACGGCCACGGCAATGCGTATCTTTTAGCGACTTCTAATGATTCTGCCAGTGCTGGTTGATAAAGTCGGCGCGCCCACCGGCCTCCTCTTCTTCGAACCGTGCGGCCTGCTTCTTGTAGAACTGCTGATGCCGTTCCTCGGCGACAAAGAAGGGTTGGACGACCTGAATCCGCGTCACAATAGGCTTATCGAACTGTTCACGCGCCTGTAAAGCCGCCTTAGAGGCCGCGGCAATCGCCGCTTGGGCCGCACTATTGACGAAGATCACTGGTCGATAATTGGACCCACGATCTTGGAATTGACCGGCATCATCCGTTGGGTCGGTCTGTTGCCAATATAACGTAACTAACTGGTCGTACGTCACCACGCTGGGGTCAAACCAGATCTTAACCGCTTCAGTGTGCCCGGTCGTCTGACGCTTAACCTGTTCATAGGTCGGATTGGTGACGGTACCGCCCGTGTACCCCGAGAGAACCTTCACGATCCCCGGAAAAGTATCAAAGGGTTTTACCATGCACCAGAAACAACCGCCGGCAAATGTGGCGGTGTCAATTTGCTTACTCATGTTGATCACTCCATTTTCTAATATTTCAATTGAACGCCTTTTAGCGGACGGCGTCAAGGGCCGCTAACTGCATCTGCCTAAGAGTCAGCCATTGCAGTCCCCAATTACTGACGATGACGCCAAGCCCGAACGACACGCAGGCTCAGTATGCCGATAATCAATAACGGTCCCGCGATGATCAGCAAAAGGCTCAGCCAAAGATGCTCGCACCAGAGATAAATTGGATTCAAAATTTCATCGGTGCTCTGCATGTTGCTCTGGGTGTACGCCCACGGGTTGACAGCCACACCATTGGTGGTCCAACGGCGTCCCTTGTGACCACTGGCAATATCTTGGTGGTGCAGGGTTAACGCCCGTTTCTTGTAGGACACAAACGATTCATCATCTTTACCAAACACCCCCGCATAACGTTGCCGAAGTCCCGGATAGCCCACCAGCCAACTTCCAATGGCCCAGTAGCTCAACGGCGTCAGGGTGAGCGACCAGCCCGTTTGTTTGTGTTCGAGGCCCCACGTCAGCAGGATTAGCAGGGCGAGGCTTCCCTTAAGTAATCCCCTTAGGTAGCCACCTATCGTGCTGCGTTTCATCGTCACCCCCCCTTCTTACATCCCATTCGCCAAGTATTATTTAAAATATTAAAACTTTATGAGAAAAAGTCAAGTGTCCATCCGTCCCTTGACCGGCAACGACTTTCAGGGTAATCAAAAAGCGTCAACCGCATCTGCAGTTGACGCTTTCTGAGACTTAAATTAATCTTGATCCGTTTCTTCTTTTTTCGCAATCAAGAGGTCCAGATCAAGCAATTGCTTGTCCGCAACTGTCGTTGGCGCTTCGGTCATTGGTTCCGTGGCCTTCGAATTCTTAGGGAAGGCAATCACGTCACGAATGTTGTCCCGCTTAGCCAGCAAGCGGGCGAAACGATCCAACCCAATGGCCAGACCACCATGAGGCGGGAAACCGTAATCTAAGGCTTTCAGGAGGAAGCCAAATTGCTTTTCGGCCCGTTCCGGCGTAAAGCCTAAGGCCTTCAACATCTTCATCTGTAGTTCGCGGGTGTGAATCCGGATCGATCCCCCACCGAGTTCCAAACCGTTCAAGATGATGTCATAACTTTGGGCGTAGGCCTTGTGCGGGTCTTCGCCATCGTTTAAGTAATGCGCATCCCCCTCGGCTGGCATCGTGAATGGATGGTGCGCTGGGACCCAACGTTCGAGATCGACATCGTAGTCGAACAGCGGCCAGTTGACGATCCATAGGAAGGCCCACTTGTTTTGATCAATCATGTCTTGTTCCTTAGCAATGGCAACCCGCAGGTAACCTAAGGTCTGGGCAACCACACGCTTGGAGTCGGCAGCAAACAACAGTAAGTCGCCACTCTTGGCGCCGGTAGCGGCCGTGATTTGGTCGAACCAGTCGCCTTCCTTGAAGAACTTCGCGATTGGACCGCTGAAGCCGTCATCGGTGACCTTCATCCAGGCCAAGCCCTTGGCGCCGAAGCGTTCTACGTATTGACCGTACTTGTCGATGTCCTTCCGGCTGTACTTGTCGGCACCACCAGGAACGGCAATGGCCTTAACTTGACCACCGTTGGCTACGGCGCCAGAGAAGACCTTGAAGTCGGTATTGGCCATGATAGCAGACAGATCCTTTAATTCCATGCCGAACCGGACATCCGGTTGGTCGGTCCCAAAGCGGGCCATGGAGTCATCCCAATCCATCCGTTCGAATGGCAATTTCACGTCAACGTTCAGCGTATCCTTCATGACCTTGGCAATCAGGCCTTCAGTCAGGTCTTGGATTTCTTCGGCCGTCAGGAAGGACGTTTCCAAGTCAATCTGCGTGAATTCAGGTTGACGGTCGCCCCGTAAGTCTTCGTCACGGAAGCACCGGGCGATTTGGTAGTACCGGTCAAAGCCGGACCCCATCAGCAGTTGCTTAAACAATTGGGGTGATTGTGGCAAGGCGTAGAAGTGGCCGGGGTAGATCCGTGAAGGAACCAGGTAATCCCGCGCCCCTTCAGGCGTAGACTTGGTCAAATCCGGCGTTTCAATGTCGATAAACCCGTTCTTATCGAAGTAACTGTGCACGGATTGCACGATCCGGTTACGTAGCATTAAGGACTTTTGCATTTCTGGCCGGCGCAAGTCTAGGTACCGGTATTGAAGGCGTAAGTCATCGGAAGCATTCACGCCATCCTTAATTTCAAAAGGTAATTCCTTGGACTTGTTCAGTAGGTTGATGCCGGTGACCCGGACTTCAACCTTACCCGTCCGCATATCTGAATTGATTTCCTTAGGCGCCCGCGCAACGACCTTCCCTTGGATCTCAATGACGTATTCGCTCCGTAATTGGTCGGCAACGGCCAAGGCGTCCTCACCGTATTCTTCACTGAAGACCAATTGAACGATGCCTTCACGATCGCGCAGATCGATGAAGATCAGGCTACCGAGGTCCCGGCGCTTTTGCACCCAACCCTTTAACACAACGGTTTGGTCGAGATATTGTTCATCGACTAAGCCGGCATACGTGGTACGTTTCAAATTCTTTTCCATGCTTATCCCCTCTTATTTTGCCGTAAACTTGGTGTTCACAACGTTTTGGAAATCTTGGTAAACGTCAGCTAATGGCACGCTGATCTCTTCGCCGGATTCCATGGATTTTAAATTAGCCGTTTGGTTGGCTAACTCTTGGTCACCAATAGTTAAGGTATACTTGGCGGCTAACCGGTTGGCCGTCTTGAATTGCGCCTTGGGCTTGCGCGCCAAATAATCGCGATCGGCGGTCAAACCGGCGTGCCGAATGGCCTGAACCAGCTTGAGCGTCTCCAACGAGGTGTCATCACCGATCCCCACGACGTAAACGTCTAATGGATGATCGTTAGGAATCGTCACCTTTTCGGCCTGCATCAGTAAGACTAAGCGTTCAACGCCCAGGCCAAAGCCGACACCGGGCATTTCTGGACCGCCGAGTTCCTTGACCAGACCATTATACCGACCACCGGCCAAGACGGTCGTGTAGCCTTCGCCTAAGGCAGGTGAATCGGCCATGATTTCAAAGATGGTGTGGTTGTAGTAGTCCAACCCCCGCACCATGGTGGAATCGACATCGTAGGCAATCCCTAGGGCATCGAGACTAGCCTTCACCCGATCAAAGTGCGCCGTGGCTTCTGGCGTCAGAAAGTCCAAGATGGATGGTGCATCGGCCACAATTTCTTGGTCGTGCTTGTCCTTGCTGTCCAAGACGCGCAGTGGGTTCTTGTGTAAACGTACCTTGGAGTCGTCACTCAACTCATCAAAGTGTGGTTCCAAGAAGTCGATCAGTGCTTGTCGGTAAGCATCGCGGCTTTCCTTGTCACCCAACGTATTTAACGCCAAGCGCAAGTGCTTCAAGCCCAACTTACCCAACAGGTTCATCCCCAAAGCAATGACTTCCACATCTAATTCCGGTGCGTCACTGCCAAAGGCTTCGACCCCAATTTGATGGAATTGCCGTTGCCGACCGGATTGCGGCCGCTCGTAACGAAACATCGGGCCCATGTAGTAGACCTTGTAAGGCTTATTGGTTTCTGGACCGTAAAGTTTGTTTTCGACAAAGGCCCGAACTACCCCAGCAGTCCCTTCAGGCCGCAAAGATAAGTGCCGATCTCCCTTATCCTTAAAGTCGTACATTTCCTTGGTCACGATATCCGAGGTATCCCCGGAAGTCCGTGAGAAGACTTCGAAATTTTCGAACATGGGTGTCCGAATTTCTTCGAAGCGATAGTTAGCAAACAACTGGCGCGCGGTGGCTTCAACGAATTGCCAGGTCTGTGACTCGCCTGGTAAGATGTCGGCCGTTCCCTTTGGTCGTTGATAACGCATGAGCATTCTCCCTTTCTACGCCCGCAACGAGCCTTAACAATCGGTGGTTAACAGAATAAAAAACGCCCCTGTCAATTGACAAGGGCGCAGGTATGCACGGTACCACCTTTTTAAAGTTCTCTGCAGGATAACGTTGCAAACGAATGACGCAAGCGCCATTAGCCTCAGAAGTGTCTTCAGGGTCACACCGCTAACCACTCTCAGCAACGTGGTCTCTCTTAAAACGGGCTTTCCCTTACTCTTCTTCCTCACAGGCAATCTATTTTATTCTTCCTAAGCTTACTGAAACTCCTGTGAAAAGTCAAGGTATCGCTCATGAAATTTAAGGGTACTGAAAACCTTTCGTGGTATAATTGAGGCTAATTTGATGAAGGAGTATTCAGCATGCATTTTAAACCACGCAACTGGCCGGGAATCGTGACCGCGCTAGTGATTCTCTTGATTGCCGGGGGACTGCTAATCAGTTTCACCCGTAATAATTCCGTCACCGCCACCGTTCGTAATCTTAATCTACGTGACGGTCCCGGCCTGACCTACAAAGTCACCCACAAGGTTAAGCCCAACAGTCGCCTAACCATTCTCAGTGAAAAAAACAACTGGTACCACGTCCGCGACAGTCAGAATCACTTCGGCTGGGTAGCGAGTTGGTTGGTCGACCATCCGGGAAGCCTCAAAAAGGTTACCAGTCTGTCGGAAGCCACCATTGTCTTGGACCCTGGTCACGGCGGTAGTGATTCCGGCGCCCTGTCGATTGACCAAAAACACGATGAAAAGACCTACACACTCGCCATGGCCAAACAAGTGGCCAAGCAACTGCGGGCCCGGGGGACTCACGTGATTATGACCCGGGACAGCGATAAGTCCGTCAGTCTAGCGGACCGGCCCGCCTTAGCCAATACGAATCAGGCCAGCGCCTTTATCAGCTTTCATTTTGACTCCTCACCCACGAATAACCTGGCGTCTGGCACGACGACCTACTACTATCACCGGGGAACTTCCTACAAGTTGGCAGAAGCGATCAACGGTGAAATGAACGGTCTGGGCCTTACCAATCGGGGCATTAAGTATGGAAACTTTGAAGTCATTCGGGACAATAGTCGCCCCTCCCTGCTCTTGGAAATGGGGTACATTAATACCAAGAAAGACTTCAAATCCATCAGCAGTCCCCGGTATCAGAAACAGGTGGCCACACGGGTCGTGAAGGGCTTGAGTGCCTACTTCAGTTCACAATCCTAATCTATAGAAAGAAGATCTTGACATGCAACTCACATCGGCATGGTTACAACAGTTACCCTTGCCACAGATTACGGCGGCTCAACCCGTCTCTGGTGGTGATATCAATGAGGCGTTTCGACTAGAAACCGCTGAGGGTCCCTATTTTCTGCTAGTTCAACCTGGCCAACCGGCCAGCTTTTACGCCCACGAAGTCGCCGGTTTAAAGGCCCTCGGCCAGGCGGTCAACGTTCCCGAGGTCATCGCAACCGGTGAAATTGAACACGATGCCTATCTAATCCTAGAGTTTCTAGAAATTGGCGACGGCAGTCAGTATGAATTGGGTCAAGCCGTTGCCCGCGTCCATCGTGTCACGACTAAGCAGTTTGGTTTCGATCAGAGTAACCTGGTTGCCAAGCTACCCAAGGATAATTCGTGGCAAAACGACTGGACGACCTTTTATCTGAAGCAACGACTCGATCCGCTGGTGGCCCGGGCGCAAACGCACGGGCTGTGGAATGCTTCACGGCAAAGTGCCTATGATCGCGTTCGACAAGCCATTGTCCATGAGAATCAGGGACGCCCGATTCAGCCTTCTTTGTTGCATGGCGATCTTTGGGCCGGTAACTACCTATTCACAGCCGATGGCGTGCCCACGCTCATCGATCCGGATGTTTTGTATGGCGACCGGGAATTCGACCTGGCCATGACAACGATTTTTGGCGGCTTCACTGCGGAATTCTATCGTGGCTATCAGGACGCCTATCCGCTAACGACCGGCTACACCGAACGTCTACCTCATTATCAGCTCTACTACCTGCTCGCCCACCTCAACCTATTCGGCGAGACCTATGGCGAAGCGGTTGACCAAACGTTGGCGCGCGGATAACCCAGTCATTCGACCTAATGCCATCAAAAATAGCCAGCATTCTTAACGGAGTGCTGGCTATTTTTGATTACGATGCTTTCAACATACAAAAAGCCAATTCATCACAAAATGCATCCTACAATATCATAAAACTGAGTGCTTTCAATTAGCCTGTTAATACCAAACACGTTAAACTAAAAACACCCCAACGTACACTTTTAAATTACCATTTTACCGCTAAATGCTTGTAACTAACATAAAGCAATTTAACAGCCCGTTGGAAGCCTATTTTACCTGTCTCGCCAATTGCAAAACGCGGATCTCAGTTTGACTTTCATCGGCAATCAGCTTTCATTAGCGAATCTTCCTGGTTCGTTCAATTGTCGACGCTTAATCCTTAGGCACCATTAAGTGACTAATCAGTTGACCTAACTGTGCTTGTGATAGATCTCGTTGGTGACGTTGAAACGCGTAACTATCGCTCTTTAACATCGCAATCAACATATCCACCTGAAAAGTCAACTCGACCTCATTCAACGACTGATTGACTGGCTTAAGCACACGTTTAAATAACTGTACGAGTTGGTGATAAAGCTCGCTTCGATAATAAGTGTCCATGACCGTTGGCCCCGTTTCCACAAAGGCCAACAGTTGTAAGCGTCGTTCACGAAAAAGAATATATTGGGTTAAGACGTGGTTAAATTGTGCAACGGGTGTTGCCGTAGTTTGCCTTAAATAATCTTGACAGCTACTTAAAAACTGGTCAATATACTTCAGTGATAACGCCGAACACAACTCGTTTTTATTTGAATAATGCCGATAGAGTGTCCCCGGACCAATCTCGGCTGCGGTGGCAATATCTTTCATGCTGACCTCGGCGACAGTCCGAGCCTGAAATAATTTAGCGGCCGTTGTTAAAATTTTATCGCGGTTCTGCTGCGCATCTTTTCGCATACGTGTCCCCCCATTTATTCGTTATCGTTAGTCTACGCTAAACGTGCTCGCTTGACAAACGGAGTCGACTCCGTTTATAGTAAAACTATCCTAATTTTTGAAAGCAGGTTGCTTCATGCTTATTTTAGCTTATGGCTTAATCATCGGTAGTTTTGTGAGTCTGATTGGTGGTGGCGGAGCAGCCTTATACCTAGGGGTCCTGACGAGTCAGCTAGGACTGGCCCCTGCTATTGCTGTTTCCACCTCTCTATCGGTGGCCTTACCGGCATTGTTTTTTGGCTTCTTGACCCAAATGCGGATTAAAAATGTCAACTTTCACGTTGGCAACCGAATGATTATCGCGGCAACTCCAGGCATCGTGGTTGGGACAATCAGTGCCGCCTATATTCCCCAGCACCTGTATAATTGGTTGGTTGGTGTCATTTTTATCGTCATGGGTCTGTTAGTTCTCAGTAAAACTTGGCACAGCACTTCATCTCCCGTGGCGAGCAATCATCAAGTGTGGCTGGCCCGTGGCTTTGGCTTACTGAGTGGCCTGATGGTTGGTATTGGTGGCTTAAGTGGTGGTGCAACCACCGCGGCTGGCTTAGCGATTCTCGGCTTAACCGTCGTCTCAGCTGCCGGAACAGCGACTTACGTTCTAACCGCAATGTCCGCAATTAGTTTAATTGGCCATCTATTTACCAGCACATTTGCATGGCAAGCGGGCTGGCTACTCATGCTAGGCGCCATTATCGGGGCTGTCATTACACCATTAGTCATCCGTCGATTGGATTTAAACCGGGTCAATCGCGTCTTAACGCCCTTTTTAGGTTTACTCATCATTTACTTTGGCGTTAAAATGTTTATTTAACTCGAGTCACTTACGTATGGACGTAAAAAGTCGTGCACCTGCTCCTCGCTGAAGGGCCGGTTCACACGACTTTTTCATGTCCTTTTAGACAATATTACACAGCAAACAACCAGTCTTGCAACTCCGCGAAATGAATGACGCGGATCTCCGGTTGGCTCTCATCAACAATGAGATGCTCGGGATCAAACAAGGCTCCGGCCATGCCTGCCCGGTGACCGGCCGCCACATCCAGATTCCGATCACCAATCATGATTGCGGTCTGCTTGTCCACACCATATTGTTCGCAAAGCGCCAATAAACTGGTGGGATCTGGCTTGCGCGGATAAGCATCATCCTTGGTCACGTAACCACTGAAGAACTGATTTAAGTTGAGTGCTGTCAAGCGATCCAATGCGCGATGATCACGATGGGTTAGGAGAAAGTTCCGCCCGCCGGCAGCGGTTATTGTGGCCAAAAGGTCAGCTACTCCGGCAAAGGCCGTTGCCTCATTGAGTAACGGTGCGGCAAGTTGTTCATAGATCTTAGTCAAGCGATTGCGGTCAACCCGAAACTCCGCCGTAAACCGTTGGTAAGCCCGTCCCAGACTGTGTTGGCGCATGGTTCGGTAGATGTCTTCCTCATCAATCTCAAAGTCGTTGACGCCACAAGCCACCAGCGCCTCCCCAAACGCCTGAACCATCCCCGGATAAGTATTGACCAAGGTGCCATCGAAATCCCAAAAAAACTGCTGATAACGCATGATTTTCCTCCTAAAAGCGCGTCCGGGACAAAACCACCCAGACCCTTTGTGTCTCCGAACTTACATTGCCGAAACGTGGGCCAAAAGGTAACTGATTCCGCTTAAAACAGATAACCAGCTAATCGCCTTCTGTTCCACTCTCGTCATTTTTTACTTGTGATCCGTGTCGAACCAAATTGTCACCGGACCATCATTCACTAACGCAACTTGCATGTCGGCACCAAAGACCCCGGTTGCCACCGGAATACCGGTCGCGGCGAGTTTGGTATTCAATTCATCATACAATTGCTTCGCGTGTTGGGGTTCGCCAGCAGCGGTAAAACTCGGGCGGTTGCCCTTTTTGGTACTTGCATATAAAGTGAACTGTGAGACGGATAGGATACTACCGTCGACGTCACTAAGGCTTAAATTCATCTTACCGGCGGCATCTTCGAACACCCGTAATTTACTAATTTTATGAACTAAATAGTCAACCTCTTCACTGGTGTCACTGTCTTGGGCCCCCGCCAACAGACAGAACCCCTGTTGAATGGCACCATGAACCTCACCGTCAATGGTGACGGACGCCTCGCTAACTTTTTGCAATAGGACTCGCATGATTTAACCCGCCTTTCTTAATTTTAGCGTGAAAAAAGGGCGCTGAATCGCCCTCTTCTCATACATCTGAATTAATGGAACGCCCGTTTAACCACGTAGACGTCCGGAATATTTTTAATACTATCAATGATTCGTTGCAGTTCAAATTGATTTCTGGTGCCCAGACTGACCGAAATAATCGCCATCCGGTTGTGATCGACCTTACCGTTAATCGACGTCAGGAACTTCGTGTTGTTGTTAATCGTCCGCAACACGTCGTTTAACATGCCGTTACGGTTGTAGCCCTGAACCTCGATATCGGCATTGTAGTTGGTCTTGTCGCCCGCCATGTTGCCCCAGCGAACCGCCACGATCCGTTCGCCATTTTCCTCGGCGTGCTTGACGTTGGGACAGTCCTTCCGGTGAACGGAGACGCCCCGACCCTTGGTAATGTACCCGACAATATCGTCGCCAGGAACCGGTGAACAACAGTGACTCAACCGAATCAACAGGTTGTCCACGCCTTCGATGACCACGCCATCGGATTCCTTGCCCTTGTTCCGATCCTTGCGATCATCCGGATCGTTCTTGATGGTCTGATGTTCCTCCAGCAGTTCACGTTCCTCTTGGCGCTGTCGTTCATTTTCCTCGGCTTGCCGCACACCTTCCGTGAGTCGGTTGGCCACGCCACGGGGCTGGATGTCGCCAAACCCGATTGCAGCCAACAGATCATCGGCTTGCTGATAGTGCATCTTGGCAGTAACCTTCTCTAGGTTCTCCTTGTTCATCAAGGACTTGGGCTCATAGCCCAGTTCGCGAATCGTGCGTTCCACGGCATCCTGACCAGCCACAATGTTTTGTTTACGGTCGGTCTGCCGGAAGAATTGCTTGATCTTATTCCGTGCCCGCCGTGTGGAGACCAGCTTCAACCAATCCCGACTTGGGCCGGCCGAACTGGAAGACGTGCGAATATCCACGATGTCGCCATTCTTGATCTCGTAGTTCAACGGCACAATCTTGCCGTTGATGGTGGCGCCGGTGGTGTGATGGCCGACCTCCGTGTGAATGGCGTAGGCCATATCCAGCGGCCCGGCACCCTTGGGCAATTCGAGCACGTCACCCTTTGGTGTAAAGGCATAGACGTGATCACCAAAGAGTTCCCCCTTGACGCTATCCATAAAGTCGGAGGCATCGTCGGTATCTTCCTGCAATTCAATAATGTGTTTGAAAATGTTGAGCTTATCGCCACTATTGGTCTCTTGGACCTTGTCCTTGACACCTTCCTTATAAGCCCAGTGGGCCGCAACCCCGTACTCAGCGACGGCGTGCATTTCCTTGGTCCGAATCTGGACTTCCAAAGGCCGACCCTCGGGCCCAATCACCGTGGTATGCAGGGATTGGTACATGTTGGCCTTAGGCATGGCAATGTAATCTTTAAACCGGCCGGGCATCGGCTTCCACTGGGAGTGAATGGCGCCCAAAACGGCGTAACAATCCTTAATGGTATCGACAATCACCCGAATAGCCAGCAGGTCATAGATTTGGCTAAATTGTTTGTGCTGATCCTTCATCTTCCGGTAGACCGAGTAGATGTGCTTCGGTCGGCCATAGATTTCCGAATCCAAGTGTAAGTCCTTAATGGAGGCCTGAATAACCTTAATGGCACCAGCAATATACTGTTCTCGCTGGTCACGCCGAGAATTCATCAGGTGAACGATCCGGTAGTACTGTTGTGGATTCAGGTAACGCAGGGAAATATCCTCAAGTTCCCACTTGATCGTACTAATCCCCAAGCGGTCGGCCAGTGGTGCGTAAATTTCCAACGTTTCATTGGCAATCCGGCGTTGCTTGTCGGGGCGCAGGTGCTGAAGCGTCCGCATATTGTGCAGGCGGTCGGCCAGCTTGACAATCATGACCCGAATATCCTTGGACATGGCCAACAACAGTTTACGGTGATTTTCCGCCAACTGTTCTCGGTTAGATTTGTACTTAATCTTCCCCAGCTTCGTGACACCATCCACAATCAGGGCCACGTCATCGCCGAAAAGCTCCCGCACATCACTCAAAGACACCCCCGTATCCTCCACAATATCGTGCAGGAAACCCGCGGAGACGGTCTCTGGGTCCATATTGAGATCCGCTAAGATGCCGGCCACTTGGATGGGGTGCATGATGTAGGGCTCACCAGATTGGCGATGTTGATCCTTGTGGGCAACCGTTGCGAAATGACAGGCTTTAACCACCATTTCAACGTGTTGCGCATTCATATATTTACCGACTCTGGCAATTACTTCTTCAGCCGTCCAGACACGTTCTTTGGTCATATTGGACGCCACCACCCTTAGTTATAAATTATGATTCGACAATCTTTTTTGTTTGCGTTAACCCGTAGCTGAGATACGACAAGCACAGGTAAACCACCGCAAAGTAAATCGTATATTGCGGCAAGAACAGGTAAGCCCCGATTAGATAGACCACTGGCCAAATCAACAGCCACCAGCCCGGTTGACTCCGGCGATAAATCATTCGCCCCAAACCAATCGCTAAACATCCATTAACTAGGGCTAGCAGTCCGCCAAAGCGCAGAACCGGATCAATCCCGATCCATGCCACCAACGCGGGAACCGCAATACCCATGATTACACTAATGATCCAATACCGCCAACCAATTCTCTCAAAAAAGGCCATGACCTGTTCACCCAACTCTCTTATAATTGGAACCATTTTAGCATGTTTTCACGCAGATTTCATCAAATCATCTCGGTTGTTGGAGCTCCAAAACCACTGACAGGGCCGAAAGAAAGTAGAGTGGCGCCGTTTCCGTCCGTAAAATGCGCGGCCCCAAACCGACCAAAGTTGTTTGTGTGTCCTGCGCGGCAGCCACTTCGGCGGGACTAATTCCACCTTCCGGACCGAAGATCGTCAGCACCCGTTGGCCAACGGTTAAGGCCTGTAGCTGCTGATTTAAGGCACTTCGTTCACCCTGCTTGGCCGACTCCTCATAGGCCATTAAGCGCACGTCCACGGGCTCCTGCAGGACTTCAGCAAGGTTGCGCGCATAGCTGACGACTGGTCGCCGTAACCGATGGGATTGTTCGGCGGCCCCATCCGCAATCTTGGCGAGACGTTTGAGCTTCTTTTCGACTTTATTTCCCTGCCATTTGGCCACGGACCAGTCACCACCGAAGAAAATAATCCGGTCAACGCCCAGCTCGGTCGCCTTTTGAGTGATCCACTCCGCTTTTTCCTGCTTGGGTAGACCACAAGCAATGATGGCCTGCACGGGTAGTTCGACCTTGGGCGTGGGCACGGCGGTCAGCGTCACGATGGCTTGTTCAGCCACAATCTGGGTCAACTCGCCGTGAAATAAATGCGCCGTGTCATCGACGAACTCCGCAGTTGCGCCAATTTCCGCACGCAGGACCGTCACCCAGTGATGGTAGATGACCGGAGATAAGGTGACCTGATCCCCGTCATGCTGGGTTGCTTCTAAGAAATACCGTTGCATCCCTATTCATCCTCCGTTGGTTTGTGCGCAATCACGCCGCGCCAGTCCTTCATTTGCAAGATGTTATCGATGATAAAGCCCTGTTTCTTCTGGGCCGCAACGACTTCATCCAACTTGTCGGCGATAATGCCAGACGTCAAGAAGTACCCACCGGTGGTCAGGTTTTCCCAGGCTTGGGGCACCAGTGGCAGGATGATTTCGGCCAAAATGTTGGCCACAATCAGATTGACTGGTCGATGGATGCCCTTCAAGAGGTCGTTGGGCTTAGCCACCACGTCTTTAGCGACGGGATTCAGGTCCAAGTTGGCCTTGGCGGAGCGCACGGCGACCTCATCGAGATCGAAGGCCGTGATGTCCTTGACGCCCATGTATTTCGCCGCAATGCTCAGCACACCGGAACCCGTTCCCACGTCGTACATGGACTCGCCACCCCGCACAACCATTTCTAGAGCGGTCATCGAAAGCCGCGTCGTCGGGTGAGTCCCGGTCCCAAAGGCCATCCCCGGATCAAGCCGAATGACGTTTTCGCCGTCCTGAACGGGTTGGTAATTTTCCCAGCTCGGCGTCACCGTTAAATAGCGGGTAACCCGGACCGGATGGTAGTACTTCTGCCAAGCCGTTGCCCAACTCTCATCGTCCACGGCCTTGGTTGTCACGGTACCAGGCTGCGGGTCGAGACCGAATTGACTGAGTTCGTTGACTCGCTGCTTGATGGTCGGTAAGATCTCCGGCACAAAGACGGTCTCAGGATAATACGCGGTGATCAGCGCCCCCGTCGTCCGGTGTGGAATCGTCTTCAAGTCCACGATTTCACCAAACTTCCCAGCCTTTAGATTGGCGTAATCTGCGGCATCGTCAATCTTGACGCCACTGGCACCGACCTCTTGTAAAATGTTGCTGACCGCCTCAACGGCCTCATTGGTGGTTAAGACACTCACTTCGGTCCATTCCATAACACGATTCCTCCTTATTATTTATGTAAAAAAGAGCTGGAGACAACAACCTTGTCACCAGCTCACCGCTAAACATTTAAAAAATTAACGAAGACGGCCGCCTAGACCTTCTCGGTTTTGGACGGATGGTCGGCGTTTTTTTGCTTTCGCTGGGCAAGACGTGTTTCCAGATAATCCAACATGTCCGCCTCATTTTGGAATACGCGGGGATGCTTCTGTTTGTGCAGGCGCAAATCAATCTCGTTAATTCGCTGACGCCCGGTCCACGTATGCCCATAACGAATGATTACCCGGTTATTGAGCGAATCTTTTCCGAATTTAAAGACGTAGACGCTCTCCGGCGCCATCAACGGCCGAATATAGGACTTTTCATATCGATAGTTGTTCTGCCGCAAAAACTCCTTGGTTCGACTCAGCATGGTAATCACCTCCTAATTCATGACAATCTACTCGGTTCTCAAACATTTTAAGGCCACTTCGGTTGTCTAACGCGCTTTAAAATGTATCAATAATTGATAATAGTTGATTTTATGCCAGATTGCAAGCAAAACGTTCAAGCGTCGTAACATTTATGGCACTTGATTTCAACCTAGCTACAGCACCTTTGTAAACACTTTCATTATACTATGGTTTGGGTGTTTTTAAAACCTTTAATCCGACAGAATGCCCACATTAAGGCATTCTTTAAAATACGGCCTTCCCGGCTCAGCGTTTCGGTTGCAATTTATAAATAAATCGTTAAGAATAGAAGCTAAGACAAAGCGGCAGTTGCCGTGAGGGAGGACATCTATCGTGCTAAAAGAGTTCAAGGAATTTATCGCCCGCGGCAACGTCATGGATCTAGCCGTTGGGGTCATTGTTGGGGCGGCATTCACCGCTATCGTCAATTCGCTGGTGGAGAATCTGATTAATCCACTGTTAGGCATTTTTATTGGCAACATTGATTTTTCCAACTTGGTCTTTACCGTGGGTCAGGCCCACTTCCGGTATGGCGCATTTATTAACGCCATCATTAATTTCTTAATCATCGCCTTTGTGGTCTTCTTACTGGTTAAGTTCTTGAATAAGTTGACGCCGAAGCCGACCGAGAAGGAAAGCGAATCGGAACCCAGCAACGAGGAGAAATATCTCCAAGAAATTGTGGACTTGTTAAAAAAAGACGCGAAGTAAGCCTAACGTAGACGCATTCGGACAAGGACTGTGAACAAAGCGCAGTCCTTTTTTCTGTCCGCTAATGAACGCGTACGTGATCAATCTCTAAAATTTGGTGAACCAGGGTAAATTTAACCAATTGCTAAACTTTACCTTGAAATCCCCCACACCGCCCCATAAAATAAATACCAGGATTACCGGCTAAAGCCGCAATCCCAGTACTCATTTTCAATAGATTAAAGGTTGAAAGTTCACGAACACGCGCCAGTACCCAGCTGGTAAGGCCTATCGCCATTAAATTAGTCATCAACGACCACCTGCGGCTGCAGTGGTTGAAATCGACTAAATGTGTGATGAGATCTCTGGAGTGGCAACGTTCTGCCAGTTTAATTGGATACATCTCATGTAGCCGTGAGTGAGTCAAATTTGGTCTCAGCCGTGGGATTTTTCAAGTGGTTTGCTTGAAAAATGGCGACTTTGAGACGTGAATTTCGGCTCAAAGCGAGGAAAAAGACCGGGCTTTGGCTTTTTCCGATCCTTCCCACCGCGATCCAGACCAAATTTGGCGAACGGCAAGGCGGCAAGTACGCGACTATCATATTATAATGGCTGTTATCCTTGTCACACCAGGATTCGTAGCTGTTTTCTATCTTTCAGCCTTTAGTCAACAGATTAAGGAGCGACAACGTATGATGATTTTTATTTGGCTACTGCTCTGCGCGGGTGGTGGTTACTGGGCATTCACCCATCACCGCAAGTGGTTGGTAGCCCTCAGTGCCGTGCTCTTCGTCTTCGGCGGCATCGGCGCACTGGGCGCCAGTCAACCGACCGTAAAGACCAAAACGATTAAGGTCGGGACACGGCGCTTGACCCAGGCGCAAAGCGAATCACGCCAACTCGCCGCGTCGGCTAGCCGACAAGATAAGGCCTTCGCCCTCGTCTCCAGTCAAGTCGATGAATCGGCATCGGTGAGTGAATCCAAGGCCGACAGTGCCAGTTCAGCCGTGGCCAGCACCAAAACCGCCGCGAAGTCCGAGTCCCGGGCGGCCGCTAAAGCTGCCTCCGAACAGGCAACGGCAGCCAGCCATCAGGCGACGCAGACCAGTCGCACCAGCCATAAGCAAGGTGACCTCGACACGAATAAGGCGCAAAAGATTGTGGGTAACCGCAATTCCAAGATTTACCACACCCCCGATCAGGCCGGCTACCACATGAACAGTAGTAATGCCGTTTATTTCCAGACGGAAGCCCAAGCCAAGGCGGCGGGCTATAGAAAGGCGCTGCGCTAATGAAAAAACTCATGACATTGACAGTCGGCCTACTCACGCTATTTAGCATCGGCTTGAGTGGCTGCGGTCAACAAAAATCAACCGCAAAGTCGGCAAGTTCCAGTACAAAGGTCGTTTACGACCACGGTCCCCAGAAAAAGGCCAGCAGCCTAGAACAAGCCAATTCCCGAGAAAAGGTCCGACTGGATCGACGACAGGCTAAATTAAACCGACAACAGGCAAGCCTTAAGGCAGCGGGAAAGGCCTCGTCCAAGACACCGGCCGAACACGCCACTACAACCCGTTCCTCCGGTGTTAATTTGGCCAACCTGACCTACAGTGGCCAACAGGAAATTACGGTTAACCAAAACAATCCAGACTTCAGTCGCGCCGAACTCTCCACCAAGCACGGTGCGTGGGCAACCTACGCGAATCTGGACGGTCTAAACCGGGTCACGGGGGCTTCGGCACTGCTCAATCAATCGCAAATGCCGTCCGCTCAACGGGAAGCCTTGACCGTGGATCCCACCGGTTGGCACAATAAGCGAACCCATCATGGCTGGTTGTACAACCGAAGCCATTTAATCGGTTACCAGTTCACCGGCCAGAATAACAATCCCAAGAACCTGATGACCGGGACGCGGACGCTGAACAACCCTAGCATGTTACATAACGAGATGGACGTGGCCACTTATTTGAAGGCCAGCAAGACCCACTACGTTCGTTATGCCGTAACGCCGGTTTTCAAGGGCAATGAATTAGTGGCGCGTGGGGTTCAGATGCGTGCGCAATCCGTGGGGTCCAATGCCGTTCGATTTAATGTTTATATCTTTAACATCGAACCCGGCTATACCATTGATTACGCCACCGGTTATAGTCACGCGAGTTAATGACTTCACCAACGCCGCTGATTAATTCGCGTGTCCGCTTACCTTTTTCAAATAAAATGCTATACTATTCGGGAGATACGACATCGTCAAAAACACAGTCGGCCATCAAAATGGCAACCTAAAATTAGGAATCATCAAGAGGATGAGCATATGAGAAGTGAGAAGCTAGAGTTGACTAAAACCGACTGGCAGCGTGCCCAAACTGCCGTCTTTAACGAGTATGATCGTTTTGTGAAACAACTCCACGTTGAAGGTGTGGACTACACGATTCTACAGGCGCGACGGATCGTCATTTATCAAGATTTGATTGAGGAATGGAAACACAATTTGCCAACATTAATGACGGACCTAGAAGACAACGCCCAGGCGCTCACCGTCTTCGATGACCTTGCCTTAGATGGTCAAAGTCATCTGCTCACGCGGTGTGCTAAAAAGATGGAGGCCTGGCCGGATTACATTCCGTCCCAGCTGACGATTTGGTTGGAATTGGCCGAGGATGCTGAACGAGAGTAGCTGCCAAAACCAACCTGTTCGTTGCGACTTGTAAAACTCAAGCCGAACGGAATCCCGTTTACGTCTTATCCAAGCCAGCGTATCGCAACCCCATCACCATTAAAGGAGGTTTTCATCGTGGACACACTCGTGAAAACTATTTTAGAAAAAGTGGCGAAGCTCCCTGCCAAACGAACGTTAATGTATGACGTCGAAGGGTTCGAAGAAGAACAGGTCACCGACCTTCAAACAAAGTTGGCAGAACAAGCCGACTTACACGTTGAGGTCACGGGAACACGACGTCATCCGGTATTGGAGATTCATCAACAAGCTTAAATCGAAAGGGACAACGCGGAATGTCTGCGCTGTCCCTTTCTTTGTCCTCACACCGTCTTGCCGTAATCGAGTAGATGTAGGCGCTCGAATTTTGTGAGTCGCCGTTCAATTTCAGTAGCCGGTAATTCAATTTCTCCGGCCGGAATCACGTGATTATTGGTCCACGACCACTGTGTAATCTGATCAAGCAAGTGAATATCTTCATCGTCTAGGTCATTAATCACAATGGCTAATTGATCGATGAACGCCTTAGTCCCCCCGTGAAACGTAAACGTCAGCCCTGCAATCATGATGAACGCCTCCCCCTCGTATACTAATCACCCTTATTTGACTGTTAGATTACCATTAGTTGCGGCGCCACTGTTGGAATTCGCCCTATCTTGATAAGTCACCTTATGAACGGTTATTTTCTCAATTTGGGCTTTCATTATTTTAGGAGAAAGCTGTGGTCGTACAACCATGTTGGTTCGGCATTTTTGACACGATCTTACCCTCAATGACGCAGAGAAAAAGATCCGGATTAGAACGACCTTTTCAGCCCTTATGTCTTGTGCCATAATATTGATAAAGTTGCCAAACAGGGAGGGGCGCGCTCATGAACGAAAGAATCGGGTGTTGGGGATGGCTGGGAATCTTACTCGCAATCGGTTTGGTCTACAACTATTGGTACATCGTCATTCCCCTCGTCATAGTCGTCTATTGTCTCTATCGTTGGCGAAAAAAACGAGACAGCAAGGCAGGATCGGCGGCCGCGGACAGTGTTTCCAATCCCACCGAATCATTGCCAGCGGATGTCTCAGCTGCTGACGATACCCCCACGGTCAAGGACCTATTTGATGAGGTTAAGACCACCAGCACGGAGACCCTTCGCCTGGATGAAGAAAATAAGTTCTACGACTACCAAGATGACCAGCTTAACCTCAACGTTCTCTTAGCGGCTTACCACGACAATCCCGGTCAGGCTCGTCAGGACATACAGGGGATTGTCGATGCCTTTTGCAAACTGAGCCGAACTGTTTACGAAAAAACCGGTGACTTAGACTATTCTTTTCGCCAGTACATCGGTCAGCCCGACTTTAATCTCCTGCTGGTTCAAACCAAGAACGGCCAAGTGGAATACTTTTTGCTAGATGATCCCCAGTTTCTGCGGCTAGCTAATGGGGAGCCGGCGCGCCCATTACCGGCAGCCACCCCTATGGACGAAGAGCTTGCGACGCAATTACGTCAGCTCAAAGCCTTATTTGATGAAGGCGTCATTACGCAAGCAGAATTTGAGGCGAAGAAGCGGCAATTGTTGGGGCTTTAACCTGTAATTTGTCAAAACCATGATGATTACTAACCATAACCTCATTCGTAAATCAATTAAGCTGAATCGATGATGGGATGATTAGCTCCACCAGCCCCCAACTACAACCGTTGACGACCGAAGATCGCGGCTCCCAGAGAACCGAGAGCCAATCCAATGATGCCCCAAACTTTCAACTGGCTATTTTGTTCATTCGTTTGGGGCAGCGTTGCTGGCGTAAGTTTTACCTCGGACTTAACACCGAATCTCCCTTTGATGGAGACAACTCTTTTGGCCGGAAGCTGGGGATGATACTCGGGAACTTTAACTGTAATCCCCTGAATCGTCGCACCAGCGCTACCGGCTACCGCAGTGGCTTCATCCAACGTGCCTGGTGCCGAAGAGATTACCTGTGTCGGTTCCGCTGGCATTGGCGTTGATGGCTGAGCCGGTTTGGGAGTTTGCGGCGTGGGGCCAACCGGCACAACTGGTGGCGTCACGGGGGATGGTTCACCAGTGTGGTTATCACCGCCATTATTATGATTACCGTCGCTGTGACTATCGTCGACCGCTGCATAGATATAGACAACCGTTTGCGGCGTGGCCGTGTACTGGCCGGTCGCGTTGTGATCTTTAACTTTTTTGAACGTGTATCCTTTAATTTTTAGTGAACTGGTCGTATAGGCTTCTCCAATGTAGCCGTTATCTAAAACCTGGTCATCGGCGAGTGCTTTTCCTGCTTCGTCTTGGTAGTGAACGGTTATGGCTGCGGCTTTGTCGGCTAGGATGTAGGGTTGGACAATGCTAAGATAGATATAAGTGCCAACACGGTACTGACCTACTAAGAAATATTCATCTTTTTGATGAATTACATGAGTTGGCCCAATCATACTCGGTAGTTTATTTCCTGACTCTTGCTTTTGGACATTTGTAAAATTCAAACCGCCGTCTCCGTCTTTGGTCACTTGTGGAACACTATCTTCTCCTTTCGGATGATATGCCAAAGGGTACCATCGATAATATGCCTCTCCATTAGCATCCATCCAGACTGGTTCACCTACTCCAGTGCAGGGAGCCAATATAATCTTTTTCCCATCAGAAGAGTAGTAATTACCGGCTATGTGCCCCGTTAACTTCTGACGATCAACATAAATTGGAGCTAATTTGACATACTGATTACCGTTACTTTCTGATATAAGTTTTGGAAGGTTCGTCACCGGCCGAAAATCCCCAATATAATTCATGCTTGCATTAAATTCAGTCAAATTTATTAAGTTCGACAACACTGAGATATCACTAATTTTATTATATTGAATATCCAAAGACGTTAATTTTATTAAATTAGCCAATGGTGAAATGTCTCGAACATCACCTTGATAATATGTATCTCCATGGATATCAGTATTCATACTACTACTAAGAGTAATCCTCGTTAAATTTTTCGCATACTCAAGTCCTTTTAATGAATACTCGGTTTCACCATCAATATAGGTGTTATCATTGCTAAATTTCGTGAGCAATAGCATATCTTCCTTGGAAATATCCGCAACGTTTTGCCAGTGCCGACCGCTAACCGATTCGTTCAGATTTCTTAAAACCGCCTGCTGTAATCTTTTATTGGGCATCCATTGATCAATGGTTTCAGTATTAACTTGCGTTGCCCGTACTGGCGCTTTAGATGCCAATGCCGAATTAGGTCGAACGCTTCCGGCAATTGCCATATCACTCGCGTCACTAGTATCTTTAGAAGAAGCCAAACTATTCGAATGCCCGTCAACAGGATTATCGTCCTTTAACTCACGTTGCTTATCGCTGACATCCGTAACCGACTTGTCCGAGAGTACTGGCGTTGCGCTTTCATCCTCGTCAGCAACTTGCTTGTTGTCAGCATCAAGAGAATCATCGTTATCAGTCTCACTATTAGCAGCATTATCGGCATTATTTTGAGTCGTTGACGAATCCATCTCATCCGATACGCTATCTTCTTTTGACTGCTTTTCACCATTAGAAACAACACTTGATTGCCGTGCACTGCTCTCGACCGAAACAGTATCTGCTTGTGCCGTTTGTCCACTTACCCCAACTAATGACAAAGCTATTACAGCCGCACTCGTTAAAGTCTCACACCTAGTAGATCGCCGTTTTTCTCTCACCGACATTGCGTTCACTTCCCTCAATAGAAATAATTCACACAAACATCCCTACATAAAAAATCAAATAGAGCATAGCATGAATTGACATTTTAGACAATACCATAAACTATTTTATATAACCACTTAGATTCCTACTTACCACGGGATTTAGAGAACCTTTCCATCCTATTTTTTCTCATATAAACAGGGCAAAAACACCAAAAATAAACATTATAAATTAAAATTTATATCCATATTTAAATAATCAGGGCCTATTCCACGATAAAACCAGCATAGCAACCAAATATTGAATAAAATAAAAAACGCCCTCAGAGGACGCTTTAGAAATGCTCCCGGTAACTATTGGTTTTTCTTGACCCATAACACTTAAAACACGCAAAATCGTTATATTCTGACGAAAAGTTTAGCCACGCAATTTGAAATCCTGCCAAACTATTCCTATGATATTCACCTTAAAAATGTCCCTTCTTAACAGCCTCCCCCTGTCCATCACGAGACTCAATGTGTAACTCATATTCATGACTGGCCGCATCCAAGATGAGGTAGCGAAACGTCGAGCCATCCCCATCAGTCAGATTGAAGCTCAGACTATGGTTAACCGTCACGTCCCGATTAAAACGGTTGCGATGCCCATGAATCGCGATAATTTCCGCCATCTCAGTCGAATCCGCCCACACCTGGTCGATGTCTCGCGTATAGACCGACTGCCGACCATCGCTTATTCCATGAATAAAGGTATCGGTCGCCGCCAAAGCAATGCCTGCCGTCAAGCTCTTCGGCTGAAGCCACTGCGCCACTTGCACCGGTTCCAAGCCTGCGTGACTCAGCAGCAACTTCCTACCGGCAAAATCAATGGCTAAATAGGTGCCCATTCCGTTAATTAGCGTCTGAATCTCCTGTTCGGTAATTCCCGCAGCATCTAATTGCGGCAACGTTTCCGCTGTGAATTCCTTTAACGCGGAAGAGTTCTCTCGATGCTCCCGATACCAACCCAACAAACGATGCTCATGATTCCCCAGCAGATTCAAACCATCATTATGTGCAATTAAAGTTCTAATCACACCGGCAGAATCCGGGCCGCGATCAATAGCATCTCCGAGAAAGGCCATCGCCGTATCAGGCCCTAGCTTCGCCATTTGCTCGGTTAAATGTCGGGAATCCCCATGGACGTCGCTAAACACGACGAGTTTCTTGGCCGAGTGAAGCGTTTTGAATCGCAAAGGCTGCGCCAATTCGCAAAGCATCTCATGAGGCGTGATCACCCGACCAAACTCGGACCAGTCAACAGCTTTGTAGCGCCGAATGTACTCGGGCAATCGGTTCACAACCTCATCATCATGTGTTGCACCCAGACTGCCCGGATTGCCCATCGCATTAACCACGACCACCTCATACCCCCAGGCAGCCGCCTTGACTTTCCGAAACCAACGTAAGGTTTCCTTAGATAAAAAATTTACGGCTAAAATAAACGGTTCCTGATTATCTAAGCGTTGCCGAACCAAGCGATCCACGACCTTTTTGGTCAAAACCACAGCACCAGCATTGACGGTTTTAATCAGTCTTCCCCTACGAAGTAGAACGCGTGGATTCCCCGCAGCCAAGCGAATACGCTGTTCCGAAACAATATAGGGTTCCAAACCGTCTTGGTAACGAAGCCAGCTTTCCGCACCAGGGAGGCCGACGAAAGTATAAATTCTCTTCGTACTACCCGCTGTCCGTTTCTCTAAGCTCGCCATCAGCCGATCAGCCCCTTCTGCTTATTCCAAACCTTATTTTTTCAATTTCAAGGCATCTTCCCGATCAAGCTCTGCATATCGCCGTTTAACAGCGGCAATAAACTCTAACTCCTGTTCAGAGTAGCTACTTTTAAAGTCGTCAACACTAAAGCCCGCCGGATCATTCGCTAGAAAGGTCAGAACCTCACTAAAGGTGTGGGCATGCTCATGATAGTGTTTTTCACGTGACCGAGTATCCCAGAAGGGAAAGTACAAGCCACTGGTTGAAAATTCACTCAGCACCCAATCAATGTTGCCGACCTCTGGCCCACTATCGACGTGCCCGCCTAGATTCTCTTGGCGCAGTTCCTGTTTGAACGGCGTATCCACCACCCATAAATCCTTCTTGGCTACGTAGAGCGGTCGCATAACGCCCTCGTAACGATGTTCAAACTTGCGATAAGCGTGTTCATCCCACAAACGATAAATAAATTTAAACACGACTACCTATCTCCAATCTCCGACAACTATCGTTTCTCACAATGCCGTTATTTATCTTCAAAAGCCTCAATTAACCGACCACTGTCGGCATCAAGCACCGCAATATTCCCAATCTTACCGGCAGGACCGCCGTGGTTGCCGCCATCAATAAAGTAGCGTGGCTGTTCGCCCTCGTACTGAATCGTGAGAATCCCACTGGGGCTTACCGTCCGATTACGTAAAGTCGCCTTAGCTTTAGACGCGTCATAAATTCCCGTAATCAAGGGAGTTGGTGTATGCCCACTGACAATTGCCTGCTGCAAAGGATTATGTGCATAGTTCGGATAGAGTGCCGAATACCAGTATGGTTCCCGTAGCCAGTACTTATCCCTTTCAGGCGTATCATTGACGGGATCAGCAAGCGTCAGGTCGAGCCCTGCGTGAACAAAGACTAACTTACCGATTCGAAGCGTTGATGGCAACCGCCCCATCCAGGTAAACAATGGCGCGTACTGCCGTTTTACCAGGGCAATAGCCTCTGATAAATTAGCCGGCTGTTGCGTTGCTCCCAAAACGGCTTCAGCAATCACGTCATCACCACCAGCTTCTAGCCAGTAAGTATTCTTGCCCGTTAGACTTTCCCAAGCATCTTCATCGTGGTTTCCCAGGATCGCAAAGACATGTGTGGGATCCGCACGCTGCATCTCAAAAATCTTCTGAGCCGCCGCAAAGCCGGTATGGTGATGAAACGAATCTTGGTAGTCACCTAGAAACACGATGGAAGCTTGCGGATAGCGTGCCCGCATCTCCTCTAACTTGGGGAAAACCAGCATTTGTCCATGGATATCAGAGAGCACAATCACTTCTCGCATATTTATCACCTCTCACAAGTGGGATTATCAGAAGTATAGTGTCCAAGAGTTTATTTGTCAACAATAATATCATATTATCGTTTTGTACGTTTCTGGTTTTGGTTTACCCTCACGCTTGCTTTGTTTTATATAATCTGGTTCCGATGTCCCTCATTTAGTCCAAGCCTTCCCATAACTTCTAAAGCACATGGTGCCATCTTCAAAAAGTCCTAAACATGCGTTGGAAAAGTAAGCTGCGCACAAACGGCTGCATGATCCAATCGCTTAGACTTTAGCCAGCGATAGGCTAACGAATCAATTTGAATACTGGATGATAGCGTCACATGATCATCTGAAATTTCCGTTTTGGTGCCACTTCCCTGATGAATGAAACTTCCGCCATTAGCCGGTGTCTGTAGAACCAACCCAAATTTAGCTAGCAATTTACGCTGCACGAACTCACTGGCCGGCTCTTGGTCCAAACCGGAATAATTTCCGTCTGAAATGATACGCGCATGGTTATGGTCGCCAAGGATAACGATGATATCTGCATTTCCTTCGTTTGTCAGCCGTTGAATCATTTCTTCAAGATGGGGCAACGCATCCGTCGCCATATTCATGTACCCCGCTGCACTGAGATCGCCACTCTCGCGGTGGGCCTGATAGCTCGCTTCAGTCAATGCCGGATGAAGCCTGATCGACGCAATGCCCACCTTAACCCCCGAATACAATGGCAATACCGTTGCAAGGTAGTCACAGCCAGTGGGCTCATCAGGATAGTAAACGGGTAATTTTTCCCGCAACGAAATCAGCCGCGGGCCAAAAGCCAAAAGACATTCATTCTCATGATTGGCTGCCGGTCGTGGATCCGTAATCACGCGGTAGTTGGCCTGCTCAATACGATCCACAAATTCAGCAAAATCCGCAGTTTTATGCAGCTCATTAAACGCCAATAAATCCGGTGCTTCGTCCAACTCATCTAAAGCCGGCAACACGTCTTCTTTGAGGGAGGCACTGAGATTAGACTTTCCCGCCTTGCCATTCAGGTTCAGGCCCAGTACGCGATAAACCGGCGAGTCTAATTTTTCTAAAAGGTCACTGGTGAGCGCCTGAGGTAAGAACAATGTCCGCGTTGTTTCATATTGCTTGTTAAGGGCCGTCATTAGGGCCGTTCTTTCTTGACTGGTCGAGATGTAGGGTGCGAACGCGGCGTTACACAGATTAGATAAAATACGGAATAATCTGTTCAACCGTTTCGTCGCGACTCGTATAAACCGGGCATTCTTCTCGCTGACAGGATCGTCAGTAAACGCAAAAGTCGTTATGAGAGCATCATGCTGCGGATTGCGGTGATCAGCATCAAAACACTGTCCAAGAACTGCCAACTGATGTTGCCAGGCCGCAAACATTTCTTTCTCATTATCTGGCGTGACCGCGTACGTCTGCGGTCTATAGGCCAGCGTCTGCAGTAATTCATTGATGTCTGCTAGCTGGCGAAACCGCCTGCTCACAACTCTAATAAACCGAAAATGTTGATCAATTTTTGCTTCTTTCATCGTGTTGTTCTCCTTGAGTTAATTTGATTAGCCCTATATTGGTCCGGCTTACTACTGTTGAACCGTTCTTCCTTGCCTGTTTGCATTGACCCACTATCCCAGCTTCCTTACAATAGTCTTTATGGAGGTGTCATATGGAATCCCGTAACCAAAAATTCCGTCGAATCGGCGCTAATAGATTGACCCGTATCTATCAAGTCATGAATCTTATCGCTAACCTTAGTGCCCCACAGTACGTTTATACCACTGAAGATATTTCCGAATTGTTTGGAACCTACCAAAAATTGGGGGTAGCCTCACAAAAATACTTTCAAGAAACCGGCCCCACCCGCTACAACGAAATGCCGACTGGGTTTACCTTTAAAAATCAATCTACGACTGATCCCGAATCACAGACGGCACATGAACGCTTTCGCCGCTTAGCCGAAAAACGGATGAGCCGTGTCGTTCACGATTTACGGTTACTCACCAACCTTTCCGATCGGTCAAACTATACGTATACACCTGAGGAAGTCACGGAACTATTTGTCGCCTATCAAGCCAAAGGCCAGGCCGTGGCAGCGCTGTTTGCGCCCTTGGAGACCGAGTTTCAGTTTAAACCCAAAGATTGACTCACAGGTCACATTCAGGCTACTTACGTTAAAGATCACCCCAGCTAATCTAGCATCTGAAGTGGCATGAGAGCGCAGTCATTATTCGCGTAATTTTTTAATGTGTACCTACACACTATTAAAATGGGCAAGACATCTCAGGACGCGAGCCTATCTGAACGGTTATCGTATCTGTCTGCCAAACCCCATTCTAGTGGAATTCCGATCACAAATCAACACATTACAGTAATAGTGTCGCTTTAATCATAGTAATGTTTAGAGATCTGTCAACTAATCTATTTAATATTATGCATGGTTAGCTCACAATGACGCCCACTTTTCCAAACAACGCTAGCCCACTCTCCAAAAAAGAATGGGCTAGCGTTGTTTACTTTATATTGCGTTAAGATCAGTGATTAGGTTCCACTAGCTTACTTGATGCGGTACTCTTTCCAAGACCCATTTCTCTTTTTAAAAGATGAGTAGTGCATCGTCTCGGTATCATATTTTAATACCGGCACAACCCCACTAACCATCGTATTTCCGTCGATGAAGAAGTGGTTGTATCTGTCCCAATACACAAGGCCTAAGTAGCTCTGATCATTCGCGACTTCCGCCGAGTTAATGTGGCCGCTAACAATATCCTTATAAAACTTCCCTGTCGTCGCTGGAAATTTATTGGTAAAAATATTATCCAGGGTTCCTTGTTTCCAGTATTCACCCGCCTCTTCATCAATTCCTGCGTGAACAAAAATCTGATTTTGACATTCATCATACCGTTTGGCTGTGATTTTTTTCTTTAACCAATGGCAGACCGCTTTAGCTCGCGTTGTTTGTAGAACCTTCTGTCGAATGAGCTCATCTAAACCGTCATCTCCACCACCAGTCGCTTGGAGAGCTTGACTGGCTTTAACAATTTCCAGTAACTCGGACTCATTGAAGAAGCTTTTAATTGTTTTAAAATCCACGATGGTTGCGGGTGAGTCTACGGCACTTTCTACAGGGAAAAGCCAATTGCATAGCCATTCATCATGATTACCCAATAACACAACGACCTGCTTAGGATACTGTTCTTCCAAGTGCATAATCTTATTTAAAACTTGAAACGACTGATCGCCCTCATCGACGTAATCGCCGATGAATATCAGCCGATCGGATTTACCTAAATGAATGCGGTCAAGAGCCTCTTCCAGGGCCTCAAGACACCCATGGATGTCACTCATTGCATAGATTGTAGACATGTTTAAGTCCTTTCTGAAGTAACTCACTAGGGCCAGCTTGAGCAATTGATTCTATAACATCTGATATTAATGGAAATGTTTATCGACTGTCCAAAGAAAACTTCCATTAGAGACTGCATCCTAAGGACTTACGAAGACGATTATTAGCTTTTGAACGAGCTTGGTGATAACTGCATCATCAAGCTCGTTCAAATCCGTCTCTTAAATTAATCGCTAGTTAGCGAGGGGAAACTACTTTTTTGTCCTGCATAGCGCTTGTTCATATAGGTTATAAATGATCCGTAGACCCGTTAGCCGATAAGTCCGATAGCCTGGAAACACCCGATCGAGGGTCCTTTTCAAATCAGGATTGGTGTCGTAACTAGAACTGTCCGACGAAAAAGGCAAGACCGTATTTTGAGACTCAATCCCCTTAAATTTATAAGCATTCGGTATTTGCTCTAGGGTCATTCCAAATGCTTCCTCCACAACATTGACAGCATAGCTAAGGCTTATTGTGTCCTTACTGCTTATTTCATTTAACAATTTCTTTACCCCTCTCAAGTTTTGCCTTAATTCACTTTTATAGGTTACGTCCATCTTAGTATATCCATTCTATGGTTTCAATTGCGAAATAAGATACCTAAAATATAAGAGCTTCTATATTTAGAAGTTCATAAAAGGGGAAAATATAAAAAAATGCCATACATTAATCATTGAGTAACTGTTCAATGATTAATGTATGGCACAAATATTGATATCTCAGATCCTATTACTTCGTTTCATCCTCATCAGTCTTCAAAACTGCCATGAACGCTTCCTGCGGGATATCAACCTTCCCCACAGCCTTCATGCGTTTCTTACCGACCTTTTGCTTCTCCAACAATTTCATCCGCCGAGTACGGTCACCACCATAAAGCTTGGCGGTCACGTCCTTACGGTAGGCCTTGATCGTCGTTCTGGCGATGATCTTGGCGCCAATTGCGGCTTGGACAGGGATTTCGAAGTTCTGGCGCGGAATAATGCCCTTCAGCCGTGACGCAATCTCACGACCCCGTTGGGCGGCAAACGTCCGGTGAGCAATGAAACTCAGCGCATCGACCTTATCGCCGTTCAACAGGATATCAATCTTCACCAGATCGGCCTCTTGGTAGCCACTGCGTTCATAATCCAACGACGCGTAACCACGGGTGCTAGACTTCAACTTATCGAAGAAGTCAAAGATGATTTCCGACAGCGGCATGTTGTAAATGATATTCACGCGGTAATCGTCCAAATACTCCATCGTCAGGAACTGACCCCGGCGGTGCTGGCACAGGTCCATGACCGCGCCCACGTAGTCGTTAGGCGCCATGATAGTCGCCTTCACGATCGGTTCTTCAATCCGTTTGATGGCGGAGGCTTCCGGCATTTCCGCTGGGTTCTCCACCGTCTTCATCGTCCCGTCCGTCAAGTACGCGTGGTAGGTAACGGATGGGGCCGTCGTAATCAAATCCAGATTGAATTCACGTTCCAGCCGTTCCTGAATGACATCCATGTGGAGCATCCCCAGGAACCCACACCGGAACCCAAAGCCTAACGCCTGTGAGGCTTCGGGTTCGAATTCCAACGCAGCATCGTTGAGTTTCAATTTTTCCAAGGCTTCCCGTAAATCATTCAATTTCGCGTTATCCGTGGGGTACAGCCCGGCGTAGACCATCGGGTTCATTTCCCGATAACCCGGCAAGGCCTTCTCTGCGGGCATCTCGGCGTTGGTGACGGTATCACCCACCCGAGTATCCGCGATATCCTTGATGCTGGCCGTGATGTAACCCACATCTCCAGCAATCAGATAATCGCGAGAAATCGGCTTCGGCGAGTTCACGCCGACCTCGGTGACTTCGTATTCACTTCCACTATTCATCAGGAGAATCTTATCACCCGGTTGAACGGTGCCCTCAAAGAGCCGCACACTCATGACCACGCCACGATAATCATCGTAGACGGAGTCAAAGACCAACGCCTTCAGGGGCGCATCCAAGTTGCCCGTGGGTGCCGGCACCTTGTGGACAATCTGTTCCAACAATTCTGGAATACCGATGCCCTTCTTAGCACTGGCCAGCACGGCATCCGAAGCGTCGAGTCCAATCACGTCTTCAATCTCTTGCTTGACCTTTTCCGGATCAGCCGCGGGCAAATCGATCTTATTAACGACCGGCACAATTTCCAAATCATCATCTAAGGCCAAATACACGTTGGCCAATGTCTGTGCTTCGACCCCCTGCGCGGCATCGACGACCAGCACCGCACCCTCACAGGCCGCCAGACTCCGTGAGACCTCATAGGAGAAGTCTACGTGCCCCGGCGTATCAATCAAGTGAAACTCATAGTCGTGGCCATCCTTGGCGTGATACGTCAATTCAACGGCATTCAGCTTAATCGTAATACCCCGTTCGCGTTCAAGGTCCATGCTATCCAACACTTGATCTTGCATATCGCGCTTGGAGATGGTATCCGTAAGCTCCAAGATTCGGTCCGCAATCGTGGATTTTCCGTGGTCAATGTGAGCCACAATGGAAAAGTTGCGGATATATTTTTGATGGTTTTTTAATTTCTCAAGATCCATGTTGATTTCCTACTTTCTTAAACACCATGTCCAGACAATTATACCAACCATCCGCAGTAAGCACAAACTAAAAGAAAAGCCCGCTGCAAAAACCACCGGAAACGCAAAAGGCCCGAGCTCTCACTCGGACCTGACACGTTATTTCGTTTCATTTTCGTACTGTTGCAGCTGATTAGGCCCCAACTGTTGCCATTGCTTATCATAAAACTTGTCATTAATCTTGTAATGCGGTTGGGCCTGCTTCTTGGTTAAGAACGGATCCACCCGCCGATCAATGGCCAGCCAACCGCGCCAGCCTGGATGAATCGTGTCGGTCATGAAGTACGGCACGTTCCCCTTGTCTGACAGGTCCACAATGTTATTAAAGCCTTGCGACTGCAGTTGATAGTGAATCTTCTGGTCGAATTGCTTCAGCATCGTGGCCGATAAGCCGGTATACTTTTGCCAACGCTGATTAATTGGTGGAATGATGAAGATGACATTCGTATTCAGCCGGGCAAATTGATCCAAAATCAGCTGGAAGTCACTGTACTCAGGCGACTTGAGGTAGGACAAGTTCTTCTGGAAGCCCTTTAGACTCCCCGACTTGATTTCCTGCTTCAATCCCTGATTGTAGAACTTATCACTGATCTGGAAGCGGTTGTTGCCCGTTGCTTGTTTCCCTAACTGACCACCGAGTCGATCCAGCGCCGAATAGGAGTAATGAGTGGGTAACTTCTTGGCTTGCCGGTTCACTCGACTCAAGTTCTGCGATGGTAAATTAATGCCGGAGAAGAACTGGTCTTCTTGCGTCAACATGTTCTTCCGTGTCTGCAGGTAGAACCGTTGATAGTCCGTCAATGATTTACCAGCTGCCACCCGTTGTAATGCCGCATAGATGAAATGGTCCGATTTAGCCGCGGGCATCTGAAGAAGTCGTTTCGCTGCATACTGATCAATGGCATCGTGCCGGTAATGGGTTAACCATTCCGTCGTCTGCAATTGTGAATAGTAGAAGCCAAACGCATCCTTACGCGTTCCACCCTTCACAAACCACTGTGGTGACACAAAGACAACCGCTTTTTTGTTACGCAATTCGCTCTGAATATTTTGCATCACGAAGAATTGCGTCAACGATTGGGTTCCCCGTGCACCCAGTAAGAATGGTCGATAGTCCCGGTGATACTTCTGGGCCAGAACCGACGGATGCATGGGATCAATCCGTGACCACTCTGACGAACCGAAGAATGGGACGTAACCGTTACTCAGCGCCGCTTCTTTAATATGCTTGCCGCGCAAAACGTTGGGTGACAACGATACGGCTGCCTGGCGCTCTCGGGCGGCACTAATATGCTTAAACCCAAAAGTCACTGGCGAAGCGAGTACCGCAAAAACGAGAATAGCCGCGAGAATTAACGGACCAAAAATCCGTAGTAATCGCTTTGCCATTGGCTAGGCCAGGCTTTCAACTTTCGCAATGATTTTGTTGGGCGTGTCCCACTCTGACCGCTCAAATTCGGAAACAGGTACGTTAATACCCAGTTCGCTTTGCAGCGATAATAATAGTTGTACGGACGCCATTGAGTCCATAATGCCACTATCGAACAAGTTGTCGTCCATTGCGCCACTAACATCGCTACCCGTTAAATCGTTCAAAATGTTTAATACAGTTCCTTTGATATCCATTTTTATTTCCCCCTCGATGAAATAAATCCTTTTAAGTTAATTAAAACCAAACTTTATCCAAAATCCCCGAAAAGATCAGGAAACTAAAGCAGACCAAGTTTCCCGTCAAGAAGATGGCGAAGATCTGCGTAAACCAGTTGTGCGGTACGCTCTCACGGTGCTTCTTCTTATAGCGTAGCCACATGTCGTTAATCACCAGTGCGACCCCGTGGAAGAGACCGTAAGTGATGTAGAACCACGTGACCCCGTGCCAGAACCCCATGATCAGCATGTTGATGATATAGGTTACATTGGCCGTTGTCGTTGGCTTCTTGAAGACCTTATGCTTCATGAACCAGAAGACCAGGCGCATGTAGATAAAGTCACGGAACCAAAACGACAAGGTAATGTGCCAACGGTTCCAGAAATCCTTAATGTTCGGTGACCGCCAGGGTTGCTTGAAGTTCATCGGCGTGCCGATCCCCATGATATAGGAGGTCCCCACGGCAAACAAACTGTAACCCGCAAAGTCAAAGAACAAATCGGCACTGTAGGCGTACATGTAGCCAACTAACGGCCACGAGATATCGAGAAAACCACCACGTGAATGAATCGCCATCAGTTGTAATTTGGGCATCAGAATCGTCCCAAAATAGTAAGCCAGAATAAACTTGTACATGAAGCCGACAAACAGGTAACGAACGCCCTTTTGCAGCATCCCCAGGTATTTCTCCCGATCGGGCACCGAACGATAGTCCGCCTCAAACCGACGATAACGGTCGATTGGCCCCGAAGAAATCGTGGGGAAGAAGAGCATGAACTGCAGGAACGTCATCACGTTGTAGTTCTTGATCGCACCATCCCTGATTTCCATAATCGTCTGAACGGCTCTAAAGGTCAGATAACTGATCCCCAGAAACCCGATCAGTGAGGCCTGCCCGTTTTCAACGGCCGGCGTCACCTTGACGATCGTCAGTGGTGCAATGGCTAAGAGAACCAACAGGTAAAAGAACGGCCCCGAATTGTGTTTCTTCCGGTAAACGGCATACCCCCAGGTTAAGCCCACCTCGTACAAAATGTAAATAATCAAGGCCACCCCTTGCGTCCACTTAGCACCGCCAAAGGTCAAGACCAGAAAGAAGATTGAAATTAACGTTTCGTAGAGACGCGACCGTTTGCCGTACAGAAGACCAATCATCAGTGGCAGTAACGCCACGCCCAACAAGGCGAAATACGTTGGGTTGCCGTACGGTTCAAATGTCAACATTATTGATTGACCTCGGCAATGATTGATTTAATATCAACCTTGCCGTTGGGGGTCATCGGTAGGCTGTCCTTGTACACAAAGCGTTGTGGAATCATGTATTCCATCATGTCGCCGCCCTGCAAATTATCCTTGATCGCCTTAGTAAGGTCTAATTCACTGGCAAAGTCGTGTTCACTTGGAACGACCCAAGCAATCAGTTGGCTGACCTTATGATTCCGGTCATACCGTGGGACCGCAACCCCCACCTGAATGTGGGCTTCTTGGGACAGGTAGTGGTTCACCTCTTCCAATTCGATCCGGTATCCGTGGAGCTTAATCTGAAAGTCGGTCCGACCACGATACATAATCAACCCGTTAGCTTGCTTAACGCCCAGGTCCCCGGAACGGTAAACCCGCTGACCGTCAACCGTGACGAACGCTTTGGCCGTCTTCTCAGGATTGTTCAGATAACCCTTCGACATGGAGGGCCCACTGATCAAAATTTCACCCTCGGTTCCATCCGGCACCGGCTTCAGTTGATCATCCACCACGTTAATCTGGGTATCCCCCTTAACGTGGCCGATCGGCAGCCGTGGGTAATTCGCCAAGACTTCTGCGGTAATCTCTACCTGCGTCACCGCCACCGTCGTTTCGGTTGGACCGTAAGTGTTGAAGATGCGGGCATCTGGGAACCGCTGGTGAAGCGTCTGCGCCGTTGCATGGGTCAATTCTTCACCACAGAAGAGAAACCGGCTGAGTCGCGGATAATGTTTAGCATCAAAAGTGGGCTCCAACAAGCAAATGTCCATAAATGACGGCGTTGAGACCCAGACATCCAGATTCATCTGCGGCAACGTCTCGAACAGTTGCTTGAAGTTATCCGTCACCGTCTTGGGTAGGGCCACCAGCGTGCCGCCACTCGCTAACGTGGGACCCCAGTCCATGACGGAAAGGTCGAACGAATAAGGTGCCTGCGATAACGTGCGTGGATACGTTGGCAGGACAAAGTCGGCACTAAGCATCCAATTCACGTAGCTTAATAAGTTTTTGTGCGAAATCTGCACACCCTTAGGTTTACCGGTTGTCCCCGACGTAAAGATAATATAGTAGTTGTCATCCCCGCTAACAGCGTGATCGACCTGATAATCTACGGTTGGTCCATCAAAGATGTTCCGCAACTCATCGGGCGTTACCACGGGTGTGTCGCCTAAAGTCGTGGGTAACGCACTGACCGCAATCGCTGCGGCTGGTTGCGCAATTTCATTAATTGTCGTAATCCGTTCCAACGGTGAATGCGTATCAATTGGTACGTATGCGTGACCGCTCTTGACAATTCCCAAGAACGTCGCCATCATATCAAAAGTTTGACCGCCATACACCAAGATCGGTGCATGTGCTGGTAATGGCATGGCATCCAAGTGGGCGGCCAAAGCATCCGAGCGTTGTTTCAAGTCACCATACGTGTTCGTGTGCCCCAGATCATCGTACGCGATGCGATCCGGTTCACGCGTGGCAAACTGATCGATCGCTGTGATCATGTTTTCTATCATTTCTATATCCCCCCCAAAGAAGTCGTGGTTATTGGTTAGTTGACCCCGCAACTAGAACTCGTTGTAAATAAATGTCGAGTTGTTTAAACCACTATAACCGTACAAATAAACCAAAACCATCAAAATCACAAAGTAGAACAGAGTCCATCCGATAAAGGCCACTACTGGCTGATGCCAGATTGCCAGCCACTTTGCTCTCATGAAATTCACCCCCAAGTTTGCTGATCGATTCGTCCCCCAAATCAGCTTCCGTTCGCAACCACATAGCGTGTCATTTCCCCGACGAATCCACGGTATGTGGTGAGGAGTTCCGCAGTCATCCTGCGCTCCTTATGTTTTGAGAGTATCATTGCTAAAACCGGATTGCAATTAACCTTACTCAACCTTAAACGTTTCTTTTTAATTAATAACTTTTATTATAGATTTTGCCATCAAAAAAAGGCTGCTGAAATCCTCAGCAGCCTTGACAGATTAGCACTTAGAGCACTTCGGCCCGCAAGCTAATTTTCATTGAATTTATCACGCATTTTGTTAAATAAGTTACCTTTGCCCGTGCCAGAAACCGTTTCACCACTGGCCTTCGCAAAGTCTCTGAGCGCATCCCGTTGTCCCTTATTCAAGTTCTTCGGGGTCATCACTTTTACCGTCACGTGCTCATCACCATTGCCGTTGCCTCGCAGTCGAGGCGCACCCTTTCCGCGTAAACGGAACGTGGTGCCTCCCTGTGTTCCAGCAGGGACCTTCAGCTTCACATCCCCGTGGACAGTCTTAACCGTCACGTCGTCACCCAGGGACGCCTGAACAAACGAAATCGGTTGATCAAAGTAAATTTCCGTGCCATCACGCCGGAAGTCCTTGCTAGGCGTGACTTGGAAGATGATGAAGAGATCGCCATAGCCACCGCCATTTTGACCCGCTTCACCTTGGCCTTGAAGCCGCATTTGTTGACCGTCATCAACCCCAGCAGGGATCTTAACTTCAACTTCGTGCTGTTCTTCTTCATGGCCAGAGCCCCCACAGGTTGGGCACTTTTCCTTAATTTCTTGGCCCGTGCCGTGGCAGACAGGACAAGGTTGTTGACTCCGCATCCGTCCTAATGGGGTGTTGGTCTCGGTCGTCACGTAACCCGAGCCACCACATTGGTGACAGGTGACCGGCGATGTTCCTGGCTTAGCACCGTTCCCACCACAGGTATGACACTGTGCTTCACGCGTATATTTAATCTTGGTCTTCTTCCCAAAGATGGCCTCTTCAAACTTGAGGTTCATCTGGTACTGCAGATCACGGCCCGGGCGTGGGGCGTTAGGATTCCGTTGCGCGCCACCGCCACCAAAGAATTGGTTGAAGATGTCGTCGAAACCACCGCCGCCACCAAAACCGCCGAAGCCGCCACCGGCACCGGCACTACCGCCGCCAAAGCCACCAAAGCCTTGGGGCCCATCGGCAGAACCGTATTGGTCGTAATTAGCCCGTTTATCCGGATCACCCAAGACATCGTAGGCATCCTGAACTTCCTTGAACTTGTCCGCCGCATCCGGGGCCTTGTTCAAGTCTGGATGATACTTCTTTGATAATTTCCGGTAGGCCTTCTTAATTTCTTCTTGGCTGGCATCCTTAGAGACACCTAATACGCCATATAAGTCCGATTGCGCCATCGTTTTCCTCCCAATCCGTTCCGAATTTTTTCGCTACTAGTAAGAATAGCATACTCGAAACAAAAAGCCAAAGCCCCACGGACTCTGACTTTTTGCCTGACAACTTACGTCACTATCACGACTGGCTATTTCTTATCCTTATCGTCGTCATCGTGGACTTCATGGAAGTCACCGTCAACGGTGTCGCCATCCTTGCCATCAGTCTGGGCACCATCGGCACCGGCAGCCTGGCCAGCAGCGCCATTAGCGTCGCCGCCTTGAGCCTGTTGTGCTTGTTGGTATAACTTGACAGACAAGTCTTGGATAATCTTGTTCAAATCATCCTTCTTGGCTTTCATGTCATCCAAGTTGTTGGCTTCTTGGGCCTTCTTTAAGGCATCACGGGCATCTTCCGCCTTCTTGATTTCATCATCAGAGACCTTGCCCTTAACGTCCTTCAACGTCTTGTCGGTCTGGAAGAGTAATTGATCGACTTCGTTCTTGGTATCGACTTCTTCCTTACGCTTCTTGTCGGCAGCTTCGTTTTCCTTAGCTTCCTTCATCATCTTATCGATTTCTTCGTCGGACAGACCACCGGAACTCTTAATGGTAATCTTCTGTTCCTTGTTGGTCCCCATATCCTTAGCGGAAACGTTCACGATCCCGTTCTTATCGATATCGAAGGTCACTTGGATTTGAGGAACCCCACGAGGTGCGGCCGGAATGTCAGCAAGTTGGAAGTTACCCAACGTCTTGTTGTCCGCAGCCATTGGCCGTTCACCTTGTAAGACGTGAATATCAACGGCTGGTTGGTTATCCGCAGCAGTTGAGAAGACTTGTGACTTGCTGGTAGGAATCGTCGTGTTCCGATCGATTAACTTGGTGAAGACACCGCCCATGGTTTCAATACCTAAGGACAATGGGGTGACATCCAACAGCACAACATCCTTCACATCACCGGTGATGACCCCACCTTGAACAGCGGCACCTAAGGCAACGGCTTCATCAGGGTTGATGGAATGGTTAGATTCCTTACCCGTCCACTTTTCAACGGCTTCTTGAACGGCTGGAATCCGCGTAGAACCACCGTTTAAGATGACAACATCAATGTCGCCAGCCTTTAAATCGGCATCCTTCAACGCATTTTCAACTGGGATCCGCGTCTTTTCGACTAAGTCAGCGGTCAATTCGTTGAATTTAGCACGCGTCAATGACTTTTCCAAGTGCAAAGGCCCGTTTGCGCCGGCAGAGATAAATGGCAAGCTGATTTGGGCTTCCGTCACACCGGAAAGGTCCTTCTTAGCCTTTTCAGCAGCGTCCTTCAACCGTTGTAAGGCCATCTTGTCCTTGGATAAGTCCACACCGTTTTCTTGCTTGAAGTCGGCGATTAACCAATCCATGATCTTCTTATCGAAGTCATCCCCACCTAAATGGGTATCCCCGTTTGTAGACAGAACATCGAAAACACCATCACCTAAGTCCAAGACGGAAACATCAAAGGTCCCACCACCAAGGTCGTAAACCATGATCTTTTCATCCTTGTCTTGCTTGTCCAAGCCATAGGCTAAGGCAGCGGCCGTTGGTTCGTTGATGATCCGTTCAACGTTTAAGCCGGCGATCTTACCAGCATCCTTGGTGGCTTGCCGTTGGGCATCGTTGAAGTAGGCTGGTACCGTGATAACGGCCTTTTCAACCGTATCGCCAATGTAGTCTTCGGCGAATGACTTCAAGTGTTGTAAAATCATTGCGGAGATTTGTTGGGGCGTGTAGTCCTTGCCATCAACGCTAACCTTATATCCAGCTTCACCCATGTGACTCTTAATAGATGAAATGGTGTTCGGGTTAGTGATGGCTTGGCGCTTAGCAACTTCACCGACTTGTGTTTCACCATCTTTAAAGGCGACAACAGATGGCGTCGTCCGGGCACCTTCCTTGTTCGCGATAATCTTCGGGGTACTACCTTCAAGAACGGCAACGGCTGAGTTAGTCGTCCCTAAGTCAATTCCGATAATCTTGTTACTTGCCATCAAAAATTCCCTCTTTATTAGTTTTTTGTTTGTTTTATTGTGCCACAACAACCATTGCTGGTCGAAGAACACGATCCTTCAATTGATAGCCCTTCTGAAGGACCTTAACCACCGTTTCAGTGGTCTGGCCGTCTTCAGCGGGCACTGATTGAACAGCTTGATGCAGCGTTGGGTCGAAAGTCTTCCCAATGGCTTCAATCTCCGTGACGTGGTTACGCTTCAGGGCATCCTCCAGATGATCATAGGTCATCTGGACCCCCTTCTTCAGCTGCTTACCCGTCTCGTCCGCTGCCTCAACCGCCAGAGCCCGTTCAAGGTTGTCAATGACGGGGAGTACATCCTTAGCCAATTGCTGGCCATCGTACTTGATGAGTGTGGCCTGTTCCTTTTGGAAACGCGCCTGCATGTTTTGCACCTCTGCTTCTGCACGCAGATACTTGTCTTCAAAGTCACTGGCCTTGCTCTTAAGTGCCTCAACCTCGGCAGCAGTCGCAACCTTCTTAGCAAATTTCGGTTTCTTTGGTGCTGCTTCTTTAGCCGCTTCAGTCTTTGAATCCGGCTTGGTAGTGGCGGCCTTTGCCGCAGTTTGGTCATCGGTAGACGCTTGTTGCTTGTCAGCCACGATAAAAACCCTCCCTTTCTTTACTCGTCATAAAACCGGTAATAATCTAATAGTTTTTTCGCGAGTTCTTCACGAAAAGCGCCAACAATTCCGAGCATTCGTGAATATGGCATCCGCGTGGGTCCCAGGATGGCGATCATCCCTTGACCATGTTGGTCAACGTCATAAGTCGCCGTGATTAGGCTGAAATTCCGGAGTGCATCATTGGTCATTTCATTGCCAATTCGAACCGAAATCTTATCACTGGGTTGTCCCAACACACTGGCAATGTCATCGGTCTTGTCGATCAATGAATAGAGGGACTTCAGTGAATCCACATCACTATCCTGCGAGAAGTTCAGCAGATTCAGCCGCCCACCAACGTAGAACCGCTCCTGTGCGGCACGCGTCAATACATCGCCAAAGATATCCAAGAATCCCTGCGGACTCTGGAGATAATTGGCAATCTGGGCGGGAATCTCAGCCTGTAGCTTCTTCAAGACTTCCGGTAAAGTCAGTCCCACGAGTTGATCATTGATCAGACGAACCACTGCTTCCAGCTGTTCGCCATCGACATCACCAGCCACGTCGAAGGTCTGGTTCTCCACATCACCACTGTCGGTCACGAGAATCGCCATAATCTGCCGTTTTCCCAGTGGCACCAAACGGAAACCACTGAGACGACTGTCCTTTAGCTCCGGCTTCAACGTGAATGCCGTGTAACTCGTCAAATTAGACAGGATCGTCGCCGATTGCGAGATAATCTCATCAATCTTATGAAAATCACCGCCCAAAGAAGACTGAATCACATCAATATCGTTGGGCCGCAGTGGATCGGGCTTCACGAGATGATCAACATAATATCGGTAGCCTTCCACCGAAGGAATTCGGCCGGATGAGGAATGGGTCTTCTTAATCAGACCCTGCTCCTCCAAGGCTGCCATCTCGTTACGAATTGTTGCAGAGCTTACGTGGATGGGTAACTGCTTGGCTAATGCCTTTGACCCCACCGGAACACCGGTATTGGTGAAATCTCGGACAACGGCTCGCAGAATCATCATTTGTCTTTCTGAAAGCATCACAATCACCCCTTTTTTAGCACTCAAACTAATCAAGTGCTAAGACACATATATAATGTAGCAAAACCGGGTTTTGAAGTCAAGAAATCTGGTAGAAAAATTAGCAATCCCTGCAATTAAGTGCTAATTGGTCAAATTCACGCTGGTTTAATCCCTCACATTACGGGGAATCTCAGCATTTCTCCGCAGACCAAATCTAATGCGACTTACCCTTATCTTCTCAATCCCGCCATGTTGAATCAAAAAAGTCTGGGACAAAACCGCCCAGACTCTTTGCGTCTCCGAACCTAAATTGCCGAAACGTAGGCCAAAAGGCAGCTGGTTCCGCTTAAAACAGATAACCAAACAATTCAAGCCCAGGATTATTCGGTTATCTGCCTTAATGCTCACCAGCTAATCGCCTTTTGTCCCACTCTTGTCAGTGCTTAATCAGCGGCTACCCGTGAAAAATACGTCCGGGTCGCGGCCTCATCCTTTTTCAATTGCGCGATTAAACCATCTGCGCCGTCAAATTTCACCTGACCACGTAAACGGTGATGCCACTCAACTTCCACGTTTTCGCCATAGAGATTCCCCTGATAATCCAACAGATTCATCTCAACGGTAATCGGCCGATTATCGCCGAATGTATCGTTACGTCCGACCGAAATCATGCCGGGATACCAGATGGCGCCGACCTTTAAGCGGGCCGTGTACACGCCAATCCCCGGAATCCATTCGTTTTCCGGTGTCAAGACGTTGGCCGTGGGAAAGCCAATCGTTCGCCCACGCGCCTCACCGTGGACCACAACCCCGGTTGAACGGTAGAGATACCCCAACAAAGCGTTGGCCGTGTCCACGTCCCCGGCCTTCATGGCCTGTCGAATCCGCGTGGAACTAATTTTCTCCTGATTGCTGGCTTCCTTGGCCACGGTTTCCACATCAAACCGGCCCTGGGCGTACGCCGGTAGTCGATCCATCGTGGCGATGTCCTTCTTGCCATAGGTGTGGTCAAATCCAGCCACGGCCGTTACCGTGTGAAAGGCCACCAGGTAATGGTCGACAAATTCCTGGGGCGTTTGTGCCGAGAAGTCACCGGTATAACTCACCAGAAATACCCGATCAACACCCAACCGATCCAGCTGCTGGAGCTTTCGGTCTGGCGTACTCAGGTACTTACGATCATCCCCCTCTAACGGGCGATAGACCAGCGCCGGGTGATGGTCATAGGTCAATACCGCGAGTTTGACCTGTTTGGCCGTAGCGAGCGCCTTAGCCCGTCTGATGACCGCTTGATGCCCCCGATGAACGCCATCAAAGAATCCCATGGCCAAAACAACCGGCTCATTGGGAATCTGGCGTGGGTCTAGGGGATGATGTATTCGAATAACTTCCATGACTAGACGCCTCTTTCTCAACTTTTAATTCACTGTAAACATCTTTAATGGTTTGTATTGCTTTTTTTCGGGTAAATACTGATACAGACACTTTGTCTGGTCCTGATAGGTCAGCGCCACCACCGGCGCCGTGCTACCGACCTGGGCTTCATCCAAGAAGACCCCGTTCTTAACCAACCCCCATAACCGTTCGGACAACGCCACGTGCGGATAATCCCGCAGGGCGTAGTCGATTGGCCGCAAGATTGTAGACAGGTCTTCATCGGCCATCGCGGCGGCCACCTGTTCCAGGGTCACGGTATCGGCTAAGTCAAAACCACCGCTCTTTAACCGCGTCAGTGAGGCCATCACGGCGGGAACGCCCAACTGTCGACCGAGATCGACCGCCAACGTCCGAACGTAGGTCCCCTTAGAACAGGCAATCTCAAACGCAATCGTCTGGGTGCCCTGCTCGGCATCAAACCGACCAGCATCGACCAACTCAAACGACGTCACGGTAATGGTCCGGGTCGGCCGTTCAACGGTCTCGCCGGCCCGCGCATACTCGTAGAGTTTTCGACCATTGACCTTGACCGCCGAGTACATTGGTGGGGTCTGTTGAATCGTCCCGGTCAGTGTCGCGGCCGCTTGAAGCAGTTTAGCGCGATCAAACGGGGTTGTCAAAGGCTGGCGGTCGATTACCTCACCGTCCAAATCCTCCGTGGTCGTGGCCAAACCAAGCGTGACGGTGCCCCGATAGACCTTACCCGAGGCCATCAGATAAGGTACGACCTTGGTTGCACTGCCAATACAGATGGGCAAAACGCCATCAACACTGGGATCTAACGTCCCACTGTGACCAACCTTCTTGGTATGCAAAATGTGCCGCAGCTTGGCCACACAATCGAAGCTGGTGAGGCCGCGTTCCTTATAAAGCGGAATAATCCCATCCATGTCCTGTTTCCTCCGTTTCTGGATCTTGCTTTTTCTCTTCAATGAATCATTTTCAGTTGACGTTTCTGGCCACCTTACCATTCGCAAAATCTGATCTGGAACGCTGAGAAACTAGAGCAAGTTTGGAGCCCTTGCTTAGCACCACTACAATTCGGCATCTCCCAGGCGCCTATTTTGACTAGCAAATGACCAATCAGAAATCTCCCGGCTAAGCACAGATTTGGTCCACTCTCGGCTCCGGGCGTGTTGATAAGCAACACACACCCATGTGACCTCAGAGATCAACCGGGAATGGAGCCAGCAGTGGGTGTGAAGTTAGCTGGCGTTCTTGGCCAGGTTACTTCACTGGACGTACTTGGAGACGTGTTTTTCGGCTCCAAGTCGAGGCAAAAGACCGCTTCATTAGGCTTTTGCCGTCCCCACAGCAGGCGGAATTTCTGGCAGCCGCAGGCGATTGTTGTGGCGAACAGTCAGATCGCCAGTCTTATCACACAGCCAGCAGCGGAACCTAAAAAGAGGCGTTGATCCATTTGGACCAACGCCTCCATCTCGCTCACCCAGAATTACTCTTGGTGATGGAGATCGTTTAGCAGTTCATCGATCCGGCTACCGTAACGCACAGATTGGTCCTGCTCAAAGGTTAACTCGGGCGTCTTGTAGATGCTCAAGCGTGACCCCAATTCAGAGCGAATCAGTCCCGTAGCTTTCTTCAGCCCTTGCTGTGTCTTTTCCACAGAAGAAGCCTTGTCCGATAAAATACTGTAGTAAATCGTTGCCTGCTGCAAGTCACCTGTGACTTCCACGCCGGTAACGGTGACGCCCTCGACCCGCGGATCGCGGACACGTTTTAGGAGAATATCCGTAACTTCCCGTTGGATCTCTTGTTCCAACCGGCCAACTCGATATTGTGCCATGACGTTTGCCTCCGATTTTTATTTAACGGGAACTTCCTTCATTACGTAGGCTTCGATCACGTCGTCCACCTTAATGTCGTTATAGTTCTCGATAGTTAATCCTAATTCATAACCCATCTTAACCTGCTTGACGTCGTCCTTGAAACGCTTCAGACTGCCCAACTTACCTTCGTAGATGACCACGCCATCCCGAATCAAGCGGACATCGGCATCAGCCGTAATGTAGCCTTCGGTAACCATTCCACCGACAATCGTCCCGACCTTGGAAGCGTGGAAAATATCCTTAACTTCGACTTGGCCCGTGACTTGTTCCTCGTAGGTTGGTTCCAGCATCCCCTTCATCGCCGTCTCGATTTCATCGATGGCGTTGTAGATGACGTTGTGCAGACGAATGTCCACCTTGTCACTATCGGCTTGGGCCCGGGCCTGTGGTGTTGGCCGTACGTTAAACCCAATGATAATGGCATCGGAAGCTTCGGCTAAGGTCACATCACTTTCGTTAATGGCCCCAACGGCGGAGTGAATGATGTTGACCCGCACGCCGGACACTTCGATCTTCTTCAGACTTCCGGCTAAGGCTTCAACGGAACCTTGAACATCGGCCTTGATGATGACGTCAACTTCCTTCATTTCGCCTTCCTTAAGGGAGTCGAAGAGGTTGTCTAGCGTCACGTGACTGGTGTTCTTCCGTTCCTGAACCAAGGCTTCCTTGGCCCGTTCTTCACCAGCAGCTCGTGCCGTCTTTTCGTCGTCAAAGACCACGAACCGGTCTCCGGCTTCTGGGACGTCGTTCAACCCGGTGATTTCCACTGGCGTCGATGGCTTGGCATCCTTAATCCGCCGACCACGTTCGTTGGTCATCGTCCGGACCTTACCAAAGGTATTGCCGACCACGATGGGATCTCCAACGTGCAACGTCCCTTGTTGAACCAGCAAGGTGGCTACGGAACCGCGGCCTTGATCCAGACGGGCTTCGATGACGGAACCTACCCCATTTTGTTCTGGGTTGGCCTTCAATTCCAACACTTCGGCCTGCAGGAGAATCATGTCGAGCAATTCGTCGATGTTCTTGCCAAACTTCGCTGAGATTTCAACGAAGATGGTGTCGCCACCCCAGTCTTCAGGAATCAATTCATATTCCGTCAACTGTTCCATGACGTGGTTCGGGTTAGCCCCTGGCTTATCAATCTTGTTGACGGCCACAATGATTGGCGTTCCCGCAGCCTTGGCATGGTGAATGGCTTCGATGGTTTGTGGCATCACGCCATCATCAGCGGCCACAACCAAGACCGTAATGTCGGTGATTTCGGCACCACGCGCCCGCATTTCGGTAAAGGCCGCGTGTCCTGGTGTATCCAAGAACGTGATGGACTTGTCGTTGTAGTGGACTTGGTAGGCCCCAATCGCCTGCGTAATCCCACCGGCTTCACCCTCAGTAATGTGAGAGTGACGCAGATGATCCAGCAACGTCGTCTTCCCATGGTCAACGTGACCCATGATGGTAACCACCGGTGCCCGCGTTTCAAGGTGATCCGTGTTGGCCATTTCGGCATCGAAGAACTTATCGAGATCCGTCACGTCAACTTGGACCTTTTCTTGGGCTTTGATACCGTAATCGTCCGCTAAGATTTCAATGGTATCCTTATCCAGCGATTGGTTTTGGTTAACCATGACGCCCAGCATAAAGAGTTTCTTTACAATTTCAGCTGAGGAACGGTGTAAGATCTTGGCCAAGTCTTGGGCGTTCATGCCGTCCGTATAGACTAATACATCAGGTAAGGCCTTGTTCTTCCGTTCTGGTGCACCCTTGTGTTGATTGGTGTCTTTAATCCGTTGATTCTTCTTGTAACGATTATTGTTATTGTTACGACGGCGATTGTTGCGGTTGTTCCGGTTATTCCGGCCCCCACGGCTATTGCCGTTGCTGCTACCGCGCCGGCCGTTACTATTATTTGTATTATTATTCAAGCTTCCACCAAATCTGCCGGTCCCGGAATTATGTTGCGTGTTGCTTTGCTTTCCGGACTGGCCATTATTATTTTTATTGTTAGTGCTGGTGTTCCGTTGTTGATTGCGATTACCGCCATTACTGGTGGTCGACCGTTGCGTCGTCTGGTGATTCCCGTTACCGTTGTTGTTCCGGCTACCCCCGTTGTTCGCGTGGGCGTTACCGCCGGCCCGTTGACTCCCATTTTGTGTGGTCGTCTTGTGGCTGGTCTTCGGGTGATCACTCTTCTGACTGGCCGGTCGTGCTGCCTGCATAGCCGGTTGCTTCGCAGGCTTGACCTGACTCGCCTTACCAGCCGGACGACTGTGAAAGGCTTCGCGGAGCTGACGTTCTTCGTTCTCGCCGAGCGTTGACATGTGGTTTTTCACCGGAAAGCCCTTTTCTTCGGCTTTCGCAATGATCTGTTTACTGGAGATATTAATTTCTTTGGCGAGTTCATAAATTCGCTTCTTCCCCATATCTTCACACTCCTTTGTATTCTGTCGATCACGAGAACGTCAGGCGGCTACTTAGCAAGTAATTGTTGTAACTTCCGGACGAATCCCGGATCGGTGATTGCAAGGACCGTGCGCGCCGACCCAATGGCCGTGCTCAACTGATCCTTCGTAAAATCCTCGTTTAATTGGACGCCATAGCTTGTGGTCTTATCGCGGAATTGTTTCTGACTGGTCTTACCCGCATCATTTGCAAGTAACACCATCTTTGCAGAGCCATCACGCACCGCGGCCATGACGAAGGATTCGCCAGTGACCAGTTTTCCTGCTCGCCGGACTAATCCTAAAAGTTGTAAAGCACGCTCGAAATTAGTCATTGTCGAATAATTCCCGCCGTGCTTGTTGGTGATCCACGTAAGCAATGAGATCATCGTAGAACGCATCATCGATCTTAACGCCAAAGACGTGATCGAAGGTCCGTTCCTTCTTCGCCCGCTTGGCGATGGCCACATCTAAAGCGATGTAGGCACCGCGGCCGGACTGCTTACCGGTTGGATCGACACTTACTTCTTGGTCCTGGTTACGCACAACCCGAACCAATTGTTTCTTAGGTGCCATTTCCCCAGTCACAATATCTTTACGCATGGGGACTTTTCGTTGTTTCATGGGACCAAACCTCCTTAGGTGTGGCGTTACTCAGCCGATGGGTCGTCGGGCGTGACGTCAGACGTCTCATCAGTGGCCGTAGTTGCTTCCGATGTCTCCTCGTCTACGGCGTCATCCGCAGTTGCTTCAGGGGCAGTAACATCGTCAGCCGTTGATTCTGCCGGCACATCCTCGTCAGACGCTGGTTGATCCTCAGCCGCCTGATCAGCTTCCATTATAGCAGAAGCTTCGGATTCTGATTTAATATCAATCTTATAACCGGTCAACTTTGCGGCTAAACGGGCATTTTGCCCCCGCTTCCCAATGGCCAGTGAGAGTTGATAGTCCGGAACGATGACTTGGCAGGCCCGCTCGTTGTTGGGGTCAAAGATGACGTCCAAGACTTCGGCCGGGTTCAAAGCGTTAGCGATAAATTTCGCTTCGTCATCCGTCCATTCAACGATATCCATGTTCTCGCCGCCCAGTTCGTTCACAATGGTTTGAACCCGTTGACCACGGGGACCAACACTGGTACCCACGGGGTCGATATCCGGATTGTTGGAACGAACTGCAACCTTGGCACGGTCACCGGCTTCACGCGCAATGGCCATGATTTCAACGGTACCATCGAAGATTTCCGGCACTTCTTGTTCGAACAGACGCTTCAACAGGTCGGCGTGAGTCCGGCTGACGAAGACCTGAGGACCCTTCGTGGCGTTTTCAACTCGCGTCACGTAGACCTTAATCTTATCATGAATCCGGTACGTTTCGTTAGGCATTTGATCCTGACGACCCATGACCGCTTCCACTTTCCCCAAGCTGACGTAGACGAAACGAGAATCTTGACGTTCAACTTCACCGGTGATGATTTCATTTTCATACTGGCTGTATTGATCGTAAATGATGTTCCGTTCTGCTTCGCGAACCCGCTGCAAGATGACCTGTTTGGCCGTTTGTGCCGCAATCCGTCCAAAGTTCTTGGGGGTCACTTCGAACTTGATGTCGTCGCCAATTTCATACCCCTTACTGATGGCTAAGGCATCGTCTAAGCTCACTTCTAGCCGTGAATCGTAAACCTGGTCGACAACCTTCTTAACGGCAAAGACGTGAATGTCACCCTTCTTTTGATCGAATTGGACTTCGACGTTTTGGGCCTGATCGTAGTTACGCTTGTAGGCAGACACTAGGGCTGCTTCCAAGGCGTCAATAACGACTGATTTCTGGATACCCTTCTCCGTCTCCAGGACGTCAAGGGCACCTAATAATTCTTTACTCATGTTGTGTTTCGCTCCTTATTTAGTTAGAACTTGATAGCTAGCCGGGCTTGGGCAATCGCATCACGTGGAATGGTCAACGTCTTGATGCGCCCCTTTAAATTAACGGTCAAGTCCAAGGCATCGTCACGTAACGCTTCCAATGTCCCTTCGTAAACCTTACTCTGACCAATCTTTTGGTAGAGAGAAACGTGGATATAATCACCCACGGCCCGTTCAAAATCTTCCGGCTTCTTCAGTGGACGCTCGGCCCCGGGTGAAGAAACTTCGAGAAAGTAGGCTTGGGGAATGGGATCTGGATCGATTGCGTCCAACTTCTCAGACAACTCATCACTCACCATCGCACATTCTTCAATGTTAATGCCCCCGGGCTTATCAATGTAGACCCGTAAATACCAGCTCTTACCTTCCTTGACAAATTCAACGTCAACTAATTCAAATTGATGATGCGCCACAATTGGCTGGGCCAGGTCCGTCACGGTCTCGACGACTGTACTCAAAGAATTCCGCCTCCTACATTTTTCCATTAAAAAGAGTGAGCATGGACTGCTCACTCATTTAAAAAACGAGTTTAACTACAAAGCCTACTTTACTACAGTTCACGCGGGATTGCAACCATTGTGCCGGCTACTGTTCACAAGTGAACAGTAGTAAAATAAATCCCGCAATCGTAATGAATTCAAAAACCAATAGATTTAACCGATTCAAGGCCATTTCCTTTAAGCTAATCGCCTTGACGACCGTCAGAATAAACGCAATCAGGAAGTAACCGATCACAACCGCGAGGAAGGGCGCGGCCGCAACAGTTGCCACCAAACCACATAACACATAACCTAAACCAATCAAACAATAGCCTGCCAGGAAGAGCCACCCATCTGGTAACCGTGCAAACCGCTGGAGCATGGTGAACACCCGCTTTCGTTAGAGTTTAGTACTGAGTCCTAGGTTCTTTGATTCCTCACCATTATTGTACCATAACTCAGTGGTTTTGTAAGCGCTTACCAGGCGATTAATCCCGATAACTGTGGGTTATGCTTCGATCCCTAGCGGCCGATCTTGTCGGTCAGTTAATCAATTCGAAAAAAGCCCATTAGCGCAGCATTTAAGCTGTACTAATGGGCTTTCTAAATAGGCATCTAAAGGTTGAAAGCCACTAAACGTGTGGTGACATCGCTGGAATGGCAACGTCCGGTCAGTTTAATTGGATACATCTCATGCAGCCGTGAGTGAGTCAAATTTGGTCTCAGCCGTGGGATTTACCAAGCGATTTTTCCTGGTAAATGGCGTCTTTGAGACGCGGACTGACGGCTCAAAGCGAGGGAAAAGACAACACTTTGGCTTTTTCCGATCCTTCCCACCGCGATCCAGACCAAATTTGGCGAACGGTAAGGCGGCCAGCCCGCGACTATCATATTATAATGGTTGCTATCCTTGTCACACCAGGAATCTTAGCTGTTTTCTATCTTTCAATCTTTAGATAGGCATTAAGCGCATAGGCGATGCTGGCTACCTAGCCAAGAAAGCGAGTCGTAACCTACATCATGTCGTCGAACAAGCTCAACTGGTTTTCATCCGGCAAGCCATCGAGCACACCGTTTTCCGTCATGAAATCAATCAGCGTCTTAGAGACCTTTCCACGCTTAGCGAGGTCCTCTTTGGAGATGAATGGCCGGTCATTACGAGCCGCCACAATCTGTTTGGCCACGTTCAACCCGAGTCCGGGAGCCGCCTTAAATGGCGCAATTAACGTGTCACCATCGATAATCCAGTCGGCCGCGTCGGACTTTTCCAGATCGATCATCTTGAAATTATAGCCCCGTTCCAGCATTTCGTTAGCGAGTTCGAGCACCGTCAACAGGTTCTTGTCCTTGGTCGAGGCATCCATCCCCTGATCATTGATCGCCTTCATGGCGGCCTTCACCGCCGTCTTGCCCTGTGACATGGCGACAACGTCGAAGTCATCGGCCCGCACGGAGAAGTAAGCGGCGTAATAAATAATCGGGAAGTAGACCTTGAAGTAAGCCACCCGCAATGCCATCAGCACGTAAGCGGCGGCATGGGCCCGCGGGAACATGTACTTGATCTTCAAACAAGAATCGATGTACCAGTCGGGACAGTCGGTGGCCTTCATCTTTTCCTGCCACTCGTCGGGAATCCCCCGGCCCTTCCGCACGTGCTCCATGACCTGGAAAGAGGTTTCAGAATCAAGGCCAAAGTTAATCAAGTCGGTCATGATGTTATCCCGGCAGCCAATCACGTTGGCGATAGTGGCGGTTCCCGCCTTGATTAACTCTTCGGCGTTTCCTAACCACACATCGGTCCCGTGAGACAGGCCGGAAATCTGTAGCAGTTGCGAGTAGTTCTTCGGGTGGGTTTCTTCGAGCATCCCCCGGACAAACCGCGTCCCAAATTCAGGCACGCCCAGCGTCCCGGTCTTGGACTGAATCTGTTCCGGCGTGACCCCCAGAGAATCGGTACCGGAGAACAACGCCATGACGCCCGGATCGTCCATCGGAATCGTCTGAGGATCGACCCCAGACAAATCTTGCAGCGTCCGAATCATGGTTGGATCATCATGTCCCAGAATATCAATCTTCAAAATATTGTCGTGAATCGAATGGAAATCAAAGTGGGTCGTTTGCCAAGCCGCGTTCTGATCATCGGCCGGATACTGAATCGGCGTAAAGTCGTAAATATCCATGTAGTCCGGCACAACGATGATCCCCGCAGGATGTTGTCCGGTCGTCCGCTTGACCCCGGTGGCCCCCTTGGCTAGCCGATCAATCTCCGCGCCCCTAAACGTTTGTTCCGTATCGCGCTCGTAGGCTTTCACGTACCCGTAGGCCGTCTTGTCCGCCACCGTGCCAATCGTTCCGGCCCGGTACACGTTCTTTTCGCCGAACAAAACTTTCGTATAGTTATGGGCAATGGGTTGGTAGTCCCCGGAGAAGTTCAAATCAATATCAGGAACCTTGTTTCCCTTGAAGCCCAGGAAGGTTTCGAACGGGATGTTATGGCCATCACCAATCATCAGCGTGCCACACTTTGGGCAATTCTTTTCCGGTAAATCGTAGCCAGAACTGTATTCCCCCTTGGTGTAGAAGTGCGAATACTGACAGTTTGGGCACCGGTAATGTGGCGGCAAGGGGTTCACCTCGGTAATTCCGGTAAACGTCGCCACCACACTGGATCCCACGGACCCCCGCGACCCAACCAAGTACCCGTCCTTGTTGGACTTGGCTACCAGTCGTTGCGCGATCAAATAAATCACGGAGAATCCGTTCCCAATGATCGACTTCAATTCCCGGTCGACCCGGTGTTGAACCAACTCGGGCAGTGGATCGCCATACCACGCGTGTGCCGTATCCATGGTCCGTTGCCGAATTTCATCCTCGGCACCTTCCATGCGCGGCGTATAGAGCTTGTCCTTCAGCGGATGTACCTCATCCACGTCATTGGCAATCTTCTGCGTGTTGGTGACCACAATTTCCTTGGCCGTGTCCTCGCCCAGGTAGGCAAAGTCGGCCAACATCTCGTTGGTCGTCATGAAGTGCGCGTCGGGCAATTCCTGCCGATTCAGTGGGTTGGCGCCCCCCTGCGAGTGAATCAGAATCTTCCGGTAAATGTAGTCCTCCGGGTTCAGATAGTGCACGTCACCCGTAGCCACCACCGGCTTGTTCAGGTCGTGCCCCAATTGCACCATGTTGCCAACAATTTCTTCCAGATTGGATTCATCGGCAATCAAGCCCGAATCAATGAGTGGCTGATAAGCCGCCTTGGGTTGGACTTCGAGATAGTCGTAGTATTTGGCCTTCGCCGCCGCTTCGACCTGGCCCTTTTGCATCATCGCGGTGAAAACTTCACCCGACGAACAGGCTGACCCGACAATAATCCCCTCGCGGTAATGATCCAGCACGCTCCGAGGTACCCGTGGTACCCGGTAGAAGTAGTCCACGTTCGAAGCCGAAACCAGCTTGAACATGTTCTTCAATCCCGCTTGCGTCTTGGCAATCAGGATGGCATGGCTGGGCCGCGCGTGTTTATACGCATCGTTATCGGTCATATGATCGTTGAGTTGGTCGTGATACTGAATGTCATAACGGTCCTCGGCGTCCTTCAAGAACAGATAGTTCAGGTGACCCGTGGACTCGGCATCGTAAACGGCCCGGTGATGGTGTTCCAAGCTGACATGGAAGCGTTTCGCCAGCGTATTCAGCCGGTAACTCTTGAGCGTCGGGTACAGGAACCGTGCCAACGTCAAGGTATCGATGATGGGATTGCTGATCTCCGGCATATTGTGCCGCTTGTAGCCGGTGTTCATGAACCCCACATCGAAGGTGACGTTGTGTCCGACGATAATGGCATCGCCACAGAACTCGCGGAAGAGCTTGAAGACCTCCTCCTCGGACTTGGAACCCGCCACCATATCATCGGTGATACTGGTCAGGTTCGTGGTCTGTTCGGACAGTGGGAATCCCGGATCGATAAATTCCTCAAACTGGGCAATGACGTTCTTATGCTCCATCTTGACCGCGGACAGTTCAATGACCTTGTCATAAATGGCGGACAGACCGGTGGTTTCCACGTCAAAGACGACGTAGGTGGCGCCGTCTAGGGGCACGTGGGCGCTGTTATACCCAATCGGGACTCCATCGTCCACCAAATTGGCTTCCACTCCGTAGAGCATCTTCACGCCGGCCTTGGCCCCCGCATTGAAGGCGGCGGGGAACCCTTGCACATCGGCGTGATCCGTGATGGCTAACGCGGGCATCCCCCATTTTTTGGCTTGACTGACGTAATCGCCAATCGGATTGGTGGCATCCATCTGACTCATCGTGGTGTGCAGGTGGAGTTCCACCCGTTTCTCGTCGGCCGGTGCCGTGTCTTGGCGACTAGCATGTTTGACTTCATTGATGTCGTAGGCGTTCAGGGCCAGATCACGCATGAAGCTATCTTCCTGCACGCTCCCGCGAACCTTCACCCAACTGCCTTCTTCAACCCCGGCAAATTGCGCTTCGTCCTCGGCCCCCCGAGAGAATTTCTTCACAACAATCGACGACGTGTAGTCGGTAATCTTAATAGTCAGGAGTTGGCGCCCTGACCGTAATTTACGGACTTCCTTGTCGAAAATGTACCCTTCAACGATCACTGACCGTTCCTCTTGGGTAATGTCGACCATGCGCATCGTCGGTTGATCGCCCTTGATGGCCTTCCCAATCTGAGTTGGTCCACTAGCGGCCTGTACGTCACCGTTGCTCTGACTGGCACGTTTTTGGTTGGCTTTTTCAATCGCCGCCGCAGCCTGCTGGGCCAACTGGGCATCGGTCTTTTCCTGCCGCGCCTTGAACTCGTCGATCTTGGCCTGCGACTTGGACTCGTCCACCATCACGTGGATGTTGAACTTCGGAAAGCCAGCCTGCCGGTAAGTATCCTCAATGGGCCCTAACGCCTGATTGGCCAAAAAGTTCTTCACCACTTCATTTTGAGCGTACAACAGGACGCGGCCGTCCGGATCCATCTGGGGAACCTGAGATTGGCAGAGCTCCTGAACCAGATTACTGGTTAGACCGCTGTTCTTGACGACCCATTCCCAGTAATCACCCAGCAGGCGATCGGTCAGCTTCGGTTGGTCGACTTTGATCGAAGCCTCCACCGTCGCAATCTCCCGAAAGGCGATCTGTAAATGGTTGTGAAACTCTACGAAGGCGGTAAACGGCAAGATGCTGGGTAACTTCAAATGAAAATGCCAGCGCCGCGACTGTTCGTGAACGGTCAATCGGTCAATTGTAGCGGTCTGGAAATACGGCTGATTCGCCGCACCAGACAAATCTAGTTGTTGTAATAATTTTTCGAATAATGCATGGCGATCTTCGTCCACAAGCGAACTCCTTTCACACTGTTTGACTCTATTTACAATTGCTTAAAGCACTTAGGCTGGCTGAGCTGAATTTGTTGAGATTGGTCTTTGGCTGTTAATTAACCTTCCCTCGCCAAGCGTTGTTACAAATACCCGTTGCTTGGCTTAGCTTTACAGATGGTCCGCGTTTCAACCCATAGTTGGCGAACGGCCAACACCAACACTATCCCCGTCAGCCATTGCTAAGCTGAAAGACTAAAAAGACCAGCCGCTAGCTGGTCTTTTCGGTAAGCTAGTCGATGTCCTTAAAGAGAATCTCCACAGTACTTGCGACTTCATCCTTAATAACTTCGACCGTTTCACCAGTCTTTCTAATCTTAATTTCAACGATGCCTTCGCCCGCCTTCTTACCAATGGTGATCCGCACTGGGATTCCCATCAGATCGGAGTCGGCAAACTTAACGCCGGGACGTTCCTTCCGATCATCGGTCAAGACCCGATAGCCCTTGGCCGTCAACTGTTCTTCCAGTTCATCGGTCAGGTTGGCTTGGTCTTCCTTCTTCAGGTTAACGGGAACCAGGTGAATGTCAAATGGCGCAATGTTCCGTGGCCATACCAGACCGTTTTCATCGGCCTGTTGTTCCGCAATTGCGGACAATAGTCGGCTAACACCGATCCCGTACGAGCCCATAACGACAGGCTTTTGCCGGCCACCTTCGTCTAGTACCGTGGCCCCCAAAGCATCGGAGTAACGGGTGCCCAACTTAAAGATGTGCCCAATTTCAATTCCCTTGGTAAACTTCAAGACCCCGGCGCCATCTGGTGATAAATCGCCCGGTTGAACTTCTCGCAGATCGGCATACGCATCAACTCTGAAGTCCCGACCCGCATTGGCGTTAATGTAATGATGACCATCTTCATCGGCGCCCACGGTCACGTTGACCATATCGCCCACGTATTGATCGGCCAAGATCTTAACATCTTCGCCCACACCCACAGGGCCCAGGGAACCAAAGTTAGCGCCCAAGAATTCCTTAGCTTGATCCGGCGTTGCGGGATCCAAGAAGTCGGCGTTCAGGTAGTTCTTCAGCTTGGTTTCGTTGACCTCGTGATCACCGCGAACCAGAACCATGACGGGTTGGTCATCGGCGTCCACGGATTTAGCGACGTACAACATACTCTTAACCAACGTGGCGGCTTTCACGTCCAAGAAATCGGCAACTTCTGCAATCGTCTTGGCACCCGGCGTCGCGATCTTCTGCAGATCTTCGGGTTGCGCGTGAGACTTCTTACTGATGAAGAGGCTCCGCGCCATTTCCAAGTTGGCCGCATAGTCGGAAGAATCGGAGTAAACAATCGTGTCTTCACCCACCGGGGCAATGGCGGAGAATTCCTTGGAATCCTTACCACCCATGGCACCACCGTCACCCACGATGGCCCGGTAGTTTAAGCCCACCCGGTCAAAGATGTTTTCGTAGGCCTGCTCCATCTGGTTGTAAATCCGATCCAAGTCCTCATCGTTAATCGTGAAGGAATAGCCATCCTCCATGATGAATTCCCGGCCCCGGAGTAACCCGTAGCGTGGCCGATCTTCGTCACGATACTTGGGTTGAATTTGGTACATGACCAACGGCAACCGCTTGTAGGACTTGATGGCATCGCGGACCAACATCGTGAAGGTTTCTTCATGGGTGGGACCCAGGATAAAGTCGCTATCGTGCCGGTTCTTCAGCTTAAATAAGTTAGGACCGTATGTCTCATAACGACCGGATTCCTCCCACAACGAAGCGGGCAAGATGGCCGGCATCAGCGTTTCCACGGCATCGATCTTCGCCATTTCTTCCCGGATAATTTTTTCAATATTCTCCAACACCCGGTAAGCTAGTGGCAAATACGCATATACTCCCGCTGTGACCTGACGGATATAACCCGCCCGTAACATCATTTGGTGGCTCAGGGCCTCCGCATCATTTGGTACTTCTTTAAGCGTCGGAATGAGTAATTTCGATTGTTTCATAGTCAAATATTCCCTTCTCGTTACATCCCTATTTTACTAGTGAATAAAGTAGCGTTCGATGTCGTTCCAAGTAACCAGTAGCATCAAGATTACCAGGAAGCCAACACCCACCAGCGTGATCCCCGCTTCCACGTTCTCGGAAAGTGGTTTGCGCCGAATCGCCTCAATAAAGTTCAATAATATTTTACCACCATCTAAGGCAGGAATTGGTAGTAAATTGACAATGGCCAAGTTAATTGAGAGAAAGGCCAGGAAATTCAACACCCCGACCAGTCCAAACTGCGTCGCCTGTGAGGTCGTGGCGAAGATGGCCACGGGCCCGCCCAAGTCGTTTAGGCTAAAGTGGCCGGACACCATGCTCCACAGAGCGCCAAACAGGGCCTTGGTCATCGTCCAGG
>NZ_JAAVSC010000020.1 GCF_012641095.1 Lactobacillus sp. HBUAS51381
AATCTCTGGCAGCCGCAGGTGGTCGTTGACGACTAATTTAATGGCGATAAGCCTTATCAGCTGGGGACTGGAGCATGTTCGTGACCTTTCAACCTTTAGTTGAGTGACCTTTCCACAAGTTAAGTTTGGAGATGACAAAGGGATCTGAGATTTTTCTCAGGTCCTTTTTGAGTAGGACTAAAAAGATTGAACCCTCAAAAATGCGGATAAGGTTCCTAACTGGCAAGGCTTGTCGTCATTGAACCGGGGATCACCGACCACCTGCGGCTATGAGATCATTTACCGGAAAGTCTTTGCGGAAAGATGAAGATTGCCCTGCAAGGATAGGCAAGCCACCCGAACTTGCGGTAAGCTAAGGAGAAAGTGCGGCCATACGGCGATCAATACGGACGTCATAGCGGCTCAGAATTAGGGGAGGTTTCGTGATGAGCGAGATGATTTTAGTGGTGGAGGACGATGCCGCGTTGTTGGCGTCGGTCACCATGGAGCTACAATTCGAAGGGTATACGGTGCTGAACGCCAAGGATGGACGGGCGGCTCTAGATATTTACGAAAATAATCGCGGGCAATTGGACTTAGTCATTTTGGATTGGATGTTACCGGAACTGGACGGGTTAGGCGTGTTACGGCGCATTCGGCGGAGCGATGATCTGCCCATCATCATGATGACCGCCCGTGATTATGTGAGTGATAAGGTCACCGGACTCGATACGGGGGCCGATGACTATATCACCAAGCCATTTGATCTTGAGGAACTACTTGCCCGGATTCGGGTGGTGCTCCGGCATCGACGTCAACAAAAACCAACTGCTGAACAGGTTCAGGTCGCTAATCTCGTGATGGATACGCGGAATCGTCAGGTCAGAAACAATGGCGACCTGATCCAACTAACCCAGCGCGAGTACGAGTTATTACTGTGCCTCATGAAAAACGCTGGCCAGACCCTGACGCGTGACGAGTTGCTCGATCAGGTCTGGGGCGTGGACTTCGAGGGGCAACCCAACATTGTCGATGTTTATGTTCGTTACCTCCGGCATAAGCTGGCGGCGGCCAACGTCGCTGATCTGATTCATACGGTGCGTGGGGTGGGGTACCTGCTCTCTGCGGAATACGTGGGGTGAACCGACATGCGTAAGCCACAGACCACAGCTCACGAGATTCGTAAACGCTTTATTAGCATGCTGGTGCTGACCACCCTCGTGATGGGAACGGCCATCATTACCGTGGTTGGCTATCGGCAGGTGCGGCAGACCCAGCAGTCGGCGACACGATTAATGAAGGGGCTGAAACACTCGGTGATTGACGATCGGCCGGATTGGCATTGGTGGCGGCGTTACAGTGCCATCAACACCATTGATACTTACGTACGGGTGACCAATCAGCAGTCACAGCCGGTCAAACGTTACTATTCGCCGTTTACCCGGGACTTTTTGTCCTTAGACCATCACCGAATTCTAGGAACCCAAGCGATTGCGTATACCCCGGATTTTGGGTTCACCTATTATCGGCAGAGTGATTACCATGGCAATCGGCTGGAGGTTTGGCTGAATTTGACGCCAATCTTGGATACCCTCGGTTCGGTGGTGCTGGTCGTCTTACTGGTCATGGTGGCGACCATCATACTGGGGAGTGCGTACGTCCGAATCATGGCGCGTAAGATCACCCAGCCCTTGGCCAGCCTTAATGACGCGGCCCAGGTACAGACGCACCAACGAGAAAAGAAGGTGGCGTTACCAGTGCCGACCCAGCCCGTCGAGGTTCAGGAGTTGGCCACTAGTTTTAATGCGCTCTTGCAGACCGTTAACGACCACGCGGCTCAGGAACGGCAATTTACGTCGAATGCTGCCCATGAATTACGCACGCCCATCGCGGCCATTCTAACCCACGTCCAGTTGCTCGAACGGCGAGCCAAAGATCACCCCGAGATTGTCCCCCAGTCCATTGGCTACATTGGTGAAGAGTCGGTTCGGATGAAACGGTTGGTCGATAGTCTATTGACCCTGTCGCGTGCCGACCGGGCCGTGTTAAAGCTTGTGCCGATCGACCTAGCCGCGGTGGTGCGAGCCGTGGTGACCAGGGAAGCGGCCCTGATTAAACAGCCGATTACGGTTCAGACTGAGGGTGCGACGAAAGCGTTGGGAGATGGCCAAAGTATTGAACAGATCTTGACCGCGCTGATTGACAATGCGGCCAAATACTCGCCAGCAACGGCGGCCATTACGGTGGTGGTTCGCGCAACGGCCACCACGCAGCAGATTATCGTTCAAGACCTGGGGATGGGGATTAGTGACGCCCAGAAGGCCCACGTTTTTGAACGGTTTTATCGGGTGGATGCGGCCCGCACCCCGGCCATTGCCGGCACGGGTCTGGGATTGGCCATCGTCGCCCAACTGGCCAGCCTCAACCGGGGAACGGTGACGGTGGTGGATAATCATCCCCGCGGGAGCCGGTTTATTTTGACGCTAACGACAGCGCGCCAGCCGTCTGAGAAAATCTCAGAATAAATTCTTTTTACCCCTATTTTTCGCAGGCGTGCGTTCGACTATGATTAAGCTAATCAGTTACCAGTAGACGAACAGTTTTTGCGAGGAGGCGGCACGATGTCGGTGCGACAGTATCAGCAGCAGATTGTTTGGGGGAGTTGGGGACTTTTCGTAATTTTTACAATTCTGGTCAAGTACCACTTTGCCGTTCTGACGCAGGGGGATCGCTTCATGCATCACTGGTTACTGGGACATGTTGTGGGGAGTCAAGGGGTCTGGGATACCCTGAATCGCGGCCTGTATCTCGGCTTACCGTTACTCATGGGCGGACTGGTTATTTACTGGTGGCACCGAGACCGGCAGTGGGCGATCTACAGCTTGTTAAGCCTGATCGTAGCGACACCGCTACAGTTGGGCGTCAAGTTCTTAGTCGCCCGCATCCCGCCGGTGGCTGAAGCGTTTGTTTGGGGCAATGAGAATCCAGTGTTGTGTACGGGGGCCTTTTACTGGACGTGGCTGGCCTGCTTGGTGGTCGCTGAGGGGTGGCGCAAAGGGTCAGAACAACAAAAGACAGTTATTGGCATAATCAGTTTGACGAGTCTACTCATGGTGATCGCGCAAGTCTTGGGGGACGCGGCGTCACCGAGTGCCATCGCCAGAAGCCTATTCTTAGGCGGCGGTTGTTGGTTGGAATCGTGGATCATTTTTGAAACGTTTTGTGGGAGTCAGCGGACCGAATTGAAGGGTAAAGTCTAACGGGGAGGCCGTCTTCTTTACTGAGCGGCTCTGAACCAATGCGATGGTCAACGGTGTAAGGGAAACAGTAGAATAGAAAACGACATTCTGGGGGATGTCCGTGTCGGAGACCGTGCGTGGGGACGCCGGCCTTTTTTGGTAAGTCAGCTAACCTAACAACTGGCTGGGCCAGTGCCTTGATTGTGTTTCAAACGGGTCATTGCGATAATGGAGAACTATGGGGGGAGCGTTGACAATGGGGAAAAGAGTATGGTTAGGGATTCAAAAGCACATGACCTTGATTAAGGGGCTATTCATGTTTTCCGTCCTTCTCTTCATCATTCGGGAGGTTGGCCGGGTGATGCACGAGGTGAGCGGCCAACAGGTTCACGCGGTGCTGTCCTCACTGAGCTGGGGCACGCTGGGCCTGCTACTGATTGGGGGCTTCGTGGCAGTTCTGCCCATGTTGATCTATGATTTTACCATTGTTGAATTTTTACCAGGAAACTTTTCATGGGGCTACATCGTGCGGAGTGGTTGGGTGACGAATACCTTCACCAATTTAATGGGGATGGGGGGACTGTTAGGCGCCAGCTTGCGGGCCAATTTCTATTCCCAGTCGGCGACGAAAAAACAAGTGGTCTATGCGATTTCGAAGATTGCCCTGTTTCTACTAGCCGGATTGTCGCTTTCTTGTTGGGTGGCGTTGATCCTGTTGTTTGGCTTTGATATTGGGCAACCCTATCAGGGCTACTGGATCTGGCTATTGGGCGGTGGCCTGTACTTTCCCGGGTTATTTCTCTTTACGCGGCTGAATAATGGGGAATTCTTTAAAGACCTGACCTGGACGCGGGAACTCCGCTTGATTGTGGGGTCGAGCTTGGAGTGGGGAAGCTGTGCGTTGTTTTTCCTCGCCATTGGGTGGGCGCTACAATTACCGTTAAATTTGGCAGCCGTCTTCCCGATGTTTGTGGTGGCCTCGGTCGCTGGGGTGGTCTCGATGATTCCCGGGGGGTTGGGAAGCTTCGACGTCTTCATGATCTTTGGTCTGGGCATGCTGGGCGTGAGTCGGGCCGATGCGGCGGGCTGGTTACTCCTGTATCGGTTGTTCTACTACTTCTTTCCCTTTGGTGTGGGAATCGGCCTATTCTTCCACGATGCGGGGCGCCGCTTTAACCGCTTCTTGGGTGGCCTGCCCGTGGCGGCTCTTCGCCGGGGGGCGCACCTGTTTGTCACGACCTTTATGTATTTTTCCGGGGTCATGATGCTGCTGTACGCGACGATTCCAGATGTTGTGTTGACCAATCACATCTACATGCGCTTAGTGCCGTATATGTTTTACTTCCTCGATCAGGTGTCCAATATCATTGTCGCCTTTCTCCTAATTGGCTTGGCCCGTGGGGTGGGCGCTCGCGTTAAACGGGTCTTTTGGCCAACCCTCGTTGTCCTGACCGTGGCGATTGGCGTGACCCTGTGGCGGGAGAACTTTCCGGGGGGCTTGGCGGTCTTACTGGGCTTGGTACTCGCTTGTTTGATCTTTGCCCGCCCGGAGCTTTATCGCGAAAGTTTTCACTATTCGTGGGGCGGGCTCTTGGTCGATGGTAGCATCTACGTGGGCACCTTTCTGGTGTACACGGTACTGGGCCTCTCGATGTTTCATGGGCATCACCGGCCGTGGTTGCCTCAGGATTGGTTGTTGCCTTCCACGCAGGTCTGGCTGAACGGTTTAGGCGGCCTGCTAGTGGCCTTACTGATTCTCATTGGCATCTATCGGTATCTGGCCCATACACGACCAGATTGGCTACAGCAGCCCTTCGATGCCCCTCGTGTGCGAGCGCTCATTCACCGATTTGGCGGAAATGAGGTGAGCCACCTCGCCTTCTTGCGGGATAAGCACCTGTACTTTTACCAAAAAGATGGGGTTGATCAGTTATTATTACTGTTCCAGCAACGAGCCGATAAGCTGTTGGTCATGGGCGAACCCATCGGCAATCAAGCCGAGTTGGCCCCGGCGCTCAAGCAGTTCATGCACGATGCAGACTTGGCGGGACGCCGGCCGGTTTTTTACGAGATCAGTGAGGCCCTAACCCTGCGTCTTCATGAGATGGGATTCGACTTTATCAAGGTTGGCGAAGAGGGTCATGTTGACCTCACGCACTTTAATCTGGTTGGTCGGGCGCATAAGGGCGAACGGGCCTTGGTCAATAAATTTCGGCGGGAAGGTTATACCTGTGAGATTCAGCAGCCGCCGTTAAGTGATCACGACTTCGCGGAACTACAAGAGATTTCTGATGACTGGCTGGGTGATCAGACGGAAAAGGGCTTTTCGTTGGGCTTCTTCGATCGGGACTACCTGAACGAGGCGCCCGTGGCGGTGATGAAGAACGCTGCCGGTAAGACCGTGGCGTTTGCCAATCTGATGCCGACCGGCGATCGCAAGATGACGTCGATTGATTTGATGCGTGAGGGCCGAGATGCGCCGTCTGGGATTATGGATGGCCTGTTCGTGTACCTCTTTGAGCTGTGCCGAGATCAGGGCTATACCGGCTTTAATCTGGGGATGGCACCGCTGGCCAACGTGGGCGTCTCGCACTTTAGCTTCATTGAAGAACGGGCGGCCCACCTGATTTATCAATATGGGTCTAGCGTCTACAGTTTCCAGGGATTACGGGCGTACAAGGAAAAATACGTGACAACGTGGGAGCCGAAGTATCTGGCGTATCGCCGCCGAGCATCGCTGGTCTTTACGATGCTCCAGCTGATGCTGGTGATTAATCGGCCGGCAACGGGGGGACCGCGGAATCGCTTGGTTCCCCGGTGGCTCGACCGCTGGCTTACCGACGAGATCAATTGGCAGAATCGGCTTTGACCGGAGACCGGCCGAATCATGGCAAACAAAAAGAACGGCAACGGTGGCCGTCCTTGGGATGGAAATTTAGCAGTGCTTCAATCAGACGACAAACGTTGCTGACCGCCTTGCCGTTCGCCAAATTTGGTCTGGAACGCGGTGGGCAGGACCGGGAAAAGCCAAAGGGCTGTCTTTTCCCTCGCTTTGAGCCGTCAGCCCGCGTCTCAAAGACGCCAGTTTCCAAGCAAAATCACTTGGAAACTCCCACGGCTGAGACCAGATTTGGCTCACTCACGGCTACACGTGATGTGCGCAATTAAGCTGGATGAATGTTGCCATTCCAGCGATGTCACCGCACATTTAATGGCTTTCAGCTTTCGTAACCGGAGGCAGCCAGAGATGCAGGCAGCCGTGACAGCGGTGTTAGCTGTGCAACAGCTTACAGCGCGGGACGTGTTTGAAGACTGACGATTCTGGTCAGGCTTCAAACCGAGCCGGAGGACCGTTTCTCAGGCCGCAGGCGGTCCCCACAGCGCCGGAATCTCTGGCTGACGCAGGTGATCGTTGATGGACTAGTTTAATCATTCAAATCTCTGTCAGCTGAGAGCTCGCCAGTTCTTGAGGGCTTTAGTTGGTGTACTTGTAAGGCAATTGGTGGTGGAAAGTCGCAAAACCGGCAAAGATCTCATCGATGGAAGCCGCGTCAATGAAGAGATCCATGTTTTCCTGCGGCGCAAAGCCTTGGTCACAACATTTCTGCATCATGGCGACCAATTCGTCAAAGTAGTGGTTGATGTTGAAGAGGGCGATGGGCTTCTGGTGCACGTTGATTTGGCTCCATGACAACATGGTCGTAAACTCTTCAAACGTGCCGAAACCACCGGGTAAGACGATGAAGGCGTCGGATTGCCGGAGCATTTCATCCTTCCGTTCGTCCATGGTGCTGGTCTCCAGTAGCGTGGTGACGTGGGTTTCGGCCAGCCCCATTTCGCTCAAGAAGGTGGGAATAATCCCAATGACCTCACCACCGGCATCCATGGTGGACTTGGCGATGGCACCCATCAGGCCTTCCTTACCGCCCCCGTAGACCACGGGATGGTGATTTGCGGCGAGATATTGGCCTAACGCATTGGTTTGTTTCAGAAAATCTGGGTCGTACCCATGGTTGGAACCGCAGAAGACGCAGACGTTTTTAATTTTTGGCATAAGAATTGACCCCCTGAAGTTTAGACAGTACTGCGGCCGTGAGACTTGCGGAAAGACCGCGTAACTTACCGTCCATTATACCGCAAAATGAATGGACTTCCGGGGGCAATTTGACGGGCCAATGTCTCGATACCAAGCGGTCTATTAGGAACGGCCGTTGGCGCCGTTGACCGGGTCGTCAGTTGGGGTGGCGTGGTCTAATCGGTTAAGTACGGGAATTGTTGACGGAAAGGTTGCGCAGAAAGGGTGAGGTGTGATGACAATTGAAAAAGTGGTGATTGCTGGCGGCGGAACTATGGGCAGTCAGGTTGCCTTTCAAATTGCCTTTAGTGGCTTGGCGGTCACGGTGTATGATGTGAGTCCGGCGGCTAGTGCGGCGGCCAAACGTCGCGTGGCCACCTGGGATCGGACGTATATGCGGGAGCGGCAGGCGACACCGGCGATGATTAAGGCGACCAACGATCGGCTACACTACGCCACGGACTTGGAGACGGCCGTAGAGGATGCGGATCTGGTGATCGAGACCGTGCCCGAGGTGGTGGCCGTCAAAAATGAATTTTACGCGTTATTAGCCAAGGTGGCTCCCGCGAAGACCATCTTTGCGACCAGTACGTCGACGATGCTTCCCAGCCAATTTGCGGCGATTACGGGCCGACCGGGGCAGTTCCTCGCGCTCCACTTTACCAATCACGTGTGGGTCAATCATTTGGCGGAGATCATGGGCCATCCGGGGACGGACCCCGCCGTCTACCAGGCGGTCGTGGCCTTTGTTCGGCAAATTGGGTTGATTCCTATTCAGCTACAGCGTGAACATCCCGCCTATATTCTGAATGCGATGTTGGATTCCTTCCTGAGCACGGCCCTCATGTTGTGGGTCAAGGGCGTCGCCGACTTTGAGACCATCGATCGGACCTGGATGATGGCGACCGGCGCGGTTCGGGGGCCGTTCGCCGTATTGGACGAGATTGGGCTCAAGACGGCCTACAAACTAATGCTGGCCGCCAGCGCTGAACCCGGTCGCGAGGGCCTGGTGATGGTGGCCCATCGCATTAAGGTCGAGTTGATTGACCAGCATCGGTTAGGCCAGGAGACGGGTGCCGGCTTCTACCGGTATCCTCATCCGGCGTATCAGCGTCCGGGCTTTGTTGAAGATGAATAGTGGGTGACATGGCTAGTCCGGTGGGGTAGCCATTTTTTGTGGTGGGCCGGGTCGCTGCCATTTGGCTAACCAGTTTGCTAACTCTGACAACATCGTTGTTCTCGACCGGACCGACACGGTATGATGGTCGTAGTAAGACGAAGGAGGACTTGAATAGTATGGTGATGAAACAACCTGCAATTGCCTTAGGTACCTGGGCGTGGGGCGATAACGCCTCGAATAAGTATTTTGGTGATACCCTGTCGGCCGAAACGTTAAAGCCGGTCGTCACCGCGGGAATGACCCACGGCTTCAATCTCTGGGACACGGCCTACGCTTACGGTCAAGGAACATCGGAGAAACTGGTCGGTGAACTGTTATCGGCGTACCCGCGGACGGCCTATCAGTTGTCCACAAAGTTTACGCCGCGAATGGCCGGTGATGGTCCGCACGAGATGGCCGACATGCTGGCCGGCAGTCTAAAGCGGCTGCGGACGGATTACGTTGACCTTTACTGGATTCACAATCCGGATGACGTGGAAAAATGGACGCCGGAACTGATTCCGCTAGTCAAGAGTGGCCAGGTGAAGCGGGTCGGGGTTTCCAATCATAATTTGGCTCAGATTAAACGGGCCAATGAGATTTTGGGCACCGCCGGCATTCAGATTTCGGCCGTGCAAAACCACTTTAGTCTGCTCTACCGGTCTTCCGAACAGGCCGGGATCATTGATTACTGTCACCAACACCACATTGATTTCTTTGCCTACATGGTGTTGGAACAGGGTGCCTTGGCCGGTCACTACGATGTCGACCATCCCTTACCGGCCGGAAGTGAACGGGCCAAGGTCTACAACGCGGTTCTTCCCCAGCTCACCCAATTGACGGCGGCCATGCGAACCATCGGGGCCAAGCAACAGGCGTCGATCGCCGAAGTTGCGACGGCCTATGCCCTGGCAAAGGGCACGACGCCGATCATCGGCGTCACGAAGGAAAAGTATATTGCGAGTGAACTGCGCGCGGAAAGCGTGACATTAACGCCAGCAGAAATCACCCAGCTGGAAACCCTAGCAGCTGCGGCTAAGGTGGATACGAAGGGCTTCTGGGAAGCGCCAATGATCTAAAACTAATTTTTTGTAAACTAAACAGGCGGTCAACCGCAATCATGGTTTGATGATTGTCGCTGACCGCCTGTTTTAGCGTTTGTTTATTTATTACGAGGATCTTCGGGATCATCGGGTTCACCGATGTTGTAGTCACTGTCGTTCATGGCCTCAACGTTCCCCAACAGGTAGCCGTTGCCGACCTGAGAGAAGAAGTCGTGGTTCGCCGTGGACGTTGAAATACCGTTCATGACCACGGGGTTCACGTCCTCAGCCGTATCGGGGAAGAGGGGATCTTGGCCCAGGTTCATCAGCGCCTTGTTGGCGTTGTAACGAATAAAGGTTAAGACCTGTTCCGTCCAGCCGACTTGGTCGTACAACGTGTGGGTGTACTTTTCTTCGTTGTCATAGAGCTTGTAGAGAAAGTCGTACATCCAGTCCTTCATCTGTTGTTGTTCGTTGTCGGTCAATTCTTTCATGCCGAGCTGGAATTTGTAGCCGATGTAGGTTCCGTGAACGGATTCGTCCCGCAAAATCAACTTGATGATTTCGGCCACGTTGGCCAACTTGTTGTGGCCCAGGTAGTACAGCGGCGTAAAGAACCCGGAGTAGAACAAGAACGTTTCCAAGAAGACACTGGAAATCTTTTTCTTCAAAGGATGTTCGTCGTCATGATAGAGGTCGAAGATGCGCTTGGTCTTGTTTTGTAAGAATTCTTCGGAATCACTCCATTGGAAAATCTCATCGATTTCTTCAGGAGTGTTCAACGTTGAAAAAATGGTGGAGTAACTCTTCGCGTGGACGGATTCCATGAACTGGATGTTGTTGAGAACCGCCGTTTCGTGGGGGGTCCGAACGTCCCGACGCAGGGCGGCCATCCCGTCTTGTGATTGTAGGGTGTCTAACAGCGTCAGTCCGCCGAAGACGTGACCCACGACCCACTGATGGTCGGTGTCCAGCGTCCGCCAGTCGTCCAAGTCGTTGGAGACGGGAATTCGGGTATCCAGCCAGAATTGTTCCGTTAATTTTTCCCAAGTTGCCTTATCGATTTCATCTGAAACCGCGTTCCAGTTAATCGCCTTGTAATTTTCAGTTCTTGCCATTGCAGCCACTCCTTTATCTTTTGCCGAGATTCCACCAGCGCGTTGGTCTAAGCTTACCACACTTTGAGCGGGGAACCGTTAAGCGAAGAGCGGGTGACCACGCGAAATTTATGGGGCAACGCCGTCAAAAGACGATCGGTCGGGTGGTCCCCGCTCTCATTATAATTAAGTTAAAAATTAAGGTGTCTCTTGTTTCGGATCATATGAAGTTCCGGTGCACCATTGGAAATGCTGATGCCGTCCGTACTAGATAACACAGCTTTCACATTGGTTGGCGCCGACTTCGTTGTTGTCGTCGGTGAAGGTCCGCACATAGTAGATGGACTTGATACCCTTGCGGTAAGCGTAGTTGCGCAAAATACTCAGGTCCCGCGTGGTCATCTTGTCCGTCCGCCCGTTCTTCCATTCGTACAGGCCAGCCGGAATGGTTGACCGCATGAACAGGGTGAGACTCATGCCTTGATCCACGTGCTTTTGTGCCGCGGCATAGACGTCGATGACCCGCCGCATGTCGGTATCGTAGGCCGATTTGTAGTACGGCATGGTGTCATTGTCCAGGTATGGCGCTGGGTAGTAGATCTTCCCAATCTTCTTTTCCTGCCGTTCCTCGATCCGGTTGATAATTGGATGAAGACTGGCGGTGGTGTCGTTGATGTAGGAGATTGAGCCGTTCGGTGCCACGGCCATGCGGTTCTGGTGGTACAGGCCATCTTGCATGACCGCCTGCTTCAGTTCAGCCCAATCTGCGGGTGACGGTAACCAGACGTCCTTGAATAGATCTTGGACCTTGGCCGCAGTTGGCCGCCAGTCGTGTTCCGTGTAGCGATCGAAGTAACTGCCATCGGCATAGGTACTCTTCTCGAAGTTGTGGAACGTTTCGTGACGTTCCTTGGCAATCTCGTTAGAGGCCTTTAGCGTCCAGTAGTTGAGCAGCATGAAGTAAACGCTGGTGAAGTCGATGCTGTCCTTGGACCCATACATCATGTGGTTCTTGGCAAAGTAACTGTGCAATCCCATGGCGCCCAGCCCAATCGTGTGGGCTAGTTGGTTCCCCTTTTGGATGGAAGGGACCACGTCGATGTCGGAGTGGTCGGTGACGAAGGTTAAAGCCCGCACCATCGTTTCCACGGAGTGACCGAAGTCGGGGGAGGTCATCAAGTTCACGATATTGGTGGACCCCAGGTTGCAGGAAATGTCGGTGCCTTTTTGGATGTATTCTTGCTTGTTGTTGACGGTAGATGGGGTCTGTACCTGCATGATTTCGGAACACAGGTTACTCATCACGATGCGACCGTCGATGGGACTCTCGCGGTTCGCCGTATCAATGTTGACGATGTACGGGTAGCCGGATTCCTGTTGTAACTTGCCAATCTCGGTTTCCAGTTCGCGGGCCTTGAGCTTCTTCTTACGAATGTCGGGGTTGGCCACCATGTTGTCGTATTCCGTGGTGATGTCCACGTAGGCAAACGGCTTGCCGTAGATGCGTTCGACGTCGTAGGGGCTAAACAGGTACATGTCGGCATCCTGTTCGCAGAGTTCATAGAACTTATCGGGTACCGTGACCCCGAGCGAAAGGGTCTTGAGCCGAATCTTTTCGTCGGCGTTTTCCTTCTTGGCACTCAAAAAGGCCACAATATCGGGATGGAAGACACTGAGATAAACGACCCCGGCGCCTTGCCGTTGTCCCAATTGGTTGGAGTAGGAGAAGCTGTCTTCGAGCAACTTCATGACGGGCACGACCCCAGAAGCGGCACCATCAATGTGTTTGATGGGATCACCGGCCCCCCGGAGGTTGGAGAGGCTAATGCCGACCCCGCCACCGATCCGTGACAGTTGTAGCGCGGAGTTAATCGTCCGGCCAATCGTGTTCATGTCATCCGTCGATTGAATTAAGAAGCAGGAGACCAGTTCCCCCCGTCGTGACCGGCCGGCGTTTAGGAAGCTCGGCGTCGCGGGTTGGTAGCGTTGGTGAATGATTTCATCGGCGAGGTCGTGGGCCAGTGTTTGGTCACCGTCACCGAAGTCCAGGGCGTTCATGGCCACCCGGTCGATGAAGTTTTCGAGATAGTAGTCGTTGTCGTCGGTCTTTAAGGCGTATTGGGCATAGAACTTGTAGGCCGCCATGAAGGACTTGAAGTGAAAGTTCTGGGCCTTTAAGTAGGCGTACAGTTCTTCAATGAAGGCAAAGGGGTACTGGTCGATCACCTTTTTTTCCACGTAGTTGCCGGCGATTAGGTAGTCGAACCGGTCACGCAGGGAGTCAAACGTCTTGGTGTTGGGAATCACGTTTTCCTTTAAGAAGGCCTGCAAGGCTTCTTGATCCTTATTCAATGGGATCTGACCATCCACGGGGATGTTAATCTCGTTGTTTAAGTCGTAGTATGTGACGTCGCCTAAATTCTTCAAACTCATACTCGTCATCTCTTCCTTCTTTTTTAGTTGTGAACTATTCTAGGGCTGGATTAGCGATTTAAATAAAAATGAGTTTGGGACAAATCACCCAAACTCGTTGTTGTTTCCAGGTCTACAAGTGATAAAGCCAGGGGACACTGGTTCGCGTCATACGCGCCAGTATGCCGCCTCGGGAGTTACGGGTGACCTGAGTTAGCCCGCAATCTTGGTCAATTGGTCTGGCCGGAAGCCGTAAAAGGCAGGAATTCCGGATGCTTCAATAACTGGAACGGCTTGAAAACCGTGTTCCTTGAGGTAGGAGACATATTCTGGATTTTGATTAATGTTCCGTTCTTCGAATTCCACGTTGTGTTCGCTGAGAAAACGCTTTGTCATCTTGCATTGCATGCAATTATTCTTTGAGTAAACTGTTACTTTCATTGTTGCCACATCCCTTAACTTTCGTTGTCAATGAGTTAAGTGTACACCAGATATAGAAAATAGCAATCAAAAAAAGCACCACATTTGGTAGTTGGGCCATACAATAACCACCAAATATAGTGCTTTGCGCGTTAAAATTATTTTTCCTGTTTTCCGTCAAAAATCTAGGGTAAAATAGACCTAAAAGGTGGCGGAGAACTTGACTAATCACTATTATACACAAAATCCAGATGTTTTACACGAAGAACACCATTGGCCGTTTACCCTCTTAGGCAACGAATTGTTGTTTACCACCGACAACGGGGTCTTCTCCAAGAATCGCGTGGACTACGGGTCACGGGCGTTGCTGAATGCTTTTAATGCCACTAAGACGCCGGCTGGTCCCTGGTTGGACCTCGGGACGGGATACGGTCCCATCGGGCTAGCGTTGGCGAAGAAGTGGCCAGAACGGCAGGTGACCATGGTGGACGTTAACGAGTTGGCCTTGGATCTGGCGCGGCAGAATGCCGTGGCTAATCAGATTGAAAACGTTGAAATCAAGACGTCAGATATTTACGAACACGTCACACAGCGTTACGCCGCTATCCTAACGAACCCCCCCGTTCGCGCGGGCAAACAAGTGGTCACGGCCATGTTAACCGGTGCCAAGGAACACCTCCTCCCCGGGGGGACGTTAACGGTGGTACTTCAGAAGAAACAGGGGGCCCCATCCGCCGAGAAGAACATGCAAGCGACCTTTGGCAACTGCGAGATTATTAAAAAAGACAAGGGTTATTATATCCTAGAAAGCACGTTACGTTAAGGACCATTTGATTAAGAAGGGAGGGGTTCGATGCGTGACACTTCCTATTCACCGCTACAGCGACATTACATGACAGAAGCCCTGTTTGAGGCCGACCAAGCCGGTCTGATCGGTGAGGTGCCGATTGGTGCGGTCATTGTGCACGATGGCCAGATTGTGGGGCGCGGGCATAATTTAAGAGAACACGCCAACGATGCGACGTTACATGCCGAAGTTCGGGCGATCGAAGAGGCCTGTGCGACGCTCAAGAGTTGGCGGTTGGAGGACTGTCAGCTCTACGTGACGATTGAACCCTGCCTGATGTGCAGTGGGGCCATTATCAATGCACGAATTCCGGAAGTCTTCTACGGCGCCAGAGACCCCAAGGCCGGCGCCGTGGATAGCCTGTATCAGACGTTGACCGATACGCGGTTGAATCACACGGTGACCGTCCACGAGGGCTTGATGGCCAAGGATGCCGGTGAGCGCATGGTGGCTTTCTTCAAGGCCGCACGGCAACGGCAGAAGGCGGCCAAGAAAGCGCGTAAGGCGAAAAAGGCGGGCCAAAATTAACCAACGGCTAGACAGGCCCTGCGAATCATGATACACTAGTCATTGCCGTTAAGGCCTTGAAGCAAGGGCGGACTTACGAACTGTGTCAGGTCCGGAAGGAAGCAGCACTAAGTTTGTGTCGCTTTGTGCTTCAAGTTTATGAGTAATTAACCAACTCTCAGTCGTTGACTGGGAGTTTTTTCGTCCACCGAATTTTTCCGAAATGGGTCGGCTGGCTGGCCGCACGCCGTTGGAGATTAATTTCCCCTAAAACCGGTTGAACAATCCGTGACAGATGGTAGGGAAAAAGGCTATAATTATGAACAGCGAATTTAACAGGAATTATAGAAGAAAGGAACGGATTGCATGGCTTATCAAGCACTCTATCGGGTCTGGCGCCCACAGCGTTTCGATGACATGATCGGGCAAGAAGTGATTACCCGAACGTTGAAGAATGCCATCACGACCAATCAAATTAGTCACGCGTACCTCTTTGCGGGGCCCCGGGGAACCGGGAAGACTTCGGCCGCTAAGATCTTTGCCAAGGCAATCAACTGTCATCACCAGGTTGACGGTGAACCTTGTAACGAATGTGAGACCTGTAAGGCCATCACGGCGGGCACGTTGAACGACGTGATTGAAATCGATGCGGCCTCCAATAACGGGGTCGAAGAGATTCGCGATATTCGTGATAAGGTGAAATATGCGCCCACGGTGGCCGACTACAAGGTCTACATCATTGATGAAGTGCACATGCTGTCGACGGGGGCCTTCAACGCCCTACTGAAGACGTTGGAGGAACCGCCGGCTAACGTGATCTTTATTCTCGCCACGACGGAGCCACACAAGATTCCCGCCACGATTATCTCGCGGACCCAACGCTTTGATTTCAAACGCATTGCGGCCAACGATAGCTACGACCGGATGATCTACATTCTGAAACAAAAGAACGTTACCTACGATGATCAGGCCGTTAAGGTGATTGCCAAGGCCGCCGAGGGCGGGATGCGGGATGCCCTGAGCATTCTGGATCAGGCCCTGTCCTTTGGCGATAACGAGATCACGTTGGACAACGCGCTACTGGTGACCGGGAGCGTGACGCACGAGCTGTTAGCGACCTATATCGCGCAGGTTCTGGCCGGTGACACCAAGGCCGCCTTGGCAAGCCTACAGTCCGTCTTAGAGGCGGGTAAGGATGCCGAGCGGTTTACCGAGGATATCATCGGTTATTCACGCGACCTCTTACTCTATCAACAGGCTCCTCAGATGGTGGAGGAAGCCGAGATGGGCAGTGTGAGCGCGGACTTTCAGGCGTTGGCCAAACAGACGCCGGCGCAGACCATGTACGCCATGATTAATGAATTAAATGCCATCCAGCAACAGATGCGCTTCACCACTCATCCCGATGTTTATTTGGAAATCTTGACCATTAAATTGGCCGAGATTGGCCGGCAGAAGGGTTCGGCGCCAGTCGCTACGGCCAGTGCGCCTGCCCCTGATGCGGCTGCGCCAGCGCCAACACAAGCGGCTGGTTCGGCTGAGGTCAGTGAACTACAGCACGAGATTGACCAATTGCGCTCGGCCGTTAAGCAACTGGAGCAAGCACCCGCACAGACGACGGCTGCTCCGGCTAAGGCGAAGCCACGGGTCACCAAGTCGCCGGCGGCCAAGGAAGTCAACTTGGCCAAGATTTATCCGGTACTGGGTTCGGCGACCCGAGAAAAATTGAATCAACTCCAGGAAGTCTGGCCGGACCTGCTCAATAGCCTGACCGTGACACAACGGGCAGTCATGAAGGTCTCTCAGCCCGTGGCGGCCGCCAATTCCGGGGTTATTGTGGCTTTTGACTATTCATTTCTGTACCAGCGGGCGACGACGGACCATGAGCTGACCGATGCCTTGGAAAACGGTCTCGATCGGATGATTGGTTCGGCCCTACCGGTAGTCTTTGTGCCGAAGGATGAGTGGCCGGTGATTCGTAAGAACTATCTGACCGCCCACAAGGACGAGCTACAGGCGACTGGCGACAGTGTAGCGGAACCGGCCAAACCAGCGGCCAATCCGGTGGTCACTAAAGCCGAAGCATTATTTGGTAAAAACATTGTTGACGTTAAACAAGATTAAACCTTGAAAGGATGATTACGATGCGGAACATGGGAAATATGGGGAACATGATGAAACAGATGCGCCAGATGCAAAAGAAAATGGAAGAGGACCAAGCGAATTTAAACGCCCAATCCTTTACCGGGACCTCACCGGACGACTTGGTACACGCCACCTTTACCGGTGACCGGAAGATGACCGATCTGACTATCAAGCTGGAAGCCATCGATCCCGACGATCCTGACATGCTGGCCGACCTGGTCTTGGCCGCCGTTAACGATGCGTTAACCAAGGTTGACCAGACCACGAAGCAGTCGTTAGGGAAGTACACCCAAGGGATGAATATTCCTGGAATGTAAGGCAGAAAGGACGTTGTGACATGCAGTATCCAGAACCCATTGCGCAGTTGATTGACAGTTACATGAAGCTGCCGGGCATCGGGCAAAAGTCGGCAACCCGGCTGGCCTTCTTTACCATTGATATGGCGGACGATGATGTCACGGCGTTTTCCAAGGCGTTGGTCTCGGCCAAACGCGACCTGCACTATTGCTCAATCTGTGGGAACATCACCGAAAGTGACCCGTGTGCCATCTGTGCGGACAAGACCCGCGATCAGAGCCACGTCTTGGTGGTGGAGCAGGCCAAGGACATCATGGTGATGGAAAAAATGAAGGAATATCATGGCCTGTATCACGTTCTCCACGGAGTTATGTCACCGATTGAAGGCAAGGGCCCGGAAGACTTGAACATTACCAGTCTGATCAATCGGTTACAGAAGAATCCCGAGATGAAGGAAGTTATCATTGCCACCAACGCCACCCCTGAGGGCGAGGCCACGGCGATGTACTTGTCCCGGTTAATCAAGCCGGCGGGCATCAAGGTGACGCGTTTAGCGCACGGCCTGTCCGTGGGAAGTGACATCGAATACGCTGACGAAATGACGCTGTTTAAGGCCGTTGAAGGCCGAACGGAAATGTAGGGGGCATTCATATGTTTGGACGAAAGAAACGGCAGTTACCCCGGTTAAAGGCGGCCTACGATGAGCAGCTGTTACTGGCCATCGATGACGCTAAGGACCGGTGGGATCACGCCAAGCAGACGGAAGAAGCCATTGCCGATGCCGACAATGAAATGACGGCCAATACCGCGCTGGCACGGCAGACGTATCTGTTTCTCTACCGCGAAGCGCGCCGTCGTCAGGTTAAAGGCAAGCACATTTCGGCGGCGGTGTTTAGGGACTAGTTGGTGCTTGACACATTAGTTAGAAATTCGAAAAATCCCAATATCAGTGCAATCAGCACTGGTATTGGGATTTTTGAGTTGGCTTACTAAAGGTTGAAAGTTCACGAACATGCTCCAGTCCCCAGCTGGTAAGGCTTATCGCCATTAAATTAGTCATCAACAACCACCTGCGGCTGCCAGAGATTCCGGCGCTGTGGGGACCGCCTGCGGCCTGAGAAGCGGTCCTCCGGCTCGGTTTGAAGCCTGACGAAACCCGTCAGGCTCCAAACACTTCCCGCGCTGTAAGCTGTTGCACAGCTAACACCGCTGTCACGGCTACCTACATCTCTGGCTGCCTCCGGTTACGGTGGTTGAAAACTATTAAACGTGCGGGGACATCGCTGGAGTAACAGCGTTTTCCCCATGTTAATTGGGTACATCTCATGTAGCCGTGAGTGAGTCAAATTTGGTCTCAGCCGTTGACAAGAGTGTGCCCACAGGCGGTTAACTGGTGAGCATTAACGCTGATAGGCGGATAATCCTGCCTTTGGATTATTTGTCTATCAGTGTTAAGCGGAACCAGTTGCCTGTTGGCGCACGTTTCGGCTATGTCGATGACAAGACGACAGCGGGCTGACGGCTCAAAGCGAGGGAAAAGACAGCTCTTTGGCTTTTCCCGATCCTTCCCACAGCGATCCAGACCAAATTTGGCGAACGGTAAGGCGGCCAGCACGCGACTATCATCTTATAATGGTTATTATCCTTGTCACACCAGGAATCTTAGCTATTTTCTATCTTTCAACCCTGAGTTGGATTAGAGTTTCGACCAGGGCCCGCCCGAGACTAGACAATGGTTACTTGACTTTAGCCGTTGCTGGGACGCGTGATAGGTGGTCACGGTGGACCTGATAGAAGCCGGTATCAATGGATTGGTGATAGAACTTCTTCATGCCCCGGGTGAAGGATTTGTCACGCTTGGGAATCGCCACGTATTCGTACTGCTGCAGATTCTTACGGAAAGCGGCGCGATGTTTGCTAAAAGTTGCCTGTCCCGTCGCGTTATTCGTGAAGAAGTAGTAATTGGCCAGATATCCTGCGTAATAGGTCGTTACTTCGACCTGACTGGGATCCACAATCAGTACTTTCGTATCGTTTAGCTGCGTCCAAGGCTGAGCGATTTTAGTCAGTTTGACGGGAACCGTGTTGCGGTTGTAATTATTGGTAAAGTTGGTCCCATTAATCTCGGAATACATCATGATTACCGCGAAAAACATGACGAGAAATGTTGCCAATTGATACCCGTTTTTCGTCCACAGATTTTTAAAATTCCGAGGAGTTCGCTCGGCAAAATCTTGTTCGTAAAAGACCTCGTCGATGACGCGGACTAAAGTGATTGCACCGATAAATAGGTTTAAAACGACTGTGGTAGACATGTAGCGTTCAAAGCCATCTAACGTGATGGCTTCATCGTAAGGCATCGATAAGACGTACATGCCGAGTAAGCTGAAGTAATAGAGCAGTGAGATGAGATCTAACCACCCCAGAAGCTTGAGTAAGATATTGGGACGATGACACACATATTTAACAATGGCCCAGCCCCCAATCAGCAGGAGGTTAAGGACAATAAAGCCCTGAGTAGACAAGGATCCCCAGCTGAAAATCTGTTTGAGAAACTGCTGACCGATCGCTATGAAACCGTGAAGGCCATCGTGTGATAACTGTTGCGAATAGGCTTGTGCATTAATTTCATGTTTGGAAACGGTGAAGGTCATCTTGACGTGAATTTCCCACCAAATGAAGGGCAGTGCCCCTAGTAAAAGGGCGCCTAGCCAAATGCCCAACGTTTTTAAGGTGTACTTGACCCAATGCCCGTGCGATGAACGCTGAAAGAGCATATAGAGATAATAGACGGCAATGATGACGACAAAGAAGGCCGCCGAATTCTTGACGAGTAGTAGCGTCCCACTAAATAACGCCACGTGCGCTAGCTGTATGCGGGGCTGGTGCCGGTAAACAAATATTCCGACTAACGCGGCTACCGTTAGAATAGCCAGGACGTAATCGACCAATAAATTGTTTAACCGGATGTTGATATTAAAGACATAAGAGATGGCAATCGTCAGGCACAACAGCAGTGAGTTTAGCCCACGTGTACGATCGCGTAAAGTTGCGAAAACGGCGTAACTGGCGGCCCAAATCAAAGCAAATTGGGCGACCAACATGGCCCCCGAACTGAAGCCAACAAAGGTCACGAATTGCGTGATAAATAGGGCCGTTGCCGGAGGATATGACGTGAATGAGATAATGGTATCACTCGCACCTGGCAAGTGTCCCGTGTAGGTCATGAATTTAACTATCGTGGCCCAATGGGAAAAGTTATCGTAGTGGATCAGGGGACTACGGAAGAGGACCAGCGCCATCACGAGACCTAAGAAAATCATCCAAAAGTCGAAGAAATGTAAACCTTCGTAGTGAAAGGCAACCTTGCCCAAATAACCCAGGATAAGTCGCGTCATCAGCAAAACGACGCCTAAGCTCGTGACGACCCAGATACCGACTCTAAGCCACCCGACCATTGCGAAGACATACAGAAACATAATTTGCACTAAGATACCGGTGATCCAAGTCAGATAGGGATTAATGTGAAGCCAGCGCATGGTACTGCTGTAGCCAATCAAAGATAGTGCAAAGAAAATGAGGCCAATGAATGCCAAGAGGGCACCTCCATTTGGTGAATTAATGAATCCGTTTTAGACCGTGATCCGTGACTTTGAAGAAACCAGTCACCACGTGTTGGTGATAAACCTTCTCGGTGAGTACGGTGAAGGTCCGGTGGGTTTCGGGAATAGCCACGTAATCGAATTGTTCGACCGCGGCCTTGAAGGCCTTGGGCGTCATCATAAAATTCTCTTGCCCAACGGCTTGGTCGGTGAAGAAGTAATAGCGACCGACGTAGCCAGCGTAGTAATCATTGACATCAACGACTTCGGGATCGACGATGAGCACTTTTTGATGGTTAAGGTGGGTCCAAGGTTTGGCGATGCGACTCATTTGTAGCGGCAACGTATTGTGATTCATCTTATTCGTAAAGTTGGTCCCGGTAATTTCGGAATACATCATCGTGATGGCAAAAAAGCCGACGACTAGCGTTGAGACTTGGTAAATATTCTTGGAGGCCGCACTTTTAAAGGACTGGGTATCGCGTTTTTGAAAGTTTTGCTCAAATTGTAAACGATCCAGTACCCGAACCAGGGCGATGGCGCCGATGAACAAGTTGAGAATGACCATACTCCCCATGTACCGTTCAAAACCATCTAAGACAATGGCTTCCGCGTAAGGCATTGAGAGAATGTACATGCCAAATAGACTGCCGTAGTAAGCGATAAAGATAACGTCCAGTAGAACGGCCATGCCCAAAAGATTATTGCGTTGGTGGGCGCGTAACCGCGCGTAAAGCCACACGCCAATGAGGACGACGTTGATGAGGATAATGCCCTTAGTCGACAGCGAATTTAGACTGAGAATCTGACCGATGAACTTGTGTGCAATTTTGAAGAGTTCCTGGTGGCTTTCACCGCTAAGTTGCTTGGTATACGCTTGGGCACTGATTTGATGCTTCGAGATGGTAAAGGTGTGTTTAACGTGCCACTCCCACCACAGGAAGGGCAAAATACCCACGCCAATGGTGATGACGAAGCGAATGGGAACGGTGAGTAACCGACGATACCAGTGATGGTCGTCGTTCGTGATTAAAGCGTAAAGAAAGTAGCCACCCATCATCACCACGAAGAAAGTGGCCGAATTCTTGACCAGCATGAGTGCACCGATAAAAATAGCGGTATGGACACAAAGCACGGTTGGCTTCTTGCGATAAACAAAGATTCCCACTAGTCCAGCTACCGCGATAATCGGCAGGACGTAATCGACCAGTAGATTGTTGAGCCGGATCGCCACGTTGAAGACGAACGAAATCGCCAACGTGAAGCACAGGGCAAAACTCATCAACGCGCGTGACCGATCACGTAAACCAGCAAAAATGGCGTAACTGGCTGCCCAAATTAAGATGAATTGGGCGACCAACATGGTGCCGTCGCTAAAGCCGGTCCAGTGGACGAATTGGGTAATGTAGAGCGCCGTGGCGGGCGGATACGACGTGAATGAAATTAACTTATCCGCCGCGCCGGGCAGGTGACCGGTAAACGTCATGAATTTAACCATGACGGCCCAGTGGGAGAAGTTGTCGTAGTGGACGAGGGGACTTTTGAGGAGAGTCTGTCCCATCGCAAGTCCCAAACCAATCATCCAGAAGTCAAAGAGGTGGATTCCTTCGAATCTCAGACGCCCCTTGTGCCAAAAGCTCAGGATAAACCAGAAGACGAGTAGGGCGATACCCAGGTAGGTCACGACTTGGATGCCGAGATTGAGCAGGCCAGTCATGGCAAAAACATAGAGCATTAAGATTTGAACCAGCATGGCCGTAATCCAGGCTAGGTAGGGGCTGATGCCCAACCGACGCAGTGTGCCATCATAGCCTAATAGGCCTAATAGGTAAATAAAAAGTCCGATCCAAGCGTTCATGATAAGGGTTCCTCCTAAAACCGATTAAAGCGCCGACTTAGGTTTCGTTCGTAAGTGCGTGCGCGTACGATCAAGTTCATGTAAAGTTCGTCAAATGGCGTGACCCAAGTGTCCTGAACACTTGGCAAGGTCTTGTTCGCACCATCGTAAATGAGTTGTAAATAATGATCACGATTTTCGTCGGGGGCCACCTGAACTTGGACACTGTAGATTGTCGTCTCATCCCGATGACTGATCCGGGCAATTTTGCCGGTGAGTTGAACGTCAAACTCACCGTGTTTAATCGTTAGTTGGACATCATCATCCTCGGCAATATCGTCCACGGGACCATCCGTAGTCGTGAACGCCACGCCACCCTCGGAGACATCTTCGGTCATCATCGGATGCCATTGGCCATCGTCACCCTGTACTCGGCCGGGAACCCGGCGGATAAACCGTTCGTTCTTCCGATAAACGGGACGCCCTAGCGAGATAAAGAGGCACATGCTCAAATTAATAAAGTGCATGAGGAGCCAGAAAGTGATGACACTCCCGACCAGAATTTCAGACCCGTATTTGCCGTAGTTGAACTTAATGATGGCCACCACGGTAATCGTCCACAAAATCAGGTAGGGCAAGATGTACAGCTTGTCTTTAAGCGAGTAGGTCACGTTCTTAGAGGTCACCTTGAATTTCTTAGCTTTAATCCCCAAGGTTTCGAGAATGACCGGGATGAACAGGTAGGGAGCAAAGAAGGTTTCTTGAACTTCCCCCCAACGTTCATTCCGGATCTTGGCCTTATCGCCCATGCCGGAGGTGTCTCCCATGACGTAGTGCAAGAGAAAATAACCGGGCGCCCAGACGATCATGAGAATCCAAAAATTGGCGTTGACGACTTGAATTTTAAACAGGGCGTAGAGAATTGGCGCAATCATATAGATCATGCGACGGAAGAACGCCCACCAATAGAAGTAGGTATTGATCAGAATCACGCGGTTCATCAGTGACAGATGGGGATTGGTGAAGATGTGCAGGTTTCGACAGCTCTGCATCACCCCACGGGCCCACCGTGTCCGTTGCTTGATGACCCCCTTCATATCAATTGGCGTAATGCCACTGGATTGCGGAATCTTGGTCGCTAAACTGATGTAACCGGCCATGTTGAGCATCGTCCCGAGTTCAAAGTCCTCGGTGATGGTGTCAGTCGGAAAGCCGCCGACTTCATCAACGGCCTTACGCAGGAAAACGGCGTTAGAACCGGTAAAGAGGGCCCGTTTATTGCCACCATTCAGCACGTTAATGTCGCGTGAAAAGAAGTCCTGCTCGTTGGGGATGATTTTCTCTGAAAAAAGATTGAATTGAAAAATATCCGCATTATAAAAACTCTGCGGGGTTTGGACAAATCCCAAGGGTTCCGTATGGTCGGGATCGTCAATGAGTTGCTGGAAATTTTCGGTAAACAGCGGCACCGTATTTCGTAGAAACCCAGAGAAGGGAATCATATCCGTATCAAAGATAACGAATAGGGGAGAATGCAGTTTAGCCAATGTGTGATTGATATTTCCAGACTTAGCCTGCTTGTTGCCTTCCATGCCGGAATAACCAACGTGGTAGTGTTCCGCTAAAGCCTTGACTTCTGGTCGATTGCCATCATCGGCAATGACCACGTGGACTTTACTTTTATCGGGGTAGTCAATATAGGTGGCTGCATTAACGGTCTTGCGCAGCAGATCAACTTCCTCGTTGTGGGTGACGATGATGAGGTCAACGTCTGGCAGCGGCTGGGTTGTACTGTAGTCCGGCATCTCTAAGTTCCACTTTTTCTTGGTCGACAGCATTCGGAAGAAGATCAGAATAAAGCCAGTCGTGTTCGATAGAATTTCACTAATAACCAGTAATAACGCAAAAATCAGGACGAAGATATTGGCATGCCAGGGAATCGTAAAGAATATCCGCCACAATAAGTAAATGACGGATAACACAATGGCTAGGAAATAGAGTGCGCGACGCCGGTTAGACATGTTGAGGACCTTCTTTAAAGATAAAGTCACGTTGAATTTGGTAGCTGATCACGAAGAGGATAAAGTCGACAATCATTTTAGCTAGGGTGGGCATGACTTGCCCATCGGTGGCTGGAAGTAGGGTGGTCAGTAAGTCCGTAAAGAATCCGGAAGCCAACATTTGCGCGACAAATAAACACCCGTATTTAATGAGGGTTTGATGCCCGGCATGGTTGAACACCACCCGATGATTAATAGAGTAGTTAACAATGGAGGACAAGACCCGTGAGACCACGGTCGCTACGAGAATACTGTTTAAAATATGATTCCCGATAAAGAATAAGACCAGGTAGAAGAGGCTGATGTCGAGCAAAAAAGAAATGAGGCCACTCGCTGCGAACTTAAAAAAGCGGGAGTAAATCGCAATGGAATCACGAATGACCCGAAAATGTGAGGAGGCATTTCCTTCCAAATAGATGGTTGGAATGGGTTGTTCAACAATCTTGACCGCATATTTTTTGGCTTGAAGGAGCATGTCGAATTCAAATTCGAAGCGGTCACCGGGGAAATGAATGAGGGCTTCCGTATAAGTGGTAGGAATGACGCGCAGTCCGGTCTGCGTATCGGAAATATTTTGGTGCGTTAAGATCCGGACCAGTCCGCTGGTCAGTAGATTCCCAAATTGACTACGGAAGGGAATGTCGTTGGTAAAATGTCGAACGCCAATGACCAATTGCTGGGGGTCTTGTGCGAATTTGTCCAGACAACTTTGAAGGGCCGCTACGGTATGTTGCCCGTCCGAGTCCATCGTGGCGACGCCGTCCAGGTTGGGTAACTGGTCCTTAACGTAAGTAAAGGCGGTCTTGAGCGCGGCGCCTTTGCCGCGATTCGTGGCGTGGTGCAGAATGACCAAGTCCGGATAAAGATCGCCAAGTTGGCGGAAGATGGGTTGGTGAGCGGGATCACTGCCATCATCTACAATAATCATTTTTTCAATTAGGGGGGTCAGTTCCGGTTCTGTGGTGAGCTGCTTGATTAACTTGAGCAACTGGTTATCGGGATTGAGTGCGGGAATAATGACGCCGATGCTTAACATAAATGTTTCCTCGTTTTCTTGTTTTGCAGGATACTGATGGTCTTTTTTATTTATCCCAGTGTTTATTAAACGTACTATATTACTGTATGTAAATAATATAAATATGATATTATATTGTACCATTCATATATAGATGGGTAAACACTTTAAAAAGTAGATTTAACCAATCTGTCGCATCGCAAATGGAACTGCTACGAGTCTTACAAAGGATTGGTCGACGTTGCTGAATTTACCCAAGGATTATGCCTAGTTTGAAGTGGAACCGTGAGTGTTTCAGATAAGTCTTTCACGTTAAGATTGGTGAGTGTGAGTGAAAGAGAATTAATCCGTGGTTAAACGGTCAGCCTTCAGGATTATAAATTTTTAAGACGTGTAAGAACGCTACGGGTTAGTGTCGCCATCGTTCTTGCATAGATTATGCATGGTCTGCATAATCTATTTTAAGCTAATAAGGATGAATATGCACGGACCTTAGAATTTCCTAATTTACAAGATAATCAAAGCATTAGGTTAGTCACCTCTGGTTGTCTCCGGTTATAAAAGTTGAAGATTATGGAATGACCGGGAGTGTTACTTGACGGTCAGCGTCCATCCGTAATAACGACCTTACGTTCCGCGTAGCTATAGTTACGTCAAATTTGGCGAATGTTAAGGCGATCATCACCAGTTGTCATCTCATTGAAACGGACAACCGGTGCCAAAATCGAGCGATGCAAATAGACATCAATTCTGAATTCAAGTACAATGTATGTATTCAATCAAAAATGGGGTCGAGTATGTTGTCAGGAACGTTTATTAGTTTTGAAGGGCCCGATGGTGCTGGCAAGACCAGTGCTCTCGCAGCGATTACGGCCGAGATTCAACCGGTGTTAGGCGATCGGTTAACGATTACGCGGGAACCGGGGGGCAACCCGATTTCCGAAAGTATCCGGTCTATTATTTTAGACCGGGCGAATACGGCGATGGACTATCGAACCGAAGCCCTACTGTATGCGGCGGCGCGGCGGCAACATCTGGCAGAAACGATCTTGCCAGCGCTGGCGGCCGATCAGTTGGTGCTGTGTGACCGGTATGTCGACAGTTCCATTGCGTATCAGGGTGCTGGGCGTCAGATTGGGGAGGCCGCCGTGGCCGAGATGAACACCTTCGCCACGGATGGCTTGCTTCCCGAACTCACGGTGTACTTCGACGTTCCCGCCGAGGTTGGTTTGCGGCGAATTCAAGCCCATCGACAGGCCGATCAAGTCGATCGGCTCGATGTTGAGCAGGAAGCCTTTCACGACCGCGTTCGTGCGGCTTACCTGCGGCTACAACAGGCCCATCCTGAACGGATCAAATTAATCGATGCCACGCAAGCCCCAGAACAAGTGGTGGCTGAAGCGTTGGCGTTGATCAAGCAAACAGCAAAGCGTTACTTTTAAACCGGCATTTGAGGGAGGAACAGCAATGAAATTACTAATCGCGATTGTCCAAGATAAGGACGCGAATCGGCTGAGTAATGAGTTTATTGACCAGAACATTCGCGCCACGCGGTTGTCAACGACGGGGGGCTTCTTGAAGTCCGGTAACACCACGTTTATGATTGGGGTGGAAGAAGAACGGGTTGATGAGGTTTTGAACATGATTAAGGAAGCCAGCCACACCCGACAACAGTTCATGACACCACCTGTTAATCTGGACGCACAACTGGACAATACGTCGTCTTATCCGGTCGAAGTTCAGGTCGGTGGCGCGACGGTCTTCGTCCTACCCGTCGATCAGTTCCATCAGTTTTAGGAGGCCCGCATGACCGAAGAATCTCTCGTGGCAACGACGCAGCGCTTGCAGCCGCAGTTGTTACACCATTTTATGACGCTGATCACCGAGAACCGGCTGGCCCACGCCTACCTGTTTAATGGGGCGGACGGCACCGGACGGCAACAGTTGGCGCAGGTCATTGCCATGCGGTTATTTTGCCAAAATGTCACGGCGGACGGCCTGCCATGTGGTCAGTGCTCGGAGTGTCAGCGGATCATGGCGGGCGACCATCCGGATGTGGTGACGGTCATTCCCGATGGCCAACGCATTAAGGTCGATCAGGTCCGGTATCTAAAGTCCGAATTCACCAAGAGCGCCGTTGAGGGGAATCAAAAGATCTTCATTGTCGATCAGGTGGAGCGGATGACCACGGGGGCCGCTAACAGCCTATTGAAGTTCATCGAAGAACCGGTCGGCAACACGGTGGCCTTACTTCTGACGGCCAATAAGAATCTGATTCTGCCCACGATTCTCTCCCGGACCCAGATTGTGGATTTCCTGCGGGTTGCGCCCAGTGCCCTCGCCGATGCGTTGGCGGCGGCCGGTATTGCGCCCAGTCAGCGCCACCTCTTGGCGACGTTGACGGAGAGTGTTCAGGCGGCCAAGGCGTTGACGGCCGAGGACTGGTTAAAGAACGCCCAGACCAACGTGGGTCAGTGGTTCGCGGCGGCCTGTGCGGGTGATGAACGGGCCTTTGTTCGCGTTCAGACGGAACTATTGCCGTTGGGGACCAATCGCGACCTTCAGGGGACCGTCCTCGATATGGTGGTTCAGGTTTGGCACGACGTCTTGCGCCAGCAAAATGCCACGGTGCCGACCGATCAATTGGCCTTTCCCCAGGTGGCCAAAACAAGCGGCGAGATGGCCCAGCGCTTGAGCATTGAACAGCTGGTCGCCATCATGACGCTGACGCTAGAGACCCGCAGTCAGTTAGCCGGCAACATGAACTTTCAGGGCATCTTAGAGGCCTTGACCTTACAGATTTTAACGCAGATTTCGCGCTGACCAGTCAGCATTGGAGGGGTGGCAACTTGGAAAAACAGGAAGTATACGATCAATTTAAACAGCTCGAGAGCCAATTACAAGACGTGCTCGCCCAATTCACTGACTTACAGGGCGAGATGACCCAAGTCTTTGAGCAGAATGCCGAGTTAGAGATTGAGAATCAACATCTGCGGGACTTACTGCGGGAATTACAACGCAACCTGCCCGAAGATCCGGAGACGCCGCAGGGCTTGTCCAAGTCGCGGCAAATTTTGGAAAAGTTATACGAAGAGGGCTTCCACGTTTGCCGTGAGTTCTACGGGACACGTCGTAAGCAGGACGAGGAATGTGCCTTTTGTCTAGAAGTTATCTATCGTGATCAGTAGGAGGTCCGCACCACACATGGAACGTCAACGTAGTTTTCAAACCGCCGACAGCGGTCATTTATACCTGGTGCCCACACCGATCGGAAATCTCGACGACATGACCTTTCGCGCCGTCAAGACGCTAAAGGACGCTGATCTGATTGCCGCCGAAGACACGCGAAATACCCAGAAACTCTTAAATCATTTTGAAATTGACACGAAACAAATTAGTTTTCATGAGCACAATACGCAGGAGCGGATCCCCCAATTAGTGGCGAAACTCCAGCAGGGGATGCAGATTGCGCAGGTTAGTGATGCGGGGATGCCGTCCATTTCGGATCCCGGTCATGAACTGGTTAATGCCTGTATTGCCGCGCACATTCCGGTGGTGCCGTTGCCCGGGGCGAACGCCGGCTTGACGGCGCTGATTGCCTCGGGACTCGTGCCGCAACCCTTTTACTTCTATGGTTTCTTAGACCGCAAGCCCAAGGATCAACGCTCAGAGATCGATGAACTGGCACAACGGCCGGAGACCTTGATCTTTTATGAGGCGCCCCATCGCTTGAAGAAGACCCTGAAGAACCTCGCGGATGGCATGGGGGCCGATCGACCGGCCGTCTTATGCCGCGAGTTGACGAAACGCTACGAGGAATTTCTACGCGGTAGTCTGGGTGAGCTGGCCGAATGGGCGGCCACGGATACGGTTCGGGGCGAGTTTGTGGTGCTGGTGGAGGGCAATCCCCATCCCACGACCACGGCGACGACGGCGGTCGATCTGAGTGAACCCATCGAGACACAGGTGGATCGCTTGATTGCGGCTGGCGATAAGCCCAACGCGGCCATCAAGGAAGTGGCCAATCTTCGCGGCCTAAAGAAACAGGATGTTTACCGAACTTACCACCATTTAGATGAGGAGTGACCCGTGTGGCCCAAAACGAATTTAGTGAACCCCACCGGGTCGTCTACTACGAAGTCGACGATACCGGTCATCTCACCTTAGCCATGTTGATTAACTTGCTCGTTTTGGTCTCTGAGGACCAAAACGCCGCCTTAAAGCTAACGCCCGCGTACATTCACAGCCTTGGAGTTGGCTGGGTCGTCACGCAGTATCACCTGCAAGTGAACCGGTTGCCAAAGATTGGTGACCAAGTGACCCTTAAGACACGGGCAACCGCCTTCAACAAGTATTTCGCCTATCGCGAGTACTGGTTGTTGGATGCCCAAGGTGAGCAGTTGGTCTACGGCGAGGGAATCTGGGTGACGATGAGCTATGCCACCCGGAAGATTGCCACGATTCCACCGGCCATCATGGCACCGTATGGCACCGAACCGGTGAAACGCTTGCCGCGGTTGCCACGACCAGAACATGGGGAGATGACGGCGACCAGTCGGATGAAACCGTACACGGTCCGGTATTTCGACATTGATGAGAATGGTCACGTTAACAACGCCCACTATTTTGACTGGATGCTGGATACCTTGCCCGCTGACTGGTTGCGTCATCATCAGGTCGTGGACGTCCGAATCCGTTTCGAAAACGAAGTGAAGTACGGCCACCAGGTGACCAGTGAAGTGGTGCACAGCGCGGCCATGACCACCCAACATACGATTAAATTGGGCGCTACCACGGCGGTCTTAGCCACGGTAACGTGGCAGGAGCGATCGTAAGTCATACACCTCGCGTGAAGAAAATGATTAATTTTGATAAAGACAGGCAGAGAAGATGTTGCCAGTCGTTCTTTGTGGTAACATAGGACACTGATATGAACAGTGCACGAAGAGAAGTAAGTAACCGGGTACCGGGAAAAGCGGTGGGCCGTTAAACCAGCCGCCGCTTTTGCCATCTCCTGGTACCGGCTGTGGTCACCATACACATGAAGGGGAACCCAAGCAAATATGAAGATTTTAGCAATTGACACATCGAACCGTCCGCTTAGCGTCGCCGTCTTGGATGGGACAACCGTCTTGGCGGCCATTACGGTCACGGTTCATCAGAAACACGCGGAATACCTACTCCCAGAGATTGAACGGCTCCTGGCGATGGCCGATTTACAACCAACCGATTTGGATCGGGTGGTGGTAGCGGCCGGTCCGGGATCTTACACGGGCATTCGGATTGCCGTAACGACGGCGAAGACGTTGGCGGCAACCTTGGATATTGACTTAGTGGCCGTCTCGAGTTTGGCGACCTTGGCCGCTAACGTGCCGGTCGAGGGTGCCTTGGTGGCCCCCATGTTTGATGCCCGAAACCAGAATGTTTTTGCGGGCCTGTACCGCATTAAACAGGGCGTTCCGACCGCGGAAATTGCGGACACACACACTGACGTGACGGCTTTTCTGACGGCGGTTGGTGAATACGGTGAGCCCGTGTGGTTCCTAGGGGATGCCGATCATTTCCGTGACCTGATTGGGACCACGGTCTCAGCGGCCACGCCGGCGGTCAGCCCCTGGTTGAACTTGCCCCAGGTCGCAACGATTGGTTTGTTAGGTCAGAAGATGACGCCGGTCAGTGACGTTGATCGGTTTGTGCCCAACTATTTACGGTTGACACAGGCGGAGGCTGAATGGCGTGCGAAGAACCCAGAAGAGGATACCGGATCATATGTTGAAAAAATTTAAAAGTTGGTATAAAAATATATTTGGTAGTCGGCGTGAGGTTGTGCGCGAAGAGACCATGGATGTGAAGAATCATCGGGTTGACATCCATGACGTGACCTACTTTGTGGCTAAGGCCCTATTCACCGATATTCCAGAAATGATCGAGATTGAGCGTGCCGTGTATGCCGGTCAGGCGCCGTGGGATTCGACGGCGTTTGCCAACGAGTTGCGGCGGGAAAAGGATCGGCTGTACCTGGTTATCCGTAAGAACGATAAGCTGTTGGCATTTATCGGCAGCACCTTTGACGAACGGACGCGCGATGCCCACATCACCAATATTGCGGTGTTGCCGGACTATCAGGGTAAGGGATTGGGCCGGTTCCTGCTAGGGATCATGATCCGCAAGGCGCGGAAGTTGAACTACAAGACGGTTAGCTTGGAAGTTCGGATCTCAAACAAGAACGCCCAGCGCCTTTACCGCGATCTTCAATTTGAACAGACCGGGATTAAACGGGGCTATTATTTTGGTGACCACGAAGATGCGGTCGACATGGCCTTGTTCCTGAATGAAAATGAAAACGTGGCCCAGGATGGCGTTGAGCCGGAGACGCGTGAACAGAATTAAGCAAGTCATTGGCGGGCTGGCACTTGGCCACCCGTTTTTTGCGTGAGTGATGAAGAGGAGTGAGTCCAACGGAAAAGCGAAATTTGATTTTAGCATTTGAATCGAGTTGTGATGAGACCAGTGTGGCCGTCATCGAGGACGGCCACAAGATTCTGTCGAACATTGTGGCGACGCAGATTAAGAGTCATCAACGGTTTGGTGGCGTGGTACCCGAAGTGGCCAGTCGCCACCATATTGAAGAGGTCACGTTGTGCATCAAGGATGCCTTAGCCGAGGCTGGGGTCGGATACGATGACCTCGATGCCGTGGCCGTGACGTACGGTCCCGGACTGGTCGGCGCCCTATTAATTGGCGTCACGGCGGCCAAGACGGTGGCCTTTGCCCACAACTTACCCTTGATTCCCGTGAACCACATGGCCGGTCACATCTATGCGGCCCGTTACGTGGAACCCATCGAATTTCCAGCCTTAGCCCTATTGGTTTCCGGCGGCCATACCGAATTGGTCTACATGCCCGCCGAGAACCAATTTGAAATCATCGGTGAGACCCGTGACGATGCCGCCGGTGAGGCCTACGACAAGGTTGGCCGGGTGATGGGCGTGAACTATCCCGCCGGTAAGACGGTCGATGAGTGGGCCCACCAAGGGAAGGATACGTTTAACTTTCCACGGGCCATGGAGAAGGACGACAATTTCGACTTTAGCTTCAGTGGATTGAAGAGTGCCTTCATCAATACGACGCACCACGCCGATCAGATCGGCGAGACCCTGAGCAAGCAAGACCTGGCGGCGAGCTTCCAACAGGCCGTGGTCGATGTCTTGGCCGAAAAGACGCAGCGCGCCCTGGCCGATTACCCGGTTAAGCAACTGATCTTGGCCGGTGGCGTGGCCGCTAATCGGGGACTGCGTGAACGGTTGGAACGCGACCTCAGTAGTAATCCCACCACGCACTTGGTCAAGGCACCGTTGAAGCTGTGTGGCGATAACGCCGCCATGATCGGCGCCTTTGCCTACGTGGCCTTTAAGCACGGGGTGTTTGCGGATGCCACGTTGAATGCCGACCCAAGTCTGGAATTTGACTGGGCGGCGGATTCGGCCAAATAAAGAGGCGATTCCAACTGGTCGCTTATGGGCATACGGTTCAATCTAGTTTAAAGCGAAAGATGGTCTCGTCCCGAAAATGGGATGAGGCCATCTTTATTTTGAGGTAAATCATGAGCAACAAAACTGGGGCACTGATAATTTGCACGTAGGGGTTATCGCCTGTGACGAAACGGCAATTAGCCATTATCCATTTCACGTGATCAGTTATTCATATTTAGTATGTCTGTGCTAGACTATAGCTATCTAATTAGGCGAAAAGGACGTGGAAATTGATGGATATTCGGGTGCTGAATTACTTTTTAATTACGGCGCGGGAAGAAAACGTGACGCGGGCGGCGGCTTTGCTTCATATGACCCAACCGACCTTGTCGCGACAATTAAAGGGATTGGAAGCAGAACTGCAAGTCGACTTGTTTCGCCGCAGTAACCATAGCATTTATCTCACTCGGGAGGGCTTGCTCTTTCGGCAGCGGGCTCAGGATATGGTTGATATTTTAGAACAGGCGCGCGATGAGCTACAAGAAAAGCAGGAACTGGCGGGAACCATTGCGATTGGTTGTAGTGAACTTCATAGTATGGCGGAAGTGGCAGAGCTAATTGATGTGTTTCAGGAACAACACCCCCAGGTCAAATTTAACTTAAGAAGCGGCAATAATGATGACATTAAAGGCTGGATTGAACAAGGCGTCTTAGATTTAGGCTTGCTCATTGAGCCAGTTGAAATTGGCAAATATGACTTTGTTCACTTAAAGAGTCAAGAGGAGTGGGGCATTCTGGCACACAAGGACTCGAAATTTGCCAGCTATGATGCCATCCGTCCCGGAGACTTGGTAGGTACGCGCGTGATTACAATTGCAGATCGCGTGGTTCAAAATGAACTGATAAACTGGTCCGGAGATTACGCGATAAAGATGAGGAATAAGGCGCGTTATAACCTGCTTTACAGTGCGGCGATGCTCGCGCAACAAAATCACGGTGTCGTCATTTGTTTAAAGCTCAATCAGACGTTTGATCACTTAGCTTTTGTGCCGTTAGAGCCAGCCTTAAAATTAGATTCGGTGTTGGCCTGGCGGGGCCAGCAACCACATTCAGCAGTGACAAAAGCGTTTATTGAATTTGTCCGACAAGCTAAAAATTAAGAGTTAATGGGTGACTGTCAAGCGAGACGGTCACCCATTTTAGATATGCGATAATTGTATTTCTATTTAAACAAAATAAGCATTTAACATATCTAAAAAATCGCGATACACTACAGTCATCGATTAGCAAGGCCATTATAATTTGATGGTTTTGCTGAACGAGAACATATTTAGCCACTGAGATAGTGGACAGAAGGCGGTGAGGTTAGTGAACAGAGACGACGTTCAAACGAAGTATCACTTGTCGAATCAACTCTTATCGGATTATGAATCATGGCGTGTGAAACAGGTTGATGGTCAAGTGGCACCGTCGACTTACACGGTGGAAGATATCGAAAAATTACGTTTGATGTTCGATCTTCAACAAATTGGATTTTCGTCGCAGGAGATTGAAGATTTTCTTAGCCTTAAGCTACAGCAACAGGTGCCGCCCGTTAAGCTAATCGCGCTGTTAACGCAACGCCGTCGGGAAAGGTTGACAACGATTCATCACTTCGAGCAACAAATTGCGAGTATTGATTATTTAAAGTTTCAACTCATGGAAAACCACTAAAGGAGATTATCAAAATGGAATTTACAACTTTAAACAATGGAATCAAAATGCCTAAGTTAGGCTTAGGCGTCTTTCGGGTAACGGATTTGGCCGAGGCCGAAGAGGCGGTTTATCAGGCAATCAAGTTGGGCTACCGGTTGATTGATACGGCCGCTGCTTATGGCAATGAACAAGCGGTAGGGAGAGCCATCAAGCGTAGTGGGGTTGATCGGTCGGAACTCTTTATCACGTCAAAACTGTGGTTGACAGACAACTCCTATGAGAGGGCCCAACGCGGTCTCGAACGGTCTTTAACTAATTTAGGCCTGGATTACTTGGACTTGTATTTAATCCATCAACCGGTAAGTGATTATTATGGCGCTTGGCGTTACTTGAGTGAAGCCTATCGTGCTGGAAAGATTCGCGCCATCGGAGTTGACAATTTTACCCAACAAAAGTTGGTTGACCTCATTAATTTCACGGACATTAAGCCAGCCGTGAACATGATTGAAGCCAATGTCTTTAACCAGCGCGAGGCGGACCAACAAGCCATGCGTGATTATGATGTGCAAATGGAAGCTTGGGCGCCATTCTCCTCGGGAAACAAGCAGGTGTTTGACTTGCCAGTGCTGACGGAGATTGCTCAGGCCCATGGTAAGTCGACGGCCCAGGTGATTCTGCGTTGGCTGATGCAACGAAACATCGTGGCCATTCCTAAGAGTGTTCACGTTAACCGAATGAAGGAAAATCTGGCTATCTTTGATTTCGAGTTACAGGCTGATGAAATGGAAAAGATCGCGACATTGAACACGGGAAATGGGTTTAATATGCCTGAGAACGCGAAGGACTTTCAAGCGATGTTGGATATGTCAAAGCAATTTTCAGTAGAATAGGAGCGAAAAATGATGGATATGACATCAACTTATACGTTAAACAATGGTTACAAGGTACCAGTAGTTGGTTTCGGTACGATTATTCCGGACGGCCAAGAGACCGTGACAGCGGTTAAAAAGGCGATTAAAAATGGCTATCGGCTGATCGATACAGCCGAAATTTACGGCAATGAAGTGAGTGTTGGTCAAGGAATTCGTGAGGCAATGGCCGAAAATAATCTCAAACGAGAAGATATTTTGGTTAGTACGAAGGCTTGGCATAGTCATCGGGGCTATCAGCAGACGTTGCAGGCTTTCAATGCTTCATTAGATAAGTTGGGCTTGGACTATGTTGATATTTATCTGATTCATTGGCCGGCTAATGCCAAGTGGCATGATGACTGGCGAGAATTAAATGCCGATACTTGGCGCGCATTAGAAGAGTTGTATCGTACTGGTAAGATCAAGGCCATTGGTGTTTCTAACTTTTTGGCGCACCATCTGAAGGCGTTAGTCGAAGATAGCGAGATTAAGCCAATGCTGAACCAGATTGAATATCACCCTGGTTTTGCCCAAACGGAAGCGGCCGAGTATGCGCAATCCCAGGATATTCAGGTCGAAGCTTGGAGCCCCTTTGGTGGACCGGACAGTAACGTCTTACAAGATGCCACGGTTAACCGGATTGCTGACAAGTATCGTAAGCAACCTTCACAAGTTATTTTGCGTTGGCTGATTCAAAAGCGCATTATTCCGCTGACCAAGTCGACTAGTGATACGCATATGCAGGCTAATTTGGATGACTTCGACTTTGCGCTAACGGCGGCTGAGATGCAAGCAATCGACGAGGCCCCGTACAGTGGTGGATTCCAGTTTGATCCGGACACCGCAAGATCATAAAGGTTTGGACTAGCATGGGCTAAAGGCACAATAGTACAGTAAAAGTAAGAAATTCACAGATTAGGAGATTGTTTGAATGGATGTCTATCAAGCTTTAAACGAACGTCATGCAACACGTTGGTTCACGGATCAGCAAATTCCCAAAGCCACGCTGGAGAAGATTATTTCGGCGGCAGAAAAGGTGCCTTCTTGGGTGAACTCACAACCCTATCAGGTCCATGTGGTCACGGGGAAGGCGCTACAAAGTATTCGCCAAGAGCATCAACACCTAGGGGATGTCGGTGAGCATGGCCATTCCGATTTACCCGTAATGGCGCGGTCTGACTGGTCATCTCAGGCACAGGACAATATGAAGGGCTGGTCCGAGGGGATTGCGAAGTCAGTTGGTTCCGATTGGCAGAAAGTCATGGGGGATGCCGCAGGTAAGCTCTATAATGCCCAGGCAATTGTCTATCTGACCTTACCTGAAGGCTACTCAGAGTGGTCACTATACGATTTGGGGGCCTTCGGTATGGCATTGATGCTAGCGGCTAAAGATGCCGGAATCGATTCCATGCCGGCCTATCAGTTCGTCAGCTTTCCAGAGGAAGTTCGGCACAATATTCAACTGGCAAACAATGAGAAGCTCATTATGGGCATTGGCTTAGGTTATCGTGCGGCAGATGCGACAGTTAACCGAATCACGTCTACGCGGTTACCTATCGATCAGATGACGACGTTTCATGACTAGCTGGCCAAAGGACTATCGCGTCATGGAATAGAGGAAAAAAAACTGTCAGTCGATTTATTTCGGACTGACAGTTTTTGTATAGGATAGGGATCTTTAAGTGGGATCCCTAATTATTTCTCAGATACCGAACCCCATGAATGACAGATTCCACCAGAAATAGGGCAAAGGCGATGATGAAATAGGTGAGGCCTAGAACCTCAAGTAGAAAAATGGGTAGGGATTCGGGCAGGAAAACTAAGATGAGTTGGAGCGTCAATACCGGCCCCGCGCCCAAGACGAACCACCTAAACCACTTGGAATAATTTTTGAATAGGGCGTTTGTTCTTGCGATGCTGGCTTGGCAATACTGCTTAAATAGCTTCTTCATTAAAAGACCTCTCCCCGTATCACGCGTATTCTCGGAGTAATCCGGACATACCACGCTAAATTGAAACGTCAATGATTCTCCCCTGAAACCATTTAGAATTATAGGCTTTGTCGGTTATTGAGACAAGGTGCTTAGTGAAAATGTGGGTAATGTTAATTTCTCTGTGGGGTGGGGATTCGGATTGGATATAAAGAATCAGTGTCGCCCCTTAAATTCTTAGGGGAACGACACTGATTTTGTGACTAAACGGCTAAAGGTTGAAAGTTCACGAATACGCTCCCGTCCCCAGCTTTAATCCGCAAAGTCTTCCAGTTCCAGACTCTTTTCCGTCCACGCATCCTCCGTTTCACTGAGTTGCGTGGTGACGGCCGTGAGCTGGGCCTGAAGGTCGGCCAATTTGCCGGCATCATTGAAGTTTTCCTCCTGACTCATTTCGGTTTCCACAGCGGTCTTTTGCTTCTCCAAGTCGCTCATCTGTTCCTCAAGTGCGGCGACCTGCCGGCTGAGTTTCCGCTTGGCCTTGGCCTGCTCCTTTTGCGCTTGGTAGTCGACCTGGGTCTGCTTCGGGGCCACAACGGTGGGGTGGGCTTCCTCCGCCTCGGCCGCTTCCTTGGCCGCATAGGCATCCTGCTCGGCCTTCTTGGCCACGTAGTAGTCGTAGTCACCCAGATAACGGGTCGTGCCCTCGGGGCTGAGTTCAACCACCTGGGTGGCAACTTGGTTAATGAAGTACCGGTCATGGGAGACGAACAGGATGGTGCCATCGAACTCATTGAGTGCGGTTTCCAAGACCTCACGACTGTCGATGTCCAAGTGGTTCGTGGGTTCATCGAGCATGAGAAAATTGTCGTGACGCATGGCTAGCTTCGTCAGTAACAGGCGGGCCCGTTCACCCCCACTGAGACTGTGGACGCTCTTGTCCACGTCGGCCCCGGTAAACAGAAAACTGCCAAGAATGGAGCGAATGTGGCCTTCGGGTGTGGTGGGATGGTCGTCCCACAGCTCATGCAGAACGGATTTCTTATCGTGCAGGGTCGCCTGATCCTGATCGTAGTAGCCGGTATCCACACCGGTACCAAAAATAATCTGGCCCTGAATGGCGGGAATCCGGCCCAAGATGGTCTTTAACAGGGTCGATTTACCGATCCCATTGGGGCCCACGATCGCCACGGCCTGGTGCTTCTTGATGTCCAGGTTAACGGGAGCGGCCAAGATCTGACCGTCATAGCCCACGGCACCGTTGACGACATCTAAGACGACATTACCACTCTGACGCTTGGGCCGAAAGCTGAACCGCGCCGCCTTTTCGTCGCCCTCGGGCCGGTCCATCTTGTCCATTTTTTCCAATTGCTTACGCCGAGCCTGAGCCCGCTTGGTGGTTGACGCCCGGACGATATTCTTGTTGACAAAGTCTTCCAGCTTGCTGATCTCGGTCTGCTGTTTATCGTATTCCTTCCAGGCCAACCGTAGGCGTTCCGCCTTGTCTGCGATGTAGTGGGAGTAGTTTCCGGGGTAGTGATCGAGGCCCCCGTGAGCCATATCGTAAACGTCGTTGACCACGTGATCCAGAAAATACCGGTCATGGGAAACGACGAGAATGGCGCCGGGATAACCTTGCAGGTAGCCTTCTAGCCACGTTAATGTCTCCACATCCAAGTGGTTCGTGGGTTCGTCCAAAATTAACAGATCCGGTCGTTCCAATAGGAGCTTGGCCAGGGCCAGTTGGGTTCGCTGACCACCGGACAACTCATTAATCGGTTTATCGTAATAGTCTTCATCGAATTCGAAACCGTGAAGAACGCCACGAATCTCGGCCTGATAGCCGTAACCGTTCTGATCGCTAAAGTCCTGTTGAAGTTGGTCATAGCTCGCGCTAATCTGATCGAATTGTTCCTGATTGGCGATGATGTCGGGGTCACTCATCTGTTGTTCGAGCTCGTGCATCCGTTTTTCCATCGCGATAAGTTTGGCAAAGACGCTGAGCATTTCGTTCCAAACGGTTTTAGTTGAAGCTAAGCCGGCATTCTGCGCTTGGTAGCCCATGGTCAGACCGCGCTTGGTGGTAATTTGACCCACGTCCGGCGTGGTTTCACCGGCAATCATTTTTAATAGGGTGGACTTACCCGCGCCGTTGCGGCCGACGAGGGCCACCCGGCCGTGCTCGGGGACGTCCATACTGACATTTTCGAAGAGGACACTGGCGCCGAATCGCCGCGTGACCTGTTGAACTTGTAAAAGAATCACGATTACTCACCCTCCTTTATTGGGAGTCGTTTTTTTTTTTAGGAAGTTTTTTAAGCGGTTATTGACTAAAGAAAATAGGGGGTAGCCGTCACTGACTAACTAGTGATTCGTGAAGTGACGCAACCATTACGCGTGGTTACCAACGATTGCCGTCTGACTGGTGATCGGTGTCACTAGCCCGATGTCGGTTACCGACTCGCGGAAATTGCGCCAAGCCAGTTCTGTCGTGGAACACGTCTAATCACTATTTTAGCATATTCTGCAGAGAGACCGAAATAAGCGAACAAATTGTGAAAAAAACTTGCAAATTCTTTCACAAGATGAACGGTTATGCTATAATCTATAAGAAAGTTGATTTCACAATCCAGACAATTATTTAAATATGAGGCTATCGCTTGTGAACGGTAGCCGGTTTCTTTAATAGGAGGTCACGTTTTGACAGAACAAAAAATCCCGCGGGCGACAGCGAAACGTTTGCCCATTTACTACCGTTATCTCAATATTTTGTTAGACGCTGATAAAACCCGAGTTTCTTCGACTGAATTGTCCGAAGCCGTTAAGGTCGATTCCGCAACAATTCGTCGGGATTTCTCGTATTTTGGGGCGCTCGGCAAGCGCGGATACGGTTATGACGTTGAAAGCTTAATCAAGTTCTTTAAGAAGATTTTGAATCAGGACCGCCTCACCAGCGTGGCTTTGATTGGGGTTGGAAATTTAGGCCATGCGCTCTTGAACTTTAATTTCCACCAAGACAGTAACGTCCGGATCAGCGCGGCCTTTGATGTGAAGCAAGAGATTGCCAACACGATTCAAAGCGGCGTTCCGATTTATCCGATGACGGATTTGCGGACCCAACTGGAAGAACAACAGATTGAAGTGGCCATCTTGACGGTGCCGTCACAAGTGGCTCAGGAGGTTACCGATGAGGCCGTGTCTGGCGGCGTCAAGGGGATCTTGAACTTCACGCCACTGCGGATCACGGTGCCCAAGGGCGTTCGCGTTCAAAACGTGGACTTAACCAACGAGCTACAGACGTTGATTTATTTCTTGGAACACTACAATAATTTAAACTAGAAAATGAAGCGTGCAATACGGACTGATGAGGTCGTGATCAGTCGGTAAATTTTAAAAAGGAATCTGGATGTCTTCGTCCGGGTTCCTTTTCTGTTGTGCGCAGTGATGACTGGGATTTGTCAAAAACCTACGAATCCCGCTCGTCATGGGCAACCACGGCAGTATCGGAGAAATTGTTTGTCAAATTCCTTGATTTTTAGAGGGAAAAACCATATATTAGATATTGTTGATTAGCACTTATGTTAGTCAAGTGCTAATAGTGCTAAAAAGTAAGTTTATTGGAGGGATTCAAGTGTTAAAACCATTAGGAGACCGCGTCATTTTGGATCAACCAGAAGAAGAAGAAACTACGGTTGGTGGCATTGTGCTCGCAAGTAATGCTCAAGAAAAGCCACAAACGGCGAACGTTGTCGCTGTCGGTGATGGCCGTGTGTTAGACAATGGCGAAAAGGTAGCCCCAACTGTTAAGGTTGGCGACAAGGTATTGTTTGATAAATACGCCGGTACTGAAGTCAAGTACCAAGACGCGACTTACCTTGTTTTACATGAAAAAGATTTGGTCGCCGTAATCGACTAAGCTTTTCCCACTTAAGAAGACTATCCAAATAATTCAAAAATTTTAGTATGAGGTGAATGATTAAAATGGCTAAAGAATTGAAATTCTCTGAAGATGCCCGTAGCAAGATGCTTGCCGGGGTTGATAAATTAGCTGATACGGTAAAGACCACCTTAGGACCTAAAGGCCGTAACGTGGTTTTGGAACAAAGCTATGGTAACCCAACCATCACCAACGATGGGGTTACGATCGCCAAGTCCATCGAACTTGAAGATCATTTCGAAAACATGGGGGCCAAGTTGGTTTCCGAAGTTGCTTCCAAGACTAACGACATCGCTGGTGACGGGACCACCACGGCTACGGTATTGACGCAAGCCATCGTTAACGAAGGCATGAAGAACGTCACGGCCGGTGCTAACCCTGTCGGCATTCGTCGGGGGATCGAAAAGGCAACCAAGGCTGCCGTTGACGGTCTGCACAAGATGTCACACGATGTTAAGACCAAGGACGATATTGCCCAAATCGCATCGATTTCATCTGCTAGCCAAGAAACGGGTAAGCTGATTGCTGACGCCATGGAAAAGGTTGGTAACGATGGGGTTATCACCATTGAAGAATCCCGTGGGGTTGATACCAGCTTGGATGTCGTTGAAGGGATGCAATTCGATCGGGGCTACATGTCACAATACATGGTCACCGACAACGACAAGATGGAAGCAAACTTGGACAATCCTTACATTTTGATCACCGACAAGAAGATTTCCAACATCCAAGACATCTTGCCATTGTTGCAATCCGTTGTTGAACAAAGCCGTTCACTGTTGATCATTGCCGATGACATCACCGGTGAAGCCTTACCAACCTTGGTTCTGAACAAGATGCGTGGGACCTTCAACGTGGTTGCTGTCAAGGCACCTGGCTTTGGTGACCGTCGTAAGGCGACCTTGCAAGATATCGCGGTTCTGACTGGTGGGACGGTCATCACTGATGACTTAGGCCTTAACTTGAAGGACACGACCATCGATCAATTAGGCCAAGCCCAAAAGGTTAACGTTACCAAGGACAACACCACGGTGGTTGAAGGTGCTGGTGCCAAGGATCAAATCGCCAACCGGGTTGCTGAGATCAAGGGCCAAATCGAAGAAACGACTTCTGACTTCGACCGTGACAAGTTGAAGGAACGTCTGGCTAAGTTAGCCGGCGGGGTTGCCGTTGTTCGGGTTGGTGCCGCAACCGAAACTGAATTGAAAGAACGTAAGTACCGCATTGAAGATGCTTTGAACGCAACGCGTGCCGCTGTTGAAGAAGGCTTCGTTGCTGGTGGTGGAACTGCTTTGATCAACGTGATCAAGGACGTTGCCGCTGTCAAGGCTGAAGGCGACGAACAGACCGGGGTTAACATCGTGCTTCGTGCCCTGGAAGAACCCGTTCGTCAAATCGCTGAAAATGCCGGTGTTGAAGGTTCCGTTGTCGTTGAACACCTGAAGGGTGAAAAAGAAGGCATCGGTTACAACGCTGCCGACAACCAATACGAAGACATGGTTAAGGCCGGGATTACCGACCCAACTAAGGTAACCCGTTCTGCTCTGCAAAACGCCGCATCCGTTTCCGCATTGTTGTTGACGACTGAAGCCGTTGTGGCTGACAAGCCAGAAGACAACCCAGCTCCTGCAGCACCTGCTAACCCAGCAGGTATGGGCGGTATGATGTAAAACTTAACCCACTAGTTCGCTAGTGCGTTGAAAGAAAAGGCCAATCGGATTTTCCGATTGGCCTTTTTGTAGTGCCACCAGGACCGCGGTGCCGGTGATGATAGACGATATAACGCGTCATGCTAGCTGTCCACTCATTGGGAGGGGGCGGCGTAAATAGCGTTTGGACACTGAATGAGAAATCGGATAAAAATTTGTGCTGAGGCGAACCGTCGATAAAACGCTTTCTTTTGCCGCAGGTCAACAATGTTAAATTTACGGCCGTTACGTGGAACCACACCGTTCGCGGTTTTCTTAGTTGCTATGCTGAACAGGAGTGGTATTGTGGAGTCAGTTGTAGTAGAATTACGTTTGCGTTTGAATTTGGAACGCCTTAATTAAGACTTTTTAGGCGGGTGCAAGCCCGTTTTCATTATTTATGGGATAAGGAGTAAGTAGTCATGTGGCATTATTTAAAGCGGGTTTTGATTGGGAAACCCCTAAAGACCATGGATGAAGGTGGCCAAGCGTTGACGAAGTTTAAGGCACTGGCCTTGCTGTCATCTGACGCGTTGTCCTCCGTGGCTTATGGTACTGAGCAAATTACGACGGTTCTGATTACCTTATCCGCGGCAGCCTTGATGTACCAATTGTGGGTTGCGGCGGTCGTGTTGGTTCTGTTGTTTGCGATCACGCTTTCATACCAACAGATTATCCATGCCTATCCATCGGGTGGTGGCGCCTATGTGGTTGCCAGCACGAACTGGGGGGAATCGGCAGGGTTAGTCGCCGGGGGATCCCTGTTGGTTGATTATATGCTGACCGTGGCGGTTTCGACGACATCTGGGACCGAGGCGATTACCGCCGCGATTCCGGTATTGTCGCCTTATTCGGTGCTGATTTCAGTGCTGATTGTGATTGGCATCATGTTGTTGAATTTACGGGGAATGCGGGAGTCCGCGGCGTTTCTTACCGGCCCCGTCTATTTCTTCATTCTGATGATCGTGGTTATGATCGGAATTGGGTTCTATAACATTGTTACCGGGAACATCACGTATCATGCGGCGGCACACTTGGGCAGTTCAGTTCAAGGGATGACCCTGTTGCTGTTCCTCCGGGCGTTCTCGTCCGGGTCGTCTTCCTTAACTGGGGTTGAGGCGATCAGTAATGCGGTGCCCAACTTTAAGAAGCCCAAGAGCCATAATGCGGCGGCAACGTTGGCCATTATGGCGACGATTCTGGCGGTCTTCTTCGGTGGGATTACGTTCCTGAGTTACTACATGGGGATTCGTCCTGTGGCCGGTCAAACCGTTCTTTCGCAAATTGGAATCGGCGTCTTCGGTCATGGCGTGATCTACTATCTCTTGCAATTATCTACGGCTTTGATTTTGGCCGTTGCGGCGAACACCGGGTTCTCGGCCTTTCCGATTCTGGCCTATAACTTGGCTAAAGATAAGTTCTTGCCCCACGCCTACTTGGACCGGGGGGACCGGCTGGGGTACTCTAACGGGATTATTTCCTTAGCCGTTGGTGCCGTGGTTCTGATCATGATCTTCCACGGGCAAACCACGCTCCTGATTCCCCTCTATGCAATCGGGGTTTTCGTGCCATTTACGTTATCGCAATCGGGGATGATTATCCACTGGTTCCGCGTAAGAGAGGGCATCTGGCTGGGCAAGGCGTTTGTTAACCTAGTTGGGACCTTGATATCGGCGGCATTGGTGACTATTCTCTTGTTCACCCGGTTTGCCAACGTTTGGCCATATCTGATCATCATGCCCCTGCTATTGCTGCTGTTTTATCGCATTCACCAGCATTACAAGAAGGTTGCCCAGCAATTACGGGTGGCGGCCAAGACGAAGGCCGACATGCATGAATACGATGGCGCAACGGTCATTGTGTTGGTCAGCAACATTACGCGGGTGACCGCTGGAGCCATCAACTACGCGCGGTCCATTGGGGACTACGTGATTGCGATGCACGTCTCCTTTGACGAGAATCCGGAGAAGGAGCACAAGACGGCGCAGGAATTCAAAGAAGAATTTCCGGACATTCGTTTTGTGGATATTCACTCGTCTTACCGGTCGATTGCGACGCCAACGCTGCGCTTCTGTGATGTCATTGCGAAGCGGGCAGCCGAGCGGAACTTCACCACGACCGTGCTGGTACCGCAGTTCGTGCCGCGGCATCCTTGGCAAAACGTCCTGCATAACCAAACGGCGTTACGCTTACGGACCACCCTGAACTCACGAGAAAATATTATCGTTTCCACTTATAACTACCACTTGAAAGAGTAGTTCCGAAAGACCCGCAAAACCACTTTGGTTTTGCGGGCCTTTTTGGATAAAAATTGGTGAAGCGATGTATCCGCGGTGCCTGACTAATTGTAAGGCAGGCGGTCAGGTGACGACCGAAAACGGGGAAGTTAACGCAGGCCCACCAACGAAGCGAATGGCGGTACCAGGAGGTCAACCACGATGGAAATGATGACCACGGCAATCGAGGCCATGGACCCTTGGATGGAGCCCAACTGAACGGCCTTGGCCGAGCCGACCGTGTGACCGGCAGTCCCCAGCCCTAACCCGGCACCGATGGGATCCTTGTCAATCCGGAAGAACTTGACCAACCAGTCGCCCAGTGCGTAAATAATGACGGAGTTCAGGATACAAGCCGTCGCCGTGACCGCGCCAACCCCACCGATGGCGTTCGAGATTGGCATGGCGATGGCCGTCGTGGCCGCCTGGGGTAGCATGGAGGCAATCCCCACCGTATCGAGCCCAATGAGCTTAGCCGCCTCATAGATGACCAATAGCGAGATACTGAGGCCAATGATCAGGGATAGGATAATCTCAAGCCAAAAGCGTTTGACGATGTCGTTACGGCGGTAGAGGGGCATGGCAAACGCAATGGTCGCGGGATTTAGGAACCAGAAGATAATGTCTCCACCGGGTTTATAGGCGGAACGGTAGAATGTTGCGGTTGAAGTGCCAAAGACTTTGGCCAGTAAGAACAAGACCAGAATACCGAGCACCATCCCGACAAAGAGCGGCTGAAATAGGAAAAAGCCTTTACTAATTTTGAAGAGCCATTGGCCGATTAAGTACACGACCAGCGACAAGAAGATACCAAAGATGGCGTTACCAGCGGTGGAGCCGTCGGCGTTGTTTCCGAGACCATCGCCGAGCCATTTGCCCCACAACGCTAAATTGGGGTTTTCAGCTAAAATTAACATGTTATAACCTTCTTCATTTAGGCGCTAAAGTGTCGACTCTTGTTCCACCGCATTACTGCGGTGAAACAGGTGTTGCCGAAGCCAGATTAGTCCAACGGCGGTGTAGCTGACCAGCACCAACATGACAATGGTCGCGATCAGCACAACCGCCGTGATCTGCAGGCCCTGAGCCTTTAGAATATCCAGGCTGGCCGCAAGTTGAACGCCGGCGGGAACAAAGAGAAAAGCAATCAGGCTGATCATAAAATCAGCGAATTTTTCGACGTTACGTAATTTTAAAATGTGAGTGGCCAGTAGGGTGTAGAGAATCACAATCCCAATGACTGGCGTGGGGACGGGGAGCGAGGCTGGAAACAGGGGTGAGATGAGGCTTGCTACAAAGAGAATTGCAGCGAAGATACTCATCTGAACCAGAATAGGTGTAGGTTGTTCCTCAGTCGCCGTCTCGGTCGTTGCATGCTGTTGAGCCAAGATAAAGTCTCCTTTCAAACGCAAAGCTAGAAGCAGCGATGCGAGAGGAGTCTCAAAGGAAGACCTTGGCAGAGGCAGAATGAAACTTGCTGTGAAACCGCTCTCAATCGCTCACCATCATTATATGGGATTTAAACGGTTCGCACAAGCGAAATCTGCGGTGTGACGCGGTTTATAGGGTTACTTGTGCAACGTTTTGGGCTTGCAAGCAGCCGACCTAGGTTTCAAAAAGCTTTTCAGGACGACTAATTTTTCACAAGCGCTAAATTTCCAGTCAAAAAGGATGAACGATTGTCGGAAACGGCTAAAATTAAAATTATTTTTGTTAGACGTGACTACTTGAGACCCATGAATGCGGCAAACGGGGGAACGACGATGTCAACCACGATAGAAATGATCACGACCGCGATTGAGGCCATCGAGCCTTGGATTGACCCTAGTTGCAGGGCCTTGGCGGACCCCACGGTGTGGCCGGCGGTTCCTAACCCTAACCCGGCACCAATGGGATCATTGTTGATCCGGAAGAACTTGACCAGCCAGTCTCCCAGCGCGTAGATAATGACGGCGTTGAGAATGCAGGCCATAGCGGTGACCGCGGCGTCGCCACCAATCGCCGTCGCAATTGGCATGGCGATAGCCGTGGTTGCGGCCTGTGGTAGCATGGAGGCAATCCCGATATCGTTGAGGCCCAGGAGCTTGGCGGCGCCGTAGATGAAGAACAGCGAGGCAATCAAGCCGATGATTAGGGACAGGACGATTTCAAGCCAGAACCGCTTGACGATGTCGTTTCGCCGGTACAGAGGAATGGCGAAGGCAATCGTTGCGGGATTCAGGAACCAGAAGATGATGTCCCCACCGGGTTTGTAAGCCGACTTATAAAAGGTTGCGGTCGTGGTCCCAAAGAACTTGGCCATGAGAAACAGAACGAAGATCCCCAGTACCATGCCGACGAAGAGGGGCTGGAAGAGAAAGAACCCCTTGCCAATCTTAAAGAGCCACTGGCCGATTAAGTAAACCACTAGCGACAGGAAAATACCGAAGATGGCGTTGCCTGCAGGGGCACCGGTCGCGTTGGTGCCGAGGGCATCACCTAACCACTTGCCCCAGACGGCCATGTGGGGTGTTGCTGTCAAAATTATCATGAACACTCATCTCTCTTATGCGTTTAACGTGTGACGGAATCCTAATTATGACTTAACATCAACGCTACGGTGGAAGATATGCTTACGAATCCAAATCATCCCAGCCGTGGTATAGGCCACGACGACCAACATGACTATTGTGGCGATGAGCACCACCCCCACGATTTGTAGCCCTTGCGTCTTCAAGATGTTCAGGCTCGCGGCGAGCTGAATACCAGAAGGAACGAAGAGAAAGGCAATCAGACTGATCATAAAATCACCGAATTTCTCAACATTGCGTAGCTTAACGATGTGGGTCGCCAGTAGCACGTAAAGGATAATGAGTCCGATAACGGGCGTAGGTACGGGAAAAGATGGTGGGAAGAGGGGTGAAATCAGACTGGAGACAAATAGAATCGCCGCGAAAATCGCCATTTGCACGATGATTGGCGAGGGCTTCTCTTCAGTCTGCTCAGTTGTCTGGGGAACTTTGTCTTGGCTAGCCATAGAAAAATCTCCTTTCAATGAAACACCAAACCAAACCGACAATCGACCTAATTTCACAAGAAAATTAGGCGCTTATTATAAAGAAATTAATAAGGACTTAATCACTCTCGAACTAACCTCATTATATTGGGAGGCTGACGAATACACAAGCTTAATCTCCGCAAGTCCAGTAATTACGGTGGATTTATTAACTGAGGCTTTGACGACCTGACTAGGCAGTTGTTTTCATCGGTTTTTCGCTGAACTAACTAAGCGCTGAATAGACGACTGAACTTTGTGAAAATCGGTCAGACCAATTGAAAACCTTAACTTTTCTGAACATTCTGAAACTAGCGGTTGTGTTTAAATTGGGAGATTTGTATAATTAGCAAAAGATATGTAGAAAAGAAAGAGGACACTTTATGAGATTTGAGATTATTGTTAGCTTATTTGCTACCATGATTATCTCCGCAGTCCTAACGCCGTTTGTACGCCGTTTTGCGTTTCAAATAGGTGCGGTGGATAAACCGAATCAGCGACGGGTCAATAAGATCCCAATGCCAACGTTGGGTGGCCTGGCGATTTTTATCGCGTTTACATTTTCAACCATGTTCCTCTTGCGTGACCAAATACCGACGCAACAGCTGTGGGGCCTGTTTGGCGGTGAATGTATCATCATCGCGGGGGGCATGATTGATGATGTCTTTGAACTAAAGCCGCGGCAAAAGGTGATGTTTCAACTAGCTGCAGCACTGGAAGTTTATTTTGTGGCGGGCGTGCGGATGCGTTACCTAACGCTGCCTTTCGTGGGTGTCTGGCATTTTGGCTGGTTAGCACTGCCGATCACGTTGCTGTGGATCGTGGCCATCGTGAATGCCATCAACCTGATCGACGGGTTGGACGGTTTGGCCACAGGGGTCTCAATCATTGCGTTGACCACTACCGGGATTACGGGCCTGTTCTTCCTGAACGTTGCCAACACGTGGGTCGCCATCATGATCTTTGCGCTGGTTGCCGCGATGGTGGGCTTCCTGCCGTATAATTTCTTTCCGGCCCGGATATACTTGGGAGATACCGGTGCCCAGTTTATTGGGTTTATGATCGCGTGCTTCTCGTTGTATGGGTTGAAGAACGTCACGTTTATCTCCGTGATTATCCCCGTGATTATTCTCGGGGTACCGATCACGGACACGGTCTACGCGATGATTCGGCGGATTTTAAACAAACAGCCTATTTCGCATGCCGATAAACACCACCTGCACCACCGGCTGATGCAATTGGGCTTGACCCACCGGCAGACGGTGCTGGTGATTTATGGGATTGCGTTGATTTTTTCCTTTATTTCATTACTATACCCACTGTCGACCATTTGGGGATCCGTGCTGCTGACAATCGCCATTCTGATTGGTTTGGAACTCTTTGTCGAAGCCATTGGCTTGGTCGGGTCGGATCGCCAACCGCTCTTGCATTGGATCAAGCGCATTGTAAAGCAACTGACATCTAAAAATTCAGATTAAGTTTAAGCGACTAAAGGTTGAAAGATAGAAAACAGCTACGAATTCTGGTGTGACAAGGATAACAGCCATTATAGTATGATTGTCGCGTACTTGCCGCCTTACCGTTCGCCAAATTTGGTCTGGATCGCTGTGGGAAGGATCGGGAAAAGCCGAAGTGCTGTCTTTTCCCTCGCTTTGAGCCGAAATTCACG
>NZ_JAAVSC010000021.1 GCF_012641095.1 Lactobacillus sp. HBUAS51381
ATTCAAAATGCTTAAGTTACTGAACCGCCGTATACGGAACCGTACGTACGGTGGTGTGAGAGGTCGGTAGCCGAACTAATCGGCTACCTCCTACTCGATATTAATTTTTATTATTAATAACAAGGAGACCGGTTGGAACAACTCGCCAAATTTATTTTAAAAAACCTCTTGCCTTGAAGCGTAGATGAAGGTCTAAACTCCTAATCATTCACTTAAACGAGAGAGGTAAAAAACATGGCAAAGCAAAAACGATTCGATTGGATTCTATTGGTTATCCTGATGAGTTACTTCATGATTCTACTGGATAATTCGATTATTTTTACGGGAACGGTCAAAATTGCCCACGATTTACAGCTGAATCAGGCGACGTTGTCGTGGGTCAGCAGCGCCTATTCTCTGACCTTTGGTGGTTTCCTGTTACTGGGTGGTCGAGCCGGGGATTTATTTGGCCGGCGACGAGTCTTCCAGCTAGGTTTGATCATTTTTGGTCTCGGTTCCCTGTTGGTGGGCTTGGCGGTTAACGCCCCCATGATTATTGCGGCGCGGGCCTTTCAGGGGATTGGCTCGGCGATTTTGGCGCCAACCACGCTGGCCATTCTGATGGACACCTATGAAGGGGCCGAACGGGTCAAGGCCATCGCATATTACGGGGCAATGGCCGGCATTGGTGCCAGCGTCAGCTTGGTGATTGGCGGCATCTTCGCTAGCCTGTTGACGTGGCGAATCGGCTTCTTCATAAATGTTCCCATCAGTATTTGGATGTATGTTCTGGCCGTCAGAAAGCTCAGTCGGGATCGTGGCCAGTCCGGCAAATTGGATTGGGTGGGCACCCTGAGTTCCTTGATTGGGATGAGCGCGCTAGTCTACAGCATTATCGGTGATTGGGCGAAGTTACCGGCCTTGCTGCTGGCCATCGTGTTCCTAGGTCTCTTCATTTATCAGGAACACCGAACGGAACAACCAATCATGCCGTTACGATTGTTTGCCGACCGCGAACGCATTGGCGCCTACATTGGCCGGTTTCTCTACTTGGGTGACATGATGGGCTTCTGGTTCATCACGCCCCAGTTGATGCAGAATCAATTGGGTTTCAGCGCCCTGATGGCTGGGATAGCGTTCTTCCCCTTAACGGTGGTGAACTTTGTGATTGCGTTACAGGTTGCCCGATTGACCGCCAAATGGGGCAACGGGGGTCTACTGGTGATTGGGATTGCGCTGACGGCGGCCGGGATGCTCTGGCTGAGTTGGTTTACGCCGGCAACCGGCTATTGGTGGGGAATCGCCGCACCAATGGTGGTGATTGGAATTGGCCAAGGTTTCTCCCTGAGTCCCTTCACGGCGGCCGGTGTGGCCCACACTAAAGGCGCCGATGCTGGGGCCGCTTCCGGGGTGGTCAACGTCATGCACCAGATCGGTGGGTCCGTGGGCTTGTCCATTCTGGTGACCACGCAAGACCTCTTCGGTGGCCAAATCAATGGGTTCCAACACGCCATTTTAATGGGTGCCGGTCTCCTGTTGTTGGCGCTGCTCGCCGCTATTTTCCTAATCGTTCCGGGAGAACGTCAAGAAAATTAAAAATACTTTGAAATCGGCCTTGCCTTGAAGTAACTGCAAGGGGCTACACTGAATTTATCAATTAACGAATTGGAGGAAATTAATCATGACAAACTTTTTAATTATTGGGGCAACGGGTTCCGTGGGGAGCGTTACCCGGCAGTATTTCTTAGACCACACGGATGATCAACTGACCTTGATGGCCCGCAACACCCGCCGCTTGGGTCAATTGTCCGACCGTGAACGCGCAATCGGCGGAAGCGTCACGGATACGGCAACATTGACAGCGGCTCTCAAAGGCCAGAATGTCGTCTTCGCCGCGCTGAGCGGGAACCTCGCCGGGATGGCGAAAAGCTTAGTTGCCGCTATGGATGAGACGGGCGTCAAGCGTCTCCTGTTCATCGCTTCAATGGGGATCTATAACGAAATTCCGGCGAGTGTGGGTGCCAACGGCAATCTGGCCACCAACCCAATGCTTCAAGGCTATCGGAACGCCGCCGACGTGGTCGAAGCGTCCGATCTGAACTACACCGTTATTCGGCCTGGCTGGTTTGACAACGGCAACGATACCGACTATCAGGTCACCAAGAAGGGCGAGCCCTTTGGCGGCCACGACGTTTCGCGGAAGAGTATCGCGGACCTAGTTGTTCGGTTGGCTCATGATGAAACGTTGGGAGCCCGCGATAGCTTGGGGATTAACCGAAAATAAACGGCTGTAAATTTAAACTAACGGGGTGTTGACCATGAATTCAGAAATCTTACAACTATACCGGGACTACAATACCGCGATGGCCGCCGATGATGTTGCGGCTTTGGACGAGCTGTTGGCACCGGACTTCACGCTCACCCACATGACGGGCTATATTCAACCACGCCAGGAATGGCTGGGCGAGTTGCGGCGGGGCACCATGCGCTACGACTCGTCGGTAGAGGATCACGTGGAAATGATAGAGACGGCTGATGGTTGGCAAGTCACCGGACAGAATCGCGTCGTGGCCAGCATTCACGGTAGCCAGCGGCACGAATGGACGCTCAACACCGTCTTGACGGTGCAACGACAAGCGGATCAATGTCGGATTGTGCGAGCCGTGGTCACCACATACTAGAAAGGAAGCAGTTCGAATGGGTGTATTTGAAGATTTGAGAGCAGGTCAGGCGTATGATATTCACGATACGGCCTATTTGGAAGAGGTCCACGGCGAGATTGATCGGTCGGATGACCTACAATTTGAGATTAATGCCACCAAGCCTAGCGATCGCAAGCGGATTGTTGATTTGGAGAATGCCTTGTTGCACGGACAAATGAAGGACGGGACTTTCTTCACGCCGCCGATGCACATTGATACTGGTAGCCGGGTGTTTCTGGGTAAGAACGTCTACGCCAATCATGGCTTAACGATGATGGCGGCTGGAACTATTACGATTGATGATGGTGTCATGATGGGGCCCGAGGTAGGCTTTTTCACGGTCAATCACGAGCCAAAGAATATCCGGACGATCATGGCCAAGGAAATCCATATTAAGCGCAACGCCTGGATTGGCGCACGCGTCAGTATTCTGCCTGGCGTGACGATTGGTGAGAATGCGATTGTCGGGACCGGAGCAGTTGTCACCAAGGATGTGCCAGACAACACGGTCGCGGTGGGAGTTCCGGCTAGAGTTGTAAAAACAATGGATTAATGATTTTTACTAGTTTAATGTTTCATGTGAAACATACAAAATTTAATGCAAAGAAATAGCGCAGACTCACCGGATAGTTTTATCGGGTAGGTCTGCGCCATTTTTGTTTTGATAAAGTTACTGGACTAAATAAATTGAATCAACGACATCAATACCGGTACCACAATAATGAACAGCACCGTACTGGTCGTGACCACGTTGGTGGCGTATTCCACGTCACCGTGGGCCTCATTTGCCAGGATGGGTAGGACCGCTAGCATTGGCGTGGCGGACTGGACAATCAAGGTTTGTGAAGCCAATGTTGGGAAGGTGGCGCCGAAGTGTCCGGCGGCCAGCAACACGCCGACCATCAGAATCGGTGACAGTACGAACCGTCCCAGCAGGGCCACGATGGTATCGCGGTCAAAATGAATACTCTTCAATCCGGCATCGGCCAGGACAATCCCAATGTAGATGAGGGACAGTGGCGTGACCAGGTTTCCCACGTAGGTCAGTGTAGAGTTAATGAAGCTGACCTTCAGGATGGGGATGTTGAGTAACAGGAAGACCAGCGCTACCAGGAAACCCACTAACGGCATCGGAATGACTTTCTTCCAATCGATGTGGTTGTGGTGTTTTTCCTTAGGCTTCGTTGGGTCATCGTTCGAGATCAGGAAGACCCCAAAGGCCCACGTGGAGACGGTGTTGACGATATAGTAGACCAGAAAGTAAGTCATACTCTTATCGCCGAACAGCGCAATGTTCAACGGTAGTCCGATGAAGATGGTGTTGGCGTTGACCACCGCGTTGATGAAGATCCCCTTACGACCGGGCCGCACGTGCATCAGCCGTACCAGGCCAAAGGCGATGAGGTAGCCAATGATGACGGCCAGAAAGGCGTAAACCAGGTAACCGGAGAAGGAGACCAATTGTCCCCGCGTCAGTCGACTGAGGACGGAGACGAAGATTGAAGCGGGTAGAGCGATGTTTTTGATGAATTTAGAGATGGTGCCGCCGAATTTATCATCAAACCAACCTTGTCGCCGGAGGACAAAGCCCAGAATCATGATTAAGACGACCACCAGAACACTTTGAATAGAATTCCATAAAACAGCCACGAGTGACAGCCTTCTTTCAAATAATTTTCAATTAGCTCTTATGCTTAGCATGGTAAGGAATTAAATGATTCTTTTGGTTAATTGTTACTATACAATTTAATCGTGTACAATAATCAGAAACGTACAGTGCCAGCAGGAAGTTAAGGTGAACCAACTCCTGCTGGCACAAAGAACGTTGATAAAGTTGTCTGAGAACTAGTCGATCGGTTTGTATGCGGGAACCCACTTCATCTCAGCGACGGCCTGTTTGGCATCGGCGATGGGTTCCTTGTTGAGCTGTTGATCGAGGACACTTTGCGCCACAATTTCGGCCAACTTCTGGGAGAATGCCGTCAGTTGGGAAACGGGAGGAAGCACGGCAGCACCGGGCTGGGTCGTGTCGACGATACCACCTAGGGCGTGGCAGGCCGCGGAGAGCGTTTCGCCGTTTAAGACCTTGGCCTTAGCCGCGATCAAACCGAAGCCTAAGCCGGGGTACATCAAGGCGTTGTTCCCTTGACCAATGTGGTAGGTCGTGCCCTTGTAATCCATGTCGCCGGCGGGAATCCCCGTGGCGATCAGCGCCTTGCCATCGGTCCATTTGATTAGATCGGCAGCGGTGGCTTCGGCCAGCTTGGTTGGGTTGGACAGCGGGAAGATGATCGGGCGTTCCGTGTGTGCGGCCATGTCCTTGACGATGGCTTCCGTGAAGGTGCCCGGTTGCGTTGAAGTTCCGATCAGGACGGTTGGGTGAACGGTCTTGACCACGGCGGCCAAGGTCGTCAGCTCATCGGCGTTGTCGAATTCGGCGCGATCGCGGGTGAACGGCTTCTGAGCGGCGGTCAGGTCTGGCGTGTCGCTGAACAACAGGCCCTGCTTGTCGACCGCGTAGAAATGCTTGCGGGCTTCGTCTTCGGAAAGCCCGGCCCGCTGCAATTCATCGAGAATTTGGTTAGCGATCCCCATGCCGGCAGTGCCAGCCCCAAACGTCACGAATTTTTGGTCCTTGATATCTTCCTTGGAGATGTTCAGAGCGCCGAGAATCCCGGCGAGAACGACCATCCCCGTGCCTTGAATGTCATCGTTAAAGGTCGCAATCCGATCCTTGTACTTGTCGAGGATGACCTGAGCGTTGGAGCGCCCGAAGTCTTCCCAGTGCAGGAGTGATTCTGGAAATAGCTTCTGTTCTGCGGTCACGAAGCGGTCGATGACGTCGTAATACTGGTCACCGTAGACCCGCTTGTGGTGGTTCCCCAGGTAAAGGGGATCGGCCAGTAACGTTTCATTGTTGGTCCCGGCATCAATGCTGACGGGGAGCACTTGGGCGGGATCAATCCCGGCGGCAGCGGTGTACACCATCAATTTACCCACGGCGATGTCGACCCCGTTGACGCCCCAGTCGCCCATGCCGAGGATTCCTTCGGCGTCAGTGACCACGACTAGCCGAATGTCGCGGCCATCCGCGGCGTTCTTCAGGGCATCCTCGATGTGGTCGGGATCATCCACGGAGATGAAGGCGGCATTTTGCGGATCGGTGAAGAGGTGGCTGTATTCCTCGATGGAATCGGCAACCGTTGGATCGTAGACGATGGGCATGAATTCAACCACGTGGTCGTCCATCAACCGGAAGAAGAGCGTCCGATTTTCGTTAAAGAGCGTCATCAAGAAGATGCGTTTCTCGAGGTTGTTGGGCTTGCTTTGGAATTGGGCGTAGGCCTGAGTAGCCTGTTCGTCCAGCGTTTGGACGTGGCTCGGTAGCGTCCCAACGAGGCCGAGTGCTTGGCGTTCGGCCTGTGTGAAGGCGGTACCTTTATTTAAAAATGGATTATTTAAGATTGAAGCTGTGGATTTCATCAATGATCCCTCCAGTTCATGATTAACTTTACAAGTCATACTATAGACGGTCGGTAAATGTATAGTCAAATCTGGTAGTCGTTATAAAAATAATTTATAATGGGTCCATTAAGACTGTTAAAAGGGGATTTAAAAATGAACACCAAAGATTTAGCTTATTTCGATCGCCTCATAAAATTAAAAAACTTTTCGCAGGTGGCCGCTGAATTTGGCGTCACGCAACCCACGATTACCACTGCCATTAAGCGCTTGGAGGCGGATTTTGGGGCGAAATTAGTCCTGCGCGACCGCGTTCACAATGATCTGACCGTAACGGCGAGTGGGCAACAACTGACCATCCACGCGGCGGCAATCCTCAGAAAACTGGATTTAGCCCATCAGGAGATTACCCACCTCACCCAGCAGCGAACGGTGCTCGGCTTACCGCCAATCATCGAGAACCACTACTTTCCGCGTGTGGCCGCCCATCTTCAGGAGCGGGGAATGTTGGAGAATATCGAGACGTTAGAGGGCGGTTCGGTCCAGTTACGCAACGCCTTGCGCGATGGCCAGGTCGATCTGGCCTTGCTCGGCTCGACCGAACCCTTGTCGTACAAGACGCTGGTGGCCGAGGAATTTGATCGCCAACCGTTTAATATCTTTGTGTCCGCGGCGCATCCCCTCGCCAAGCGAAAGCGCATCTACTTTAGCGAATTACGCCGCGAAAAGTTCGTCCTCTTCAACAATAGTTTCATTCATGACACGGCCTTCAATCAGCTGGCCCGCCGGAATCATTTTCGCCCGGACGTGGTGTTTCGGGCCCGTGACACCCATATCATCATGAACCTAGTGGCCGAAAATGTCGGCGTGACCTACCTCACGGGCTTGGTCGATCAGCACCGCAATGATGTGGTCCGGCTGGAACTGTTGGATGATGAACAACCGGAATTTATCTCCAGCATTGCCTACCGTTCCTCGCACGTGCTGACTCCCGCGCAGGAGCAGGTGCTGGCGGTGTTGCGGGGAACGTTGGAAGATTAAATAAAAAGGAAGCGGGATGGTATCCAGCTTCCTTGCGATGACGGTGAGGTTGCTTAGCGTTTCGGAAAGGGAATCACGTTAGACGCGTCCCCGCCATCGTGGAAATCGTCGAACGCCTGCGCCATAAACTTCTCGAATTCCTCGGGCGTATCGGGCGCGCCCTCATCATACATATCATCGTCGTCCGATCTCTCCGTGTAACGGTCGTTGGCCTGGGCGTATTGAATCAGTTGGCTCACGCCTTCTAGGCTGGACTTATAGGCGTACAAGACGTGGTCGATCCCCAGCGCTTCCGGAATGTGGGTAGCTTCCTCTGCGGTCAGGGGGTTCTTAATTTCCTTGTAGAGGTCGTTCGTGATGAAGGAAAGCGTCAGCTCATTGGTCGTAATGGTCACCACGTCTTCCGCGTTGGTCAGGTCCTGCACGTCGCCAGCGGTGATGACAAAGTCTTCACGTTGATTGGTGATAAGATTCTTAGTGGCTAGTTTAACCGTGTCCGTATCCTTGAGCAAGTTTTCCTGACGGCGTTCCTGAGATTCGGCGAGAACGTCGTTGACTAGGAACTCGAAGTTATCGTCCGACAGGTTTAGGACATCCTGCGTGGCTTGAAGCGTTAGCATGAGTAGGTCCCGCATCGTCTGTTCGTTGGCGTACTGGGGCGTATCCGGGGTAAAGGACAGTTGCGGGTTGCCCTCGTCGGTGACACTGGCTTGGTAAATGATGTGATCGCGATTCATGGCGAAGCCTCCTGTAAGTTTTGGGTTTGGCCTTATTATACGCGATGGACGGACCAGTTGATACGGCATTTCATAACTTGTAAGATAAAGGTTAAAAGGAGTGTGGCTAATGAACTTATCAGAAAAGTTCGCCTACATGGCGACGGGTAAACCGTACGATGACTTAGATCCGCTGTTGATTGCGGCACGGGACCGCGCAACGGCCAAGACCAACGCGCTCAATGCGACCGATGACCCAGCCGAACGGTCCCGGCTCTTCACGACCTTGGTGGGCAGTACCGGCGCCGATCCGGTGGTCAATCCGAATTTCCGTTGTGAGTTCGGCGCTAACATTCACGTGGGTCGGAATTTTTACGCCAATTACGATGTGGTGATGCTCGATGGCGGCAAGATTACGATCGGCGACGATGTCCTCTTTGGCCCGCGCGTGGGGCTGTACACCAGCAATCACCTCTTTGATCCGGTCGAACGGCAAACGGGTGGCTGCATCGCCAAGCCAATCACGATCGGCAATCGCTGCTGGTTGGCCGCCAACGTGGCCGTGATGCCCGGCGTGACCATTGGCGACGGCACCATTATCGGCGCCAACAGCGTCGTGACCCACAGTATTCCCGCTAACGTGATTGCGGCGGGCAATCCTTGCCAGGTCATCCGGCCGATTACGGCAGCGGATAAGACCGGGTTTGTGGGGCAGGACTTGATTTAAAGAACGCGGCAGCTCATCTCGGGGCTGCTTTTTTTGTTTAGTTGGTGTATCATTGGTAAATTAGTTCAAAAAAGAGAGGATCGGGTGTTATGTCCATGTTTTTCCGCGGGTTGCTGCTGAGTATCGCGCTGGTCTCGTCAATCGGGATGCAAAATTTATTTGTCTTTAACAACGCCATTAATCAGCGGCTGTCGCGGGCCGGCATTGTTGCGGTAATGGTCTGGTTCGCGGATACGGCATTGACGCTGGCGGCCTTCTTTGGGATGGGGGCACTGATTGGGTCCCACGAGATCATCAAACTGGTGATCATGTTACTGGGGGGCATCCTGGTGCTCTGGATTGGGTTTGGCATCTTGCGGTCGGCTAGTAGTTTTCGGCTGGCGAGTTCCAGTCAGACCATGCCGATGGGCAAGTCGCTGGTGAATGCGTGGGTCGTGACCTGGGCCAATCCCCAGGCGATTATCGACACCAGCTTGATGTTCGGGGCGTTGCGCAGTACGTTGGCCGATGGGGAAGCCTTCCCCTTCATTACCGGGGTCATTACCGCGACGGCCATCTGGTTCGGCGGAATCACGCTGGTTTTAGGGCTCTTGAAGGAACGCCTGCCACAGAAATTAATGCTGTGGGTCAACATTCTTTCCGGAATCGTGGTCATGGTTTACGGGGGTTATCTCCTCTGGCAAGCCGGCCAGTTGTTCTGGTAAATGTAAAAAATAACGGTTCGTCACAATCTCGTGGCGAAGTGAACCCCCAAGATTGGACGGAAAATCCAATCTTGGGGGGGGTACTATGGTTAAGTTTAATTTAGACTTTAGGATTAAAGTCGTCACTGAATATTTAAGTGGTATTGGTTCAACTTCACTAGCTAAGAAATACCGAATCAGTAAGGAGGGAATCATTCTCCCTTGGGCTAGTCGCTTCCAAAAGTACGGTATTAACGAGTTGAAGTTAGAGAGTCGGAAGCCAGAATATTCTAGTCAGTTCAAGGTCGATGTATTAAACTGGAGAAAACAACATCAGGCCTCGCTTCCGGTAACGGCTCTGCACTTCAACCTGACTTTGCCAAGTACCATCTGGAAATGGGAAAGGCGCTTTGAGGAACAAGGGATCGTTGGCCTTGAACGAAAGCGAGGAAAGCCTAAAATTATGGCTAAGCACAAGCAAATGAAGTCTTCAAAGAGTAGCAATAAACCGACTACTGCCGATGAACTGAAGCAACTGAAACAAGAGAACTTGATGTTAAAGATTGAGAACGAATACCTAAAAAACTCAAGGCCTTAGCTCAGAAGAAGTCAGCAGACAAGAAATCTTCCAAACAAGGACTGCTCAAATTAGGGTACCGAACAACCGTCCACACGGATCAAGGATTCCAATATCAACATAAATTCTGGCGAGAAACACTCAAAGAGCATCGCGTTTTTCAAAGCATGTCATGCAAAGCAACTTGCTTGGATAATGCGGCAGTTGAGTCATTCTTTCACGTTATGAAGGTTGAAGTTATGGATGAACATTTTAAGAACAAGGAAGACCTGATTCAAACCATGACTGAGTGGATTAACTTTTACAACAGGCGTCGAATTAAAACAAAACTGGACGGCAAGTCTCCGGAAAAGTACCGGGAACTCGCCATCCAGCAAGTAGCGTAAAATCTGTGTACAACTTTAAGGGTTCACTTCAATTCGACTGTCTAGGGGTGGACTTTTATTACTTTTTATTTTTATTCGTAATTGCAGAATAGAGCATGAGTAAGAGTCCGGCAATTAGATAAGTTATCATGATCCACTTTGGCGTATCAAAACCATACAACCCTACAAATAAAGCAAAGAAACAAAAATAAAACCAATTATTCAGCTTCATTTAAACCTCCGTCTACCCCACCCACATTGTATGATGGATTGTTTTAATTAAATGTGTACGCTTACTGTTCGAGTAATACTTAACCGTTGATTCTTGACCAATGATTGCTCGGTTTCCTCGTGGGGTCGTCGCTGAAATCAAACGAATGTTATAAGTAGGCCAAATATCTGCGTTTTGTGTCTTGAATGCTTGGGCAACATCGTAAACAGTCAAAGCAGCCTTGATGCCACCACCAGGTAATAACCCAACTAACTGTTCCACCGAAAGTGCAGCAATTCGTTTAGCCTTAGTTCCAGCATACTTATGAGTTCCTGGCCACTTACTATAAGTAATGTGCTTGTAGCCCAATTTCTTATAGGCTGCTAAACTATTAGGACGGGATCTAGCAGCAAACATCATAATTCTCTTTGGACCATTACTACCTGGTATGACAACAACTTGGCTATTATTAGCTTCTTCAATAGCTTGTTCTACGGTTCCCACATCATATTCTACCGTATCGCTGTCTGAATCACCAGTTGTCGAACTAGCGTCAGATTGACTCGTAGTTGAACCAGCGTTTGTACTGTTATCGCTCCCTGATACACTACTGCTTGTGGCGTTACTATTACTCGTGGTACTAACGCTACTCGTTCCAACGGTTGTGGACGACGTATCGGCATGTGCCGTAATCCCCGCGCTACCCATAAATAATGCTACTCCTAGCATACTACTAAACAAAACAACTTTTTTCAAACTAATCCCTCCTCTGAGATTAGTTATAACGATCCCCCCCATAGACTAAGTATGTCAACCATGTTTTAGAGGGATTCTTTATTCTTTATTTATATATTTCCATTAAAAACAGATATTTAATTCACAACAAAATAAAAAGAGAATCAGCAGGCCGACCGCGATGAAGAGCAATGGGGAGAGCCAGGCGCCAAACCGCGCAAAGAAGGCGGTGGCGGCGGTCGAACGGGCCAACTGATGGCTAATCAGGAGCCATAGGCCAATCATTAGGAGAAAGACGATCAGGACGCCCCCAAACTCTACCGCGGTCAATCGCGTGAAGAAGGGGATGTAGATGCTGAGGTTATCCCCGCCGTTGCCGATGGTCAGCGACCACACGACCGGTAGGCTGACCGTGCGGGCGAGAGGGGGTAGCGCCGGCTGACGGTGCCGAGTTGACCACCAGGAGACCAGGCCGCTAACCCCCAGTAAGAAGGGCACCAGGCCCAGCCAGTGAGTCCAGTGGGCGATATTAAAGTGGAGGACGCCGCGGCTAATCAACCAGGATGCGGCAATCAGCGTGACGATACCGAGATATTGACCGCTGATGATGGCGCGGCTCTGGCGGCGGTTGCGCGCGGCCAACCACAGGAGGAGCAGTACCACGAGGTCATCGGTATCCGTGACAAAGAAGATGCCGATACTCGTGAGGACCAGGGAAAGGGACATGGCGGATTCCAACTTTCATTCGAAATAAAAAAGCGGCCGTCTCCAGCGAGATGACCGCTTAAATTTTAGCTTACTTAGTCGTTTCTTCCTTAGCCGGCTTGTGCTTGAAAACGACCTTCATGGATAGGAAGTAATTAACGGTGACGGCGACCGCGTGACCAATGATTTTGGTAATCGTGCCGTTGGCGCCGATGACGGAAATCCCCAGCCATAACATGACGAATTCAATCAGGTAGGTCGCAATCCGCGTGCTGTAGAAGGTACCCATTTCTCTGAATGGCGTGTTGGACTTGTGTTTGAACACGAACGTCCGGTCCAACCAGAAGGACCCCTGAACGACCAGAATCCAGTCAATGAAGTTGGCCAGTTGGTATTCAATGCCCAACGTGTGGGATAGGAAATAGAACAGCGCGATGTTGACCACGACCGTCAATGCCCCGAATAATAGGTAGCGTTGGACTTGGCCGTGAACTTTCTCTTCGACCTCTTCTAGTTGTTCCTCAAACTCGGCTTCCGTTTCGGTGAGTTCTGCCTCATACTCTGCCTCGGTGGTCGGGTAATGGTCATGCCGTAAGGGTTGTTTGTCTGATTGACTCTCCATAACTTCTGAGACCTTTCTGTGACGTCCTAACCCTGAGGCCATCCCGTTATGCAAGCTTTCAGCGGTCAACCCGAGTTATGAAAACGTATAATTAAGTTCCTGATTTAATTATACCGTTTTTGACCGCCACTGCAACGGGGCACCCTTGTGAATTTTGGGTGGTTAGTTGCCGGTCTAATTGGTCGCTTTACCATGGCATCCAATATTGAAACGCGGTGGACAGAGCGCCTCGAGCCTGAGAAACGGGCGGAACCACCATTTTCTAAACACCCACCATCAGTCCGCCACGTAAGCATTCTGGTAGTCGGCATCGCCGTTGAACTTGTTGTAAACGACGCCCTTGACCTTGGGGTTAACCAGACTGCTGGTCCGGCTTTCGTAGAGTGGCGTGACGGCTTGATCCTTGAGGGCCGTTTGGGCAGCCTTGACCAGATCTTGGTAGCGTGCCGTCTTGTTCAATGCGTCGGCGCCTTCAGCGGCGTTGAGCGCGGCATCGTAGGTTCGACTATCGTAATGGCCCATGTTGGAATTGTTAGCCGATTGGAGAATCTGTAAGGATTGGATCGGATCGGCGAAGTCCATGCCCCAGCTGGTCAGGTTCAGCTGGAAGTTCCCCTTGGAGACGTTGCTAAGCATGGATGGGAATGGCATAGCGCGAACCTCGACCTTGGCGCCCAGCTTGCTGGTGATGGCACTTTGAACGAATTCCGCAATGTTTTGGCTGGCGTCATCGTTGCCACAGGTAATGGTCAGTGTGACCGTCTTCTTCCCGAGTTGTTTCAGCGCTTGTTGGTACAGCTTCTTGGCCTGAGTGGGGGCGTAGTCGACGGTGTTCTTGGTGTAGGCGTCGGCGGTGAAATCAGCACCGGTCTTGGGATTCTTCATCATATTGTGAACGCCGAAAGTCTTGGCTGGCAGTGAGCCATTCTTCAAGACCTTAGTTGCCAGTTGTCGCCGGTTAACCGCGAGTGAAATGGCGGTCCGTAAATCCTTGTTCGCAGCGACCTTGTTCTGTTCATTGTATTGAATAAAGCCAATTCGCCCGGCGGCTAGGGACTTGAGGTCGGGATTGTTCTTGTTTTGCGTGGTCTGTTCGCCGCTCAACGTCACTTGATCGAGCTTCTTGGACTGGTAGATGTTGTAGGCCGTGGTGCTGTCCTTAATGACCTTATAGTTGATGGTCTGGAGCTTGACGGATTTCTTTTCGTCGTAGTTTGAATTCTTCTTTAACGTCCAGTTATCGCTGGTTCCGCTCCAGTTGGTCATGACAAACGGCCCGTTGTAGACGGTAGTCTTGGCGGAGGACCCGTACTTACTACCGTATTTGTTGACGGCTTTTTCGTTCAACGGGTAGTAGGTGGTGCTGGCCAGCATCTTCTTGAAGTAGGAAGCGGGACGACTCAGCGTGATCTTCAATTGGTACTTGCCGACTGCCTTGACGCCGAGAGTCGATGGCGACTTCTTTCCGGCGGCAATGGCGTCAGCGTTTTTGATATTAGCGAATTGGTAGGTGAACTCCGACTTGGACTTGGGGTTCAGCGTTCGCTCCCAGGAGTAAACGAAGTCCTGGGCCGTCACCGGATCACCGTTGCTCCATTTACCATCGTGCCGCAGATTGATGGTGTATTGGTGGCCGCTGTCGGTCACCGTCGTCTTGGTAGCGAGGGCGTTTTCGGCCTGGCTGTTGGCGTTGAGCCGGTAGAGGCCTTCCCCCACTTGGCTGAGGGCGTTGCTGGAGATGTTGTCGGTAATCTTAGACACGTCCAAGCTAGAAATCGTGGCGGTCTGATAGAGATTCAGGCGTTGGGCCGTAGCGGTCTTAGTGGATTTCGAGTGGGCAGTAACGGCGAAGATGCCGCCGATTAAAACGATTCCGGTGCAAAGTAATAGGGCTTTCTTGTGATCTAATAAACTCATGATGGATACCTCCAAATTTAGTTAGTGTTTGGGTTAAAGTCATCAGTGAGTTTTGCCATCGTTTGATCATGTGGGGTTCCTCCTCGGTTCTAAAAGTATGCAAAAACCGTCCTCAACAGCCAATGTGTTAAGGACGGTTTTAACCGCGGTGCCACCTTAATTAGATGGGTCGTCGTCAAATAGACGGACCCCATCCCTCTCCACAGGAAACTAACATTTCCCTGACAACTGACGTATGTCGCACGTCTTCCCGTACTCTAAAAATTTCGAGGAAGCCCTCGGTGGTCCATTTAACTACCTGCGTTCGGCCGTACTCTCAGCAACGACGGCTCTCTTAACGTGCACGATAATCTTGATCTCCACCTCAATGGTTTGTTTCGGACGATTTATTGAATTGAGGCTAGTGTACCCCTGGAAAACGGGGGTGTCAACTGGTAAATTTAAAAATCTAATTCAGCCTTTTATTATTAATTATAAATTGATTATTAATAGTTAGCTAACAAGATTATAACTATCATCGATCAATTGATAGAGGGTTTCCCTATCCGTCTGGTTATCGAGGATCACTGTCAGCCAGTGTTCCTTGTTCATGTGATAGGCCGGCAGGTAGCCAGGTTTTTGCCGTAGGATGCTGGCAAGTTCCGGCTCAATTTTAACGTCGACCACGTCAATTTCGGCCGTTCCCGTCAGCCCCAACTTATTTTGCGGCACGTTCATGACTAGGGCGAACCATTTGCCACTGGGCGTCTTAAACGTCGCGTAGTGCGGGAACTTCTTAAAGGTGTAGACCGGTGATGCCGCGTAATTGTTAGTGATATAATCAAAGATTTCTTGGCGCGTTGCCATGGGTATGATCAACCTCTCACAGTATTATTGGGATTCGCGTGAAAATTTACTTGGAAGCAACTACACTAATTGTAACATTTTATAAATATAAATTGATTATAATGCTAAACTGCTCGTTTCTAAATGTGAAGCAGAAATGACTTGAAAATATCGTTAATAAAGAACGAGTCGTATAAAAAATGAAGTTGTTCTTTTAATAAGACATTTTTTGTTTTATATTAGTTATGAAACCGCTTACTTATCCTCCTACTGTAAGGAGATGCCTATATTGAATAAGTTGAAGAAAACCAAACAAATGAGAAAAAAAGTGATTCGAGATTTTAATACTACTGGGGAATCAATTAGTGATTTATCAACTACTGCACGTGGAATGGATAGCTTTTCCAATCGTCTACATAATTCTGAAAAGATTCTGGATAGTTTAGACAAACAGTTTATGGCGGCCACAAAACTTACTAAGGCGGATATTTCCATTTTAATGACTGCAACTGCCCTACAAGTAGTTAGACAGTACTTTCTATCTAAGATTAATTGGACAGCAGATAAAGATGAGCGACTTGATGATAAAAAAGCAGCTGGGGAACATCAATATGATCGAAATAATAGAGAGACGACTAGGTATAGAACAACTGTACTGGAGATCAATACGAATCCGGTACCCTTTGACACCCAGAATGGTTCTAAAAGCTTTGGTGAGAATCTTGGTGGTGGGAAATACCATAGGTTAGCGACCTTAGGACATGACCCAATTTTAGGGTGGGTATTTGGGACAGCTAATATCGCAACTAGGACAGTTACCTTAGCTAATCTACACTCGTATCACGTCACCTATGATCTAATTGGGAAACGGTATGGGGATATGTTCTCAGGTATTGCGGATACGCCGACAGTTTTGTACAGAGGATTAATTCATAATGTATATCCCTTAGATTTGAATAATTTTAGTATACTAGCTTGTTCGATTGTTAAAGAAGCGATACATCTGAAATCAGATATTTTTTCTAAACAGGGATTAGCCTTGCCGGGGGTATCACTACTTAACATGGATCTTTCTAAAAAGCTGTGTGATTATGGGGTTGATATGTATAATGTTATGCGCATTGCTGAAAAAGCTGCACTTCAAGCCGCATTGTCATTGGCAATAAATATCCTAATATCAATGGTTCATCGCCTTTTTTATAAAGCTGAGAATTCCGAAAATATCGAACTGTTTAAAGTGAGAACTCATAAAATATTAACTTATTCCAACCTTTTGGCCACAGGAAGTAATGTGATTGCTTCAAGTATTATGTCGGCAACTGGGAACGTGTCAGGGGGGGTACAAAGTTTAGATATTGGAGGATCGTTAGTATCTATTGGCCAATTGTTCTATGATTCTAAATTCATTGGTCGTGTGAAAGAAGAATTTTTAAAGGAAGGTTGGGCAAATGAGATAGCTGGCGACAAACTAATAATTCCTAACAGATTATAAACAGGAAGGTAGGGTACTATGGGATTATTTGATATTGGAAATAAGAAGGAAGCATACAAACGTGGAATCATTGATGCTTCAGAGTCAACAAGTCAGAAACTTGATGAGGTGTCAAAGAATGTTGAAACATCAGGAAATAACGTTTCCGCAAGTGTAAATCTTTTAAAAGATGATTTTGATGATGTTAATGATATATTGACAAGTGATGCTAAGGAAAAATTATTAGGCTTAGTGGAAGAATTAAATTATAGGGATGACTTGGAGAGTAGTAGTAAGGAATTCTTAGTAGCGATATTAATAACTCTATCACTAGGAATCGGGAAAACAAGTGATGCACAACAACGATATTTACGCTCTATTAAAAGCTATTTATCTGTGGATACAAGTCAGAAAATCAATTTGCGTAATGTTGAAAATATTACTGACTCGGATGAAACGCAACTAATATTTCGATCGGTAAATGAATATTTGTACTTGTATGATGGCTCATTCGATTTATCCAAGGACAGTGAATTCTTGGACTTCTTTGACTTCTTTAACATAAATAATCATATTAAACGTGAAATATTGGAAGATATTCAAAGGCGAGTATTGGTAATGGGGAGTGAGGGGTTAATAATACCCTTCGAAGTAACTGAGATGGACTTGAACGCTCAAAAAAATGAAGATACTGAGAGTAACGAGACTATACAGAGTCATACTAGTGATGAGGAGATTGATATAAAAAACTCTGAAATGGATGTCAGACAGAATAAGGAAAGCAACGTAGCGGAAAAATTAAATGTAAGAAGGGTAGATCCCAAAATGGAGGCAATGGCTAAGGTTCTCAGGCCCTTAACTCGCTTTCATGAGTTCTTTGAAGTGTCGATTTATCCGGATGTAAATTTGGAAATGGCCAAGCAAATATGCAGTTATAATGTGGATATCGACTTTAACGAGATGGACATAGTCGCTGTTTGCCGACCGACAACACAAGATGCGTGTTTTGGAGAATTTGCGAAAAGCATAGGATTAATCTTTTTAAAAGATAGAATTATTAGTAATCGTAAACCATATGGGGGCATGTTGAAATCAAGTGTCCAGTTTAATGTTGTAATGTATAGTGATCTCGTTGAAGAAACATCATCAAGTAAAGAATATATTGCGTATAATGGTGTGAGCTGGGAGTTAGAAAGTAAAGCCGGTGTTAAAAAAATGGCACAGATGTTACATGACCTAAAGGCAACGTCTGTGAAGCCACTGGATAAAATTGTGGCTGAAAATAAAAGTGAAGTTAAATTGACTGATAATGAGATTAGTTCACAGTTTAAGGCGTTATGTAGAATTGTAGAACCATTACGCTATTTTAAAGAAAATGTTTCAATTTATCCTAATGCCTCTATTGAGAAAGCAAAATTAATCAGTGGTTTTCACTATCTAGATATTGATGAAGATAATGTGTTGGCCGTAATGACGCCTAATGGAGAAGATGGTATATTTGGTTGGTATGGTAAGACTATTGGTGTTATCTTTCTACGAGATCGAATAATAAGTAATCGTTTGCCGAATCATGGGGCTCGGAAAAATGATGTTGAGTTTAGTATGATAAAATACGTGGACATTCAAGTACAAACTGCACCTAAGAAGAAATATGTTAAATACAACGATATAAACTGGGAAATTGATAATTATAAAGAAGCCAAGGGAGTAGGGACTATGCTGGAAGCATTAAAGGAGACTGTAGCTATGTTCGCTGATGGGAAACATTTGTAATTAGTGGAGCAACTATAATCCTTAAAGGAAAAATGTGTTTGATAATATAGAGGTTTGGATCCCGTTGTACTTTGAATTTACTTGAGGATATTGACGCACCAGTTAACTGAATCATAGGGAAGTCTCTCTATAAACTCTTAAATTAACGTGATCTGGTGTTGAAATTAAAGACGCTTTTACTTTGAAATATTGAAGTGAAAGTGTCTTTAGCTTATAAGCTAAAGACTGAGGACTCAAAAGCACTGATAAATCCCCAGCTGACAAGGCTTGATGACGTTAAGCCAATCATCAACGATTACCTATGGTTGCCAGAGATTCCAGCACTGTGGGGATGGTCTGATAAGCGGTCTTCCGGCTCGGTTTGAAACCCTAAACATGTTCCACGCTACCGCTCAGCTGCTACCGTAGTCACAGCTAAGACGTGAATTTTCGTCTAAAATTGAGGAAAAAGACAGGTTTTTGGCTTTTCCTTCCCTCCTCACCGCATTCCAGACCAAATTTGACGAACGGTAAGACGGCCGGTATAAGCTCGTAGATACGCTAAACGCTTTAGCCGAGCACAAAAAAGTGGATAACCTCACCGGATTACCCACTTTAGAAGGATTTAAGCGTCAGTGTTTATTTACCAGGAACGTAATCTTCATCGATAACCAAGACTGGCTTGATGGTCTTCCCGGAAACAGAGTCGGCGTTGGCTTCGTTGATTTGGCTGAACTTGTAGAACTTTTCAGTCTTTTCGTAGTCAAACATGCCCAACTTGTTGAATTCAATCAACCGTGGAATATCAACTTGAGGAATGGAATCCCCCATGTTAACCCCGATGACACTCTTGTCGTTGACACAGAGGTCATTCCAGGTATCTAGATCGATGTGATGGTTGGTAACGGCGATGGCTGCGGAAGTCCCACCCTGAGCCAAAGCGTTGATGGAACTGGAGATCACGCTGGCAACACCGGTCGTGTCAACCGCGTAGTTAACCCCATAGCCACCCGTTAAGTCTTGAACGGCCTTAACGACATCGTCAACGTTCTTGCTGTTGATGGTATCCGTGGCACCGAGTTCCTTAGCCAATTTCAGCCGAGAATCCACGATATCAATGGCGATAACCTTGGTGCATCCAGAAATCCGACCGGCCATCATGGCAGCCAACCCAACGGCACCGGTCCCAAAGACGGCGATGGTGTCACCAGGCTTTGGCTTCAAGGTGTTGAGGACGGTCCCAGAACCGGTCACGTAGCCACAACCCAGAGGCCCTAAGCCCCGCAAGTCGAGGTCCTTGTCAACTTTAACGGCGTTCCGTTCACGAACCACCGTGGTTGAGGTAAAGGAACTTTGGTCAAACATGTCGGCGACGTCATGACCGTTTTCGGTGAAGTGCGCGGTCCCGTCAGGACGGACACCGGACAGGTTGTTGGCGGCGTAGTTTTCACATTGGGTTGGAATCCCCTTCAAGCAGCTCTTACAGTTCCCACAACCGTAGAAACTCAGAACAACGTGATCACCGGGCTTGAATTGGGTAACTTCTGGCCCAACTTTTTCAACAATCCCAGAGCCTTCATGGCCCAGAACGATTGGATAGTCAATGACCGCAACCCCGGTACGGAGCGCTTCATCGGAGTGGCAAATCCCACTGGCAACCATGTGGACTTGGATATCGTCTGGGCCCATTTTAGCCAGTTCAACGTCATCACGAATTTCAAAATCAGCATTTTGCTTATCAACAACTGCAGCTTTAATCTTCATAATTATTGGCACCTCGGTTTAAAATTTTATGTCCTAATACATGTTAATTATCACACACAATGCGACTGATGTAAACGCTTACAGAAAGACTACACGTCGCGGATATACACAAGATCCTTACTGCGACCAGCTTTTTCGAATTTACAACTTAAATTTATCCGCAGTAACGATCCCGTGGGGCATTTCACACTCACAGGAAAAAAGATAATTCTTAGACGAATTATCTTTTTTCAGCAGTATGATTAGCCGTTAGCCTTTTCAGGATGGCCTTGCAGGTAGATAACGTGAGTGTTCAGGAATTCTTCAATCCCGTGCTTCCCGTCATCGCCGCCGATCCCGGATTCCTTCCAGCCGGAGTGAGAGCCGTTCATGGCTTCGAAGTTGAACCGGTTGATATACGTTTCACCATCTTCGAGTTCCTTGGAAGCCCGCATCGCGTTATCCAAGTTTTCGGTGAAGATTGATGAAGTCAACCCGAAGTCGCTGTCGTTGGCCATATCAATGGCATCATCCAACGTCTTGAAGGTCAAGACTGGCAGAACGGGGCCAAAGATTTCGTCTTGCACGATTTCGGAGTCTTGCTTGACGTTGCTGATAACGGTTGGTTCGAAGAAGAAGCCCTTAGCAATCTTGACCACGTGACCACCAGTTTCCAGCTTGCCACCGGCTTTAACGGCCCGGTCAACCATGCCGGATACCTTGTCCAAGGCGCCTTGGTTGATCAGAGGACCCATGCCAATGTCTTCGTGCTTCATTGGGTCGCCCACGGTAACTTCGCCCATCTTGGTTGCCAACTTCTTGGTAAATTCGTCGGCAATATCTTCTTGGACGTAAACCCGTTCACAGTTGTTGCAAAGTTGCCCGTTGTTGTCGACCCGTGAGTCGATGATGGATTGAACGGCCAAATCGATGTCGGCGTCCTTGCAGACGATGGCAGGGGCTTTCCCACCGAGTTCCAGAGAAACCTTTGCCATGTGTGTGGCTGCGGCGGCCATGACCCGCTTCCCGGAGTTTACGGAACCGGTCAAACTGATAATGCCAATCTTCTTGTTCTTGGAGAGTTCGTCCCCGATGACGGCACCAGGACCAGTAACAATGTTGACAACACCCTTAGGAATGCCGACCTTTTCACAAATCTTCCCGAATTCTAGGCCTAAGTTAGGCGTATCGGTACTTGGTTTCATAACAATCGTGTTCCCGGTAACCAAGGCTGGTCCCATCTTCCGGGCGATTAGGAAGAATGGGAAGTTCCAAGGTAAGATCCCGGCAGCGACACCAATCGGTTGTTTATCAATCATAATGCTTTCGTTGGCGTTGTCGGATTGTAAGATTTCACCTTCGTAAGTCCGTGAAGCACTAGCCATGTAGTCGAAATAGTCCGCGGAGAAGAGAATTTCGGTGGTGGCTAATGACTTGATCTTACCTTGTTCTTCTTGGAGCATCTCAATCAGATGAGCAGAGTCCTTCCGAATTTCGGATGCCACGTCATGTAAGTATTGTCCCCGAGTAGCAGCGGGAACCTTTTTCCAGGATTTCTGGGCTTCATAGGCGGCGTCAATGGCTTCACGCGTTTCTTCAAGCGTGGCGCTAGGGACGGTTGAAATCGGGTCGCCGGTAGCTGGGTTGATGACGGTGATCAGGTTGCCAGATGAGGAATCCTTGAATTCACCGTTAATGTACATTTGATAATGTTTTAATGCGACAGTGTTCTGTGTCATAATGCGAAATACTTCCTTTCCCAATTGGACATTGGTCAATGTATAAACATCGAATGTAACTTGGATAGTAAACGAAAAAAGTCACAGATTGTTACTATATGAGCAAACATAATTCAAATCAAATACGCGTATTTATTTGATTACTCACCATTGTTATAAGACATTTTTGAGAAGATTGCAAACGCATTCACAATAAAAAGCCCGGTAATCACCCGATAAAATTCACGAAAAGTCAAGGGCGACTAACACCGAGCATTTTTTAAAAGTTTTGCAACAAACTTTCTAAACTAAAAAATAATTAAGCGGGATCATGATCTTTTAAAAATTCGGGATGATTCTGAAGGAAGGCTGCCGCGCTAGGATGCGCTGCGAGAAAAGCCTGTAATTTTTCCGGATCAGCCGTTAGCTGCCGGAGTTGATCAAATTCTGAGGGGGAGTTGGGTGCCATAGTGGGATAGAAGATTTCCGCGCTTTGGCGGGTATTCACGGCTTTCACGTACGCTTGGGCGACGTTGGCCGGCCGCATGGCTTCGGTCGTGTCGGCAATGCCTTGAATCGTGATCAAACTCACGTACGTATTGGTTTCCTGAAGGTCATCGGCGAGGGACAGGACGTAACTTCGCAGGGCGGCCTTAGTCAGAGACAGGGTCGTTGTGGTTTTATCGGGATGCAGTGCTGCGCCACCACCGGTAAAGAGTAGGTTGCGGGGGATATCGGTGGGGACGAGATCGAGAAATTGGCGACTGGCCGTGATGGCGCCTAAGACGTTGGTCTGAAAACGTTGGGTAATCGTTTCCGGTGGCGTGGTCAAAGGGTCATCCAGTGTGGTGTCGGCCACATTATAGATGAGGGTCTGGGGATGGCCGAATTGACGATTGACCTCTTGAAACATGTGAGCGGTCTCCTGCGGTTTAGTGGCGTCTGCGGCAATCCAATCGGCGGCGAGTCCTTCCGTATGGAGCTGTTCAGTCATGGTTTGTAGGTTCTGCGCGTTACGGGCAACCAGTATGGGATGGTGGCCGGCCTGGCTGAACGCCCGCGCAATGGCGAGTCCGAAGCCAGAACCGGCACCGAGGACAATGACGGTTTTTGTCATAAATAGGGGTACCTCCAATGGGTGAAGAATCAGGGGAGAGAAATATTGTGTGAAACTGATTCACCTAAAGTTACCATACCAGCTTGCGGAGAATAGGACAATGAAAGTGATTGTGAAATAAACAATTCGTTGCATCACCGAATTAAATACACGTCAAATAAGACCCGTCCGCATCTAGCGACGGGTCTTATTATTGATGGGCCTAATTTATGAGCGAACCTTGATGATAGAGTGCCGCCTAGGGCTACCAGAAATTCCGCCTGCTGTGAGGACCGGAGAAAGCCACAGGGCGGTCTTTCTCCTCGATTTAGAGCCGTAACCCACGTCTCTAAATCGTCCAGTGACGTAACCTGGCTGAGAAACACCAGCTAACGTCACTTCCACGGCTGGCTCCATTTCTTCCGCCTACGGCTAGGGCTGTCGGTCAATGATTCGCTAGCAGATTGATGGGGATTATCCGCAGCTGATAACTATTCCAGGTCATCGGCTGCTAACGTCGCCGTGAATGGGCCAAGTCTGAATTTACACAGATAGGAGTCATCCAATCACTATTAAGGATGGTTGCGATCACAGAAGTTATCGAGAATCGTGATTGCGTTGCATGACTCACTTTTGTTTTTAGCTGGAGGAGGCCAGGGATGGAGCCGGCCGTGCGCGTGAAGTTAGCTGGCGTTTCTGGGCAGCTTACTTCACTGGACGATCTTGGAGACTTGCGGTCTTGGCAAGGCTTCAAGTCGAGGTAAAAGACCGTTCTTTGGCTTTTGCCGGTCCCACAGCAGGCGGAATCCCTGGCAGCCGGAAGCGAACCCGCAAATAGTAAGGCAGACCGGCCATTCAACGACTAAGGCTTACTTGAGGTGTTCGTTGGTGATGGCCTCAATGTCGGCTTTAGCAATCTTGGCCATGTTCTTCTTGAGGTGTTTGACGTCATTCTTGTTGGTGATGAAGCCGGATTCGACCAGGCTGTAGTCGATTCCTCGGTGCCGCAGGACGTTACAGTTCCGCAGGTTGGTCCGGTAGCTGTAACCGTTGTAGGCCTTGTTCAAACCAACGTATTTCTTAATGACCTTGGCCAACCGTTTGTCCCGTTTCGTCGGGTGCTTCTTGTGAATGATGACGTGACCACCATGACCGGCCGGGGCGTCCAAATGGAACATGATGACCGTGGTCTTCTTGTTAATCTTGTAGGATCCCTTGTGATGATAGAGGGTATCGCTGACCAGATTCTTCTTGGGATTGTAGAACGTGATGGTGCTCCCCTTCACCTGCTTGGCGTATTTGCGTAGCTGCGGAAGCATGTGTTTGCGCAAGAAGGTGGCTTCCGTGGTCCCGTTACCCCGGGCGCCAGGATCGCCGGCCCCGTGGCCCATGACGATGAGGTAGTGTTTCTTGGCCTTGGGGTTCGCCTTAGCCTTTTTCGCCGTTTTAGACGTGGTCGTCTTGCTGGCGGCGTTTGCGGTTGTGACCGTGGTGGTGGCCAGTGCTAAAGGTAAAAGTAGCATGAGACCGGCCACAAAACCAAATTTCCAATGATGTTTCATCCGAATCGACTCCTTATGTATGGTAATTAACGTCTTTAATCATACACCAAAAATACCAAATGTAGACGCTTAGTACCAAACTAAAAGTTAAAAACTTGTGAACTCGATCCAGACCAAATTTGGCGAAGGACAGTGTACGCCCGCCATAAATTGCGGAGATATTGACGAATGCGGCGAGGGGGGGGCTTTTAGATACTAAACCGAAAGAACATTATAGTTAGTAAAGAATAATGCAAGGCACCTCACCCTAATAGTTAAAGGTGGTTCACATTTTTACTCGCCTTACACGTTTGTTACGCTATTAACGGCGAAAAACCATATTAATTGAGGAGGAATTTGCCATGTCAATGCGTGTGGATTTATTACAGGAGTCTTACGCCCAGCTATACGAGCTATTGGGAGAGGATTTAACGGAACAGGTTTATGAGATGTATCGGGGGCGGCAGATTTCATTTCCCATGCGACTCTACAACCGCGATAAAGTGGCCAAACAAATTGTTGAGGAATATGACGGTCATAACCTGGCACAATTAACCAAAAAATATGATTATTCGCAGCGTTGGATTCGGCAAATTATTCAAAAGAGTCGGGAAGATGCCAAGCAGGGACCGAAGTAAATGCGGGAATGCCCTACGGCAAGTTTGCTAGATTCTTTAGGGGACATCAGGGATGTTGCCGTGGTCTTCTTTGGTTCCAACCGGTAAGTGAGGCCCTGAAGGTGTTCCACTTTGATGCCCAGTAATCATTTAAGACAGACGTTAAAAGGCTTGTCTCGCATTGCGAGGCAGGCCCTTTTTGACTAGCGGACGGTGGTGTGGCCAAGCTGTTCGGCTTGACGCTTGCCAACTGATTCTCGCCAGGAAACTTATATTCTGGTTAACGCGTTAGTACCGGGCCAACATGCGTTGGAGTTCTGCGCGCATGCTGGCCGCAAACTCCTGGGGCGCCGTGACTTGGACGTTCGCGCCCTGACTAAGTAGCCACATCTTGGCGCCGGTGTCGAAGGTGGTGGCGGCAATTAAGACGGCGCCCTCATCCGGATACCGTGCCGTTATTTTTGCGGTGGGAAACCGGTCGAGGGCGGCCTCGGGAATTCCCCAGAACTTGAATTGCAGGTTAATCTTCTGGCCGGGCTGCATGTACTGGATGAATTGGCGGAGCTCGCCTTCCTCGACGCGCTCGGCCCGGGAACGGGGGATGGGTTGCGTCGTCGTTTGCAAATGGCGGATGCGGTCCACCCGATAGAAGAGATTCTGCTGGTAACGCGGATTGTAGGCGATGACGTAGAAGTAGAATTCGGAAAAGATGATGGCCGCCGGGAGAATCGTGCGGGTGACCAGCTCACCGTGTTGGCGTTGGTAGGTAATGGTCACGGGTTGCTTGTGGGTGATGAATTGACTCAACTGCCAGACGGCATTGAGGAGGGGCTGATCGTGGTGCAGGGGGCGATAGTAAAAGCGTTCGTTTTTGATAATTGGTTTAATTTCACTTTGATCTTCGGGGGAAATTAAACGGAGGAGGCCGTCGATGGTCTGGGTCATCTCGGCCTTGGTGAGCGCCCGGCTGGCGAGGGCAATCTTGATTAACAGAAGGATGGCCTGCTTAGAAACGGTGGCCTGCGTGGTACTGAGCTGATAGCCGCCCAGTTGGCGTCGATAAGTGAGGCGGTAAAACAGGTGTTGTTCGGCGATGAATTGACGAATTTGACTAAAATCGCGCTGGATGACCCGGGGGCTGACGTGAAATTGGTCGGCTAGCGCTTGTTTCTTGACCAGATGACCGGTCATGAGGGATTGAAAGATCGTGAGTTGACGGTAGGCGGCATTCATGGGGAAGACTCCTTTTTTAGTAGGTAGACAAATTCTGTCTAGTTGTCATTGTAGACTGGGGTTAATTCGTAAGCAAGTGAGGCGACCATTGTGGAAGATATTGAGAATTGGCAGGCCCTGTATCGCGAATTGGCCCAGGTCGTGGGGCCAGCCGCCACGAAGAAGTTATGGGCGTATTTTGGCGGGTCCCAAGTGAGCTTTCCCAAGCGCCTGGCCGATCCGCAACGTGAGGCCGTAGTCATCCGCCAAGAGTATGCGGCAGGGATGCGGGTGGCCCAGTTAGCACGGCGCCACAATTATTCTAGCCGCACGATTCGACGAATATTAGCGCAGTCCTCGGCATAATGCTGGGCAATCTGCCGGTGACGGGCGTGGCCAAAGTCATTTCCCCCGGCAGTGCGCGTTTGCTACGCTAATGGCGGCAGATCTAGCCAAAAAGGAGACGGTATTTGATGACAGTACACGTGGATTTATTGCAAGAGTCCTATGCACAACTATACGAAGTGGTGGGAGAAGACTTGCTGCTGAGGCTTTATGACCTCTACCGGGGCCAACAGATCTCATTTCCCATGCGGCTCTACAACCGTGATAAGGTGGCCCAACAGATTGTCACGGAGTATGACGGCCATAACATGGCGGCGCTCACGCGGAAGTATGATTACTCCCAGCGGTGGGTGCGGCAGATGATTCAGGCGGATCGCGAAGCGCACAAGTCGTGACCGGGTGGATGTCTCCGCGGGGCCTTGCGTGAGCTAACCTTAAGCAAGCAAAAACGAACGCCTGTCCCTAAATATCTCGGGGCAGGCGTTCGTGGTTCCACAGGCGTGGGGCTGTGAAAAAACGCCGCGGCTACTAAGTGGTAGCGGCGACGTTCAGTTTGATTAATCTTCGAGTGATTCGGGTTCTAAATGTTCGGCAGCGGGGGTCGTCTTCTTTTGGACGAAGCCCAGGATGGCCCGGGCGATGGGACCCACCACGATCAATTGGAGTGGCAGGGCCATGAATAGGTTAAAGATCCAGGTGTGCAGGTACGTCAAGAAGACGTTGTCCCCAAAGTTCTGGGTCACGATCATGCCAAATAGCGACATCAGGGTGACCATCCCGGCCACCATCATGCAGGAGATGGTCAGGGCGATTCGAATTTGTTTTTTCTTCATGTAATCATTTAGAATGAATTTGAAGAAGATGGCCTTGACGCTGGGGCCGATGATGCCCAGATCACAAATGGCGGCGACCAGCAGCGCTAATGGGTAGCCCGTCAACACCTCGCGAATGAAGTGGTGAGAGAAACCGTCAGCTAAGGCGATGTTGTAGCCAGCCATGACCAGGACCATGAGGCCCGCCATGACGGCAGTAAATAAGAGTTCTTCTTTAAAGTTTTTAGGCATTGTGTTGCTCCTCGTTTGTATTTCCCACGAGTCGTTAGCATAGCATGTTTTGTTTCATTTCGTAAGACATATTTTGAAAATAAATGAAAAGAGCGCTTACTTGGTGTCGCGAAAAGGACCCGGTGATTGATGAATAGCTCTGGTTTAATAATACTAATAGAAGGAATTGCACATAAATTAGTAAATGAGCAAGCGGAAATAAGCGAAATTCGGAGGGTCACGCGCGATGACGATAGTCGACGAGTCAAATTGATGTTGAGGTTGGCACTGTGAGTGCGGCGAAAAACGTGAGAAATGGCTTTTGGGGAGAAGTCGGTTTTATGTGCGAAATTAATAAATACGTTGGGGCATTTCAGGTGGTGAAAACTAATTTTTCAGTCTTTCAGTTCTTACATATGTGGTTTTATTTTTCATGAAATTAGCCTAAACTACTATGAGGAGGTTTTTTAAGTGAAGACACAAGAAGCAACACTGTCTAAGCGGACAATCCTACTCATGGCGGTGGTCACCGGGGTTATTGTGGCCAATTTGAATTTTATTCAACCCATTGAGAACCTGATTGCCGCAGACTTTGATATTTCCAAGGCAACGGTGGGGACGCTAGCCATGGTGACCCAACTGGGCTATGCGTTTGGCCTATTGTTGATTGTTCCGTTGGGAGACATCTTCGATCGCTATCAGCTTATTCAATTTATGATGGTGCTTTCGATCTTTTCGTTACTCTTAGCCTTTTGGGCGCCCAATGCCGGTATCTTTGCGGTCGCCACGGCTCTGGTCGGCATTACGTCGGTCGCCCCCCAGATTATTATTCCTTATGCGGGGTATCTCGCGCCGGCACTACAGCGGGGACGTGTACTGGGCATCGTGCTCAGTGGACTGTTGACGGGGATTCTACTGTCGCGGTCGTTTAGTGGCCTGCTGGGGAGTATCATGCCTTGGCAGGATATCTACCTCGTTGCTGCGGGAATCGACCTGATTTTCTTGGTTATTGTCCATTATCGATTGCCGCAAGATGCACGGGGGCATCAGGATTTGCGCTACTGGTCGGTGATTGGCATGTTGCCTAAATTATTCACGAGCCAGCGCGCGTTACGCGGGTCAGCGATTAATGGCTTCTGCCTGTTCGGCATGTCCAACGTGCTGTGGTCAACGCTGGCCTTTTACCTGGCCGCAACCTATCATCTCGGCAGTAACGTTGCTGGCTTACTCGGTTTACTGGGGATTGCCGGTGTACTGGCGGCGCCGATGATTGGTAACCTGGTCGATCAACGGTCGCCCCGCCTCACGATTACCTTGTCGATGGCGCTTTCCGGGGTTGCCTTCGTCATCTTCTGGTTCGGCGGCCACTGGATGGTTGGTCTGATCTTGGGCATTATCTTACTGGATCTGGGCACTCAGTTCAGTCAGGTCTCCAACCAAGCCATCGTGCAGTCGTTGAACCGCAAGCTAAGTAGTCGAAATAATTCGGTCTTCATGTTTAGTTATTTTCTCGGCGGCTCGATTGGTACCTTGGCCGCAACCTGGGCGTGGACCCACGCCGGTTGGCTCGGTGTCTGTGGCGTAGCGGCGGCCTTTCTGGTGGTTGCGTTGCTCGGTCACTGGGTGATTGGGGAGCCGAAGAAGTTGAGTGTGGAAGCGTAATCTATGGGACAAACGAAATGCAGCTTACCTGGGCGGGTAAGCTGCATTTTTTGATGATCGGATTATTTTAACGTGCGGACAAACTGCTGATTAGCGGTGATATAGCCACCAGCGACCCGGTAACGCAGGGGGTCACGCTTGCTAAAGTCGTTGGCGTTGGCATAGTCCCAACCGAGAACTTTAAAGGTGGCGTGAGCTTTCTTGGCGTAGTGGTGGTTACGTTTGGTCAGATTAGGCGTGGTATAGCGGTTCAGCGCCGTCTTGGCCTGGACGCGTTTAGGCATGACCTGCTTGCCAGCGAAGACGAGGTGCTTATTGCCGGAGACGTAAGTGCCATTCTTCAACATAAACCGGGTCGTCGCGTTGTGTTTCACGACCTGCTTGACCTGAAGGACTTGGCCCTGGCGATAGTGGGCACGTTTACCAGTCAGATTCTTCTGGGTATAAGCGTTGAGTCCCTGGGGATTGATGACGGTGAGCCGTTGTGGGCGCTTGGCATAGTAGGCTTGGGTCACATATTTGGTATTGGCCGTGATGTAGCCGGTATGCCCAACGGTTTGACTCTGAGCATTGATGTCTTTGACGTGATAACGCAAGGTGCCCGCCTTGGAGGTTGTGCTACCGGTGACTTTGAAGAGGGGACGATTGCTCTGCGAACGTTTCGCATACCAGGATTGTCGCGTTTTTTGGCTAAAGTCAGGGGACTGATACAACCCAACTTTGCGGGTCGCCGCAATGATGCTAGGTGTGGCCACATCAGCCGTACTTTTCGCGTAGGTATAAGTGATACTGCGTGCGTTTTCGCTAAACGTGCCCGTCTCGTCACCCGTGGTCTTAACGAGGGTGTATCCAGCAATGGTGAGCGGTTTAGCCTGGTAATTCTCACCCCAAGCACCGGTGAGCAGCTTATCCGGTTTCAATTGCTGGCCCTGTTCGTCAACGTAGTGGATGGTGATTGGCTGACTGGGCGTTGGTGTAGGTGTAGGGGTGACGTCGGGTTGATCGGCTTTGAAAACGGGATTAATGATAATTGTTGCACGTGCAGTTGCCGCGAGGGCGCCATTAACGTGATAGGTGCCGTCACTCTGTGGTTCCAAGAAGTCAATCATGGGCGTTTGAAGTAGTTTAGCGGTTGTGGCGGCGGTTGCGCCAGGATTGATCTTAGCTAATTGTACATAAAGTTCCTGTGGGTCCTCTGATAGTTGGGAATGCTGGAAAAAGGGCAATGCCACTTCAATTTTTTTAAAAATTTGTTTAAGGAATTCATCTGGATCATTTTGACTGAGGGTGTCCAGTTCATCAGCAAAAGATGGTGTCTCACCTGCAGATAGGCTATCTACGGACGATTTGATTTTATCTCGGGGAGTCCCCAAATAGTCCTCTTGGATATCACTAATAGACATACCGTTAGCAAGATTAGATGAACCAACGTGTAGGTACCAGGCATAACTGTAAGTCGTCGCCGTCAGGATAGTGGTGAATTGCTCAGTTGAAAATTGGCGTTGCTGATTTAATGAAGCATTGATCTGTTGCGTCATGTAGTCGCCTAATGTTTCACCAGGAGTTAGGGTGAGGGGCTCTTTCGCAAAATCAACCATATTTTGAAGCATACGATTGCTATTAGGTGGATCAAAGGAATATTTATCCACCATGTTAATAACAAAATTATCATTCGAAAGGGTTTCGCTATCGAAAATCTGACTCGGTTCATCAGAATACCAGGGGACGTTAGTGGTGCCTGATTCATCGACGTAAGTGGTGTAAGGCCCCTCGACGCCACTAATCTGGTAGGCTTTCTCGTTTTCTGCAGTCTTAGCACTTGGCGAGTTGATGGTGTCGGCATGGGCGATAGTCGGAGAAAGGCCACCAACCAGGATTATGGCTAGGCCGATGGCTGATAACTGGCGAATAAATGTCGGCATAAAAAGCACCCCTTATATATTTTATGTATTTACAGGTTCATTCTACCATCAGTACCAATAAAAATGATGCGTGAACGACTGAAATTACAGACCACAAAGTAGTGGAATTGGGTAGTGACAAACGCCACAATGTAAGCGCTTCATACTCGGTGAGGCAATGTTTTACAAAACAGCGTGAGTATAGCCTAAGCGTCCAGCGGTTAGTCGCAATTCAGACTTAAAGTTGACACGGTGTCACCCACATGGTAACCTGTTTTCAAGTGACACGATGTCACTTTACCAAGAGAGGAGTTTTTCCATTGCCTTCAACGACGTTTGACCATTTACCAACCGCTAAAAAAGCGCGCATCACCGCCGCTCTTTTGACGGAATTTTCCGACCATGGGCTGGCCGATGCCCAGGTGGCGCGGATTGTCACGGCCGCCGATATTGCCCGCGGCGCCTTCTACAAGTACTTTACCGATCTGACCGATGCGTATCAATATCTCTATCGGCTGGCGTTACGTGAGATTCACCGCGATGCCGGTGGGGATGACCACCAGACCTTTGACGCCGAGCGAATTTATCAGGGCGTGGTGGCCTTCGTCGATCAGGTCAACGACAGCCAATACTACGCCTTCATTCGGCGACACTACGCGGAGAACGAGAGCCTGTTGCCCGCGGCGCCGGTCCCAGCGACCCTTCCCGCGATTGCCTGGGCGGCGATGGTGTTGAGCCACGCGGCCATCAAGGAAATCCTTTTACAGCCAACCCACGAAGCCGTGGTGCGTGAGCGGCTCAGAACGACGCTGAATCTGTTGCAACCCAAGGAGGCCTGAGCATGTTTCTCGCTTTAAAAGAAATTCGCCACGAAAAATTACGTTACGGGTTAATCGTGGGCATGATCGTGCTGGTCAGCTACCTGGTCTTTGTGCTCAGCGGCCTGGCTTATGGACTGGCCCAGCAGAACACGCAGGCCATCTCATCGTGGCAGGCCAGCAAGATAGTCTTAAATGCGGACGCCAACAACAGTCTGTCCCAGTCGTTAATCGCCAAATCAACGGCTGATCGCGTGACGTTAACGTCCCACGAAGCCGACATTGGTCAGGCTGGTGTGGTGGCCAAGGCCAAGGGTCAGGCTAAATTGTCTGCCCAGTTCTTAGGGATCAATCGGGGCCAGTTTATTTACCGCCGCGTCAAGACGACCAGTGGGCATAAACCCCTGAACGCCCACCAGATCATGGTCGATGATAGCTTCAAGACGAATGGCTATCGACTAGGTGATCGGGTCACGTTAAATTCGACGGCGACCACGTATCGGATCGTGGGATTCACCCACAATGCAAAGTTGAGTGTGGCGCCGGTGATCTATGGGACGCTGGGAACGTGGCGGACGCTTAGTCACGTGACCACGGACTTTCAGGCCAGTGGTATCGTGACCGATCGTACCGATTTCAAGCCGCAGGTGGCCGGGCTGAGTACCCTGACCATCCCACAATTTATCAACAAATTACCCGGTTATTCGGCGCAGAATACGACCTTTACCTTCATGATTGGTTTTCTGATGATCATCGCTATGGTGGTGATTGCCGTGTTCCTGTACATTTTAACCATGCAAAAGTTGCCGAACTACGCCGTTTTGCGGGCTCAAGGGATTCCCGCCCGTGTCCTGGTGACCACGACCATCAGCCAAGCACTGCTACTGGTCGTCTGCGGTCTGGCACTGGGCGCGGTCCTGACGTTGGGAACCGTGTTGGCGTTGCCGGCGGGGGTTCCCATGAGTTTTAACCTGCCGTTGTTGGCGGGCGTGACGGGCGGTATTTTACTGACCGGCGTCGTGGGTGCCCTGATTCCGGTCAAAGTGATTTTAAACGTTGATCCAGTCAGCGTGATAGGAGGTTAGCGAATGGCAGTTTTGGAAGTGAAACACGTGACGAAAACGTTCGGCCACGCCAGTAATGAAGTAACGGTGTTGACGGACGTGAATTTTACCGCGGCCGCCGGTGAGGTCAGTCTGGTCATTGGGCCATCCGGGTCCGGGAAGAGTACCTTCTTGACGATTGCCGGCGGTATTCAGACACCGACCGCGGGGGATGTGGTGGTTCAAGGGCGCGATCTAAACCACTTGTCGGGCAAGGAACGAGATGCCTTGCGACTCAATCGAGTTGGGTTTATCTTACAGGCGTACAACCTCGTGCCCTATCTAACGGTGGCCGATCAGTTCGCGCTGGTCGACCGGGTCAAGCCACAGGGAAACCTCAGCGCTGACGAGTTGCGCCGACTCCTCGATCACCTCGGCATTAGCCAGCTGGTCGATCAGTATCCGGCCGAACTCTCGGGAGGTCAGACACAGCGGGTGGCCATTGCCCGGGCGCTCTACCAGAATCCAGATATTATCCTAGCCGACGAACCCACGGCGGCCCTGGACAGTGAACGCGTCAAGGTCGTGGGGCAGTTGCTTCATGATTTGGCTAAGGCCCACAACAAGGCGATTGTGGTCGTGACCCATGACCTACGGCTACGGGCGTATGCGGACCAGACCTACGCGATTATGGATGGACGGATGGCGGTGGCGTAGGGGACAAAGTGACTATTATACAAAAAACGTCACCATATCTTATTTACGGTGACGTTTTTGTATGGTCTCATATTTTATTCAAATACTGGCGCCATTTTACTATCAATATCGGGATTTTCAGATGATTTCACGCTTAGAAAGATCGTATTGTTATCAGCCCTTAAAGCAAATACTGTCTGGTTAGTACCAAGCATTGTTAACATGGAACTTAGTTTTGTTAGCTCAGTGGCCGGAAACACCACATTGATAAAGGATAACTTTGCGTCTGTTTGAACTAAAGTTTCATCCTGCAAAATCATCCTAAAGAAAAATAGTAGAATTTTCATTGTACTTCACCTGTTAGCCAGTTTTTCAGATCTTCACTTTGATTTAAACTAACATGTAGTCGAATCTGACTTATTTTGCCTCTTGCATCAAGTATGTCTGTCGTGCCAAATTTAGCGCCATGTTGACCTAGTAAATTAAAGCAAAGACATAGACCTTCTACATCAGACACTCTTAAATGGACATAAACTTCTCCATTCGTATCGGAGAATTGGCTGACACTGCGAGCTCCTAAAAATTCCCGAAAAATTAGTTTTAATTGAGTTTCTGGTGAACCTCCATTTGCCAACTAGTCATCTCCAATATTATTAGAATGCAATTGAGAATCATGAATGAAATTCATTTTTAGCTCTCAAAAGAAGAATATCATATATCAGCAATGTAGTAAACAGTGTAAAGCATAAACGTCGTTATATAGTATTGCTATTTTTATTATCGCACTTTCAAAATAACATTTATGAGACCCATCACGAACATACTATTGTGCTATGCTTCAACAACTAGGGTACGGCATAGTGGCAGACCTTGTAGACATCATCAACGATAAGAGACATCCTCTTGTCCTGAACCAATTGTTTATCTACTAGAAAATACAAATTTACACGTTGTGCTAGTTAATTAACCAGAGGGTTAGCGGCAAAAGGCGTCCTATCGAAATATTGATAGGACGTCTTTTAGGTTGAGCGATTATTCAGTTAATTTTGGTTCCGTAAAGTTCAGAATTTCTTTAACCGGATGACTGGCGCGAGTGAAGACGGGGATGGTTGCAACCGGCGTGTCAACGGTGATCGTTTGGCCACCGTCATAAACTTTTTGCGTGTTAATATCAATCCATTGTTCACCCGCAGGCAAATAAATCTGGCGCTGGTTTTCACCGGCATGTAAGATTGGGGCGACTAGAATGTCTGGACCAAACATGTACTCATCAGAAATATTCCAAGCAGTGTCATCGTGATTAAAGTCGTAGAATAGTGGCCGCATCACAGGCGTTCCCTTTTCATGGGCCAACTTCATCTGGATCATGATGTAAGGGCGCAAGGCTTCGCGCATGAAGAGGTACTTCCGTAAAATTTGGTAGGTGTCTTTAGGATACTTGTAAAGTTCATTGAAGGCACCGGAGCCAAAGGGTTGGCCAAACATACGGTCAGCGTGTTCGATGGTCTGTTCAGCGGGTTCGCGGAATCCATGAATCCGCATAACGGGGCAGAAGGTTCCAAACTGGAACCAGCGTGCTAGGAGTTCATGGAACTTAGGATCTTTGACGTTGCCACCCGTGAAGCCACCAATATCGGTGGTCCACCAGGAGATGCCGGATAAGCCAGCATTGAGGCCAGCGACGACTTGCTTCTGTAGAGACTCGAAAGTTGAGTGGACATCGCCAGACCACAACAGGGTCCCGAAACGTTGACTACCAGCCCAGACACATCGAACGAGGTTAACAATATCTGTTTGCCCCTCGGCCTTTTGCCCTTCATAAAAGGCCTTCGCATAGTCTAAAGGATAGATGTTGCTGACCTTAAGTGCTGGTCCGATGTGGTAGCGGAAGTGGTCGAAATCGTACATAAACCCGTATTCTGGCTCGGCTTCATCCAGCCAGAAGAGGTGAATACCTTTGTCGTAATAATGTTGCTTGGCTTTTTGCCAAATAAAATGGCGGGCACCGGGATGCGTGGCATCAAAGAACGTTTCATTTCCCATGAAGTGATAAGAGTCATTGTACATGCGTTCTGAACGAACCAGATAGCCCTTGTCATCCATTTCATCGTAGTTTTCACTGTTGATGTCAACCGTGGGCCAAATGGAAACCATCAGTTTGATACCCATATCATTGAGCTCATCGACCATGGCTTTCGGGTCTGGCCATTTCTCGGGATCGAACTTCCATTCACCTTGCTGGGTCCAGTGGAAGAAATCAATAACGATAACGCTGATCGGTAGCCCACGATCCTTGTATTCATGTGCAACTCGTAATAGTTCTGCTTGACTGCGGTAACGGAGTTTTGATTGCCAAAAGCCACTGGCAAATTCTGGTAGCATGGGAACATGACCCGTCACACTAGTATAAGATTCCTCGATAGCGGCTGGCGAATCACCCGTGGTCACCCAAAAGTCAATTTGGTCAGTATCCTGTGCTTCCCATTTAGTTTCGTTGTTGGCGAAGGTCACTTGCCCAATAGCTGGGTTATTCCACAGGAAGCCGTAGCCTAAGTTGGAAATGACAAAGGGAACATTGGCCTGGGTGTTACGTTGGGCCAATTCAAGGATGCAGCCTTTGAAGTTCAGTTGCTTTTCTTGACGTTGCCCCATACCGAAAATTTTTTCACCGTCCACAGCTTCAAACCGCATGGTTGCAGCGTAATCGCCACCGATGATTGGTTTGAGTTCACGGCCGGGAATACCTAATGGACTGGTTTTGTGTCCACCAGGCTTAACTTGCCAGCGTTCTTCTAGTAACGTTTTCCCATTTTGATCGGTAAAGGTTAACCAACCAAATTTGTTAATGTTGGCGGTTAAATGACCGTTTTGAATTGCCCCGGTGTCGTCAGTGATGGTGACCACAGCCTTATCTTGACCGCTAATGGGCTGTGTTAATGCCCAGTTTTGATCTTTCGCAAAGTCGGCTTTCTTGGTTACCCGAACGCGTAGGCTATTAGCGCCCCAGGGTTCAACTAAGATTTGTTCGGCCGCATGTGTCCAATAGAGCTGGTGATTTTGTTCTTTAATAATTGCCATAAATTAATCAGTCTCCTTAGTCTGTAAATGCCGTTGCTTTAAGTCAGCAGCGATTTTATCTTCCATTCGCTCGTATTTACCATAAAATGGGACCGGAATCAGGGCACAAGCGAAGAGTAGGATAGAAACCCAGATGAAACTTAATTTGATACCAAATAGGGAACGTGCCGTTTGGACGTGATTGGCCACGTAGCCAAAGTGGGCGAGAATCATGGATGGAATGAAGCCGGCAAGGCCACTGCCCATCTTGATACAGAAAGAACTCCCTAACGCGGTTAGAATCCCCGAAGAATGAATCCCGGTCTTCCATTCACCGAAGTCCACGGCTTGACTGAGCATGGAGAATGGCATGGTTACGGCAACTCCGGACCCCATGTTACCGAAGATCCAACCGAAAAGGGCAATACCAACATTGTGTCCAGCGGCCAATACGATTAATTGACCGAGGATCGCAATGATAAAGCCCGCTGACCAAATCTGCGTCTTGGAAAACTTCTTATTCAACCAGGGAATTAGAAGAATCATAAAAAGCTGTAGGGAAGCTAACGAATTGAAGAGGGAAACAAGCCCCTTGTTATTAAAGTTGTAAGTAAAGTAATAAACCAACGTGGAATTACGGTTCGTGTAAGCCATCCAGTAGAATAAGTTACTAAGAACGATGATGACCCACGGCCAATTCCCTTTGATAGCCTTGATACTCTTGTTAATGGGAACTTTTTCAACGGATACTGGTACCCGTTCTTTGACAACTGTAAAGGCATGCAGTGTGATGATTAAGAAAATAATGGCAACTGCGATAATTAAGAATCTAAAACCCAGTGTGTCGTTACCCTTGCCTAGAAAAGCGACAACGGGTAAGCAGGCAGCATTAATCAGAAACCCGCCCAATTGAGAACCGACCAAACGCCACGAGTTGGCCTTGAGTCGTTCTTCAGGGACTCGGGACAATGAGGGTAAGATAGAAGTCAGTGGCGTATTGATTCCAGTGTAGAGAATTCCGGAAAGGATATAGGTCACAGCACACCAGATAATCTTTTGCTTGTAAGGTAAGCTCGGATTCCAGAACATTAGAACGGACGAAATGGCAAAGGGAAAAGCAACCCATAGGAAGTAAGGTCGGGATCGACCGTACTTAGAATGGGTGATATCAATCAAAGCACCCCAAATTGGCGCATCAATCGCATCGAATCCCCGGGCAATTAAAAGAATGACTCCGGCAACGGTCACGGGAATCTTGGCGACATCGGTGTAAAAGTAAAGGAGATAACTACTAATCAAAAAGTAAATAAGAACCTGAGCAAAATTTAAACTAGCGTAGTTGAACATCTCATAATTACTAAGAAACTGTTTTGCTTTCTTTTTCATGTTGAAGTTCACCTCAAATTTTCTGGTCTACTCGAGAAGACAGTTATATTGTACGCGCTTTCACCAGCCGGCCGAAACTGATATAATGATAGAAAAGGTGGACTATTTTAAATTGTATCCACAAAAATGGTGGATGATATTCAGATAAAATGACATAAAAGTGGACTATTTCTCAATAAGATAAATTAAAGGTGGACAAATATCAGATGAGTACGAATGAACCAATTACTATTTTGAATAGCGATCGACCTTTCCATTACTTTGTCGCTGGGCGGTACACAGCGAAGCGGGGATGGAGTCATCAAGCCACAACCCTTAGTGATAATTATGAGTTAATTATTGGTGTAAAGGGCGTTGCCTATCTTAGTGTGAATGGCATAGAACATGCGTTAACGCGGGGGAAGTTTATATTAGTTCCCAGTGAAGCGACGGTCGTTGGTTATCAAAAGTCAGAGACCGATGTTGAGTATTATTGGTTTCACTTTTATCCGAAAGATCATGTTGAAACTCTTGCTCAGGCCGACTTGCTGGCCGCCCTGGATGATCGAGAACGCCTAAGCCGGATTATTAATTACGCGATATTGCCGGCAGAGTATACGATTGATAACTTTGACAACATCCTGGCGAGTGCGAACGAAGTTTTGGCGATCTCCCAAGAAATCAACTATACCGATGCCATCATGTCTTATAGTGTGACCAAGCTAGCACTGCAAATCTCCAATGACTTCATTAATTCTTTACACCGTTTAGTCAAAGAGAATCCAAAGGCTCGCTTAATTAAGGATTGGATTCGAGCCAATTTGGATTATTCACTTGGGGTTAAGGATGTCGCGACACATTTTGATCTCAATTACCGCTATCTCAGTCAATTATTGAAGTCAGAAACTGGTTTTACGGTGGAGAACTATATTATTTTTTTGAAAATTAACATTGCTAAACGCTTATTGTTAGAATCCAATTTGCCGCTAAAGGTAATCGCGGATCGGGCCTACTTTAACGATGAAAAGTATTTCTTGCGCTTGTTTAAGAAGAAGGTTGGCGTGACACCGACAAATTACCGTAAGAACTACATGAAAGGTTTTCTCGTCACTGGTAATCAAGGTGCGTCAAAGAGCGATACGAGTGGCGATTAGGACTAGTACAATTTGACGAGTGATTTAGAGAAATCGTTTGGTTTTATGGGCTGGCGTTTGCAACTGATCTAACCCCTAGCTAGGGTCAATTAACTTTCAATCCAATAACACTAGCGATAGTCGCGCCAAACCCGGCATTAGTAGGGCTTGGCGCGACTATTTTGATGGGTCGAAATAGCAAAAGTTATGGGTCGTAAAATTTTGCGGTCTAGACAATTGCGTATCGTTAACGGGACGTGTACACTGGTCAAGGAAAGCGGTTACATTAAATCGATTATACAAGTGCTCTTATTATTAAATATCGGAGGGTGAACGGGCTTATGAATCGACATTTAAGTACCTTTTTTATTTTTACTTTTGGTGCACTCGGGGGATTATTATTTGGTTTTGATACGGGGATTATTTCGGGCGCTTCGCCATTAATTGAAAGCAACTTTAGCCTGAATATTGCACAGACCGGGTTTATTACGTCATCCGTTTTAATTGGGTCGTCCGTCGGGGCACTGGGCGTGGGCCCGCTGGCCGATCGGTATGGGCGGAAACGCTTGCTGATTTTGGCCGCCATTCTCTTCTTGATTGGGTCTTCGCTGTCCATGGTGGCCATCGGCTTCTGGTCCATGGTCGTTGCCCGGATCATCTTAGGACTGGCCGTGGGGTCAGCGTCAGCCTTGACGCCGGCGTACTTGGCCGAATTGGCACCCGCAGAACGACGGGGGTCACTCGGGACGCTGTTTCAACTGATGATTACGTTGGGGATTCTATTGGCTTACGTGTCCAACCTGGGGTTCTTGAATCATAACCTGTTGGGCGTTCGTGACTGGCGGTGGATGTTGGGGTCGGCCCTGATCCCGGCAGCCTTACTGTTAATTGGGGGACTGTTACTCCCTGAATCACCACGGTTCTTGGCTGAAAAAGGGCATAATGAGCAAGCCCTGAGCGTCTTGAAGATGTTGCGACAAAATACAGATGATGATCCCGAAAAAGAATTGGACGAGATCAAGGTCGTGGCCAATCAGCCTAAGGGGGGCCTGAAGGAACTCTTCACGGTGGCTCGTCCAGCGGTGGTTGTGGCGGTTGGGATTATGCTGCTTCAACAATTAGTCGGGATTAACTCCGTGATTTACTTCCTGCCACAGGTCTTCATTAAAGGGTTCGGCTTCGCTGAAGGCAGTGCCATCTGGATCTCCGTGGGCATTGGGATTGTGAACTTTGTTGTGACCGTTCTGGCCACCGTCATCATGGATAAATTCAACCGAAAGACGTTCCTGATGTTTGGGTCAATCGTCATGGCCGTCTCACTGGGTATCTTAGCGGTGATGAACTTTACCATGGATATTCACACGACCGCCATGCCAACCATGATTCTGATTGCGGTCTACATCTTCGGGTTCGCCATTTCCTGGGGGCCGATTGCCTGGGTCACGATTGGCGAAATCTTTCCACTCAGCGTGCGGGGGATCGGATCGTCCATCGGTTCCGCGGCCAACTGGATTGGAAACTTCCTGGTTTCCCAATTCTTCCTGGTCATGCTGGCTTACTTCCACAACAATGTTGGCGGACCATTCGCGGTCTTCGCGGTCTTTGCCGTCCTGTCCATGTTCTTCGTCCACTACCTGGTTCCGGAAACACGGGGCAAGTCGTTGGAAGAAATCGAAATGGCCTTGCGACACCAATCTGGCAATGATGCGCCGTCAGAAGAAGACTAACTGATAACCATGAAATAGCGCCCTTCAAAACCGCTAGCCGGTCTTGGAGGGCGCTATTGTAATGGGAAAAATTCAGTCGGGGTCCTGGCTTGCGCGTGGGCGCGGCCCATCTTGATCAATCCTTTTTGCTTTAGCGGCATTGGTGCTAAAATTGAAAATGAAAGCGCATTATTAAGGAGCGATAGCAATGTCAGATTTTAATCGTGAAAGTTTTTCATTAAAGGGCCAAGTGGCCATCGTCACCGGGGGTGCCAGAGGGCTCGGTAAGTTCTATACCACCGCATTATCCCTGTATGGGGCCGATGTCATGGTGGTCAGTCGGACGCAAAATGGCTGGGATGAGATTCGGCAAGTCGTCGAACAGAACGGCCAGCACGTGGGCTTTCTGCAACAGGACGTGACCGCGCCGGGGGCGGCCGACAAGATTATTGCGGCGACATTGAAGGAATTTGACCACTTCGATATTTTGGTCAACAATGCCGGCGTGATTATCAGAAACGACGTGCTCGACTACAAGGACGAGGACTGGCAAAAGGTCATTGACATCAACCTGAACGCGACCTATTACCTGGCGCACGCGGCGGCCAAGGTCTTGACCAAGCAGAAGCACGGCAAGATTATCAACATTGGCTCGATGCTGTCCTACCGGGCCGGGAAATACATCTTCCCGTACACCGCCAGCAAGCACGCCGTCTTAGGATTGACGCGGGCTTACGCCGATGCCTTGGCCAAGGATAATGTTCAGGTCAATGGTTTAGCACCTGGCTATATTAGTACCGACATGACCAAGGCCCTACAGGAAGATCCCGTTCGGGGACCAGAAATTGCGGCCCACATTCCGAGTGGTGATTGGGGTGTTCCGGCCGATTTGATGGGGCCGATGATCTTCTTGGCCAGCCACGCCTCCGACTACGTGACCGGGGTCATGCTTCCAGTCGATGGCGGTTACCTACTGCGGTAGATCCGCGAGTAGACGCTGGGCACTTTCTTTTAAATACGCGATGAGGGGCGCTGGCGCTTGGATAATCCGAGCACCGGCGCCTAAGTATAGGTACCACCGGCCAAAATCGGCCAGCTGCTGGGCGTTGGTCGGCTCGAGAAAACAGTCGAGCACGGCCGTCTGTTGAAAGGCATCTCTGAACTGTAGGGCCGCCGTGGGATGGGGATGCTGGTGAAACTGCTGGATGGCGTCGGCGTTTAACCGTAGCTGGACGTTGGGCTGCGGCTGGGCGTGTTTAATGGCCAGCGTGATGGCTTGAGGATCGAGGGCCCGTTCCTTAGCGATCGGCGTGACCCGGGTCAATCGGGCGATAGCCAGCTGGACAAACTGGTGGTGCGTCAGGTCCCAGGCGTCCACGTACCAATTATTCTGACGGCTGAAAACGTGGCGCACCCAGATGGTCAGAGTCCGTTCGGCGGTGGCGACGGTCAGTTGTCGCGTGGTCAGACAGGCATTGAGCAGGGGTTTCAACAGGGCCGGCGCGTGATCGGCGAGCTCCGTTAGCTTGGGGTTACGGGGATTAGTGTGGTCAAAGACCAACAGTTCCTGGAGCGTCAAGAGGTCGTCCTGTTGGGTTTGTGAGGCGATGGCGACCAATTTTTCGGTCAGGGTATTGCGATTTTGCAGGTAGGGCAACTGGGTATTCAGCGTGGCCAAGAAGCTGACAAAGAGGGCCTTGAGCTCCTCACTGTTGAATTGAACGGCGGGGAGGAGTTGATTCTGCAGGACGGCGTAACCGCCGTCGCGGCCCACACTGGCGGTCAACGGCATGCCCAATTCCTGAATGGTATTGAGGTCACGGATGACCGTACTGCGGGAAACATGGAACTGCGTGGTGAGCTCACGAATCGTGAAGTATTGGCGATTGTTGATGTAGCGCATCATGGTATTAATGCGATCGGTTTTATTCATCGTTTTTTCTCCTAACAGTGTCAGTTTTTGAAACTATTAGTGCGTATACTGAGTCTATCATTTGAAGGAGGCCACCACAATATGGCAGATTACACGATTGAAACAAAGGCAGCATTTACGATTCTCGGGATTGGCACGGTGTTAACGGGGGGATTCCCCGAGATGGGGCAACAGAAGACGGACTTCTGGCAAAAGATTAATGCCGAGCATGCACTGGACAAGTTGACGGGCCTAAACGACTATCCCTTTGCCGTCAACGAAGCCATCAATGGTGAATTTCACTACTACGCCGGCCGAGAAGTGGTGGCCGATACGGAAGCGGCGGCCGGTCAACGGTTAATTGAATTTCCAGCGGGCAAGTATCTGGTTATTAAAGGTACCGCGGCCGATCAGATGGGGTTGTACAACGCGCTGGAAGGCCCGGCCTTTGGTGAAATTTTGCCGCAATTGACCGATTACGCTTACGTGGGTGGCCCCAACACGTCATACATGACGGGAACGACGGCCGATGGCGTGATTGGTGAGATGTTAGTGCCATTGGTTGAAAAATAAGAAGACATTGAGCGAGATGACATTACTCCCGCTCTTTTTGTGTAAATTAGGAGGTTGTTTCACGTGAAACATGAATGGCGAAAAGCAGAAAAGGCTTGGTATCTACCCAAGCAACCGACGATTCTAACCCTGCCTCGGTTGAATTTCATCACGCTGGAAGGAACGGGCGACCCCAATGAACCGCAGTTTGGCGAGCAGGTGAGCGCACTGTATCCGGTAGCCTATGATCTCCGGATGGCCTTGAAGCGCGGCGACTTGGGGACCCCTTACGAATACACGGTGTACCCGCTGGAGGGTGTGTGGACCACGGATGACGGCTCGCGTGGTGCGACGCTCAATAAGGCGGCCTTACACTATAAGATTATGCTACGGCAGCCGGATCGCTTAACCGAAGCGGATTTTCAGGCGAGTCTGGCACGGGTGATGGCGAAGAAACAGAACCCGTGGTTTGCGGACCTTAAGTGGGAGCCGTTTGAGGAGGGCCAGGTTCTCCAGACCATTCACCATGGGCCCTTTGACGATGAGCCAACGACTTTTGCACAGTTGCAAGACGCCCTGGATCAGAAACACTTGAAGATTATCCCCACCATGGGCGACTACTGGCACCGTGAAATTTATCTGACCGATGCTCGGCGCACGGCCCCAGAGAAGGCGAAGACGGTGCTGCGGTATCGGGTGGCGCCGGCGTAGGCATGCGTCAGGGATCTGAATGATTACGAAAGGTTCCGATGACGCAACGCATAGGTCAAGTCATCGGAACCTTTTAGAACATCTCGAAATACCGAGGCTATTTCAGCCACCGCAGAACTTGATCCAGCGTAGTGGCCTCGTGAGTTGGGCGAGCAGCGGCCGTGGGTGTCGCACCGATCCGGTTGATCCAGATGGATGGCCACCCGAGGGCGTTGGCCGGCACGATATCACTCGGATACCCTTCGGCAATGTGCCAGTGGTTCTCCGACGTCAGGCCGTAATGATTTTCAACGGCCTTGAAGAAGGCATGGTCCGGTTTGTAGGCGTGCACGTCTTCGGCCGTCCAGATAGCAAAGGGAACCTCTAGCGCCGCGGCGTTGGCGGGGATGATATCCCAACTCGAATTTGACATCATGATCAAGTGGTAGCCGCGCTGCTGTAAGGTCTTCAGTGTGGCAATGACTTCTGGAAAGGGTTTGAGACTGCGGTGTGCAATCAGCACTTCCGGAAAGTAACGTTCAAATTGGTGCCGCAACCCAAACTGAAAGTCTAAGTGAATCAGGTTGTTCCGGGTCAGTAGATCGTAGTCTAAGTAAGGATGCATGTTGTTCCGGTCGGCCTGATAGGTCATGAACCGTTGGCGCGCCAGCTCTGGGTCGACGCCAATTTGGCTGGCCGCTTGGGCCACCGCGTCGTAAGTCCCATCCTCGTTGAGCAGGGTGCCGTAACAATCAAAGGTTAAGTATTTTTCCATAACTCCTGAGCTCCTCTTAAGTGAGATGACGCCTCCATTATGGAACAGAAAAGGCCACCCCGCAAGGTGACCTTTTTGAGTCGTTAACTGAAACAGTTTTAAGCAGGTTACCGTTGAAGTGGCGGCTTTAACGGTAACTGTGAATCAACTTATTTAGCGTCGTAGGCAGCTTGGAAGATCTTGATGATATCTTCCTTAGTTCCCTTGCGTGGGTTAGAGAAGGCGTTCCCATCCTTCAAGGCGTTTTCGGCCATCAGTTCGAAGTCTTCTGGCTTAGCACCGATTTCCTTGATGGAAGCAGGAATTCCAACGTCTTGTGACATTTGCTTCATGGCCTTGATGGACAATTCGGCAGCGTCACGCGTGGATAATCCAGTCGTGTCTTCACCCATGATTTCAGCCAATTGGGCGAAACGTTCTGGGCAGGCGATGATATTGTATTGTTCCACGTAAGGCAGAAGCAATGCACAGCAGACACCGTGTGGGGCGTCGTATTGGCCACCGAGTTGGTGAGCCATGGCGTGAACGTAACCCAAGTTGGCGTTGTTGAAGGCCATCCCGGCTAACATTTCGGCTTCGACCATCTTGGTCCGAGCGTCCAGGTTGTGACCGTTAGCAACAGCTTCACGTAAGGAGCCTTCGATTAACTTGATGGCTTCGACACATTGTGAGTCGGTGATCGGGTTGTGGTCAACGGACACGTAAGGTTCGATGGCTTGGACGAAGGCGTCCATCCCGGTTGCGGCCGTCAAATTCTTCGGAATATCGAGCATTAAGGTTGGGTCGTTGAAGGAAACCAACGGAATGTTCCGCCATGAAACAACGACGAACTTCAAATGGGTCTCTTCGTTGGTAATAACGGCGTGGCGGGTCAATTCGGAACCCGTCCCGGCGGTCGTGTTGACGGCAATCAGTGGTGGTAAGGCGTGGTCAAGCGTTTCGATCCCGGCCAACTTGGTGATGTCGTCACCGTTCGTCAAGATATCGCCAGCACCCTTACCGGTATCGTGAGCGGAGCCCCCACCAATCGTGATGATGGAGTCGGCTTCGGCTTCTTGGTAGAGTTTCTTAACTTCCTTAATATTACGAATCTTAGGGTTGGGTTCAACGTTGTCGTAAACGACGTAGTCCACGCCAGCGGCTTCAAGGGAAGCAATGGTTTGTTGAACGGCACCGTTCTCCATGCTTTCGAGAATCTTACCAGTAACGATGACGGGCTTCTTCATCCCCAACATCTTTGCACGTTCACCAATCTTGCTAATTACGCCAGGGCCAAAAAAGTTGACACTGGGCATCAAAAAGTCATAACTACGTTCAGCCATAATTCAATTTTCCCTCTTTCAGAAGTTTTGAAAATACTTAGTACCAATTTCACAAAGTAATTATAACTTAGTTGATTACAGTTTGCAACCGGTTCCGCATTATTTGACGCGCTACCCACGATAAAACCGACTTGAAATACTGATGTGCTGCAATTTCACGAAGCAAAATAAAACTGAAAAGCGCCAGTTCACTCACTTTTTTCGACTAATGAAAAGTCTAACAAGTTGACTAGTCAACACGTCGGTTGGGTTGGCCACTGGGTGGGTTAGGAATCGGCGAGACGGATTTCGCCATTTTCTTTCCTAAAAGTGGTTATAATGAAAGTATCTTGTAACGTGAGAAGGAATCAGTATGAAGGATATGAATGCGCATCGCCGTGATGAGCAGGCACAGTGGCGGGCCCGGCAGCAGACCGAGTTAACCAAGCTAAAGGGAGCGCAACGGCATCTGATCCTAAACGTAGGGGCCTATCTGGCCATTTCGATCATTGAATTTTATCTGGCCATCATCGGCCATTCGCAGACGTTACGTGCGGATGCGTTTAACAATCTGTCGGGGATTATCTCGTCCGTCCTGCTAATGGTGGGAATCTACATCGCGCGTGACATTCACGACGATGATCTGATGGGCCAGCCGCTTCCGGAAGACCTGGAAAACAGCGGCCAGCGGCTACAATTGACACGGTTTCACTACGAGACCGTGTTCACGCTGATTACGGGAATTGTGATGATTGCGATTGCCGCCAGCGTCATTTATTCCGGGATTAAGAGCCTGATGCACACGGAAACCCAAGAGGTTCCTCAGCCCATTACGTTAGTCGGTGCGGCGATTGCGACCGTAATCATGTTGGGTGTCTGGTGGCTGAATCGCCGGGCCGGTCGTAAGCTACAGAACGCCGCGTTGACGGCCGCCGCCCAGGATAGTCTGAGCGATGCCGTCACCAGTCTGGGGACCATGGTCGCCATTGGTGGCGCGCTACTCTTCAAGCTGAGTTGGTTGGATGGTGTCGCCAGTATCTTAGTCGGGATTTTCATTCTGTCCGCCGGGATTAAGATCTTTCGCGAGAGTAGCCTTAACCTCGCCGATTACTTTGATCCACAGGTTGAAGATGAATTCCGGCAGGCCACCGAAGCCTTTCCGGCCGTCGATCGGGTGTTGGAACTCAAAGCCCATTACAACGGCAACGTGGTCACGTTGGAACTGGTGATTGCCGTCGATCCCCACATGGAGGTTCAGGACAGCTACCGCTTGGGTGAAGAGATTGAGGCCACGATGCGGTTGAAATTTGGGATTGTGGACACCGACGTGGTCGTCGTGCCGGCAGCCAAACATTTAGACAAGTAAAGCCATGCCGGGTTTGTCGACATGGCTTTTCGTTTGGTTTGGGTTAAGTCCTAAAGGTTGAAAGGTCACGAACATGCTCCAGTCCCCAGCTGATAAGGCTTATCGCCATTAAATTAGTCGTCAACGACCACCTGCGGCTGCCAGAGATT
>NZ_JAAVSC010000022.1 GCF_012641095.1 Lactobacillus sp. HBUAS51381
TCGCGATGGACACCTTTGCCTTCGGCTCGTGGTTCCGACTACTACGGCCCACAGCGGATTTTCACCGCCTAGTTAGCGCCCATGCCGGGCGCACAGCAACGAGCTCGAAACCAATGGCTTCGAGCTCGTTTTTTGCTGTCTTTAATTCAGTGCCAAGACCATGTCGAGATGCGGAATACCCGTGTCTAAATAAACGGCACTCGTTGGTTGAAAACCAAACGACGCGTAAAATTTTTGCAGGTAAGCTTGTGCTTGAATGACGACCGACTGGGCCGCGGGATACGTTTGCTTGGCCGCGGTTAAGGCCGCCGTCACCAACTGTCGACCGGCCCCCTGGCCACGATTCGTTGGGGCGACCAATACCCGACCGATTCGTACTTGCTTACCTTCGTCGATCAACCGGGCATAGGCCGTGATCCGTCCAGCCTCATCCTGCGTAAACAAATGCTGCGCCTGAACATCCAGATCGTCAACTTCCTGGTAGGCACACGCCTGCTCCACCACGAAGACGGCGACGCGCACCCGATAAATCTCAAACAACTCAGTCGGTGTTAACTGTGAAAACCGTTTTTGTTGAAACTCTGCCATCAAGCCACCTGCCTAGTTTAAATTCTTAATGTGATTGTGGTGCACGAGCGGATATTCGACCGGTGTGTCCCAATCCGTTAACATTTTATCCGTAATCTCCACCCGTTGCAATTCAAAATTGTCGTAGGGTTCCATGTAGTAGGCCCGTTCATTTAGGCCCATGTAACCGCGATATTGCGTGTAATCGCTGCTGCCATCGGTCTTGAGTTTAACCCCTTTGGGAATCGTTACCCCGTCCAACAAGTGCTGCAACAGGTTCATCGTCGATGGCGTATCGGCCGTTGGCTGACTATAGTGCTTGTTGAAGACTGTTCGAATAAAGCGTGAAGGTGAGGTGTAATCCCCGGGCATGCCAAACGCCCCCGTGCCGGGACCCACCGTCTTGAGGTTGAAACCCTGATACTCATGAAGCGGCCGCGTATCCGCCACCAAGGTGCCATACGTACTCAAGTTCTGCAGGTGCCAACTTAGCTGCGGTGAATTCGCCATGACGCCAACGGGATCTTCAATCAGATGTAAGTCTTGATCGGTGGCTTCCAGCACGGCCGTATCGCCAGTTGCATCACTGAAAATGAAGTGAAGGGGAACCGTAATTCCCAACAACGCCACGGGCTGATCGACGATTTGGACTTGCATAATCAAATCACGTAGGTCTGCGACACTCTTCGCATTGCCCAATACCCACGCCGTCAGATCATGGGGCGCAATCGCTAGTTTATCGGCCGGTGCTGACTGCGCATACTTTGCGTAGTCAGAGAAATACAACGCCGCCGCGCCCAAGCCAAACTCATTAACCCCATCAACAAACATGTAATGACTCAGGTTACGCCCTGCGCCCACGAACCCATACTTCGTGGTAAACGCCCCAGCATCCCCCTGAATTTTCTGGTTTCGGGGCATAAAGATTGGTTGACCGCCCAGTTCAAAACCATAATCCATGGTGCGGGCCAAAAAATGGTCACCCCGGCTATTCTCATAAGTCAAACTCGTACACATCAAAATCATCCCGTTTCCAATTTAGTTATCAATCATTTTAACCCTAAATTAGATGGCGTGCACGGATAATCGTTGATTATATGACTTATTTTTAAGAAACCGTCCAAACGGCATAGAACCGCCGTTTTACGGTTTATCCCCAGAATCATAACTGGGTCACAATATTGTCATTGTGGCTAATTGTTTGACGTGTTTTTGCTGTTCAAAGTTTCTCACTCATTGATATCACGTTTTGCCGGTATCCACATACAATATACCTTTTTTCAACATGGTCTCAGTTTTGCCTTACCCCTCATCAATTTGGTACTTAATCTGACTTTCACCATTACCATTGCTGACCACTTGCAACTGATTGGGGACCTGGGTCCGTAACTCGCTGACGTGACTGATAATCCCAATCATCCGGTGTTTTCCTTCTACCGTTTCCAGTGATTCTAGCGCCGTCATCAGGGCGTCTTCGTCCAGCGAGCCAAAACCTTCGTCAATAAATAGCGCATCGACATCCACGCTTCCCGTGGTCTGTTGAATGACTTCCCCTAAAGCCAGTGCCAACGCCAATGCCGCAATAAAGCTCTCGCCACCAGACAAGGTATGCACACTGCGCTGCTCTCCGACGTGATCGTCGTAAACGTTAATTTCAAGTCCGGAATTCTTCTTGTACGTAGCGGGATGGTCATCAACTAAAAATTGATAACGTCCGTTGGTCAACTGTCGGAGCCGCTGATTACCGACCATCAGGATTTGCCGGAGGTACGTTTGCAAAACGTAACGTTCTAGTCCCAATTTACTGTTCGGACCGTCACCATTCACTACGCCCACCAATTCGGTTAACGCCTGTGATTGCTTCAAAGCCGTCGCCTGTTGTGTCATTTGTTGCCGTAAAGTCGTCACGATTTCCGCATTGCGCCGCCACTGGTCTTGCTGGTCGTGGCGTTGATCTTGCAACGTATTAACGTGATCGGTCGCGGTTTTAAGCGCCAATTGCGTCTGTTCACGGTCGGGCTCGGGCTGTTCGGCCACGCGCTTCTGCAGCTCAGCAACCGTGGTCGCCACCCGCTCCTGTTGCGTTTGAAACGCCTGTAGCTGCTGGCGTTTCTGGGTTAACGTTGGCAGTTGGGCCAGTCGTTCGGCAACGTCATCATCCGTGGTTGGGGTCACCGCTTCAAAATGCCGGGCCACCAGTGCCCGCACTTGTTCTTCGGCAGACTGGCACCGCTGTTGACTCGTTGCCAACTCCGTAGTTGCCGCCTTAACTTCAGTCGTCGCGATCGTGAGTTGACTCGTTGTTCGGGTAACCCGTTGCGTAATGGTCTCCCATTCGGCCTGATCAGTCGCCAACTGTTGCTGTAACCGTTGCTCCTGCAACTTAAATTCAGCCAGTGTTGCCGCCTGATCCGGTAACTGTTGTTGCTGGGTCGCCAACTGAGCCGCTAACCGGTCAGCGATGCGGGTCTTATCTTGTTGGGCCACCTGCGCCTTTTGTAAGTCTTGTTCGACCTGTGTGGCGTGTTTTGTCAGCCGGTCGAGTTGGTCTTGGGCCTGCGTGATCGCCGTTTGTTGTCGCTGGTTGGCCTTTAATTCGGTCTGATAACTAGTGGTTAGATCCATCAGTTGCTGGGCCAGCTTCGGCAACTGGCCATCCTCGACAGCAACCGTCACCACCACTGACATGCTTTGACAAAGGGTCTGCAACTCAGCTTGCTGTTGTTTCTTCTGTGTGACCAAATCCTCCTGTAAGTTTTGTTGACGCGTGGTTAACTGGACCAGTCGTTCTTGCTGTTGCTGGGCCAATAGTTGGGCTTGCTTAACGTCAGCTTCCGTTACAGTGGTGTCCGCAACGGCTGCCGGAGCCGGATGATCCGTGGCACCGCAGATTGGGCACGGGCTACCTGGCTTTAATTGCCCCACTAACCGCACAATTTCATGGTTTAAGAGTTCCTGATTCAGATCTTCTGCGTGTTGTCGCGCCTGAGTCGTCGCTGTGTCCTGCGCCACGACCTGGGGGCGTAACGCTGTTAATTGTTGGGTGACTTGGTGAGACTGCTGATCCGCTGCTTGCAGTGCCGTTAGCTGACGATTCCACTCCTTCAACTGGGCAGCGCGTTCCGTCAGCTGCTGACTGGTCTGATAGACGACCGCCTGATCAGCAATCACTTTCTGTTGGGCTTGCTGATCGCGTTGATTCTGCGTCAATTGCTGTTGACTCGTCTCGACGGCCTGTTGGGCAGCCGTCACGGCCGCTTTCGCTTGTGATAATTGGGTTGACAGCTCAGCAATTTGTTGATAAATGGGTTTTATCTTGGCCTGGCGCGCCAACTCATCTTTGGTGGTCGCAATCCGTTGGGAAACGGGTTCCGCCGCTGTTTGTGCGCTTACCGCTGCTGCTTGGGTGACCTGTGCCTGCTTTAAAGTAGCCTGAGCTTGCTGCAAAGTTGTCTGTCGTTGCTGCAGGGCTTGCCGGGCGGTCAGTCGCTCTTGCCATTGGGGCTGAACCCCTTGTGCCCACTCCAGTTCACCAATGACCTGCCGCAAGTGCTGCATCGCCGGCACTTGGTCGGCCAACTTTTGTTGCTGCTCGGTCTGAACCGCTAATTGTTGACGATCACGTAGCAGTTGTTCCTCACGGGTATCCTGCTGGGTTAGCGCCGTTACACGTGTTTGAGCGGCCAGTACGCTGGTCGTAAGCGTGGCAACTGTAGCCTGAGTGGCCTGCTGTTGTTCATCCATTAGTGCCAGCACAGCCGTCGTCTGGTGGGCAGTCAGCAATTCCGTCGCTCGATCCTGATTCTCCTGCGTCCAAATTAGACTCGCCTGGAGCCGCGCCAATTCCTGTGCAACCGCAGCCGTCTGGGCGTGATCCTTGCGAAGTTTATCCCGTAGTTGATCCGTCCACCGGGCGAAGATCTCCGTGTTAAATAGTTGTTCCAGTACGGTCGCCTTATCCTCACTAGGCGCAATGAGGAACCGGCGAAATTCTCCCTGGGGCAACAGAACAATCTGAGCAAATTGTTTACCATCCATCTGCAGTAAATTTTGCAAATAATCGTCGACCTGCCGGGCCTTCGTGAGTTGATCAATCTCTGTTCCCTGTTCAAACACGGTCAATTCAACGCTAGCCGTGGCACGCTTAACCCCCGTCCCGCGTTTCTTCTTCAAGATCTGGGCGGGCTCACGGACAATCCGATACTGCCGATTTCGATGGCTGAAGGTAAAGGTCACCCGGGTGTGATCGCTGGTGGTGGCAAAGTCCGAGCGCATATCCTGCGGCTCTCGATCTACGCCAGAAGACTGATCGAACAATGCGTAACACATACCATCAAAAATGGTGGTCTTGCCACTTCCCGTCTTACCACTAATTAAAAACAAAGGCGTGGCGTCAAACTTTTGAAAATCAATTTTCTCATCCCGGTAAGGACCGAAGAACTGAAGGTGTAAGGTTAAAGGTCGCATGGTTTAATTCTCCTCCTTCATGGCTTCCTGCAAAGTTGCCTTGGCCCACGTTTGTTGTTGTGCCGTTAACGAATGTGTGGTAACCGTATCAAAGAAATCAGCCAGTAAGGTTAGGGGATCTCGTTGGACTTCTTCAATATTTAAGGTCTCCGGCGTCACATCCAATTGGTTCACCCGCCGGAGTTCAATGATTTTAGGAAACCGCGTCTTCAACCGCTGCATGACATTGGCAATCGGTGTCGTATCGGTCAATTCAACGGCAACAAAATCATCGACTGTCACCGGATAGTCCACCGTTGTGTCCATCAAATGTGCGAAAGAATCGGTCAGCACGACGAGATCGTGCAACGGTTTCAGTGGCTTAAAAGTAACCGCAACGGGTGTCTGATCAGTATCCACAATCCAAACGCCCTTGGTATCAGTGGCCTCACTGGTCGAAAATTTCAGCGGCGAACCACTGTACTTGATCACCGGTTCATTCTGCAACGCTTCCTTGCGGTGTAGGTGTCCTAACGCCACGTAATCAAAGGGCGCCAACAGGTCCACTGGCACCGCATTTAAACCACCCACCTGGACCAGCGTTTCCGAATCACTATGTTGACTACCCGCGGCAAAGAAGTGGGCCACCAGCACGTGCTTCATCTGCGGGTCAAATTGCGCTTGCATCGCCGCAACCAGCCGTTCCATTCCAGCCGCAACCGTCTTAATACTGTCATCTTGAAAGTATTGGCGAACGGCAAACGGTTCAAAATAGGGTAATAAAAAGAACTGGGTATTTCCCATCACTACCGGTTTTACACTATCGGCAATGCGCGTTCTAAGGTAAAAATCGGTACTGGCAAACCACTCGCTTCCTTGGCCCAACCGCACCGCCGAATCATGGTTACCACTGATGGCCAATAAGGGCAGCCGTTGCCGACGGTTTAAGTCCACCAACATCGTATCCAAAGCGCTAACCGCCGCTTCGCTCGGTAACGCTCGGTCGTAAAGATCCCCCGCAATGACCACGGCATCCACTTGTTCCTTCAACGCGATTGCTTTAATCTGCTCGTAAGCATCCCGTTGCTCGGTCAATAAATCATAACCGTGAAGTTTCTTCCCGATATGCCAATCGGCTGTATGTAAAAATCGCATGAAGCCATCCCTTTCTACTGATTTTCCGGTGCCCAGTCGCAACTCAACAAATGATCGTTGACCAGACCAGCTGCTTGCAAAAACGAATATACCGTCGTGGGGCCGACGAATTTAAACCCCCGCTTCTTCATCTCACGCGAAATATGCCGCGCCAAATCGGTGGTTCCGGGAATCTCATCGGCAGACGTTACGCGGTGACGAATCGGCTGCCCGCCAACAAAGTCCCAAATCCAAGTGGCAAAATCAGGTGTGTCCGACCAATTTAAGAGTACCCGGGCATTATTAATCGTGGCTTCTAATTTTCGTCGATTGCGAATAATGGCCGCATTGGTCATCAGTTGGTCAACCGCAGCTGGCGTCATGGCCGCAACGGTGGCGATATCGTAGTGGTGAAAAGCCGCCTCGAAGGCCGCCCGCTTATTTAAGACCGTTTGCCAGCTCAACCCCGCTTGGTATGTTTCCAAACACAACCATTCAAATAGCGTCTGTTCGTCATGCTCTGGTCGCCCCCAAACCTCATCATGATACCATTGCATAGTTGGCGAAGACGTCGCCCAATCACACCGTTTAACCATCGTGAACCCCCCTCTTTTGCTGTTGCCTTTACTATACCAGATTCACTGGGAAAAGACCCGAACAAATGTTCAGTTTTATATTTTTGAAACCGTCATCATTGCCGCCATTATTGAAATTAGCAGTTGAAAATTAACAGGCAGTTTTTACTTGACCGCCTCTGTAGAAAAGGCTATGCTATTGTAAATGTTACGTTTTGGGGAATTGAGGAGGTTAGCATCATGCACAGAGCACACCATTTAAAAGCGCGGTCGCTACTAATCGTTGCGGCAGCCGCACTCCTATTTGCACCGGCCGTTGCCACCAGTACGGTCACGGCTCAGGCGGCAAGCGTCACGCCTTCAGCAGCCAAGCTGAAGGCGTCTAAGAGCTATTACCGCAAGCACGCCAAGAGTTTGGGTAAGACCTACAAGCTAGCATTTGATGCGCAGACCGCTTTGAAGAAGAATGGCAAAGCCACCGTGTGGATCGACACCAAAGACGCCAAGCTCAAAAGCAGTGTCAAGATTGCCATGAACTACTGGAATAAAAAGCTCGGAAAAAAGGAATTCGTTCAGGGGTCAAAAAAGCATCATACTTTGACTTTTTCTGTCTCTAAGGCGACGGCCTCTAAGAGTGATCAGAGCGACGCCTGGTGGACGCCTAGCAACAAGCGGCTTCAGGTGCGGTGGTCTTACTACCAAGCTGAAACCAAAAACATCAGGGTCGCCATGACTAACCAGTTGAATGATGCCTTTTACAACAAGTACGCTAACACCATTGAATCACAGGCCAAAGCTAATCTAGCCGCTCAGGGTATCACCTCTGCGGACGCAACCTATCAAGATGCGTTCAACGCCGAAGCCCAGTCTGTTGAAAAGTCTCTGCCAGCCTATACGACCCTAGAGAAAGAGGTTCGGGGCGTTAACACGGTTGCTAAGAACGGGCGGATGTACGAATACGCCAGCACCATTGCCCACGAGTTGGGCCACGTCATGGGGCTCAATCACTCACCGAATCAAGCCGACTTAATGTACTTTGAGAGTGGCAGTAACAACGTCTACAGCTACAAGAAAGTCAAGGCGGGACTGTCCAAGTACAATCCCGTGACCAAGACGGATAAGAACCGGGCCAAACTCGCTCTCAAGATTTACACCGCTGTTCACTAACTTCAAATGATAACCTGAGTCTGGGATAAAACGCCCAGACTCTTTGTGTCTCCAAACTTAAATTGTCGAAACACGGGCAAAGAGTGCTCACACTTGCGCTGAATTTTTACCCGCAATCCAACGCTTTCTACCGACTTGCAATCTAACTGTAATCAATTGTAAATCTGTAGTAACCTGTTAGCCGGCCACGCCGTGTACAATAACAGGTAAAGACTGAGGAGGATGTCATTCATGCAAATTAAGTTACACAAATTAGTTGCGGGGATCGCTGCCTTTGCGGCTGTCTTGGCTGTAGGGGTTAGTTTGAACACGACCACAGCGAATGCTGCTGGTAAGAAAGTTGCCGATATTTCGCAATACCAAGGGAATATCAATTGGAAAAAGGCGTCCCAGGATCTCAAGTACGCCATTATTCGGGTTCAACATGGGAGTAAGGGTGACGCCGGCTACATGGTTGACAGTAAGCGGAACGTCAACGCCAATGGCGCTTACAAGTACGGCGTGCCATTCGGTCAATATATGTTTGCCGAATTTACCAGCGTCAAGGACGCCCAACAGGAAGCCAAAGACTTCTACAAGCGGAGTAACAAGCACACCAAATTCTTCGTCTTAGATGAAGAAAAGCGGATGCCATCTGCTAAGGGTAAGGAACAGACTTACGTCAACGCTTGGTTGAAGACCATGCGTGGGCTGACTGACAAGCCATTAATCATGTACGCTGGCGAATACTACGCCAACGCCCACAACTTGAACTTTGACAAGTTCGATGGCACTTGGATTGCCAAGTACAGTTCCGTTAAGCCACAGGTTAGCGGCACATCCGTTGACCTGTGGCAATACACCAGTACCGGCCGCGTTTCCGGTATTAGTGGTAATGTCGACCTGAACAAGGTGCTCGACAGCGCCGCCGTTAACAAGTGGTTCTCTGGCAAGACGACAACAGACAAGGCAAGTTACTACACCAGCATGACCGATGTTAGTGGCATCAAGACGAAAAAGACCGTCTATGAATACAAGTCAACGTCCTTTGCGAAGAACAAGCGGAGTACCAAAGTGACTGCTGGTCAGAAATTGGCCGTTAAAGCCATCACCAAGAACAGCAAGAACGCCTACCGTTTCCAATTAACCAACGGTAAGTACGTCACGGCGAACAAGGCTTACGTCTCAACTTATTAAATTTTCTGAGGGTCACTGGCCATTGCTAGTGACCCTTTTTGCTGTCCAATTTACCGGCTCTGGCTGGTGGCTTCATCACCTTGAAAGCGGTTAACTATGCTATGATAAGGCTATTAATACTTTGGGAGGGTTTGGTATGCAGCAAGGTCTGTTACTCGTTAATTTAGGATCGCCGGCATCCCCAGAAACGACGGATGTGCGGGCCTATCTCAAGACATTTCTCAGCGATCGTAGCGTCATTGAAATGCTGCCAGCGCTCTGGCAGCCCATTTTACGGGGCTTTATTTTACCGCTACGGTCCTGGCGATCGGCCACCTTCTATCAACATATCTGGACAAAAGAGGGCTCACCATTAATCGTGTATACCCAGAGAATGGCGCGGCAGGTCCAGGCGTTATTGCCCGACTGGCAGGTGCACTATGCCATGACCTATGGCGCCCCAGATATTGCTGCCACGTTGACGACGATGGTCCAACAAGGCTGCGAGCGCATTGTGCTTCTCCCCCTCTTCCCGCAATACACCCAAAGCACCCACGATGGCATCTTCAAACAGGCCGCAACCGTCGATGCACCGCTCCTGACCATCCGCCACTTCTACCAGGAACCGGCCTATCTCGATTTGCTGGCTGATCAGGTGTGGCAAGCCTATCAGCAGGCCGACTTCGACGCCGTTCTCTTCAGCTACCACAGTATTCCCAGCGCGATGGTGGCCCACGGTGATCCCTATCCCGCCGAGTGTCAGGCGACCACCCAAGGGGTTCTCGACCGCCTGCCGGACCTCCCTTCAGATAAGGTACGAACCGTCTACCAGTCCAAATTCGGACCGATGCCCTGGCAGAAACCCTACTTAAAAAATACGCTCATGCAGCTCGTCGAATTAGGCCAGCGTAACGTTCTAATTGCGACGCCGTCCTTTGTGGCCGACTGTCTAGAAACGTTGGAAGAGGATTATGTTCAAAACTACCAGACGTTTAAGGCCAGCGGTGGCGACCGCTTCCAGCTGGTCCCACCCATGAACGATGATCCGCGGTTTGCGAAGATCCTGGCCGCGTTTGCCCAACGAAAGGCCCGTGATGCCCATGCCTGAACCGCAACGCCCCAGCCTCGATGAGGTTAATCGCAGTGTGGCCGTCCCCAACGATAACGCCGCCTTTCTCCCAAAATTTCTAGCCTATAGTGGCCCCGGCGCCCTCGTTGCCGTGGGATACATGGATCCCGGCAATTGGTTGACTTCACTGGCCGGGGGGAGTCAGTACCGCTACCAGTTGCTGGCGGTGCTGACCCTTTCCATTCTGGTTGCCATGTTTATGCAGTCCCTGGCCATCAAGTTAGGCGTGGTCGCCCACCGGGATTTGGCCCAGGCCATTGCGGAACGGGTACCCACGCCCCTACGCATCATGCTGTGGATCTTAAACGAAATCGCCATGATGGCCACCGATCTGACCGGCGTCGTGGGTACCGCCATTGCCCTGAAGCTCCTCTTTAATCTTCCGCTAGTCTACGGGATTCTACTGACCATCGCGGACGTCCTCATCGTCTTAGTCTTTCTACGATTTGGCATTCGACGCGTCGAGTTCATTGTGCTCATCGCGATTCTCGCGGTCGGGGCCATTTTCGCTATCGAGGTTAGCCGGGCGCATCCCGACCTGCCCGCGATTTTCCAAGGGATTCTCCCCACAATAAGCCTATTGACTGACCACCGCAAGCTCATTCTAAGCGTCGGCATCATCGGGGCAACCATCATGCCCCACAACCTTTATCTGCACTCCTCATTGGCGCAAAGTCGCCGCTACGATTACCACGATCCTCGACAGGTCAACGAGGCCTTGCGTTTTGGCAAATGGGATTCCAACGTCCACCTCATCGCGGCCTTAATCATCAATGCCCTTCTCCTGATTCTCGGCGGCACGCTTTTCTTGGGGCGCACGGGCGACCTCACCAGCCTCCGGGCCGTCTTTGAAGGCCTCAAGAATCCGACCATTGTCGGTAGCCTAGCCAGTCCCGTGATGAGCTGGCTCTTTGCCTTTGCCCTCCTGATCACCGGCCTAATTTCTTCCATCACCAGTACGTTATCCGGACAAATTGTGATGGAGGGCTACGTCCACATTCGCCTGCCACTCTGGCAACGACGCCTTCTGACCCGGTTCGTGACCCTCATTCCCATCCTCGTGATTGGCTGGATCATTGGGTTTAATGATCGCACTTTTGAACACCTGATTATTTACGCGCAGGTCACGCTGAGCGTTGCGTTACCCTTCACGCTCTTTCCAATGATTGCGCTCACGGGTAGCTCTAAGCTTCTCGGCAATCATGCCAATCACCGTTGGGTTACCGCCTTAGGCTACTTCGTGACGGCGATCATCACCGTCTTTAACGCGCAATTATTGTGGGATCTATTTTAAATCCACATGACCTTACATCAATTTTGGTAGCAAAACGGGTCTGAGACCAAAAAGTCTCAGACCCGTTTGTTTTACTGTAATCCGGTAACCACTTGTAGGGTGGCCGAGTAATAATTGTGTTTCTCAATCGTTCGTGGCAACTGTTTAGCCGTCTTGTTCTTCAAACTTGTCTGTTTCAACGTCTTCGCTGCGAAATGAATGGGCGCGGTAAACGCCGTGTTCTCGTAAGAATTAACTGCCTTGCCACCTAACGTGTACACGGCCGTGATTTTCTTCTTGCGGTTAAAGAATTTCAACTGCTTAAGTAAGGCTTTCTTCGTCACACTGTCCTTGCGAATCTTATAGGTCTGTGCTAATCGCCAAGGGACTCGGTTGGCATTGTAGCCCACCTGATTATCCGTCCCAGACTCGATACTATACGGCTTGACGGCTTTCAACTTCAGGCTCTTACCCGTCACTAGAATAAAGTCGGGAAATAGCCCCGTCTTGTGGTGTGCACTGAGTTTCTTCACGGCCGCTTGACTTCGCTTAGCAACCTTGGTCCAGGTCGCATCCTTGGTGTACGTCGCAAAGGTCTTGAAGTAACCCGTCATCAGATCAGACGTCCGTAACTTACTCAGATCGTAGCTATTGGTGGCCCAATTACCCATGGTCGGCAAATAGGTCGTGTGGTTAATTTCTTTTTGCTTAATGGCCTTAATCAACTTCTTGGCTGCGGCTCGGTAATTGGTGTGCTTACTGCCCCACTTCTTATCTGCCAAGATCAGAGCGTAGGCGATATCCAAGTCACCGTCCGTTGCGGAATTCTTTTGTGATCCCGTACTGGTCATCTTGCCACCACGCTTCGTTTGCTGCCACTGCATCAAGGGCACCTTGCTGGAAACGCGATGGGCCCGATAATATTTGTACATCTGATTAAAGGTCGTCTGCGTCTTGGCGCCCTTCTTCGCGGCCAAAACGGTTGCCAACATCCCATAACCCTGTCCCTCAGACAGCGCGGTCGTGGCACCTTGGCCGTTATTCGACTTCACGTATTTCTGGGTCTTACCCCCGACATAGGCCTTCTTCCACTGTTGGTACTGCGTCACGGCCTGACTGGTCTTAGCTTGTACGGGTGGGGTTTGTACCTTGTTTAGCCCCACAACTAAGCCGCCCACGAGTAGGACCCCCAGCAAGCCAGCTAAAATTTTACGTTTCTGCATCCAAATCATTCTCCTTTTTGGCGCATCTTTACGTTCAATTATGGCTTATTTGTCGTGAATTGTCGCCGAAAATGACTCATTCCGGGTAAACTGCCTAGAAAGTCAGTGTGTGCTCTTAAGTCGTCAAAAAAACGTCCAGGACTTATCCCGGACGTCAATTTCGTTTAATCGGTAAAGATCTCCTTGGCAATGCCAAAGGCAGACCAGGCTTTGGGCCACCCGACATAAAAGGCCAGATGCGTAATCACTTCAGAAATCTCATCCTTCGTGATGCCGTTGCCCTTGCCAATCTTGAGGTGCGCGGGCAGTTGTTCAAAGTTTCCCGCAGAAATCAATGCGGAAATCGTAATCAAACTCCGTTGGTGCGCAGACAATTGGTCCTCACGTGACCACACCTGTCCAAACAGAACATCGTCATTCAATTCGGCAAATTTAGGGGCAAAATCACCCAAATTATCCCGACCAGCCGTTTGTTTCTTTGCCATTGTTATCGACCTCCTAGTCTAAAGCATCGTAATGGGCATCATCGACTGGTTCCAGCCACTCCGGGGTCCCAGCGGTAATGGCCACGTGGCTAAACCAGCTATCCTTCGTCGCACCGTGCCAGTGCTTGACGCCATCCTTCGTGACGACCACATCGCCGGGATGTAAGCGCCGAGCGGGTTGGCCCGCTTCTTGATACCAGCCTTCGCCACCGGTAACCAGTAAGATTTGGAATCCGTTGTGGTGAATGTGCCAGTTGTTCCGGCAGCCGGGCTCAAACGTCACATTTCCCACGCCTACACTGACGTCGGGATCGTTCACTAATCCTTGTAAATAGCTCTGACCCGTGAAAACGTCCTGGTAGGCCACATTCTTATCGCCCACGGGAAAAATCACACCATTTTTAACGTCTTCATTCTTTGCCAAATTCAAGCACTCCTTTACTATTCTTGGTTAAATTGCTGCAAATAATCGTGGAAACTTTCGGAATCGGCAATGGTATGGTCGACCTTGCCGTCGTACCAGTCAATCTTGTGCCGTAACACCTGCAGATGCATCTGAAGTTCGGCAATGTCGGCTTCGGCATCGTCTTGGGTCTTCCGCAACATTTCTCGACGCTCCGGAATCGTAGCATCCCCCTGCGCACGTAAAGTCACGTAACGTTTGAGATCATTCAGCCGCATTCCCGTTCCCTTGAGATGCAGGATGAACCCCACCCAACGAATATCTTGATCCGTATAGTAACGGACATCCTTGTCATCACGCCGAGACTTGATCAGCCCCTGATCCTCGTAATACCGTAATGTATAGGTCGATAGACCCACTAGCTTCGCAAATTCACCAATCCGATAATGTCTGTCGGTCTCAACCATTTTGCCGCCTCCTTAGCTTCCTAACAAAGTCTAGTAAACACCTTCGAGTGCACTTTAAGTCAAGTCAATTCGGAAAAAATAAAAAAGCCGAACGTCAAGTCCGGCTTTTACCTTATTCTAGAGTCATTTGATCAATCACTAACTGCATCATGCGCTGGAAACGCTCATCAATCCGCTTCTGTGGCAACTTCAAGTAGCCCCCCAATTCCTGCATGATAAATCCAAACAACGCTGAACGATACAACGTTGATTCAACCAGGTTCGGATTATCTGCGCCCTCAAGCACGTGTAAACTCGCAAACATTTGCTTGTATAAGTCCCACAGCGCTTGGTGTGTGCGCTTTAACTGCCGTAAATCATTAGGGTTCATCAGAATAGGGGCCAGATGTTTTTCCTGCCGGCACCCTTGCCGAAATTCCTGTGCAAAGACGAGCAGCGCTTCTTTACCGCCCACCCCAAATAGACGACGCATCAATCGATCGGTCAACTTATTGACGAACCGAAGTCCCACCTGATCTAGCAAGTCATTTAGACTATCCGCATAGTTATAGACGGATTGTGGCCGAATCTCCAACGCCTCCGCCAAGGCACGGATCGTCAAATTCTCCAATCCGTGTTCTGCAATTAACCGATTCGCCTGATCCAATACAATCTCTCTGGTCAATGTTCGCCGTTTTACCACGCTCTCGCCTCTTTCTGGAATGCTCACTATCCCTTATTATACGCTGAACGTGGGCCCTAGACCAACCCCTAAGACGTAACCTAAACGATTCCTTAACGACTCTCATCGTGACCTTCATCGTCCAGAGAAAAAAGGTCAACGAGCGCAACCCACGCCTGGCCATATCCACCGCCAACCAGTCCACTCCCTAGCAGACCGAACAGCAGGCTCCGATTCAACCATTTTCGCGAGGATGCGTGTCTCCGTTGATTTCCAGCCATCACTTACCACCCAAAGCCCCTGCCGACTGGGTGACGACCTGGGCGGCTAAATGATTGGCACGTTGCAGGGCGGGCGCCACCGCCTGACCGGCAGTCAATGCCGCCAACAGCCCACCACAGTGCGTATCACCGGCCCCAATCGTGTTCACCACTTGGACCAGTTCACCCGGAACCATAGCCCCAATCCCGCGGTCCACGTAATAGCAGCCTTGCGCATCCAGGGTGACGACAACTAATGCGCCCGTCTCCGCGTTTAACCGCTGGGCAGTGGCTTGATACGTTTCCGTTGGTACACCTAATTGCTGAATTTCATCCACATTTCCATGAATCATCACGTTTAATTGTCGCAACCGTTCCAGTGTCTCCGGGGATAACTGCCCGATACGAGGGGACGCATCAAAGAGAATTCGCAATTGGGGATGGTGTTGTAGGGCAGTCAAGATGACAGCCGCCGCCTGGGGATCTTCCAATTCATAACCAGACAGATACACACTCTCGTAAGCGGATAGATCCAAGCGCGAAAACCAATCGGCTTGCCAGTAGCGCTCAATCCCGCTGACCGAGAGGAAGGTGCGCTCCCCGGTCGCTTCCACCAGCGAAATATCCCACCCGTTGTCCGCGCGATCATCCGTCAAAAGGATCGGCAGGTTCAAACGGTGAAAGGTCTCTCGAACTACGGTGGCGTGTTCCCCTTGACCGACCGGTGCTAGAAGATCCGCGGCCACGCCCTCATGAGCCAGGGCACGTTGCACGTTAAAGGCCGACCCGCCAACTTGGGTACTGCGCCACTCACCGGCGATGTCTTCGCCACTTCGGGGAAGTCGTTGCACGTTAACCACAATATCGACATACGCGGCACCGATCACCAGTACGCGGCCCATATTAATCGACCTCCTCAGTCAATCGCTTGCCAATTGGTTGTAAGACCAGCATGCAGACCACTGCGGCCAATCCGGCAACGAACACACCGAGGCTGTTATCCCGGAAGATTCCCTGGGCGAACGGTCCGTTCCACACGGCGTTGTTCGTGAATAGAAAACCGGTGATCACCGCAACGACCCAGGAGCTGAGCCCCTTCCAGTTATAGCGATTGGTCGAGGCCAACATCATCTCGCTCACGGCATAGCCCTCGCGGCGGTACAGGACGCTGTCACACAGGAAGACGGCCACCCAAGCGGCCAGACACGTCCCCAGGAATCCCAAGAATAGCTCAAAGTTTCCCATAAAGTCTTCGGCTACAAAGAGCACGTAGACCGGAATTAAGATCACAATTAAGCCGTGAATCATTAACGACTGTGGCTGGGAAACGTGAATCCCCACCGTTTCCAGATTAATCCGGGCTGATCGTAGGCTGATGATGCATTGCGGAATCAGACCGCCGGCGGCCACTAAGAAATAAATCACCGTCATCCATGAGGGCAATGCGTGACTCATCACCGCAATGGGGTTGGCGGCACTGGCTAGGCCGGGTTCAACGGTGCTGAGGAGTACCCCGCCCCACATTAGAATAAACAGTGGAACCGCGCCGCCTAACAAGGTATGCCAAAACGTCGCCCGTTGACTGGCCTGTGGTTTGACATAAGCGCCCCAGTCCGCAGCCGCCATGGACCAACTAATACCGGATCCCGCGGCAACAATGGAGACGGCCGGCCAAAAGCCGCCCAACCATTTTCCGGTCGGCTGTGCTAAAGCCTGCTGCCAATTTGCCTTCATCAAAAACAAGACGAGAATCACCACCGTTAATGCCCCAAAGATCCACGATAGCCAGGTCTGAATCTTGGCCAAAACCGCCTCATCAACTAGTCCCGAGAGAATGACGACCCCGGCAAAGAGAGCTAAGGCAATGGCCGTCACCACCCCGGACTTGGCAACGTGAATGACTTGTAAGAGCGAGACCAGTAACAAGGTCCCGGTAATCACGTTGATGGCCAGCCACCCCACCATGTTGATCCACGCAATACCATTGGGGAGCTTATTCCCCTGCGTCCCATACGCGGCCCGTGACAGCTTAAAGGTCGTCACGCCTTCTCGCTTACCGATCATGGCCACCCACCCCGGAAAGGCAAAGGATAACGCCCCAACTAATGAGGCCAGCGTGGCCTGAATAAATGATAAATGATAGCTCACGATGATCGCGCCAAACACGATCCCCATAATGCCGATATTGGCGGCAAACCAATTGTAAAATAACTTCCCCGGTGTTAACGTCTTATCTTTCTGCGGTACTTTAAGTGTTTCCCCATTCATATTTTCCGAACTCCTCAATTATGTATTGGCTGGTGACGACGGCCACCGCCCCACGGACCTGACCGCCGCCTGACAACAATGCCTCTTAGTCATCCCGTCCTACTTCATTTCACGCCTGCACCCCTCCTCAAAAAATTTGAATATCCCCACTATACCGTAATCGGGGTTAACTGTCAGAGGTGAACACTTACAAATTTATTTATATTATTATTCGGTTATTCACGCCTATCAAGGTACAAAAAAACGTATAGCCCGATAAGCTATACGTTAAATTCGATTAGTCAAATTCTTCATACTCATTAGGATCCTGACCCTCTAGTCGACCATCCGCCCGGCTCAGGGCATTGATGGCCGTCATTTCTTCTGGGGTCAGGTTAAAGTCAAAGATATCCAGGTTGGACCGCTGATGCAGCAGGTTGCTGGCCTTAGGAATTGGTACGATTCCCCGCTGAACGTGCCACCGCAGAATAATTTGGCCCACATTCTTCGCATATTTCTTCGCGAGTTTCTGAATTAGGGGTTCCTTTAACGCCGCGCTACCACGCCCCAACGGACTCCAAGCCTCGGTCACAATTCCCCGCTGCTGGTCGGCCGTTAACAGCCGCTGATTGTTCCAGTACGGGTGAACCTCAACCTGATTGACGGCCGGCGTGACGCCCGTTTTCTTGACCAGCCGATCCAAATGCTCTGGTTCAAAGTTGGAAACCCCAATCGAACGAATCAGGCCGCGGCTCTGGGCGTCAATCAGTGCCTGCCAAGCTTCCACGTAATGGTCGCGCTTCGGCAGTGGCCAATGAATGAGAAAGAGGTCAAAGTCATCCAATCCCATCCGATAGAGCGACTCCTGAATGGCCATCGTCGCATCGGCATACCGGTGATACTTTCCTGGCAACTTAGAGGTCACAAAGAAGGCCGATCGGGGTAGGCCAGACCGCCGGATCGCTTCACCCACGGCACCTTCGTTATCGTAATTGGTTGCTGAATCCAGACTACGATAACCATCCTTAATCGCCGTCAGGATCTGATTAACGCCTTGACCGCCACGAACTTGGAACGTGCCCAAGCCCAGCGCCGGCATCTGCTGACCATCGTTAAACGTGACTGTTGGTATCTCTGTCATCACATTATCCTCCTCGTTTAAGTTGATCTAGGATAACCTTAACGCTGAATTCCCTTAAAGGGAACTATTTTGGCGCCGATGCTGCTTGATGACCTGATTCAAGAGGACCGCTAAGACCAGTGAAATGGCCGCATATACGGCCGCTCCCCAGCTGATGTGGTTCAGTCCCACCACGCCCAACATTCCGGAAGCCGTAGCGGAACCCAGTGAAATCCCAAAATTAAAGAAGATTGAGTTCAGCGATGACGCCAACACCGTGGATTGCGGATATTCCTCTTCGGCAATATTTAAGAAGTGAATCTGGATTGGTGAGTTGATAATCGTCACAATTAGGCTGAGTACCAGTAAGATCCCCAGACCCCCAAATTTCGAAGCTAACCCGATTGGTAACGCGGCCAGCAAGATAACGTCTACGACATAGAAACGCGGCATAATCCGTAGCCCGTTACGCTCGGCCAACATCCCAGACAACCGATTGCTGATAATGCTCATGATCCCGATCAGGAATAACAGCCAATTCAGGCTCTGCGTGCTAAAGCCCAGCGCCGTCGTTAATAGTGGTCGAATGTAGGTGTAATACGCGTACATCGTGGCCGCCGTGAAGAGCACCAGGGCAATTCCCACATAAATCCGGCGGTCCTTGAGCAGCACTAATTGATTCTTGATGCTGCCCTGAACCTGTTCGACCTGACGCGGCAATAACCAGCCCAACAGGACACAGGTAACCGCGCTGATGATCGAAATGAGGTAGAAGGCATCGTGCCAGCTATAACTGGTACTAATGGCCGTTCCAATTGGCACCCCAAAGACCGAAGCGATACTGAACCCGGCAAAGATCCACGAGACCAGACTCGCCCGTTTTTCTCGCGGCGCAATGGAACTGGCAAACGTCATGATTAAAGAAATAATCGCGCCGGCCACCATCGCCGTCATCATCCGCGACAGCAGGAGCACCGGATAATTCATGGCAAACCCGCTCAACGTGTTCCCCACCAGGAAGATGCCCATCAGGGTCATTAATGTCTTATAACGACTGAAGCGACTGGTTAACACGGTGATGAACGGTGTACTGACCGCATACACCGTGGCAAAGATGGTGACCAAATACCCCACCGTGGCCACCGGAATTCGATATTCCTGGGCAATGTCGGAGAGCACCCCGACCACGATAAATTCATTACACCCCAACATAAACGCCACCAGGACAAAGACGATGGCTTGCCAACGATACTTGTTCACGATAAATTCTCCTCTGACTCTCAATATTTTCACTCGCTACTTATCAGAATACACTATCTTTTCGCAAACGAGCAGGTGGACGTCTCATGAAAACGTCCCCAATTAAAATTTATTTTTCAACCGTCGTCGTTGACTGGTGAGTCGCGACGACCCGGTTCAAGATAAGCACTAAAATCAGGGAAATCAACGCATACCCCGCCGCGCCAAAGCTGATATTTTGCAAGCCAACCTGACCCAACATCAGTGACGCCGTGGCCGACCCGACCGAAATGCCAATATTAAACGAAATCGGACTCACCGATGAGGCCAGCATCGTCGCCTGCGGATAACTCTCGGCCGCCACGTCCAGGAAGTGAATCTGAACCGGTGCCCCGGCAATGGTGACGATTAACGTGAGAATCAAGAGCACACCGAAGCCCAACACCTGACTGTTTAAGGCGAGGGGGAGAACCAGCAGCAGGGCAATATCGACGACGTAAAACCATGGCAGCGGCCGCATCCCCCCACGTTCCGCCAGCGCGCCCGACAACCGGTTACTGATAATACTCATGATTCCCAAGACAAAGAGTAACCAATTCAGGCTCGTCAGGCTAAAGCCCATGCTGGTGGTGATTAGCGGCCGGATGTAGGTGTAATAGGCGTACATCGTCGCCGCCATGAAGAGATTGACGGCGATCCCCAGATAAACCCGTTTATCCGTCAGAAAGACCAGTTGATCCTTCACGCCCCCCTTAACTTGCGGCAAATTCCGCGGCAGCAACCACGCCAGTAGGAGATACGTGATCAAGGTCACGCCGGAAATAACGTGAAAGGCCGTCCGCCAACTATCTGCGGTACTAATGGCCACACCAATCGGTACCCCAATGACCGAGGCAATACTAAACCCGGCCGAAATCCAGGCAATCAGAACCGCCCGTTTGTCGTGAGGCGCAATATCGTTGGCAAAGGAGATGATGAACGATTCAATCGCCCCCGCCACTGCGGCCGTTACCACCCGTGTCACCAGGAGCATGCCATAGCTCGTCGAAAAGCCGCTCAACGTGTTCCCAATGAGGAAGATCAACATCAGAACCATCAGCGTCTTGTACCGACTAAAACGATTGGTTAGCACCGTAATGAAGGGCGTGCTGACAGCAAACGTCGTGGCAAAAATCGTCACCAAGTAGCCCACGGTGGCCACCGAGACGTGCAGTGACTGGGAAATATCGGAGATCACCCCGACCACAATAAACTCATTACATCCCAACATAAACGCGGTTAATACAAAAATAATCGTTTGCAGACGGTACTTTGACATTGTTGACTTCCTTCCGTTTACCAATTCAATTGGCAATTTTTATTTAATCCATATTTGGCAATGTGGTGTTCATTAACCTCTACTCTCTAGGGTACACGAGAACACAAAAAACGGCTAGTCCCCTCAGGCAACTAACCGTTTCATTTTCCCTATTTCTTAATCGTACGAATGATCTGTTCGGAGATGGTCTCCAAATCCCGTGCCACATCGTGAACAAGGACTGGCGCATAACTTCTCTGAACGATATACATGACCAGCTGACCACCAAAGATCCGGACGATGCCTGCCGCATCAATATCATCGCGGAGCTCACCCGTCCGCCGAAAATTCTTCAATAATTCACCCAAGAAGTCGAAGTCACTGGTGGCCACCAACTTACCGAATAACTGTCGCAGTTCCTCGTTAGTCATCATCTCCATCACGAGAATCTTAACCGCTTCAATGTTTCCTGCGGCAAAGTGATAGCGATCGGTCACCATAAAGCGCACCATCTCGGGCAAGGTCTCCTGACGGGCAATGCCAGCAAAGAACTCGTCCCGATAAGCCGGGAAGAAATGCTGCATCACCGGCTTAACAATGGCAAATAACAAATCCTGTTTGGTATGAAAATATTTAAAGATAGTCGCCTGACTAATGCCAGCCGCCTTGGCAATATCCACCGTCGACGTACCGTCAAACCCGTCTTTCGAAAAGAGATCCATGGCGGCCACCAACGCCGCCTTCTTACCCCGTGGCATCTTCTGTTGATCCAGCCAATCGCGGTAATTGACAAAAATATTTGGTTCCACACCGCTCACCCTTTCCGATTACATTTTTGCTATTTTACGGATACGGATTGCCGGCCGCAGCCAACCAAAGGCGCCTACAACCGGCAATCAATGTTATTAGTCTATTATACGCGAATTTGTCCCTAAACGCCTGTAGTTTCCCTAAACTTTCCGGTATCGTTTCAGTCCCACAACATTCAAGATGGTTAATCCAATCAAGAAGACCAGTAGGATGGCAATATCGAAGCCGAGACTGAAGATGGACGTCCCCCGCATGATAATGTCACTGACGGCATCCCCAGAGTATTTCAACGGGATGACGTAGGAAATATCCTTAACCCAATCGGCCATGGAATCCAGTGGGATGATCCCGGAGAAGAAGACTTGCGGGATAATGACCAGTGGGATGAATTGCATCATCTGGAATTCGGAGTTGGCAAACGTTGATAACAGAATCCCAAAGGCCAACGCGACCAGCGCGAGAATCAGGTTGATAACTACCACGCTCGCCATACTACCGACCACCTCAATGCCCAACAGCCAGACAGTCGTCAAGACAATCACAATGGTCTGAATCATCGCGAGAATCCCATAACTTAACATGTAACCAAAGACGATGGACGACCGTTTCACTGGCGTTGCCAACAACCGGTCCAGGGTGCCCGTCGTCCGTTCCTTTAGAAGCGCCATCCCGGAAATCAGGAAGACGAAGAAGAAGACGAAGAAGCCCATCAGGATTGGCAACATTTTAGCAAAGTACCCGGTATCTTTATCCCCATAGACGTAGTGGTTCGTGATCTTAGGGGTTGATTGACTGGAACTCTTCGTTGCGTGGTTCGTCGCCGTTGCCTTAGTCGCGGCGGCTTGTTTAGCAGCGGCTTGCTTAGCGGCAGTCGCGCTCCCAGCCGTAGCGGTTGCGGTGCTAGCGGCGGCCTGCTGCTTCTGCAGTGCCTGTAATTGGGCCTGCAACTTGACTGTGGCCTTGGTACTTTGCTTCAACGCCGACTTCAGTTGATTGATGCTAGTCGCGGTCAGGGCGTTCTTAAAGGCTAACTTGACCGTGGCCGTCTTGGTGGAGTCGGTGTTGGCATACGTCAGACTGTAGTTGCGCCCGTTTTTCTTGATAATCGCGTCGACTTTTTCGTCATTCATGGCCCGCTTGGCATCCTTCTTGGTGTCGTAGCTCTTGACCGTAACGTGTTTGATGCCGCCCATTTCCTTATTCAACTTCTGGGAAACGGAGACCGTTCCCACACTCACATCGGTTGAGGAGTTGGTATTAAAGATAACACTCATCAGCAACATCACCAGGACAGGCGCGATAAACATCAATGCCAGCGTCCGCTTATCCCTAAAAAGTTCTTTCAGCACACGGTTCATAATTCCAATTGTTCTCATGATTCAACCCCCTCCGCCTTTAAGAAGACGTCTTCAATCGTGTCAACACCGTACTGTTTCTTCAACACGGCTGGCGCATCGAACGCCATGACTTCGCCGCCCAGGAGTAAGGCCACCCGACCCACCAGTTCGGCTTCGTCCATCACGTGCGTCGTAATCAGGATGCTACGGCCCTCATCACGAATTCGACCAAGCTCCGCCCAAATCTGGCGTCGCAACGCGGGATCGATTCCCACGGTCGGCTCATCTAAGATCAACAGCTTCGGACTCCCTAACAGGGCAATGGCCAAGGACAACCGGCGCATCATTCCCCCGGAATAACCCGAGACCCGTTTATTCAGATCGGCCGTCAGATCCACGACCGCCGCAGCGTGCATGACTTCTTGTTTCATATCCGCCTTAGCGATCCCCTTCATTAAGCCGAAGAACTTGAGATTTTCCAGACCGGACAAGGAATCGTACAGGGCATCCGTCTGGGCCATGTACCCGATTTGTCCCAGCAGTTCGCGATTTGGCATGGTTGTGTCGAAGACCTTGGCCGAACCGCCGCTGGCGACCTCCATGCCCAGCGTTACTTTAATGACCGTTGATTTTCCGGCGCCGGATGGTCCGATAAGTCCGACAATTTCACCAGGATTCACGGTGAGATTAATATCTTTTAAGACGGTTTGATCGCCAAATTTCTTGGCAAGATGTTGTAAATCAATAATGGCTTTTCCCATGATAGTGCCTCCCAAAACAGATTTTGAAAAGGTGAGTGATTAATTACTTACCTGATAAAGTGAGTATATACTCACCTCGTTTTTTTGTCAACCACACCTTGCAAATTTTTTTAAATTGGTGTACTGTGTATATACACAGTAAAGAAAGGATCCTGACCGATGACCCACCACTTCTACCAGACCTGTGCCTACTTTACGGCCGCACGGTATATGCGATCCGTGGAGCAGCTAACGGACAAAATCTTTGCGCCGACCGGCCTGAAACCCGCCTACAGCTACATTATGATGGCACTGGAGGATCATCACCCCCAAACCATCAAGGAACTCGCCACTAAGCTGGGCTACGAGCGCTCCACGATTTCGCGAATGACCAAGACGCTGGCCCAGCGAGAACTAGTTTCCTTACAGGCGCAGGGCCGAGCCACCAGCATCGGTCTCACCGCGCAGAGTGCCGACTTCTTAGCCACGGCAAATCACTGTTTGGATCAGCTGACGGCGACGACTGACCGCCTGATGGGTAACGACAAGGCAACGATGACGACTTTACTCACTTCAAATAATCAAAAAATTCGGGAGGACTTACACTCATGACTTATCACACACTTGAAGTTCAAGGCTTAAACATCTTCTACAGAGAGGCTGGCGATCCCACCAAGCCCACTATGCTCCTGCTACACGGTTTCCCCACGGCTAGCCACATGTTCCGGGACCTCATCCCCGCGCTGACCGATCACTTTCACCTGATTGCACCGGACTTCCCGGGATTTGGTCAGTCCAGCGCGCCCGACCACAGTCAGTTCATCTATAGCTTTCAACACCTCAGCGAAATCATGACGGCCTTTCTGGAAAAACTTCAGCTGGATTCCTTCTACCTGTACGTCTTCGACTACGGCGCCCCGATTGGCTACTACATCGCTCAGGCCCATCCCGGTTGGATTCGGGGAATTGTCAGTCAAAACGGTAACGCCTATCAGGACGGCCTCGGTAGCAAGTGGGCCACCCGCCAAGACTTCTGGGATCACCCGACCCAAGCCAAACGCGACAGTTACCGCACGGCCTTTGCCCCGGAAACCATCAAGGGCCAGTATTTGACTGGCACGCAACCAAACCGGGTCTCGCCGGATGGCTATACCCTAGACATCGCCTACACGCATACGCCGGATTACGCGGAACGTCAACTGGACTTGATCTTTGATTACCAAAACAACGTCAAGGCCTATCCCCTGTTCCAGCAATATTTCCGGGAGTATCAACCAAAATTACTCGCTGTTTGGGGCAAGAATGACCCGTCCTTCATCCCCGCGGGTGCCGAAGCCTTTAAACGGGACGACGCCAACGTTGAAGTCGATCTGTTGGACACCGGTCACTTCGCCTTGGAAACGCACGCCCAGACGATTGCACATCTGATTATTCAATTCTTTAATAAATAAAAATAGTGACCGCTGCGCTTCAAACCAATTTAGCGAGCGGCAGAAGACTTGCGCATAACTTGTCGCACCGGCAAAGACTATTTTGTCAGACGATACACTAAAAAAGCTGAGGCACCGGGAATTCAATTTCCTGTACCTCAGCTTTTTCAGTATGCACATTTGGCTTAAATTAATTCCATCAACAGATGAATCTGGCCCTTAATAAACGCGTGCGTTCCCGCCGGTAGCTCTTGGCGATTCCGAATCAGCAATTCGTCAAAGATAACCTTTTGAAAGGTCGCCATAATCGCCATTGCCAGCTGCAGCGTACGTTCCCGGGTAATCTCGGCCGACGTAATCTTGAATAAACTATCCGCCACGAGTTGCTGAACGTTCTCGAAAGACGTGACCAACCACGCCGACTGCTCATCCGACAACATCGCTCGGTTGCGGATCGTAATAATAAATTCCTGATAGCCGATACCATCGCCTAAGAGCCGCCACATGTTTTCAAACAAGCCCACAACGTCCTGTTCAATGGTCGCACGCGTCCAGCCGGCCGTCATGGTTTGGGCAATCCGCACACGGTCCTCGACGCCCGCTCGCACAATGGTATCCAGCAATTGCCGTTTGCCCTTCGGAAAATAGTAGTATAACAGGCCTTCCGCAATCCCCGCACGATCATTGATCTCCCGCGTAGACGTCTCCGTATAGCCCTTTTGTGTAAATAGTTCCCGACTGACCGCAATAATCTTTTGCCGCTGCTGGTCACTTTTCTTTGTCATAACGCCGTCGCTCCACTCAAAATATTTACCTTTAATTATACCGTTTTTTCTGGTTCACGGGTAACGGGCATCCGCTCGCCCCGCCAACCGGCGATATCGCCGGGTTCAAATTGATACGTCAATGGCTTACCATATGCCCGCTCGTAAGCCGCCTTCTTCTGCTGATAATCCGTCGCCATCATTGTCCGACTGTTCTCCCGCACGGATTTCTGTGGATCGGGGAAGATCGGCTTTAAGACGTGCATGACATAACTGACCTGATCAAATTCGGCATTGTCGACGCGCGGCAGATCACGGATCTCCACAAAACACGACAGGATGGGAACCTGAAATTTGGCCGCGTAATAGTAGGCTCCTCGCTTAACCGGCCGCGGCTTGCGGTAGTTAAACCACATCTCCTGTTCCGGATAGATTAGGACATACTGTTGCTGGGCAAGGGCCGACTGAATGAATTTAGGGAAGATTCGCCCGGCATATTCCTTATCGTCGCTAATGGGAATCGTATCGTAATAGTTCATCAGGTAGCCGATGAACCCACCCATTTCCAAGTTGGTATCCCGACTCACGATGTAGAGCCGTTTCTGACTCGTCCGTTGCACCATGCGCCGAACGACAGTGTTGTCCAACGGATTAAAATGATTACTGGTGATGATGGCGCCGCCGGTAATCCCTTGGAGGTTCGCCAACCCTTCAAACCGCGTCCGCCGGTTAAAGTAGCGCGTTGCTAGCCCGGCCACCCGACGAGAAATGTGGTTATTCAACCGATACGTCAACGTCCCATTACGCCGCAAGTAGCGCTGCAAAACGGCCTGCTGCTGCGCCTTCGTAAAGACGGGGTCGCTCACCTCAACCTTGGCATTGAATTGGCCGGTCAGGGCATCATGTTCAATATTCTCAACGACTTTTTCCTTCATCCCACCAATAATCATGTTAGATCAACTCCATTTCCTTTTTGATTTGTCGTCTATCAGCCTGAGGGGCGTTCGCATGGTGTGCCAACGTCTTTAGCAAGCGGCGCTCAGCCAAGCGATCCTGGGCACGATCCGCAGCGGAAAAGGCCCGTTGCATCGCCAAAATTTCAGCGTAGTACGGCGAACTGACCGCATCGGCCCAGAAGTATTGGGCATTCTGGGCATGGGGGTTATGCCACGGTTTACTGAACAAGGTGTAGTGCACAATCTTAGGCGCAACTTCCCTTGATCTAAGGGTCGGCATGACGTTCCAACAACGGTCTAAATACAGGACCCGTCCCCGACACAGCTCATTTAAATAATCCTGATCCGGGGCCATAAAATCCGGGTGACTAGTCGTTAAGATGTGCACAAACTTTTCACTAAACCGTTCAGCGCGCATCTGCTTAAGATTCAATAGCAGGACGCCCGAATTGAAATACTGGTCGATTGGCAACTGTAGCCGCCGTTCAACGTAACGCCGGCTCTGGGGGTGCTCAATGGCAAAGTTCTCCCGCACGGCGCCCACCAGATGCTGCCCCAAATCAATGGTAAACAGTGCCGCGAGATCCGTCGTCACCACCAAATCCGCATCGAGATAGATGGCCTGGTCGTACTGCGGAAACATCTGAGCAATAAAGAGACGGTAGTAGATCGCAAAGGAGAACTGCGCCCACGGCAACGCCCGAGATTCTCCCGCCAACTGATGAATGACGCGCTCGTCAATCCGGACAAACCGAATGGCGACGGTAGCCGTGGCCATTTTCCCCAATCGCTCACGGTTCTCTGAGCTAAGTGCTTCGGACAAAATGATCAATTCATAGCTTTGGTGCGGGTCGGCATGCGCCGTAATCGACGCGATGGTGACCGATAGAAACGGCGCATAGGCATCATTAATAGCTAAGAAAATAGGTATCGATTTCGTCATCATTATCCCCTCCTAACCAGCTTAATTCCGGGCAATCTCTCTTCTAAACTGCTGAATAGTATCACGATCCTTTTCCGAAAAAGTCTTGAGGGTTGCCAACAGGCTCTTTTCAGCCGCGCGATCCTTGGCCCGATCTTCATCCGTAAAGGCCCGTTGGATGGCCTTGATTTCAGCAAAGTATGGTGACCGCGCCGCATATTCCCAGAAGTACTGACCGTTCTGGGCATCTGCGTAGTGCCACGGCTTACCGAAGAGACTGAAGTGCAAGAGCTTAGGCGCTGTCACCCGGCTCTGCTTGGTCGGCATCACGTTCCACGCCCGTTCGATGTGGGTCACGCGATCCCGACAGAGTTCATTGAGGTAATCCTGATCCGGCGCGATAAATTCCACGTGGTAGGTCGTGAGAAGGTGCGTGAATGTCTCGTTGAATTTCTCCGCGCGCATCTGCTTAAGGTTCATCACCATCATGCCGGAATTAAAGTAATCGGTAATGGGAAGTTGGAGATGTTGCGTCACGTACTGGACACTCTGCAGATTGTCCGCGGCAAACGTATCCTGTACGGCCCCCACGAGGTTGGTTCCCAGATCGATATTGAAGAGGTTGGCTAAATCCGTCGTGGTCACGACATCGGCATCGAGATAGATGGCCTTGTCGTACTGGGGGAACATCGCCGCGATGTAGAGGCGGTAGTAAATCGTCAGCGTAAAAGTTGCCCCACGCAACTTCATATGCTCACCGGCCAACTGCTTCATCAAGTCCTCGTTAACCGTAACAAAGCGAATCGATACGTTAGTTGTCGCTAATTGCCCCAACCGTTCGCGGTTCTCCGCGTTTAGATCTTCATACAAGACAATTAGGTCGTAGTGTTGCTTCGGGTCGGCATGCGCAATGATTGAGGTCATGGCAACGGATAAAAATGGGGCATAGGCATCGTTGATAGAAAAGAAAACGGGAATTGGTTGGGTCATTAGAGTCTCCTCCTTACAGGGTCACAATTAATTTTTGATAGTCAGCTAAGAGATCATCGTACTCGTGTAATTTAAGTTTGCGATGAACCTCGTCCACCTGCCACGGCTTAACCGTTAGCGTATGCAGCCACGGGAATAGTCGGAAGCTGGTCGTAAAGTGTTGGAACACGGTGTTGCCTTTCAACCGCCGCTGCTCGTTGTACCGCCGTGGGAGTAGTCGTTTCCGCGCAACCAAGCGATTGATAGCGGATTGATCTGGCATAAACATTTCCGTGGTCCGGCACATTTCTCGACTCCGGGCAAAAAGGCCGGTTTGGCGAATCATCTTGAGATTTAACAGCAGCACGCCCGAGTTCATATAGTCGAAGTGCTCCCAACTCTGGTGGAAGAACCAGCGGCCGTAGTGATCGAGGACGCCAGCCAGTTCAAGGTCGGTCACATCTTGATGATAGAATGGCTGGCAATTCAAACGGCAAATCACATCGGTATCCAGATACAACAGCTTATCGGGAAGTTGTGGCACCTGATCGGCGTACAACCGCAGCATGCAGCACGGGGTAAAAATCGTATTGAGATTGGCCGTTGGGGGATCAGCAGCGACTAAGGCGGTCACGTCGATTCGAATCACGTGATTGGCCGGATTATCCCGCTTGACGAGCGTATCTAACTCCGTCGCCGTTTGCTTGGATAACGGGTGAAATTGCTGGGTATCATTTTCCATAGATGCCGTCAGAATGTAGATTTTTAACGGTTCCTTAGTGTGCTTGAGTAGCGATAGAATCGAGATTAACAAGCCTGGTTTCATATTCGCATCGCCACAGTATAGAATATTCACTGCTCATCCCTCCTCATAAGTCACATACTGAACGTTACTCGTTGCCGCCCGCTTGACCATCTGCGTTTGAATCTGGCGCTGAAGGTCCCGTTGCTGTTGCTTCGGGGGTAAGCTGGCATCCGGTGTAAAGGGGCCGTCCACGTAAACCACCAATCGTGGGCGCCGCAATAGCCGCTTGCGATAGGTTACGGTTAAGCAGTACGCCGGGACCTGCGCGGCGACCGGAAAATGGAAAGCGCCGGGGTTGAACGGACGAATCCCCGTGTAGTACGGCCAGACGTGCTCCTCCGGATAAATCATAACCCACTCCCCAGCTCGCAGCTTCCCAACCACCATTCGGTTGAAGCGGCCCAGTTGGTGGAGTGACTGTGGCGTGGGCAACGCGCCGCCGAACACGGACAACGGTCCAATGATGGGTACACCCAAATTGGCCGGACTCGCGAGGACGTTAAACGTGCGATGATCGCCTAAATAATAAGGAATCAAGACGTCCCCGGTTGGCTGGGTGTGGTTCCCATACACCACAAATCCCTGTTTTCCCGCCGCCTTCAGTCGCCAAGCGTTCTTAAACGTGATGGCCCGGCCGAAGTGACAGTAACTATAACTCAGGATATTCGCTAACGTGCGAACCACGCGCTGTTGCCATGGCTTACCCGGATCTTGCCAATCGTAATTACTGGGTAATCGCCAATCCTGCTGACGACTGGTCACAAAATCATCCCGAAAGCTGTGATAAACCCGTGTCCTCATGGCAATTCCTCCTTCGCTCTCAAAATTAAGTGAGTGCTCAATTACCAACTTCAATATAGCACATCCGTTTTAAAATACAAGCCCCTTTCTCAGGAAAAGATCAAAAAATGAAAGTCACCAACGGGCTGTTTGCTTCTCTTTTGCTGTCCGCCTGCGACTGTGTCTATTTGAAAAAACACAACGGGTCCGAGAAAAGAAGTCTCAGACCCGTTGTGTTCACCGTGATTAAGTGACCGAATCGTGCGCTAATTAACCGCTGTGGACGCACGATTCCAGTAAACTATTGCATTAAATTTAAGGTGACCAGTTGATACGTGCTACTTTCACGTGACTGATGGGTGCTGACCTTTTTCCCGGTCTGTTCCATCAGCTTCGTCGTGTTGTGGCTGATTACCGTTTGAACCTTGGTCACAACCAGTTTGGTATTCGGATTCAAGAGATATTCCTTTTCGTCCGGATAGTTGGAGATTGGCGCAAGGTAGGCGCCATGATACCCCTTGGGAAAATTAATCTTCAATAACAGTTGTGACGTGAATTCCGTCGCAACGGCGTGGCTCGTGCTGGTCGAGGCAAAGCCGGGATCACTGTAGACTGCCCCGGGCTTTAACTTTGCCTGATGAAGGGCAATCCGAGCGACCTTCTTGGACGTACCCCGGTACACCGTCATCGGATGTGTCAGCTTAAACGTCTTCAGACTAGCTGCTAAGTCTTTAACCCGCTGACGGGTCTTAGCCGTCGTCTTGCGCTGCGGATAGCGTAAGGCGTTGTTGATCTTATCGGACCCCTCCCCGGTGTAAGTCCCGATAACCTTGACCTGTCGTTTACTCAACTTACCTGCCCACGCCTTTGAGCGCTTAACCAATTCGCGGTAGTGCGCCTTAGTTAGCTTAATCGCCCGATTGCTATAGGTGACCTGACCAATGTTGGCCACCACTAACGTCTGCGTGCTCCCTGGCGTAACCACGACGGCATCCCCACCCGTCCGCCGAACCAGCGTCAACGCCGTATTCTTGGGGATGGTAACGCTCACCGGTGCCGTGCGATCCGTGGGTTGCGTCAACGCCGTAACGGCTTGCCGCGTGACCACCTGGGACGTCCCCGCTGAGGTCTGCATGTTGGTCTGACTGTCGATATAAACAAACTGCGGTTCCTTCGCCTTCGCCGCAGCGGTCGTGGACCAGCCCCCCCACCCCAGAATGATGCCTGCCATACCCAATACCAATAAACTACCCATATGTTTCACGAAAATTCCTCCTCTGGATACACTAGCGACCAAATTCCCCTACCGATCGCACTTTTAAATCCTAAAATTAGTATAGCACTTTACAAATGCCACTGAACCATTTAGGGAGAAAACTTAGTGGTTACTAGCGGACAAGTTTATTAGCACTTCTCTGGCGCACAGATCTCAGTTTTTTTCTGCTGTTAGCCGTCTCAGTTTCCGAAACCGACTAGTTATCTATTTGGTCTCGAGCATGAGATCCACCCCACAAAAGGGTCATTCTGTTACTAAAGTTCTTCATTCCGTCAATTACCGCCGAATAAATTCGGCGGCTTGTCGCTCACGTGTCATCCGACACAGTAGTCCAACGTTCGATCGGAACTCCTACTCGTAGTGGCAACATCGTCGGGTAATTGATGGCTACCCGTTTAACTACCAGGTTTACCCAGTAGCCGTTGTTTTCCTGATCTTAGGGTGTTTGACCCCGTCCAACCATTCTTGTCCCAGCATCGCAATATTCATGGCACCTAGCCGGTCGTCATTGGACCGATATTGGCATTGTTGACAGTGGTATTCGTGAATATCGTGACGCCGATTGTTCTTCTCAACCAGGCCACACTTGGGACAACGTTGTGAAGTAAAGGCTGCATTCACCTTTAACACCTGACTTTGAATAGCTTGGGCCTTGTAAGTAAGGAAAGTTTCTAGCTGATAGAACGCCCATGAGCGATGACTACCCCTTACTGATTTAGGCAAGTCATCAGTGTTGAAAGTCACGTCTGTCAAATCTTCTAGAACAAAGAGCGTTTGGGGGCCATACAACGTAACGAGTGTCTTAGATAGCTGATGATTGATATCGGTCATCCAGCGGTTCTCTCGTTGCTGTAACTGCTTTAGTCTTTTCTTCGCTGATTTGGTCCCACGATGTTGTAATTCTGTTCGTATTTTCTGGAATTTGTGGCGTTTTAAGAGAACTTTTTCCCCATCAAAGAATCTCGTTTTCCCTTGTTGATCAAAGGTGGTTGCTAGGAAGCGTAATCCTCGGTCAATGCCCACGACCCGAGACGAGACGGTTGAATCGAAGTCCGCTACCTCTTTAGTGATGCCGATGTGTAAGTACCACTTGCCTCTGCTATGTACTAATTTTGCCGTTCCCATTTTCCAACCGCTCTGGAAGTATTGTTTGAATCCTTTGATCGTAAAGGGCATCTTCGTTCTTTTTCCAAGAGTCGTTAGAGAAATCTCAGTCAAACTGTTAACAAAAGAGTAATTGCTTTGCCGAACCAAATCTGCCTGCGGGCGGGAAAAGTGAAGTGGTTTGAACAACCAGGTCAAGTCTTTCGTGACACGTACCCAATTCTTATCGTCATCTTGATAGCGGTAAGGATGGTGCTTCATTTGTTCCAGAACCGTTTTGTACCGCGCGACTACCGTTCTAAAAACAGACTGAATCATTTGACTGTTCAGTGGAGATTCTCGTCGTAATACTTTGTACAGGGCATGATTGATCTTCAAGCTGCTCAAGGGGAAGTCGTGATCAAAGACCCATTGGCTGACTAAATTAGCTAGGCGCTGATATTCCCGGCTCATTTCTAAGAGTTGGGTAGCTTGATTTGCGACGGGATAGAGTCTGATCTTAAGTGTTCGTCCTAGCGTTGTCATGCTTTCACCTCCCCGAAAGATTGGATTAAGTATAGCATATGCTGGGATCAAAAAAGGGGAACATACGTTTTAGAAAAGATTAAGATTTCGCATTCATCCTTTGACTGAAATCAAAGGTATTCTGCTTAATTTCTAAATAAAAAACGTCCGGGAATCATCCCAGACGCGTTATCTGTTCACGATTAGGTTGCTAGAACCGAACATTTAAGTCCTATGAGGCATAATAAATCTCGCCGTGGAAACGATGATCCTTCATCTGCTTGGCGACCCGCTTGGAGGTGTAATAGTGCTGCGTCACCCAAAGGCCCGCACCACTCGCTTCACTCACGACCCGCACCTTCTGACCATGGTAGGCCTTCTTGGCAACCTTGTAGGCTGTTCCGTCGCCAGCCGACTGGTTCCAGCCCCGCAGGTCAATCCAATTGGCGTGACGGGCCCACATCTTCTGACCAACCGCCCACTTGGGATGCCGGGCAAGTTGCGCGGCATCGGCGTTCATCGGGCGTTGGTGGAGTGTCAGTGTGCTGGCATAGCGTTGGTTATTGTCATAGCCGACCGTTCGCCATTTCTTTGCCGTAAACTGAACCCGATCGTACTTTCCCTGACCATCGTAATGGTACCAGGTTCCCCGTAGCCGTTGCGGATAGGCCTTCATCGTTCGTTGCTGTGTCTTGGCATGGGCCGGCGTAGCCATGACAACCTGCGCCCCACCTAGCGTTACCCCTGCGAGTAGCGCCATTACCCAAACTTGTTTTTTCATCAATAAAACTCCTCCCCAGGAATATGATGTGTGCTTATTGGTACGCAAATAGTATACACCAGAAGCCCCCTTAACGACCGTATAAAAAAATAAATAATGGCCCCCATGATTGGGGACCATTATTTAGCCTCGCCGGCCTCAATCTGGGAGCTTAACCCAGCTAAAGAGTCGCCGTAAAATCGTTAATGATCGCCGAAACGACAGCGTTCCCAGTATCAAGAAGGCCGGTAAATATTGAATGAGATACCGACTCCGTCCGCCTTCAAATAACAGTAGGAAGATAAACGCCCCGATAATGGTTAGGCGTAGGACCTGGGTGAATTTATGCTGGTCGCTCCAGCCGAAGAAGATCATCACCAGCCAAACAATCCACCAGGCCTGTGCGAGATACCGAAAATCACCGAGTCGCGTCCCGTATAGGTAAACAAACTCGCGCAGACCCCGGGCAAATCCCGTGCCACTAGGCTTGGTGCCATGCAAGATGAAATGACCTTCCTTAATCCAGGCAAAGGACCCGTCCGCACTGTTATTGCGCTGTTTCTTGACCAGGAAGGCCAAGTAGCCCCAGAAGCCCCGTTGTTTCAGCCGTTTTAGATACATCTTCTTGGACCAGTCGGCCCGTGACTTTTTGGTCGGTAGCTGGGCCATCTTCAAGGCATCCTTGGCATTGTAGCCCCCATCGCCGGAAATTCCCATGCTCATGAAATGGACCGCAGGAATGGCGCGTGCCGTATTAATTTTAATATAGGTCTGCGTATCCAGCACGTGATTCCCAGCAACGTAGGCGCCACCCCCAGCGCCCCCACTAACCAGCAGCAGGGCCAATACCACTAGACCGCTGCGCCAAGTCAAGTCTTGCCAATACTCACGTCGGATTAGTTGAAAGAGTTCGACCAACACAATGGCAATCAACGCCACAATGGCGGAAGGTTTCATAAAATAAGCTAGGGCAACGTTCAGCCCCAACCCGGCAGCAGCGACCACTTTGATCGACCAATGCACATGACCATAGCTCATGACGCAGTAGCAAAAGATATAAGCCGAAACAAACGGCAGTACCCAAGCATCGGTGTAGGGCACGATAATCATGGGAAATAATGCCAACCAGCCGGCATGCACGTATAGCGCCGTGGGTACCTTGCGCCGGTCAATCACCGCCACGCTTAAAATGTTAAAGACCGCCGATAGATCCGTCAGTAGCAGCGTTACCCAATCAAAGAACAACCAAGAGGTGGTGTGAAACGTCTGGGCGAGCCAGTGCTGGGCCAATAGAATCGGCAAGTTATTTGCGTTTTGACTGAAATAAGACATCGTATTGACCGTTTTAGGATCAATAAGCGCCTCATGGATGGCGTCCACGTCAAAGCCAATGGCTGGGTGGACGCACAGCACGAAAACGATCTGCCAAGCCACCGTAACCAGCACTAGGACTGATGCCGTAATCGCCTGATGCCGGACAAACACCCATTTAAAGACGCGGGCCACTTGGGGATAGGCAAAACCGGCCAAGACCGCGGCAATCGCGACAATTAAGACAAGGGCTGTCACGACGGTCGTCCCGGAACCGGTCTGGGCGTTATCGCCTAGGATCAGGTTCGCGGAGTTGATGGCAAAGAAAATGGTGAGGCCAAAGAAAAAGTAGAATAGGCCGCGAATGAATCGGTTACCATAATTAAATAACTGATGATCCATGGTTTCCTCCTAACCCACCGCCCGAGTGATGCGTGACGATGACGCTTAATGATTCCACTCGCTCCCTTTTTTACGCCGCAGGTAACGCACGTCCTTGCCCACCACGTGCTTGGCCGACCGCGCCTCCGTCGTGAAGGTATCCGTGTTCCACACGCCGGGTAGTGACATGGAATTAATCACCCCGACTAAGCGAATCCAGGAAACGTAGAAGTTATACAGTGGCAACGACCAGATGACCCAGCGAATGCTGTGATAGAATTTTTGCTCATCCGGAAATTTCTGTAGGAGCCGTCCCACACTGACGTAATTGACCAGCGACACGAAAACGTACAGCAGGTAAATCACGACGTAGGATAATCCCAAAACCACCGGAGAATACCGGAAGAATAACAAGACCACGCTGGCGAACATCCAGATCATTTTCGGGAAAACGAAGGTGTGATCAATCATCATCCGCCGCACCAAAAAATTATTGAAGAAGTTGCCTAACGTGGCGTTGTGGTGCATGTATTCCTTGGAAACTTCCAGCTCACCCCGAATCCACCGCTGGCGTTGCTTGTAGAGTTGTTCGAGGCCGGATATTGGTTCGATGTAGAAGATGGCATCGGCGCACAGCATGACCTTTTGCTTGAGGCGTTGGCGCACCTGAAACGTCATATCGGTATCCTCGCCAACCGTATCCGTGTTGTACATGAACGTGTCGACCAGCGTCGATTTACGAAAGGCCGAAAACGCCCCAGACATGGTGAACAGTTCGTTTTTATTGGATTCAATCGTTCGCCCGGAGAGAAAGGCCTGCGCGTACTCAAAGTATTCGGTTTTCTGCAAGAAGCGGAGCCAGTACTTGGGCGTTTGCTTGATCAGTTGCCGCTGCGTCAGGATGGTTCCGGTCAAGGCTGCGAGGTCGATGTCGTTTTCGAAGTGTAACACCATATTCATCAGGGCATTCTTTTCCAGCACACCATCACTGTCGATATTGATGATGTAGGTGCCAATACACTGATAGATCGCACCGTTTAGGGCCTTGGCCTTCCCCTGTGCCGTCCGCATTAGCTGAAGATTCAAATCAAAGTGGTTCTGCGCTCTGGCGTAAGCGCCGAAGCTATCATCGGTACTCTGGTTATCCGCCAACACAATTTGCATATTGCGGTTGGGATAGGTGGAATCATTGATCGATTGCAGGCAGGCAAAGAGCGTTTCCTCGGAATTGTAGACCGGTACGATGATCGAAATAAAGGGCAACTTGGCCGGCGTCTCCAATTGCCGCAGATGCCGACTTTGCCGCATCAAATGCAGGGCCGAGATGAGCGAGGGCACGATTTCAACCACGATGGGAATCAGTGCCCAGGTAATCCAGAACCCCATTTGCGCTAAGGTTAAATCAATAAAGTAATTCACGATGGCTTACCTCTCGAAAAGTGGCGTTTGAAATTCGTATACAGACTTTGCGACAGCTCGGAATACGTGAAAACGTTATAGTACAGCATGATCACCAGCACGTAGAAGACAATCCGGCCCAGCAAGGTGTGAGCGGTAAAATACCAACTGGAACCGCCAAAGTAGACCAGCGTGACCACCAACATGAGGCGAATAACGTTGGCAACGTAGATCCACAACGCCCCCATGACCAGGTAGAACATCTTCTCCTGCCGACTATAGGTCGGAAAAAAGGCCAACAACCCCACGAAGGCCGTGGTCTCGATGATCCCGGAGCACTCATAGTCAATCGACATGGTCACGGGATTAGTGCCATTCCCGATATAGACGATGCCATATTTAACGAAAACCCGGCACCAATGCGTCAGGTCCCCCAGCGCCGAAACGCCGTTAATCACCAGGTGGGTCATGAACCACACCCAGTAGGGATTGCCCAACGCGATCAGGATAAAGAACAGGCCAACGCTTCCCGCGATAAAGTAATACGCGGAAAGGTGGGCCCGTTTTAAGACGGAAATCACGTAGAGCCACCCAATCATACCGAATAACAGGTAGCTATTCATCTAAGCCTTCCTCTGCTTCTTGGCGCTCGCTCTGGTCCGAGCGAATGTGACCACACTACCGAGGGCAATGATCAGCCCAACGCCGGCGAGCACGACTGGCCCGGTAGAACCACCCGTAGCCGTTAACGTTTGCGACCCTAAATTATCGTTTTTCATGGTAATGGTCTGCGACCCACCGGCAACCTTGAGTTCGCTCAGTGGAATCTTGGCTTCCATGATATCGTTGTGTCCGTTAGCCGTCTTGAAGCGGTGCACCTTCATCGTGGCTTGGCTGAGATCGCCGCTGCCACCATCGTCACTGTTCCAAGCGTTGACCGTCCCATCGACCGTGGCGCCATCGGTCAGATTACCGGTCGTCTTAAAGGTCACGTAGAATGTCTTACTGCCGACCTTCAACACATAGCCGGACGGTTGTAGCGTACTATAGCCACCCCCGTGTTCCGGCGACATGTTTAGGTAGAAATAAATATTGTTGTCGTCGGCCAATAGCGCGGCTTTCTTAATATTGTAGTCGTCCCAACTTTCCTTAACCGTGGTCATCGGTTTATCGGACCAATCGTCAAAGTTGCCATCGATCGAGATGTTGTATTTATTCGCCGCTGAATCGTTGCTATCCGCATGGACGGGCGTAGTCAATCCACCCCACAATAACATGGCGATCAGCGCCGTCATCACCAACATCACTCTTCGCACATTAAGACCTCCCCAACTTTTAATCCCGGACTAATCCTCGATTACACGGTCTTACACGCTTATTTCGGTGGTAAAATCGTTCAATCTATTGGTTAGTCCCCTAGTCGTCTTCATTGTAGTCACTTTTTCGTGAAATTTCTACTGATTTTCCATCATAAACGATGAAGTGTGATAAGCCAAGGGCGATTTTCAAAAAGGAAAATATGAAAGCGGATTACCGCCGACAATAGCAAGACAACAACCGGTTGCCTACTGGCCCAATCTCTTACGCCACTTTTCGCCGTCGCTGTGCCACCTTCACTACCCCAATCACGGCGATGCTGAAACCGGCGGCAACCAAGATTACACCACCTGTGCTCCCACCAGTCGTGGTCAGCGTCTTCCCGCCGAACGCGCTATCGCTACTGGTCATTGAAATGTTTTGGCTAGCCGTAGCTGTCACGCCCAGGCCGGACAGTGGTACCTGCATTTCAACGATTTCATAGTTACCATGACTGTCTTTAGGCCGCGAAATCATGGCCGTGCCGCCGCTAACGACGCTCCCGTTAGCACTGACGGTCACGGACTTGGTCTTGCCGGCCCCTAATCCCTGGGCCTTCCCCAGGGTGAGCGTAAACTGCTTACCACCAACCTTGAGCGTGTAGTCGTCGGGCAACCAGATTGCCCCGTGCTTATTGTCGTTGGGGTTCGTATTCATATAGAAATAAACGGTACTGTCATCGGCCACCAATGAGGCCTTTTCATCGCTATCTAGCGCGGTCATGGGTTTATCGCTCCAGTCGCTAAAGTCCCCATCGATGCTGATATTCAGCTTACTACTCGTCGTCGTGGCGGCTTGGGCAGATGTTGGTGCGGCGCCCAACCAGACGAGACTAAAACAAACAACAATCAGCCAACCTATTCGATGCATAGCAATCTCCTCCAATCACCACCACTAGACAAATCGTACACGAACTCAATGATTTCGACCGCGTTATGGTTGACTTCAGCATACTCCGATTTTTGAGGGAAGATACCCTCTACTTGGGCAATCTGTGCAAGGCTTTAAGCTAACGTTAAGCTTCAAATTTAAGGACACTTATCGCGACCAAAATGGCCAACATTCCCGCCCCTAAATATCTGGGATTAGTCGTTTCTTAGCAAACCGGTTTTCCCAGATGATTCCACGGTAAAAGGCCTGAGATAAAACCGCCCAGGCCATTTGTGTGACAAGGATATCACCCATTACAATATGGTTGTCGCGTAACGGCCGCCTTGCCGTTTGCCAAATTTGGTCCGGATCACAGGTGGTCGTTGATGACTAATTTAATGGTGATAAGCCTTATCAGCTGGAGACACTAAGAGTCTGGACGTTTGTCCAGACTCTTAGTGAAGCATTATTTAGGTTGTTCCTGGTCACTGTAATACTGGGGGGTCGGCGCCGTGATTGGATGGGCCCGTAGCCACGCCACAATCTGGTGGCCGAGATCCTCCCCCATCGGCGCGGAGACCGCAATCTGGGCCTTGGTAATCTGATTCACGTGAATCCCCGCCGTGATGGTACAACTCCCCGGTAATGCCGATTGCACCACTTTAGCGACGCGCTCGCCGACAAAGCTGTCCTTGTGAAATCGGCCATCGTGGCTGGGATACTTGATGGTTTGAAGTGCTGTGTCCTTGGTAAGGGTGGTGACATCGCCGATATGGGGATTGCTGCCCCCGGTGACCACGATCAACAAGTCCTTACCAATCACCGTCACATCGGCGGTAATCGTGTAATTTTCTCGGGTAACACTGAATTTAGGCATCCTAATCCCCCTCCCAACGTTTCGCCGTCTGTTCATGAATGCCAAAAGCGTCTAGCACCTTCATGGTCTGATGATCGACTAGGTCTTGAATGGTTTGCGGATGATTGTAGAAGGCGGGAATCGGGGGAATGATCTGTGCCCCAAGCTTGGCCAATTTGGTCAAATTCTCCAAGTGAATCACACTCAACGGCGTCTCACGGGGAACAATGACCAGTTTGCGCTGTTCCTTAATCGTCACGTCGGCGGCCCGGGCTACCAGATTATCGCCAAAACCATAGGCGATGCCGGCCACCGTCTTCATGCTGGCCGGCACGATGACCATGCCGTCATTGAGAAATGAACCACTCGCAATCGCCGCCCCCTGATCACGGTCGCTGTAGACCACATCGGCGAGGGCCTTGATCTGATCCAACGTATAATCCGTCTCCAACGCCAAGTTTTTCTTCGCCCACGCGCTCATCACCAGGTGGGTCTCAACGTCGGTACGGGCCCGTAACTTCTTTAACAGGTCAATCGCATAAATCGTGCCGGACGCCCCGGTCACCCCAATCACAATCTTCTTCATCCACTATCAATCCTTTACTTTAAATACTTCTGCCAATCCGGAACCTTCATGAACTGAGCCCGAACGAACTGATCCTTCATATCAAATGGTACCGTGCCGTCAATCACGAGCTTCGAGGACATCCCCCGCGTCCGAATCGACTTAGGGTCGTACCCTGGCCGCTCGGAAGGGTCCAACGGATGGTTGCGCATCCCCGGCAGGACCATTAAGTCTTGATCGGCCTGGAACCGCGTATTAACCGTCCACATCACATCATTCATGTCGAAGATGTCGACGTCTTCATCGACCAGAATGACCGTCTTTAATTCCTTAAACGCCGAGAATGCCAGTAACGCGGCCTGTCGTTGAATCCCCTCATCGGCCTCATCATCCTTGTGAATCTGCATGATGGTCATGAGCTTACCACCACCTGCAGGCGGATTGTAAACGTTGAGCACCTTGCCGGGAATGGCGCGGTTGGTCAGCTCCAAAATGCTGGCTTCGGTCGGAATGCCGGCCATGCTGACGTGCTCTTCGGACGGCCCAATCACGCTTTGCATAATAGGCTGCTTGCGATGCGTCACCGCCGTTACCTTGATGACCTGAACGGCCGGATTGGCATCCCCATCGTACCCAGGAAACTCGGGCATGGCCTTGCCAGTATGGGTGTTGATATCCTCTTGCATCCGTTCATTGGGCATGATGTAGCCTTCCAGGGTAAATTCGGAACGGGCAATCGCCTTTTCATCAACCGTCAGTGCCGGGGTCAATCCCACCGCCTCTTGGCGGATCGCACCGGCAACGCCGAGTTCGTTATAGCCCAGTGGCGTGGTCGGCGGCTCGAAGGTACAGCCGATGGTAATGGCGGGGTCCAACCCGATATTAATGGTCACAGGCATCGGTTCGTTAACCGCTTCGTATTCCTTGGCAAACGCCCCGATATGCCGACCACCGGGCATGATGTAAATGCCCAGAGTGTCCTTGTCCTCTAGCACCATCCGGTGAATCGTGACGTCACTCATGGTCTTGGCCTTGTTGGAACCGAGAACCACCCCCACGGTAATGTAGGGCCCGGCATCCTCGGGCGTGTTGGTCGGGGCGGCCACCAATTTACGAATATCAAAGTCCGGGTCGGTCGCCTTGTGGACCACTTCATGGGCCGGCGCGTCTTCAACCATCACTGGTGGGACTGGATGCTCGACGGCGTCATTTAGAAACTGGCCCAACGTCTGGTAATCATGATGAAACATCATACCCACTCGTTTCCGACTCGCCATCAGCCCCATCAGAACACGGGTCCCTGGAAATCCCTTGACGTTGTTAAACATCATCGCGGGACCTTCCTGTGTCGGGCGTTCAACCGTCCCACCTGCCCCAATATACCGGTAAACACCAGCGAGTTCGGCGTTGGGATCAACCGCCACGTCGGTCGCATGGAACTGACCGGGATGGGTCTTGAGTTCGGTTAACACCTTGCGTAAATCATACGGTTCATTTGCCATCAGATTACCTCCTATAAGTTCTTTACATTGATCACTTTAGGCGCTAAACCGCTTGCAAACAACTCTTATTTCGACTAACGTTATGCTTAATAGGAATAATAGATTTTACGCCGGGGGATCGGCAAAAGGAGTGAGCCTTGGATGACACTTGACGATTTCTACAGCTTCATCGTGCTCTATCAGGTACGCAATGTCTCGGACGCCGCAACCGAATTAAATATCACGCAATCCGCGCTGTCAAAGCGCCTCCGCAATATACAGCAGGAATTGGATACCCCACTCATCTCTACCCGCAACAAACGCCAACTCACGATCACGGAGAGTGGCGAAGTCTTCTTTCGTTACGCCCAGACCATTACGGCCCAATACGACCTCATGCGTCAGGAGCTTCGAGATTACCAAGCCTTGCGTCGAGGAACCCTCCACATCGGCAGTGTACCGATCATGGCACAGTACGGGCTCACCCAGAAGATGAGTCGGTTCATGCACGACTACCCACAAATCAACATTCGCTTGGAAGAGTTGCAGGGGGCCGACCTCCTCAAGGCGTTACAACATCAAAAATTCGACCTCGGCATTCTCCGAGACGTTCAGAGTCAACAGCTCAACAAGTCCCAATTTGACGCAATCAACCTGGATACCGACGAACTGCGGGTGGTCTTGGCCGCCGATCATCCCCTTGCCCAGCAGGCCAGTATCACCATGGCCGACCTGAGAGATTGTGAAATTGTGACGCTTAACCCCGGTTCCGGTGTGTATGAGAAGATGGGCCGCCTCTTCCAGCAGGCCGGGATCACGCCTAACATTCGCTTCAGCACCCCCCACATTGAAACCTTGCTGGGGATGGTGGCGCATACGTCACGCGTGACCTTTCTCTTTGCCAAGGCGGCCGCGCCCTTCCTGACGCCGGCGTACGTGACGCGACCGTTCACACAACCCCTCGTTAGTCACCTACAGTTGGTCTATCCCCGCGGAACCCTGAGTCAGGCGGCCCACCGCTTTGTGGATTATTTAAAGTAAGCCAACGCTTAATCTTGATGTATTTTCCGTAGTTGCCGATTGGATAAAGAATTAGGAGGCCTTCAATCCATGACCTACTTGTTAATTCTACGGGGGATTAATGGTGGCGCCTACCATCAGATCCGGATGACCACGCTCCGGAACCTAATGACCATGGCCGGGTTCACGCGTGTTCGCTCATATGCCAACAGCGGTAACCTAATCTTTGACAGTCGACTCGAGCAAGCCGCTTGTGAGCAATGCATCTCGGCCGTCCTTGCCGCCAACATCGACTTTCCCCTTAATTTCGGCGTATTCTCTGCGGCCGCACTCCTGCGAGACTTTCGTCAGGTTCCCACCTGGTGGACCGGGACGGGGCCACGGCAACACCTATGTTTGTTTAAGCTCGCCAACTACGACGAAGCCACGACGGGGTTGCGTGAGCCGCTCACACGCCTGGACCACGTCGTCGCCACGCCCCACCTGATCTTCTGGACCGTCGATGCGTCGACTGGCTTTCAGCACTCAGCGTACGGGCAACTCTTCGGCACCCCCTTCTACCAGCAGACCAGTGCCCGTAGTTATCGCACCACGTTGCGTCTCATCCAACTTCTACAGGAACGGGCGCGTTAAGCATGCTATAATTAAGAATACGTTTTCATTTCAACTGAACTATTTATTTTATATCCTTAACTTTTGGAGGCAATTTATGATTAGAGACGTCGTTCACGATCCCACTCAGCTCGGTACGAAGGCCCAATTGGCCACTAAGCTGGATGCGCCGGTCGTCACGGATTTATTGGACACCCTGAAGGCCAACAGCGAGAACTGCGTGGGGATGGCCGCCAATATGATTGGCATAAACAAGCGAATTATTGTGGTCGACATGGGCATCATGCCCGTGGCCATGATTAATCCTCAGATCACCAAAAAGGCGGGCCCCTTTCAGACACAAGAGGGCTGCCTATCGCTCACCGGGGAACGCCCGACGCAGCGTTACCGCACCATCGACGTGGACTTTCTCAATCAGAATTTTCAGCGCCAACATCAGACGTTCACCGGCTTCGTGGCCCAGATTATTCAACACGAAGTCGACCATTGCAACGGCATCGTCATTTAACTAAGGAGGACGGGCACGATGACTGAAGAAGAAAAAATGCTGGCCGGAAAGCTGTACGATCCCTCCGATCCTAAGCTCAATGCCCGGCTCCACTATGCCCATCGTTTGTCGCAAGAATACAACATGACTTTCGATGACGAGACGGAAAAACGCGAAGAAATCTTAACCAAACTGGTCCCCAATCACGGAGAAGGCACCTACCTGCAAGGCCCCATTTTCTTTGACTATGGGAGCTATACGCACCTAGGTAAACATCTCTATGCTAACGCCAACTTCACGGTTCTAGACTGCGGCGACGTCACCATCGGCGATAGCGTGTGGTTCGGCCCCAACGTGACGTTGGTGACGCCGATGCATCCGTTGCGGTATCAGGAACGGAACTTACAGCCCCATGCCGACGGGTCCCTCTTTGACATCGAGTACGACAAGCCCATCAAGATTGGCGACAACTGTTGGTTCGGTAGTAACGTCACGGTGATTGGCGGCGTCACGATCGGCAACGGTTGCGTGATCGGCGCCGGTTCCGTGGTTACTCGGGATATTCCGGACAATTCGCTGGCCGTGGGTAACCCCTGCCGTGTCGTTCGCGAGATTACCGAGGCGGATTCGATTAAATACAAGACTGACCTGCAATAGGCCCCCGTACTAAAGGCTGAAAATTCACGAGCACACTCCAGTCCCCAGCTGACAAGGCTTATCACCATAAAATCAATCATCACCGACCACCTGCGGCTGAAATCGACTAAATGTGCGATGAGATCGCTGGCGTGGCAACGTTCTGCCAGTTTAATTCGATACACCTCATGTAGCCGTGAGTGAGTCAAATTTGGTCTCAGCCGTGGGATTTTTCAAGTGGTCTGCTTGAA